>JAJZIY010000005.1 GCA_021828475.1 Actinomycetes bacterium
CGCTCTGGCGGCGGCGCCCGAGCGGCCCCCCGCCGCCGGCACGGACCTGGTGCCCGGCACGGACCTGGTGCCCGGCACGGACCTGGTGCCCGGCACGGACCTGGTGCCCGGCACGGACCTGGTGCCCGGCACGGACCTGGTGCCCGGCACGGATCTGGCCGTGATCGGAATGGGCAAGCTCGGCGCACGAGAGCTCAACTACGGGAGCGACATCGACATCGTCCTGGTCGGGCGGGCGGGGGCGCCCGAAGCCCGACGCTTCGTCGCCACCGTCCGCAGCGCCTGGCGCACCGACCTCGACCTGCGGCCCGAGGGCCGCGCCGGCCAACTGGTCCGCAGCCTCGAGTCCTACGAGGCGTACTGGGACCGATGGGCGCAGACGTGGGAGTTCCAGGCCCTGCTCAAGGCCAGGCCCGTCGCCGGCCAGGCGGAGCTGGGCGCCGGCTTCGCGCTGGCAGCGGCGCGACGGGTCTGGCAGCGGCCGCTCAGTGCGGACGACCTGCGCTCCCTGCGGGACATGAAAGCCCGCTCGGAGCAGATCGTCCAGCGCCAGGGACTGTCGGAGCGGGAGATCAAGCTGGGGCGGGGCGGGATCCGCGACATCGAGTTCGCCGTGCAGTTGTTGCAGCTCGTCCACGGGCGCGAGGACGCGGCGGTGCGGGCTCCGGCGACACTCGACGCGCTCGCCGCCCTCGCGGCGGGGGGTTACGTCGGCCAGCGCGACGCTGTGGCCCTGGCCAGCGCCTACCGCTTCCTGCGGGCGGTCGAGCACAGGCTCCAGCTGTTCGACGACCGCCAGGTGCACGCCCTTCCCGCAGCAGCCGAGGCGCGGGCTCATCTGGCCCGGGTCATGGGCTATCGCGACGGGCCGGCAGCCACCGCCCTGGCGCGCTTCGAGACCGACCTGACCCGCCACCAGGCCGAGGCCCGCAGCGCTCACGAGCGCATCTACTTCCGCCCCCTGCTCGAAGCCTTCACCAGCGGGCGCGGGCGCGCCCCGGACGCGCCGGCGGGGACGGCGATAGCACCGTCTGCAGTCGAGAAGCGCCTCGCCGCCTTCGGCTTCTCCGACGCCACGCGCACGCGAGAAGCGGTGGTCGAGCTGACCCGCGGGTTCTCCCGCTCGTCACACCTGATGCAACAGATGGTCCCGCTCCTGCTCGACTGGGTTTCGTCCTCGCCCGACCCTGACCTGGGCCTGCTCGGGCTGCGCCGGCTGGCGACGGGTGAGCACCGCCGCGGCCAGCTGGTGAGCCTGTTCCGCGACTCGCCGGACGCAGCCCGCCACATATGCCTCCTGCTCGGGACCGGCCCCGGCTTCGCCGAGGGTTACGAGCGCCACCCGGACCAGCTGGCACTGCTCGCCAGCGGTCCCCCGCCGCTGCCCACCCCGGCCGCCCTGGAGCGAAGAGCGGTCGAGGGCATCGCTTGGCGCAGGCGCGACCAGTGGTGGAGGGGGCTCTCCAGCCTCACGAGGAGCGAACTGCTGCGGGCGCAGTCACGCGACGTGCTCGGCCTGGACGACCTGGCCACGACCGCTCGCGGCGTCACCAACCTGGCAGAGGCGGTACTGGGGGTGTGCATGAAGGCGATCGCCTCCGGGCGCGGCGGCTTGTCCGGCGACGACCTGCCGCCCGCCGACGGCATAGCCGTGGTGGCCATGGGACGCTTCGGGGGCGCCGACCTGGCCTATGCCAGCGACCTCGACGTGATGGTCGTCTTCGACGACCGGCGCCTGCCCGGCGAGCAGGCCGAACGCATGACCGAGCAACTGGTCACGCTGGTCAAGGGCGACACGCCGGTCCACCGGCTCTACGAGCTCGACCTCTCGCTGCGCCCGGAGGGCCGCAAGGGCCCCCTCGCTCGCAGCCTGAGGGCGTTCGAGACGTACTACGCCCGGTGGGCGCAGGTCTGGGAACGCCAGGCGCTGACCCGGGGCCGCTTCGTGGCCGGCGATCCCGAGGTGGGACAGCGCTTTGCCGAGCTGGCTCGCCACTTCGTCTGGGGCAACCCCCTCTCGGAGGACGACGCCCTGGAGATCCGCCGCCTCAAGGCCAGGATGGAGAGGGAACGGGTGCCGACGGGGGAGGACCCGCAGTTCCACCTGAAGCTCGGGCCCGGCTCGCTCTCCGACGTCGAGTGGACGGTCCAGCTCCTGCAGCTCCGCCACTCCGTCCCCGGTGAGGGCACGCTCGACGCTCTGCAGGCGCTCACAGCGTCCGGAGCGATGGGCTCTTCGGACGCTCAGGTGCTGGCCGAGGCCTACACCTTCTGCGAGCTGGCCCGCAACCGCATGTACCTGGTACGCGGACGTCCCGGCGACTCGCTGCCCAGGCCGGGCGCCCAGCTGGGTGCGCTGGCCCGGAGCCTCGGCACCACAGCGCCGGAGCTGCGGGAGCGCTACAGGATGCTCACCCGCCGCGCGCGGCGCGTAACCGAGCGGCTCTTCTACGGCGCCGGCGGCCCCTGAAGGCGCGTCACCGCCAAGCGGCGGGGGCCGGCCCTGACGCTCGGCGGGCTCAGTCCGGGGCGCCCGGGCGCGTCTCGCCGTCCACCGGGGGCTGGCTGAACACCAGAGACGCGTTGTGGCCCCCGAAACCCAGGCTGTTGGTCATGGCGTAGCGGATGTCCGCCGTGCGGGCCACCTGCGCAACGTAGTCGAGGTCGCAGGCCGGGTCGGGGTTGTCCAAGTTGATGGTCGGGGGCGCGATGCCGTTCTGGAGGGCAAGGATGGCGAAGACCGACTCGAGCGCGCCAGCCGCTCCCAGGGTGTGGCCGGTCATCGACTTGGTGGACGAGACCAGCGGGACGGCGGAGCCGAAAACACGCTTCAGGGCAACCGTCTCGACACGGTCGTTGGGCGGCGTGGAGGTGCCATGGGCGTTCACGTAGCCGATGTCGGCAGCCTCGATGCCGGCCTCGGCCAGCGCCGCCTCCATCGCCCGGACCGCGCCGTCCCCTGTTGGATGGGGTTGGGTGATGTGGTAGGCATCGGCGGTGGCGCCGTACCCGACCAGCTCGGCCAGCACCGGCGCCCCACGGCTGAGGGCGAACTCGCGCTCCTCCAGGACCAGGGTGGCGGCGGCTTCCCCGAGGACGAAGCCGTCCCGGTCCCGGTCGAAGGGCCGCGACGCACGCTCGGGCTCGTCGTTGCGGGTCGAGAGGGCCTTCATGGCTGCGAATCCCGCTATGCCAACGGGCGTCACAGCGGCCTCGGAGCCGCCGCAGACCATGGCGTCGGCCCGGCCCAGCCGTATGGCGTCGAAGGCGGTGCCTATGGCATGCGCCGATGCGGAGCACGCCGTCACCGTGCAGCAGTTGTAGCCCAGCAGCTGCCACTCCATGGCGATCTCGCCCGCCGCCATGTTGGGGATCATCATGGGCACCACGTACGGGTTGACCCACTCCGGGCCACGGTTGACCAGGGTCCGGATGCCGTCCTCGAGCGTCTTGATGCCGCCGATGCCCGAGGCGTAGACCACACCGGTGCGCTCGGAGCTCGCCGCCACGTCGAGCTTGGAGGCCTCGATCGCCTCCTTGGTCGCGACCAGAGCCAGCTGCACGACGCGGTCGAGGTGGCGCGCCCGGCGGCGCCCGAAGGTCGAGCCGGCGTCGAAGTCGTGCACCTCCGCAGCGATCCTGACAGACGAGCGCCTGGCGTCGAACGCGGTGATCGCGGTTACCCCGCTCTGACCGGCGACGACGGCCTGCCAGGTCTGCTCCACGTCCAGACCGAGGGGGCTGACCGCTCCCACGCCTGTCACGACCACGCGGCGGTTTTCCATAGTCCCCAAATCCTAGGGGGCCCGACAGTCGCCGGGGAGCTTGCTCCCCCGACAGGCACGGGCACGTTGGCCCCCTGCGCTGGGTAAGGTCGGTCTCATGGCCACCGACCCCGAAGTACCCGAAGCCGACGCTCTAGAGCAGTCCCAGGACGTGGAGCCGGGTACCGAGGCCGGCATGGCGGCGCCGGAGCGGGCCCCGGCCTTCGAAGTACCCGAAGCCGACGCTCTCGAACAGTCCCAGGACGTGCCCACAGACGAAGAGGAGCGGCGCTAGCCTCCTCCCCCTTGGCCTGGGGCCCATGGCGGCTAGCCCCAGAAGCTGGCCTGAGCGTTGACCCGTCGAGCACTTCATTAGCTTCGAATGACATCTATGTTGTTTCTACGCGGGCGCGCTAAGGTGCGGGTCGTGCCGCGGCTGGTCGACGGCTTGCAGTCTGGAGGGGGCATGCGCACTTCATGGAGAAGGGCCGCCACGGCGTTTGGCACTGCCGTGCTGATGGTCACGGGTGTCGTCGTCGGCTCCGGGGGAGCTCGCGCGGACGCGCAGTCCGGTCCCCCGCCGATGATCATCTTGGTCATGGACGAGATCGTCAGCCCGACCGTGCTGGACGTCGTCGCCGAGGTTGTGCCTGGCAGCGAGGTGGCTACCGCCTTCGTCCGCTATGGGACCACTGCCGCGTACGGTCTCACGTCGGTGCGCAAGGACATCGGGCCGGGGGAGGCGCCGGTCAAGTTGACCTGGGAGCTGGCCGGCTTGCACCGCTCCACCACTTACCACTTCCAGGTCGTCGCCGAGAGCGCCGCAGGGAAGATCACCGGCCGGGACACGACTGTCCCGATGCCCGCGACATCGCTCACCCCGCCGTCCAATCCGAAGGTGCCCCCGATAACGGCGCCGTCCGAGCCTGTCGGCAACGCTGATGGGGTGCGCGCCGTGCCGGTCTCGACGGCGAACGTCTCGTTCAGCATGCTGAACGACGTCTCGTGCCCGTCGACGACCTTCTGCCTTGCCGTTGGCGTCGCCGGCTCTTCGGGGGCCCACTGGCGTCCCCTCGCGGAACGTTTCGACGGGCGGGCGTTCGACGTACTCGCGTCCCCGTCACCCTGGGGTGCACAGCTCGTCGGTGTCGCGTGCCGGACGGCACGGTTCTGCCTCGCCGTCGGCAGTGATGGGAACGACACCTTCAGCGAGCGCTGGAACGGGACCGGCTGGAGCGTCATTTCCACTCCGAGCCCCCGCCTCGACGGCGGCGACCTGCTGGCCAAGGTGGCATGCGTCTCCACGAGCGACTGTTTCAGCATCGGCGTGGAGAACGGGGGCACGAAGAACGCCCTCCCGCTCGTCGAGCGCTGGAACGGCACGACCTGGTCGCTCGTTGCGACCCCGGTCGTCCCCTCGCCGGTCCTGGAGTCCATCTCCTGCCCGAGCGCGACAAGCTGCTTCGTGGTCGGCATCAAGGACGCCGCAGCAGGGCTCGGCCGTCCGCTCATCGAGCACTGGAACGGCCGTGCGTTCGTGCTCAGCCCTGCGCCGTCGCCAGGCGGCCAGCTCTTCTCGGTGGCCTGCGGCGGCCCCGCGTCGTGCGTCGCCGTCGGCAACAGCGGCGGCGGTCAAGCCCTGTTGCTCTACCTTGCCGGCGGATCCTGGCATACGAGCCCCCCGCCGCCCTTGCTGAGCCTCGGCGCGACGGCCTGCGTCTCGCCCTCCAGTTGCTTCGCCGTAGGCGGGGACACGGCGCACTGGAACGGACGGACTTGGGCGCTCGGTCGTCCCGCAGCGGCCTACGGCGTCGTGGCCACCGGCGCGGGTGGCGCCGACCTGAGTGGGCTGTCGTGCCCGACATCCGCCGAGTGCGTTGGTGTCGGCGGGCTCGTCCGTCCGGCAACGGGCCCGGGGCGTGGCAACGAGCACGCCATAGGGGATGTGATCACCGTAGGGGGCTAGCCCTGGTGACTACCGCACGGATCTTTTTATCGGCGCCAGGTGCAGGCTGAAACGCTTCTCGCCCACCCCGGGGAAACGTATCGTGGCCTCGGCATCGGCACCCTGCCCCCGCACGTCGAGGACAACTCCCTCGCCGTAACGCCCGTGCACGATCGTCTCCCCGGCCCGCAGGCCGAGCGTTTCGGCCCCGGTCCCCTGGACGGGCACGCCGGCTCGGCCCCGCCGCATGGCCGACTCGATCATGTGCTCGCGCACCTCGGCTCGCGACTGGCGGGAGCGGCGCTCCCGGCCGCGGTTGTCCACCAGCTGCTCGGGGACCTCGGACAGGAAGCGGCTCGGCGGGTTGTACTGGGCCTCTCCCCACAGGCTGCGGCACCAGGCATTGGACAGGTAGAGGCGCTCCCGGGCCCGGGTGACGCCTACGTAGCAGAGGCGGCGCTCCTCCTCCAGCTCGTGGGGCTCACCGAGCGCCCTCAGGTGGGGGAACACGCCCTCCTCCATGCCGGCGATGAAGACGACCGGGTACTCGAGGCCCTTGGCCGTGTGCAGGGTCATCAGGGTGACGCCGGGCTCGTCCTCCCTCACCTCGTCGCTGTCGGCCACCAAGCTGACCTCGGTCAGGAAATCCGCAAGGGAACCCGACTCCCGGGCCGCTCCGAGCAGCTCCTCGACGTTTTCGACGCGCCCCTCCATCTCGACCCTGGTGGCGCTCTCGGCCTGCAGCTCGTCGAGGTACCCGGTGAGTGCCAGCACGGCCTGCAGGATCTCGGCCGGGCCCGCCGCCGGCGCAGCGGGCGCTGCAGAGGATGCCTCCACCGGCGAGGGCTCACCCGGCGCCCCGGGGAGCGCCTGCGCCCGCGGCCCGGCGCCAAGGGGTAGCACGCCCGTCCACTCCCTGCCCGGGCTCGCCTCTTTACCGGCGCCGGCGGCCGGGGCGTCCGGGGCGTCCGGCTCGCCGGGGCTCCCGGCGAGCATCGAGCGAAGGCCGTCCATCAGTTCGATGAACACGCCGATCCCCGTGAGCGCCCGGCCGGTCACCCCCGCCTCCTTGGCATGGGCCAGCGCTTGCGCGAACGAGGCCCCGTTGGCCGCCGCCCACGCGTCGATACGGGCCACGCTGGTGTCCCCGATCCCCCGGCGTGGCACGTTGAGAACGCGCTTCAAGGAGACCTCGTCCTCGGTGTTGGCCACGGCATGCAGGTAGGAGAGGAGGTCCTTCACCTCACGTCGGTCGTAGAAGCGGGTGCCGCCCACGACCTTGTAGGGGATGTTCTGGCGGACCAGCTCCTCCTCGATGGCCCTGCTCTGGGCGTTCGTGCGGTAGAAGACGGCCACGTCTCCCCAGCGGTAGCCGTGGTGCCGGCGCAACTCGACGATCTCGCCCGCCATCCAGGCTCCCTCGTCGTGCTCGTCCTCGGCCACGTAGCGCACCAGCTTCTCGCCACCCACCTGCGAGGTCCACAGGTCCTTCGGCTTGCGGCCCAGATTGTTGGATATGACAGCGTTGGCGGCGTCGAGGATCGTCTGGGTCGAGCGGTAGTTCCGGTCGAGGACCACGACAGTGCAGTCCGGGAACGCCCGCTCGAACTCGAGGATGTTGCGCACGTCGGCGCCACGCCAGCCGTAGATGGACTGGTCCGAGTCCCCGACGACGGTCACCTGGTGGTGCCCCCCGGCCATCTGCAGGACGAGCTCGTTCTGCGCCCTGTTCGTGTCCTGGTACTCGTCCACCAGAAGGTGGCCGAAGCGGTCGCGGTACTGCTCGAGGATGTCCGGGCGTCTGCGGAACAGCTGAACGGCGACGAGCAGCAGGTCGTCGAAGTCCATGGCGTTGGCAGCCAGCAGGCGCCTCTGGTACTCGGTGTAGACCTCCGCTATCTTGCGCTCGAAGATCGAGCTCCGCCTGGCGTGGTCAGCGTAGGCAGTGGTGTCCATGAGCTCGTTCTTGGCCGACGAGATGGCCGCGTGCACGGCACGGGCAGGGAACTTCTTCAGGTCCAGGCCGAGCTCGCGCACGACGTAGCCGGTGAGCCGCACGGCGTCCGCCTGGTCGTATATGGAGAACGACTGCTTGTAGCCGAGAGCCTGAGCCTCCCGGCGCAGGATGCGCACGCAGGCGGCGTGGAAGGTCGCCACCCACATCCGTTCGGCCACCGGTCCGATGAGCCCCGAAACCCGCCGGCGCATCTCGTCGGCAGCCTTGTTGGTGAAAGTGATGGCCAGGATCCCCATCGGGGACAAGCCTTTTTCCCGCACCAGCCAGGCGATGCGGTGCGTCAGCACCCGGGTCTTGCCCGAGCCGGCCCCGGCTACTACGAGCAGGGGCCCGCCCGGGTGGGTGACCGCCTGGTACTGGGAGGGGTTGAGCCCCTCGAGCAGTTCCTCGACGCTCAGTGACCCATCCCTACGCGCTGCGTCCTCTGCAATGTCTTGCCCTCCGTCTGGAGGGCCGGTGCGACCATGACCTCGGCTTTCTGGAACTCCTTGACCGTCTCGTAACCACAGGTCGCCATCGACGTCCGCAGGGCGCCGAACAGGTTGAGCCGGCCGTCGTTCTCGTGGGCGGGGCCGACCAGGATCTCGCGCAACGAACCGCGGGCCTCTGTCCTCACCCTGGCGCCACGGGGCAGCGTGGGGTGGAACGTGGCCATGCCCCAGTGGTAACCGTGGCCCGGCGCCTCCCTGGCCGCAGCGAGTGGCGAGCCCAACATCACGGCATCGGCACCGCACACGATCGCCTTGGCGACGTCCCCGCCCGTACCCATACCGCCGTCGGCGATGACGTGCACGTACACGCCGGTCTCGTCGAGGTGCTGAGCGCGCGCTGCCCGGGCGTCGGCGATGGCCGTGGCCTGCGGGACCCCGATACCGAGTACCCCCCTTGTCGTGCAGGCGTGGCCGGGGCCGACACCGACCAGCACGCCCACGGCCCCCGTGCGCATCAGGTGCAGCGCGGCCTGGTAGGACGCACACCCGCCGACGATGACAGGTATCTCGAACTCGCGGATGAAGCGCTTGAGGTTGAGCGGCTCGACCGTCTTGGAGACGTGCTCGGCGGAAACGACCGTACCCTGCACGACGAACAGGTCGAGCTCGGCGTCGAGCAGAGCCTTCGCGTACTGGGCGGTGCGCTGGGGGGTGAGCGAGGCGCAGGCCACCACGCCGGCGGCCTTTATCTCACGTATGCGGGCGGTGACGAGCTCGTCCTTGATCGGCTCCGAATAGATCTGCTGCATCCGGGCCGTCGCCTTGTCGGCCTCGAGGTTGGCGATCTCGTCCAGGAACGGCTCGGGATCCTCGTACCGGCTCCAGAGGCCCTCGAGGTTGAGCACACCCACACCTCCGAGCCGGCCGATCTCGATCGCGGTCGCCGGGCTGACGACGCCGTCCATGGCCGAACCCATGAGGGGCAGCTCAAATCTGAAGGCGTCGATTTCCCAGGAAATATCGACATCTTCCGGGTCACGGGTCCGCCGGCTCGGGACGATGGCGATGTCGTCGAAACCGTACGCTCGCCGCCCGGACTTACCCTTGCCGATCTCGATCTCCACGGTGCCTACCTCTCGTGCGCTTTGGGGTGCCTGGTCCACCAAGTCTATTGGCCGGGGCGCCTACGGCGCACCGGCCGTCAGGCGCCCGAGAGGCCGATGGCGACCCGCGCGGGCCGCTCACCCCTCAGGTTGCCCGAGGGAGACCCGGGGAGCTCCGGCGGCGCGGGTTGGCCCGTGTCGCGCTCCGAGGACATCAGGTAGATGTCGGCGGTACCCGGACCGGCCTCGGCGGCGTCGGCGGCACGGGCGGCGACAGTCGGCCCACGCTGGCCACCGGCATGCTGCTCTACGGCCGGCCGCTGCTGGCCCGGCTGGGCGGGTGGCGGTTGGCCGGGCATGCGTCCCCGCCCAGCCGCCACCTCGGCCCGGCGTGTCATCGCAGGCACGGCGGGCAGCGGGCCTCGCCCGGCCGCGGGGGCGAGCGAGCCCCCGCAACGTGTGCAGGAGCCTCTCTCGGCATGGTTGTGCACTCCGCACCGGGGGCAGATCATCTGCGCCCAGGGTACCCGTTCCGCCGGGCGGCGCGACCTGGCTCGTCAGGCCGGCAGGCGTGGCGCGAGCACGGCGTCGACCAGTTCGGCCAGCATCCGCCCCGTGGCGCCCCAGACCACGTCCTCGCCCAGGGCGGACAGGTCGAAGAAGGGCACCGCCCGCCGGCCCGAACCGGGTGCCGGCCAGAGCTCCTCGTGGAAGGCGCCAGGCGCGACGAGATCCGCCAGCGGGACGGTGAACACCCGCTCCACCTCGACGGAACGCGCAGCCAGAGCGGGGGCGTCGCTGCCCGGGTCGGGATAGACGGCGACGAAACAGTGGACGAGCGCCCGGCTGCCCCGGGTCGTGAGCGGCGACAGTTCGCCGAGCACCTCAACGGAGCCGGGGACGGCGCCGACCTCCTCCTCGGCCTCGCGCAGCGCCGCCTCCAGCGGGCTCTCACCAGGCTCGAGCCGCCCGCCGGGGAACGACACCTCACCTGCGTGGTAGCGCAACAGCGACGACCGCCGGGTGAGGACCACATGGACCTGCCCCACGCGCTCGAACAGCAGGCACAGCACCGCGGCAGGCCGGCTGTCGCCCCTGGGCGGTAGCTCCGCCGGGGCTACGTCACGCACGGGCCCGGCCTGCGAAGGCAGGGTACGGGCTGCGAGGGCGCGGCGTACGTCAGCCAGGGCCACCTGCCTCGGCCGCCCGGGCCTCAAAGCCTCCCACCGAGCCGGGCTCCCGGGCAGCCAGCCGTCGGGCCGCGCTACCGGGCGCGCCTGGGGGACCGGGCCGAGCGCCTCAGACGACGGGGGCCCAGCTGCCCGCGACGTCGCCGCCATCCGCGGCACCGGCAGTCATACCGGCACCGGCCGCCGCCTCCCCGCCCTGGGCGGCAAGCTCCTCCAGGAGCCGGCGCATGCCGCCTGTCTTGAGGTTGGCCATGACCCGCCCGGGCGTCACGTCGCCCCTCTCCCACTCCATCCAGGACTGCAACAACTTGCCGGCGTCGGGCGGGGGGATCTCCATCGCCGCCAGACTACCCGTCAGCAGGCCCTCGGGTCCCAGGGCGCGACCTGGTCCTTGGCCGAGCTGATCGGGGACCCGCCCGGCGTGGGCACGCTCGTTGTGGTACTGGCTGCCCCGGTGGTGGACGTCGGCGCTCCCGTCGTCGAGGTGGCGGGTGTCGTGGTCGTGCCGGTCGTACCCGGTTGGCTGGTGGAGGAGCCCGGGACCACCGTGGTGGTGGTCGTCGGGGCCGCCTTGGCCGCCACCGAGATCACCGAACCGAGGTCGAGCTCGACCGTCCCCGCTGGCACGCTCGGGTCGAGCTGCATCATGGCGGACCCCGACAGGTACCTCATGACGTAGAGGGCGCGGGGGATGTCCGCCTTGGAGTGGTAACGGACCAGGGTCTCGGTGGTGGTGGACGGCTCGGTGCCCACGGACTCGCCCGAGACCTTGAGGCCGTGGGACTCGAGTGCCTGCCCCGCCGCAACCGCGGCCTGGTAGTTGCCGGCGATGCTGACCACGTCGACCGACGTCGGCGGCGTCTGGTTGGCGAACGCCAGGGGATCCCAGGCCCGGATGACGTTGTTGTCCGTCGGCTGCACCGGGAAGAGCACGTCGCCCATGTAATAGCCGCCGTAGTAGTAGTTGTTGACGTAGGTGCCCGGCATCGTGGTCTCCTTGACGGCGCCCACGTTTATGTGCCTGTAGTGCAGGACCAGCTTGAGCAGCTCGTGCTTCAGCGGCGCGTCCACGGTCATCTGGTTGGTCACCGCTGACAGGAAGCTGTTGGCCGTGAACGGGTTGGTCAGGCCCTTGGCTTTGGCGGTGTCGGCGACGATCTTCATGAACGTGTGCGTCCTGCCTATGCGGGCCAGGTCGGAGAGCGGCTCCTGGGGCCAGTCGTAGCGAGGAGCGTTGTCGCCGGGCGGGTCGTACTGGAGGTGCCTGGCACGCACGAGCGTCAGCGCCTGCCAGCCGTCCAGATGGATGCAGCCGGTCTTGGGCACCCACAGGAGCGACTCGGCGTCCCAGAGGCGCTCGGGAAAGTACACGTTGATCCCGCCGAGAGCGTTCACCGTGTTGATGAACCCGTTGAAGTTGAGCTCGATGAAGTGGTTGATGGGGATCCCGAGGTCGTCCTGGATGGCGTTTATGAGGTTGTTTGGCCCGTCGGGGCCATTGTTCAGCGCTGCGTCCATCTTCTGGTAGGGCCCGACCACGCTCCCCGCCGGCATGGGCGAGAACATGTCCCGGGGGATCGACAGGATCGAGGCCGTGTCCGTGGTGGGGTCCAGGTGCAGGATCATCATGATGTCGGCCAGGGTCCCCGAGCCGATGGAGGTCCCGTACTGCTTCTGCTCGGCCAGAGTGAGGCCCTGGCGGGTCTGGTTGCCGATGAGCAGGATGTTCTCTGGATGGAGGCCGCCGGCCCCCGCCACCGTCGTCGCAGGGCCACCGCCGCCGACGCTCTCCTGGCCCGTCGGGGTCTCGCCGCTCGACGGGCCCGTCTTGATGCCGCCGATCAGGTTGTCGACGTAGACGTAGGCGGACGCCATGGCTGCGATGCACACCAGTACCAGGACGTTGACCCCGATGAGGGCACGCCTGGGCCAGCGGCGCTTGAGGCGGGCGCGCGCCTTGCGCACGGCCCTGGGGTTCGGCTCCTTGCCGGCACTGTGCTTGGGCTTGGACGCGGCTGGTTGCGGCTCGTTCACTGGAATAAGGACATTCTAGGTTGGCGACCGGTTCCCACCCGGTCGGCCTGGTCCCCAATGTCGCTCCCCCGGGGCGCGCAAAGGGCCCGGCTCCTCGCTGGGGGAGAAGGCCGGGCCCTGCTCAGACGTGGCGGTACGTGCCGCGTCGTCCTGCTCGCTACATCATGCCCATGCCGCCGCGGCCGGCACCGGCGGGTGCGGCGGAGGCCTTGTTGTCCTCGGGCTTGTCGGCGACCGTCGCCTCGGTGGTGAGCAGCAGCGCCGCCACCGAAGCGGCGTTCTGCAAGGCGGAACGGGTCACCTTGGCGGGGTCGATGACGCCGGCCTTCACGAGGTCCTCGAACTGGCCGGTGGCAGCATTGAGACCGACGTTGCCGCTTTCGCGCTCCGCCTGCTCGATCACCACGGCGCCTTCCATGCCGGCGTTGGTGGCGATCCAGCGCAGAGGCTCCTCGAGCGCCTTGCTGACTATCCGGGCACCCGTCGCCTCGTCACCTTCGAGCTGCTTCACCATAGCCTCCACCGCAGCCCGGCTGCGCAGGAGTGCCAGCCCGCCGCCGGGGACGACGCCCTCTTCGATGGCGGCCTTGGTGGCGGAGACGGCGTCCTCGATGCGGTGCTTCTTTTCCTTGAGCTCGACTTCGGTCGCCGCACCCACACGCACGACTGCGACGCCGCCGGCCAGTTTGGCCAGCCGTTCCTGCAGCTTCTCGCGGTCCCAGTCCGAGTCGGTCTCCTCGATCTCACGCTTGATCTGGGCTACCCGGGCCTTCACCTCCGCTTCGCTGCCCCCACCCTCCACGATCGTGGTGGCGTCCTTGCTCACGACGACCTTGCGGGCACGCCCGAGCAGGGACAGGTCCGTGTTGTCCAGCTTGAGGCCGACCTCCTCGGAGACGACCTGGCCGCCGGTGAGGACGGCGATGTCGGCCAGCATGGCCTTGCGGCGGTCGCCGAAGCCGGGCGCCTTGACGGCGACGCTGGAGAAGGTACCGCGCAGCTTGTTGACGATCAGCGTCGCGAGCGCCTCGCCGTCTACGTCCTCGGCTATGAGCAGCAACGGGCGGCCGGCTTGCATGACGCGCTCCAGCACCGAGATCAGGTCGTGAGCCGAGCTGATCTTCTGGTTGGCGACGAGTATGTAGGCGTCCTCTAGGACGGCCTCCTGGCGGTCCTGGTCGGTGACGAAGTAGGGCGAGATGTAGCCCTTGTCGAACTGCATGCCCTCGGTGAACTCGAGCTCGACGCCGAAGGTGTTGGACTCCTCCACCGTCACGACGCCGTCCTTGCCCACCTTGTCGATGGCGTCCGAGATGACCTCACCGATCGAGGCGTCCGCTGCCGATATGGACGCCACCTGAGCGATCTCGGCCTTGTCGTCCACGTCCTTGGCCAGGGAGCGTATCGACTCGACCGCGGCTGCGACGGCCCGCTCGATGCCCTTCTTGAGAGCGATGGGGTTGGCGCCTGCCGCCACGTTGCGCAGGCCCTCGCGCACCAAGGCCTGGGCCAGCACGGTTGCCGTGGTCGTGCCGTCGCCGGCCACGTCGTTGGTCTTGGTGGCCACTTCCTTCACGAGCTGGGCGCCCATGTTCTCGAAGTGGTCCTCGAGCTCTATCTCCTTGGCGATCGTGACACCGTCGTTGGTGATCGTAGGTGCGCCCCAGCGCTTCGCGATGACGACGTTGCGCCCCTTGGGGCCCAGGGTCACCTTGACCGCGTCGGCCAGCTTGTTGACGCCCGCCTCGAGACCACGGCGGGCGCTCTCGTCGAAGTGGAGCTGCTTGGCCACTACTTGTTCACCTTCGCCAGGATGTCGCGGCTTGCCAGGACCAGGAGGTCCTCGCCGTCGACGGTCACCTCGGTGCCGCCGTACTTCGAGTAGAGCACCGTGTCGCCCACCTTGATGTCGAGCGGGACCAGCTCGCCCGTGCTCTCGGCGCGACGGCCGGGGCCAACGGCCAGCACTTCACCCTGCTGGGGCTTCTCCTTGGCCGTGTCGGGGATCACGAGGCCCGACGCCGTCCTCTCTTCCGCCTCGTTCGGGCGGACAACAATGCGGTCGTCGAGTGGCTGCAAGGTCATGATGTCGTCGCCTCCGTAACAATCGTTCTGTACCGGGTTCTCTCCGGCTTTAGCACTCTCACCGGACGAGTGCTAACGATAGCGGCCCCACGGGCTTAGCACAAACCTTGCTCGCAACAAGGCGGGCACCAGGCGTGTTTGACGGCGCACACTGCGGGTATGGTCCCAGTCAGCGCCCCGGGCGCCTGTTCCAGGCCGCAACCCGGGCACCGTCCCCAAACCGTGCTCCCCAGATACGAGAACGCCGTGTTGTCCCCTTACCGATACGGGCTGGAGGTCCTCGCCCCGGCTCAGGCGCCGGGTGGCCAGGCACCTCTCCTTGCCTCAGCCGCCCCGGCGACCAGCGCCTGGCAGTCCGAGGCTGCCTGCCGGGAGTTGCCCACGGAGCTGTTCTTCCCCGTCGGCCACGGGCCACGGGCACAGGCCCAGGCTCGCCGGGCAAAGGACATATGCGACGCCTGCCGGGTCCGTCCCGAGTGCCTGGGCTATGCGATGGCCGCCAACATGCCGTACGGCGTCTTCGGCGGCTTGGCCGAGGACGAGCGCCGGGAGCTTCGCCGGCAGTCGCACGCCGGGTACGGTGCCGGCGACAGGCCCCTGGAGGCGTCGGCCTGAGCGACCGGGAGCGAGGTCGCGCCCATCGCACTTCACACTTCGCTGCCCGGCCCGGACGGCTCACCGTGACCCCGAGCGTGCACCGGTCAGGTAGCGAGGGGCTCGGGGGCCGCTAGCGCCTCCCGGAAGAACTGTGCCCCGTTGAGCAGCAGGCTCTCGGCGACGTCCTCGCCTGCCGCTACGTGGGACACCCCGGGCAGGGGGAGCACGTGGTGGGGCCTGTGGGCCGTGAACAGGGCGCCGGACAGCGCCAGCGTGTGCTTGGCGTACACGTTGTCGTCCGCAAGCCCGTGCACGAGCATCAGTGGGCGCCTCGAGCCCGCCGCCAGGCCGAGCAACGAGGTCCTGGCGTACGCCTCGGGCTCCTCCTCGGGTAGGCCCATGTAACGCTCGGTGTAGTAGGTGTCGTAGTAGCGCCAGTCCGTCACGGGTGCGCCGGCTATGGCAGCGTGGAAGACGTCGGGCCGGGCCAGCACCGCCAGCGCGGCGAGGTACCCGCCGAACGACCAGCCCTTGATCCCGACACGGCCCAGGTCCAGCTCGGGTACGAGCTCGGCGGCTCCGTGCAGGGCGGCCACCTGGTCCTCTAGCACCGGCCCGGCCAGGTCCCGGTAGACCGCCCGCTCGAAGTCGGGGCCGCGCCCCGGGGTACCCCGGCCATCGGCCACCACCACGGCGAAACCCTGCTCGGCGGTCCATTGCGCCTCCAGCCAGACGGACCGGGCCGCCATCACCAGCTGGTGGCCAGGGCCGCCGTAAGGGGCCATCACGACCGGCAACTTGCCGCCAGGGTGCCCCGAAGGCAGGACGACACCGACGCTCAGCCGGCGTTCGCCGACGCGCAGTAACCGTACGTGCGGCGTGATACCCGGTTGTCGGGCCAGGTTTCGCAGGAGCACCGGCTCCGAGCCCTCCCGGCGCACCTGCACCCGCACCCCGTGCCAGTCCAGCGAACGGGCGGCGACCACTCGTACCGGGCCAGCCCCCATGGCTGCGCAGACACCGCCGACATCGCTGAGCCGCCTGGTGCCGCCGTCCGGCGACCACTCCCAGGCCTCGACGACCTCGGGCTCCTGCGATGCGCTGAACACGACGGCATCGCCGACCGAGCTGACTTCGCGCACCTGGAGCCCCTCGGGCGTGATGGCCCTGCCGTCGAGAGTGAGCCGCCACGTACCTGCGTCCTCGGCCGCCCACAGCAGTGCGCCACCGCTGTGCCAAGCCGGCAGCCCAGCGGGCCACTGCACCCATTTCGGACTGCTCATACCGGCGACCTCCCTGGTCGCGCCGGTCGACGGGTCCGCAGCGAGGACGATGCAGGCCTTGTGGTCCCGCCGCTCCACCAGCAGCAACGGTGGGCCCTCGGCCGCCCAGTTCACCGCCACCAGGTACGGGTAGGTGGCGCGGTCCCACACGACCTCCCGGCGGTCTCCCGGTGAGCCGACGGGCAGCCACCAGAGCGTGACCTCGGCGTCCGGTGTCCCGGCGGCCGGGTAACGGTGCGCAACGGGCGGCGCCGCCGGGCTGGCCGGGTCGGCCGTCCACCACGTCGCGACGCCGCTCTCGTCCACGCGCGCCGCCAGCATCTCGCCCGAGCCCGGGCCCCACCAGAACCCTCGCAGGCGGCCCATCTCCTCGGCGGCGATGAACTCTGCGGCACCCCAGCTGACGTCCTGTCCCTCCTGCGCCAGCACCTCCCAGTCGGCTGATCCGTCCGTGGCCACGCAACACAGGCGGTTGCCGGCCAGGAACCCCACGTACCTGCCGTCCGGGCTCGGGCGCGGAGCGAAGACGCCTGGCGGAGCTGCCAGCTGGCGCGGCGGACCGGCCTCACCGGAGCCGCTGGTCCCCACCCACCAGAGCCTCCCGTCGAGGGCGAAGGCTGCGTGCTCGACGGCGTCGTCGCAGGCGTAGCCGACTATCCCGCCGGCGAGCTCCCGGGAACGTTCCCGCCGGGCCCGCTCCTCTGCTGGCAGGTTCTCCTCACCGTCTTGCAGGAGGCCCGCAGCGCTTGCCAGCTCACGTTCGACGCCGGCCTCCGTGTCGTAGCACCACAGCGCCGTGGCGGGGTTGTCACCGGAGGGGGAGCGCAGGAACAGCACCCTGTCCCCCCCCGGCGAGACGGTGAAGCTCCTCGGTGCCCCGAGGCTGAACCTGCGAGTTCGCGCTTGCTGACGCGGGAAGCTCTCGACCGGCGGGGCCATCGTGCGAGGCACCTTACCCCGCTCAGACAAGCGGGAGCCGCAGGTTGGGGTCCACCGGCGCGTCCAGGCGCGTCGGGCCGTCGGTGCGCAACCTGTAGCAGGCCGTGGCCCCGATCATGGCCGCGTTGTCCGTGCACATACGCCGCGACGGGATGAAGGCGGCGAGACCGTCCTCCCGGCACGCCGCGGTTACGCGCTCGCGCAGCGAAGTGTTGGCGGCAACGCCACCACCGATACAGATCGCCTTGGCGCCGACCTCCCTCGCAGCCTTGCGGGCCTTGGCCACCAGCACGTCCACGACGGCTTCCTGGAAGCTGGCAGCCACGTCCGCCAGAGGAGCCCGGGGGTTGGCCCGCATGTAGCGCACAACAGAGGTCTTGAGGCCACTGAAGGAGAAGTCGTAGCCCTGGCCGGCCAGGCCACGGGGAAAGGCGACGGCGTCGGCACGGCCCTCGCTGCCGACCCGCTCGATTGCCGGGCCCCCGGGGTACCCGAGACCGAGGAACCTGGCCACCTTGTCGAACGCCTCGCCCGCCGCGTCGTCGATCGTCTCGCCGAGGAGCCGGTACTCGATGCTGCCCTCGGCAGCGCCCGCCTGCATGCAGATGAGCATGGTGTGGCCGCCGGACACCAGCAGCACGACCGTGGGGAGGCTGAGAGAGGGGTCCTCCAGGAAGGCGGCGTGCAGGTGGCCCTCCATGTGGTTGACCCCCACGAAGGGCAGGCCCCACGCCCAGGCGTACGCCTTGGCGGCGCTGGCGCCCACGAGCAGCGAGCCCACCAGGCCCGGCCCTATCGTCGCCGCAACTGCGGACAGCTCGCCTGGCGCCGTACCGGCTTGTTCCAAGGCCTGGCTCACCACGGGCCCGACCAGCTCCAGGTGGGCACGGCTCGCCACCTCGGGGACTACCCCGCCGAAGGCGGCATGCAGGTCGGTCTGGCTGCTCACGACCGACGACAGCACCACCCTGGCGTCTTCGACGACCGCGGCCGCCGTCTCGTCGCACGACGTCTCTATCGCCAGGACCTTCATGGCGCCTCTCCGGTCGAACCCAGGCGTGCGGCCACTGCCGGCGACGCCAGCTCGTGCAGCCACATCACCAGGCCGTCCTCATGGGTTTCGGGATAGTAGTTGGGGCGCACGCCTTCGGCGACGAAACCGAAGCTGCGGTACAGCGCCTGCGCCGCCAGGTTGCCCATACGCACCTCGAGCGTCATCGACGAGCAGCCGCGGGCCAGTGCCTGCCTGACCAGGTGGGCGAGCAGGCGCGAGCCCAGCCCCTGCCGGCGCAGCTCGGCCGACACGGCGATGTTGGTCACATGGGCCTCGTCGACCACGAACATCAGCCCGGCGTACCCGACCAACTTGCCGTCAAGCTTCATGACGACGTAGTAGCGGTCGCTGCCGTGGGACAGCTCGCTGTTGAACACCCCGAGCGACCACGGCCTGGGGTGCGCCCGGTGCTCCGTACGCAGCACCGCGGGCAGGTGCCGGCGCCGCATCGGCTCGAACGTGATACTGCCGTGCTGCCCCTGGCCTCCCGGGCCGGCCTGCGGCACTGTCATGGCGCCGCCCGGACCTCCCCGACCCGACCGTCGACCTGGTCCCAGCCGATCCTCACGTCCGCCTGCCTCAGGTACAGCGGTCGCGGCGGCCGGTCGGGCACGACACCCCCGGCCAGCCGGGCCGCGCCCAGTTCGGCCACCACCTCCGCCGAGGGCCACATCTCACCGGGCCCCGCCACCTCGGCGACGGGCGACATCAGCTCCCGGTAGCGCCATGCGCCGTCGCCGACGGCGAGCACGGGAGCGGGTGAGCCCGCCAGCGACGCGGCCACAGCCTCGGGCGGCGCGACGGCGGGCGCCTGCAGCTGGTGCAGCTCCCGGCCATCGGTCTCGTACAGCGCCCAGTACACCTCGCCCCGGCGGGCGTCCACCACCGTGGCGAGGCGGCCG
The DNA here is from genome assembly GCA_021828475.1 of Actinomycetes bacterium. Lineage (GTDB taxonomy): Bacteria > Actinomycetota > Acidimicrobiia > Acidimicrobiales > Palsa-688 > JAJZMF01. The sequence continues at coordinate 19,345 of JAJZIY010000005.1, forward strand.
GCCCTGCGCCTGTGCGGGTTAGCCAGGACGTCGAGGCTGGACACCCCCACAACGGGCACGTTGCGGGCGAGACCGATGGCGGTAGCCGTGGCGAGCCCTACACGCAGGCCGGTGAACAAGCCCGGCCCTATGTCGACCGCCACCGCCCCGATGTCGCCGACAGCGGTGCCCGTCCGCTCACACAGCTCCTGTACCAGGGGCATCACCACCTCGGCGTGCTTGCGGCCCCCCACGACGCGCGCCGAGGCCATCGGGCCGTCGTCACCCCACAGCGCCACGCCGGCGCTGGACGTCGCCGTGTCTATGCCCAACAGGGTCAAAGCGCACCTCCTCTGCGTCCAACCCGCCCGTCGCCTGGCTGGTCGCGGCCGCCCGGCCAGCCCGGCCGGCCGGGCTGGCCGGTGCCGGAGCCGGTGGTACCGACCCCGGCCCGCTGAGGGCGGAGCCCCGAACCGTCCAGGGCTGCCTCGATGGCGGGCAGGCGCTCCTCCCAGCTCGGGCCTGCCGGCAGGAGCACGACCGAACGCGTGCCATCGGCTCCGGGCTGCACCCAACCCGGACCGCCCTGCCGAGTAGCGCGCACCGGCGCATCCCGGCCCGGCGCACCGCTGGGCACAGCGCCGCCCTCCGGTCCCTCCCCGAAGTCGATGGTCACTCTCAGGCAGTCGTGGTCGAGGGCGGGAGCGGCCCGCTCGCCCCATTCGACGACGGCGGCGGCGCCCTCCTCGACCAGTTCGGGGATGGCCAGGTCGACCACCTCCTGGAGCTGCTCGAGACGCCAGACGTCGGCGTGCAGGAGGTCGAACCCCTCCGACGTCCTGTAGCTGTGGACGAGCACGAACGTCGGGCTCGTCACGGGGCCTTCGACCCCCAGTGCCGCCGCCATGCCCTTGGTCATGGTGGTCTTGCCCGCCCCGAGGTCGCCACCGAGCAGGACTGTGTCCCCGGCTCTCAGGACTCCGGCCACGGCGGCGCCCACCTTGGCCATGTCCGCTTCCGTGCGCGCCAGCACTTCCAGGGCATCGACCGGGCGCGGCCCCTGCGCCCTCCCCGTACCGGTCTCCGCCGTCAACGCTGCCCGCCGCGGGCGTGGCCCGCAGGCGCCAGCGCCTCCTTCGCCCGCACCAGGTCCGCTCGCATCTGGGCGACGACCTGCCCACCGCCGCGCAGGGCAGCCGAAGGGTGGAACGTTGGGACGAGCCGACCGTTGCGGTACGGGTAGGTGCGGCCGCGCACGCGGCTGATGCCCTCGGTCGTGCCGAGCAGGAGGCGGGTGGCGAAGTTGCCCAACGTGACGACAACGCTGGGGTCGATCCACTCGAGCTGGCGGTCCAGGAAGGGCGAGCAGAGCTCGATCTCGTCCGGCAGGGGATCCCGGTTGCCGGGCGGGCGGCACTTGACGGTGTTGGTTATGTAGAAGTCCTCTCGGGTCAGGCCCATCTCCTCCAGTACGAGCCGGTCCAGCAACTGTCCCGAGCGTCCGACGAAGGGGAGGCCCTGCAGGTCCTCCTGCTCGCCTGGTGCCTCACCGACGAAGACCAGGCCGGCCCTGGGCCGGCCCATCCCGAACACGACATTGGTACGGGTCCCAGCCAGGCGGCAGCGCGTGCAGCCAGCGGCATCCCCTGCGAGAGCCTGCATCCCCGGAGGCAGATCCCCCCTCCCGTCGCCCTTCCCGGCAGGCGCACTTGTCCCGACCACAGCTGCAGGGTAGTTGAGCACACAAGCGCGGCGGCTCCCGGGCCGGTGGCCACCGGGTTCAACGCCGCGCCTGGCGGGCGAGCAGCGCAACCAGGACGAGCAAGCCTCCGCCACCGGCGACGACCGTCGGGAGTGCGGAGCCGAGGCGGGCCGACCCGGCCTCCCCGGCCAGCCAGGCCAGCGGCAGGGCGCCGCCGACCACGGCCACGATCGCCGCGGCGCGCTCACCCATGGCCCGGCCCGACCAGTCGCTTCGGACCGCCAGCTCCGACGACAGCGCCACCAGTTCGGCCGCCAGCAGCAACAGGCAGCCGAAGCCGGCCGCCGGGAGCACGGACACCGGCCGACCGGCCCGCCCGGCCAGGTATGCGAGGCCGAGCAGCCCAAGGCCCCCGACGGCTGCGGGCAGGTGGCATGCGGCCGTTGCACCCGCGACGAGCAGCACTCCCACCGCGGCGAGTGCCACGAGGGCGCCGGCCAGCCTGGGGCCCGTGGCCACGGCCCAACCTCCACCAGCGCACGCGCAGGCGACGGCCGCGGCAGCCGAGCGGGGCTCGGGCCACTGGCGCCGGCGCGCCGCCTCGGCAGCGCCAGCCCAGCGCCCGCCCGAGAGCCCACCACGTCGCCCCTCACCGGCCACGGCGCGTCCATGCGGCCAGCTCCTCGAAGGCCTCCGCCAGCGGTTGCCCGACGGCCCAGGGGACCACCGGGGCCCCTGCCCGGCGCAGCCCCGCCCGGTTGGCCTCCCGGCGCGCCCGCCAGAGGGCCATTGCAGCGCCGTCCAGAGGAGCGGCCAGCATGGACCGGTGCGTCGGCGGCTCCACCTCCAGCACCGCCAGGTCGAAGCCCCGGCGGACCAGCTCGACCATCGACGCCCCGGAGGAGGGGCTCTCGAGAGTCGACAGGCCGACGAGCAGCGACGCCGGCGGGATCGTGTGCGGGGGCAGGACGTCGACGCCCCTGTAGACGGCACTCTGAGCGGCGTCCGTACCCAGCAGGGCATCGACCACCAGGTAGTGCTGGCGGCTGCCGAGGCCCGGCCGGAGCCAGCGGAGCCAGCCTCCGAACTTCACCAGCCCCACGCGGTCGCGCTGGGCCAGGTAGGCCTCGGCCAGCGCGCAAGCAGCGGTGACGGTCCGCTCGACGCCGCACGGGTCGAAGGTGTCCAGCAGGAGCACCACGTCTGCTCCCCGCTCCGGGTGCCTCTCGTTCACGAAGAGGCTGCCGTGGCGGGCGGAGGTGCGCCAGTTGACGTCCCGGGCCCTGTCACCCGGGTAGTACGGCCGCACGCCCGCCAGGTCGTACCCGGTGCCCTTGGCGCGCGAGGTGTGCAGCCCGGACGGCAGGACCAACCTCTCCGGTAGTACAAGGGTGCGCAACGTCTGCGGGGTCGGGTACACGGGCACGCTCTCAGCGACAGGGATCTCCCCCACCGCCTCCCACGCCCCCAGCCGGGAGGAGGCCCGGCAGACGGCGACGCCCGGCGACAGCCTTCCCCACCGCGCCGCAAGCAGGGCCGTCCTGTGCTCGACCTGCCCTGCTCTCTCCAGGAGGAGACCAGCCGGCCCGGGCCGCCTCAACCGGGTGCCGGGCGGCCGGTCCGGGTGAGCGAAGCCGGGACCAGGACGCAGGCCGACCTCCACCCACACCGGGCCGTCGTCCACCTCCAGGCGTACGTCGACGTCGAGCTCCTCGCCCTCGGTAGCCGAAGGCCGGACGGTGCTCGCGCTCACCCGCACGGCGGGCCGTGGAGCCACCAACCCGGCCAGCAGGGCCAGGGCGAAGGGCGCTCCGATGGCGACGGCCTCGGGTCGGCCCGTTACGAGCGCTGCGACGCATGCCACCACGGTGAGAACCAGGTAGCAGGAGGCCTTCGCCGACGGTCTCCACTCGAGGGTGACCGGCGCCGCTGGCGTCATTCGCCGGTGACCACAGCCCGCTGCGGCTGGCCGGCCCGAGCGGCCGTGAGGTCCTCCGCCGCCGGCACGGGCACCTCGCGCAAGCAGGCGGAGACGACGCTCTCGGGGCGCTCGCCGCGCACCCAGAGATCGGGCCGCAGCCTGAGCCGGTGCGCCAGGGCGGGCACGGCAACGGCCTTCACGTCCTCCGGCACGACGAAGTCACGCCCGCGCAACAGCGCCCATGCCCTCGACAGCTGCATCAGCGCCAACGAACCGCGCGGGCTGGCGCCGATCTCGACCGCCGGCCGCCCCCGTGTCGCAGCGACCAGCGCCACCACGTAGCGCCCGATCGGCTCGGACACGTGGACCGCCTCGACGGCCGCCTGCATGCCGAGCAGCTCACCGCCTGCGAGCACGGGACGCAGGGTCACCTCGTCGGAGCGCCGTTCGATGCGCCGGGCCAGCACCTCCCATTCGGCGTCGCCGTCGGGGTAGCCGACCGAGGCCCGGAGCAGGAAGCGGTCGAGCTGCGCCTCGGGCAGCGGGTACGTCCCCTCGAGCTCTATGGGGTTTTGCGTGGCCACGACGAGGAAGGGAGGGCCCAGCGGGCGGGTCGTGCCGTCGATGGTGACCTGGCGCTCCTGCATGGCTTCGAGCAGCGCTGCCTGGGTCCGGGGCGAGGCCCGGTTGACCTCGTCGGCCAGCAGGAGGTTGGTGAAGACGGGCCCGGGTTGGAAGGCGAACTCCGCGGCCTTCTGGTCGTAGACCGACGAACCCGTGATGTCCGCCGGCATCAGGTCCGGCGTGAACTGGGCCCTGGCGAACCCGATACCCATGACCTGGGCGAACGACCGGGCCATGAGGGTCTTGGCCAACCCCGGGTAGTCCTCGAGCAGGACGTGGCCGTTGGCCAGGAACCCAGCCATCACCAGGGTCAGGACCGGGCCCTTTCCGACGACCGCCCTGGCCACTTCGGCGATCACCAGCCGTGCCCGCTGCCCGGCGTCCTCGACCTCGGGCACCGGGGCCTCGGGACGCTGGCTCACAGCGCGCTTACGTCCTGCACCAGCGCCTCGACTTCTCCCGGGCTGAGGCCCGGGCCGTCACGCCCCGGAGTGGGCACCCCTGCCCCCACGAGCTCCCACAGCCGCTCCCCCATGGCAGCCCTGGCCTGTGCCGGCATGGTCGTGAGGTCGATCCCCCGGTGAGCCCTCAAGCGGTACCGCGCTGCTTCCCGTACCAGGGGGCGCAGCCGGAGCTCGGCGTCGGCACGCCCCGACGTGAACGTTGCCAGGCGCATGGCCAACTCTATTTCCAACAGCTGGGGCGGCCTCGCCGCCGGCTCGACGGGCGCCGCCTCCAGGAGCTGGCCGAAGCTCTCCCGGCGCCAGTTCGGGGGCCATGACGACCTGACGACCAGGAAGGCGACCACGGCCGCTCCGGCGCCGGTCCCGGTCCGGGCGGCAGCGGTGGCCGGGAGCGCCCCGGCCCGGAACAGGCCCCAGGAGGCCAGAGCCACCGCACCCAGCCAGATCGCCACCAGGACCGCCCGGCGCCTGCCGGCCCCCGGGCTGCTCAAGGCGCCCCCACGCCGGCAGGCTGCGCCACACCGGCTCCGGTCCTACCAGCAGCAACGATGTCATCCCGCAGCGCGCTCAGCGCAGCCAGGGCCGCGTCCTTCATGTCGCGCCCGCAAGGGCGCACGTCGAACTTCGCCCGTTCGAACAGGCCGGCCAGCTCGCGGGCGACAGCAGCGTGCGCGCCGAGGCCGACGAGCACGCGGTCCAGGTGCTCGAAGGGGGCCTCCCAGCGCTCGCGCCCCCACCCCGTCCCGGCCAGCCAGCTGTCCATACGCCCGTAGGCAGCGATGACGGCCCGGCGCGGGTCGGGTTCGCCCGCCAGCGCGTCGAGGGACAGGTCGAGCGCGGCGACGACCTGTTCGCGCTCGGGGCCGGACATGGCGGGCACAGTGCGGCCGGGAAGCCCCCTGGCCGGCTGGTACCCGTGTCGGCGCCGCCGGGTGACGCGGGCCGCCAACAGGGCGAGCAGGGCAGTGACGGCCCCGATGGCGAGCGCCGGCCAGCCGGGGCCGCCGCGGTCCGCTCCGGTGGCTGCAAGCCTGGCCGGCGCGGTGGGGACGCCGGGCAGCACACGAAGTGACGGGTGCTGGCGCTTGTCCAGCAGGAGCAGGGCCACGACCAGGCCCACAACGACCAGGCCGGCGACCACCAGCACGAGCACGGACCACCACCTGCGCTCCGACAGCACCGCCCGGCCGCCGACAGGCTGCGCGTCCAGCAGGCCGGCGACAAGGGTGTAGAGCCAGAGGACCACCCCGGCGGCCACCGCCCCGGCGATCAGGTCCGAGGCTACAGCCGGGACAGCGAAAGCACCCTCGCCCGCCGGCACCGACCTCCCGGCCCCGGCGGCCGCGGCCACGCCGGCGAGCAGGACCGCTGCGCCGACCATGCTGCCGGTTGCCCGCACCCTGCCCATGAGCCCATGTTCCCAGACCCCGCCGCGCGGCGTCCGGCACCCGAGCACCCCGCCTGTCCGACCACGCCTGCCAGGGTTCACGGTGACCGGCCGCCGGCGTATACGCAGGAGCACCGGGCCGCCTGCTGGCAGACTGGCAGCCATGCCTGACACCGCACCGGACATCACCATCCCACGGGACCTGCTCCCTGCCGACGGCCGCTTCGGCAGCGGCCCCTCCAAGGTGCGCCGCTCCGCTGTGGAGGCCCTCGCCGGGCCGGGCGGGGCCATTATCGGCACGAGCCACAGGCACGAGCCCGTGAGGTCCGTGGTCGGGCGCCTGCGAGCCGGGCTGTCGGAGCTGTTCCACCTGCCGGACGGCTACGAGGTCGTGCTGGGCAACGGCGGCACGACCGCCTTCTGGGACATCGCCACGTTCTGCCTGGTGGAGAGGCACAGCCAGCACCTGCGTTTCGGAGAGTTCTCCTCGAAGTTCGCGGCTGCCGTCCAAGCCGCTCCCTGGCTCGACGCTCCCGACGTCGTCGAGAGCCCGACCGGGACCCACCCCCAGGCCGAGGCCAGGCCCGGGACGGACCTGTACGCCCTGACCCACAACGAGACCTCGACGGGGGTGATGATGGAGGTCCGCCGGCCGGAGGGTGCGGACGCCGACGCGCTTGTCGCAGTCGACGCGACCTCGGCTGCTGCCGGGCTACGAGTCGACCCTGCCGCCTTCGACGTCTACTACTTCGCCCCACAGAAGAGCCTGGCCTCGGACGGCGGGCTCTGGGTCGCCCTCATGTCACCGGCCGCCCTGGCCCGGGTGGACAAGCTCAAGGCTTCGGGCCGCTTCGTGCCTGCCTTCCTCGACCTCTCCAGCGCCGTCGACAACAGCCGGCTCGACCAGACCTACAACACCCCGGCCCTGGTCACCCTGCTCCTGGCCGTCGACCAGCTCGAGTGGGCGCTGTCCAACGGCGGCATGGGCTTCACCTGCGGCCGCTGCGACCGCTCCGCCGAGATCATCTACGGCTGGGCGGAGCAGGCGCCCTATGCGAGCCCCTTCGTGGCCAAGCCCGACGAGCGCTCGCACACCGTCGCCACCATCGACTTCGCCGACGAGGTCGACGCTGCCACCGTGGCCAAGGTCCTACGGGCCAACGGGGTCGTCGACACCGAGCCGTACCGCAGGCTCGGGCGCAACCAGCTGAGGGTGGCCATGTACCCTGCGATAGAGCCGGAGGACATCCGGGCGCTGACCGCCAGCATCGACTACGTCGTCAGCGCGCTGTCCTGATCAGCAAACGGCCGGGGGTGAGCGATGCCTGCGCCAGCGGGTGCCCGGGCTCGGAGAGACGGCCCGGGAGCAGCGGGAGCAGGCTCAGACGTAGATCCGTGGTAGGCGCGGCGACAGGCCGCAGGTGACCTCGTAGGCGATGGTCCCCAGCCGGCTGGCCCACTCCCAGGCCGTCACCTCCTCGCTTCCCTGTCGACCGATCAGTACGACCTCGTCGCCGGTACGCACACCCGCACCCGGCCCGCAGTCGACCATGATCTGGTCCATCGTGACCGTCCCCGCTATGGGGCAGCGCCGCCCGCCCACCAGCACCTCGCCGCCCGCCTCGTACAGCCGTCGCGGCACGCCGTCGGCGTAACCGAGCGGCACGGTGGCGACGACCGAACGGTGCGCAAGTTCGTAGCGCAGCCCGTAGGAGACACGCTCGCCCGCTTCGACCTCCTTGGCGAAGGAGACCTGGGCCTTGAGCGAGAGCACGGGTTGCAGCGCTGCGACGGCGGGATGGGCCCTGACCAGCGGGCCCGGCGAGATGCCGTACATGGCTATGCCGGGTCTCACCATGGCGTAGCGAGCCTCGGGGTGGCACAGCGCTCCGGCGGAATTGGCAGCGTGGAGCAGGTGCGGTTTGGTCCCCTCGGCCTCCAGCCCGGCCAGAGCGGCATCGAAGCGGCGCAGCTGCTCGCCCGTGTAAGCGTTGCCCGGTTCGTCGGCCACGGCCAGGTGCGTGAAGGCACCCTCGAGGACAAGCTCCGGCTGCCCCGCCACAGCCGCGGCCAGCTCGGCGAACGTGCTCTCGTCTGCACCCACACGGTGCATGCCGCTGTCCAGCTTGAGGTGCACCGGTACGGGCGCGCAACCGGCACCGCTGTCACGGCGCTCTGCACGGGCCGCGTCTAGCAGCGCCGAAAGGCCCCCGGCTGTGTAGACGGCCGCCGTCAGGTGGTCCTCGACCACCATCCGCATCGCCTCGGGCGGTGGCTCCGAAAGTACGAGCACCGGTACGTCCAGGCCTGCCTGGCGCAGCTCGTGGCCTTCCTCGGCCAGGGCCACACCCAGGTAGGAAGCCCCACCCTCGATGGCAGCGCACGCCACCTGGACGGCTCCGTGGCCGTAGCCGTCCGCCTTGACGATGGCGCAGACGCGCGCCGGGGCGACGGTCCGGGCGATGTGGGCGACGTTGGCGGTGACGCGGGCCAGGTCCACCTCCAACCAGGCCGGCCTCAGCCACCCCGCCACCCTCTTCGCGCTCGTCAGGTAACCGTCGGGACGGTCGGCACGGGGCATCGCCGCCGTCATGCCCGCAACCCCGACAACCAGGCAGCGACCAGCTCGGGGAGATCCCCGGCCGTCAGCCCTTCGGCGAAACCTGAACGCGCCGCCCGTCCGTGCACGTGAGCGGCCAGGGCGGCCGCCTCGAACGGCTCGACGCCCCTGGCCAGGAAGGCTCCGACAATTCCCGAGAGCACATCACCCGTGCCCGCCGTCGCCAAGCGTGCGCTGCCGGTCGCTGCCAGCAGGGCGCGCCCATCCGGGGCGGCGACGACGGTGGTCGAGCCCTTGAAGAGCACCACCGCACCGCTGCGGGCCGCTGCCTCCCTGGTCACGGCCACCCTGTCCGGACCTGGCGGGCGCCCAAGCAACCTGGCCAGCTCGCCGGCGTGTGGTGTGACAATGGTCGGTTGGCGACGACGGGCCACCACCGCGGCCAGGCCGTCGATACCGCCCATGGCGTTGAGGCCGTCGGCGTCGAGCACCGCAGGGACGTCGGCCGATGCCAGCAGCAGGCCAACCTCGCCTCCCGGCAATCCACCAGAGCTCCCGGCTCCACCGGTCACAGGGCCCAGGCCCGGGCCGACCACGAGGGCCTTCACCCGGGACATCTGCGCCAGCAGGGGGACGTGCCAGCCCGTCTCCGGCACCGGGAGGTACACGAGCTCGCTCGGGGGGAGCACGCTGGGGCTGACGCCCGGCATGGAGAGCCGGACATAACCCGCCCCGGCCCTCATCGCCGACCGGCTGACCAGCCACGGTGCCCCTGTCATACCGGGCGAGCCGGCCACCACCTGCACGGCGCTCTGCCACTTGTGCGCCTCGCGTGGCCTCGGGCGAAGGTGCCGGGCCACGTCGCCGTCCTCTACGAGCCAGCAGGAGGCCACCCGGACGACCTCGGCTCCGAGGCCGATGTCGGCCACCGTCAGCTCCCCTGCCAGCTCCGGACCGCTGCCGAGCAGCAGACCGGGCTTGAGCGAGGCGAAGGTGACTGTCGCGGCCGCTGCCAGGGCCCCCCCGCCATCGGGCACCTCACCCGTCAGGCCGTCCAGCCCCGACGGGATGTCGACCGCCAGGACGGGTGAGGAGCTCCGGGGCGGCTGGTAGGGCCGGCGCAACCCGGTGCCGTAGGCGGCATCGATCAACAGGTCGGCCTTCGGGAGCTGCTCGGACGCCAGGAGATCCCTGGCGTCGCGGACGTCGACGATCGCACCCCTGCCGGCCAGGATCCCGGCTGCCACACGCCCGTCGGCGCCGTTGTTACCCGGGCCGGCCACCACCACCACCCGCCTGGCGTACGCTCCGCCCATCACCCTGACGGCACCCGCCGCCACCGCCGCACCGGCACGTGCCACCAGGTCGGAGACAGCCTGCTCGGTGCTACGGTCGACACCGGCCGTCTCCTCCGGCGTAAGTACGGGTATCACGAAAGGGCCAACACCACGGCGGCGGCGGCGGTTGCAGTATGCGTCAGCGAGACGAGCCAGGAGCCGACGGCCCGCTCGGCCGCCAGGCGCACGGCCGCCCCGGACAGGACCAGCTCGGGTTGCCCAGAAGGGAGGCGGCGGACCTCCACCTCGTGGAAGGCGAACGCACCCAGGCCGACACCCATGGCCTTCATCACCGCCTCCTTGGCGGCGAAGCGAGCCGCCAGGGAGGGCACAGGGTCAGCCAGGGAGCCGGCGTACTCCCGCTCCCCCGGCGTGAACACGCGCTCGCTCATCGACGGCCGTCTCTGCAGCACCTGCCTGAACCGCTCCATGTCGACCAGGTCGACACCCATCCCGAGCGGGGCCCCGGCGAACGGCACCTCAGCCCTCCTGCGCCGACCAGTTGCCGGCCAGCACTGCTACGGGCTCGGTGAGCAGGTCGATCACGGGCACCATGGCCAACACGTCGTCGTCGAAGCCGGGCCGGGCCTCGGTGACCGCGTCGACCAGGGCCGCGTAGCGCCCCTGGTACCCCTCGAGGACGGCACGCGCCTGCACCGGGGACAGCCGGTCCTCGAACTGCACGTGCAGCAGGGTCATGCCGACCACCTGCCCGTCTTTGACCTCTGGCACCATCACTCCGGTCCGGCCGTCGTGGAGACCCCGGAACACGGTTACCTCCCTCTTTTCGGCCGCCCTGTGCTTGGTGCCCCTGAGCGTGGGATCGGCGGCCGAGCGCGAGACCATGCCTGCGGATATCCCGCCCCGGTCCACCACGCTGATCGTGGCCCCTGCGAGCCGGTCCGCCTGCGGCGCGGAGGCAGGGGCGAGCTCCACGTGGTAGCGGGTGAACCCGAGCACCCCGTGCACTGCAGGCGCCAGGGCGGCCAAAGAGCGCAGCGCCCTGTAGCCGAGAGAACCGGCCGATGCTCCCGCGCCGAGCGCCTCCGCCACCAGCTGCGAGCGCAGGAGGTCGTCCTCGCTGCGCGATATCCCGACTGTGACGGTCTTGGCCTGGTGCTTGATGGCGTCGATAGGCCTGGCCAACTCGTCGATGGCGGCCCCCAGTGCGGCAAGCAGGTCCTCGGCCAGCGCTGAGGGCGACCCGACCTTGCCCATTTCGGCCTCGTAACCCTCCACCGGCAGGGCGCCGGTCGCATAGCGCAGCAGCGACGTCAGCCTTCCGGCGCTGGAGGCGCTGAGGTTGCCGTCGTAGGCACCGGAGCGCAGGCCGGACACGGCGGGAGCGGTCACAGCCTCGAGGGCCGGCACGACAGCGGCCGGCAGCCCGGAGCGCTCGATGAGCGACCGGGCCTCCCGTAGGGGATGGGCCTGGGCGTCGATGGACAGCGCCGCCTCGTACCCGAAGATGTGGCCGACCATCGCAGCGAGCACGAAGGCCAGCTCGGGATGGGTGTCGGGCACGGCAACGACATCCACGTCGTCTCCGAAGAGCGCTCTCTGGCTCTCGCTCACGACGACCACCGGTGCCGCTTTGTGAGCCTTGAAGATGGCCACCTCTTTGGCCAGGTCGCGGGCATTGGCCCCGCTCGTGCCCGCAGCGCACACGATGACCATCGGCTCCGAGGACAGGTCGATGTGCTTCTTGTCCTCGACCGTGTCGAGGGCTATCGACTTGTAGCACAGCTCGGAGAGCTTGATCCGCAGCTCAGCCGCGGCGACGTGGTCCGGGCCGCTGCCGGTCACGGCCCAGTTGCGCCGAGGTGGGGCCACGGCTGCGGCGATCATGGCGATCTCGGTGCGTTTGGCCAGGACCGTGGCCATGTGGTCGGGGAGGTCACGCAGTGCGGCCAGCACGTCCTGGCGGTCCCGGCCGAGCCCAGGCCCACAGCAGGCGGTCATGCCGGCTGCGAGTAGGTGGCCGGCGGCGATCTGGGAGTAGAAGGCCTTGGTCGAGGCCACCGACATCTCCACGTCGCGCCCGTCCGAGGTGTAGAGCACGCCGTCCGACTTGTGCACCAGGTCGCTGTTGCGGCGGTTGACGATCGAGACGACGAGCGCGCCCCGGGCGCGCACCAGGTCGACGGTGCGGTTGGTGTCCGTCGTGGTCCCGGACTGGCTTATCGCCACGACGAGCATGCCGGTGAGGTCGTCAGGCAACCCGGTACCGTCGGGCCCCCATCCGGACAGCTCGGTGGCCGGCATCCGGGCGACGCGCACGCAGGGCATTGCCCGCGCCAGGGCGGCGGCCACTGCCTGGCCGGCCACCGCCGCCGTACCCTGGCCGACGACGACAGCCCGGTCTATGGAACCATCCGCCAGGCGCCTCCGCAGGGTGGCAGGCAGCGCCTCGTCACCGAGGCGCACCTCGTAACCACCTCCCGGGCCCGGCACCAACTTGCCCCGGAGCGTCTTGCGCACCGACAGGGCCGCCTCGGAAATCTCCTTGAGCAGGAAGTGACGGAACCCGTGGCGGTCTATGTCCCTGGTGGTGATCTCCGCCCGCTTGACCTCGGACATGGCAATGGGCAGCGGCGAACCGTCGTAGCGCTGCCTGCGGGCACCGTCCATCTCACCCGCCCGGCCCCGCTCGAGCACCACCACCTGCCCGCCACCCTCGCCGTCCATGCGCAGGTACTCCGACGCCTCCTCGACGAGCCCGTAGGGTTCACTGGCCACCACGAAGGCGTCGGCGGCCAGGCCGATGTTGAGGCCCTGGCCGCTGCCGCGCAGGGCCAGCAGGAGCCGGCCGGGCTCGCGGGCCATGTTGACGGCGATGCCGACCGAGCCGTCGAACCTGCCGACTGCCTGCCTGAACGCGTCCTCAGGCGCCACACCGCAGGCCATCCGCCTGGCCACCAGGGTGGGCACCAGCTTGGCGTCGGTCGTCACCTGGGCCGGCGGCGCGATCTCCTCTTCCGCCAGCAGAGCCGCGTAGTTGTCGATATCGCCGTTGAGGGCACCGACGGCGTAGGCCGTCCCGTCGGGGCCGAGCACCAGCCCGCCCTCTTCGGAGTTGAGCGGGTGGGCGTTCGGCTCCGAGATCAGGCCCACGCTGGCCCAGCGGGTGTGGGCCACGACGGTCGCCTCGACGTCCGGCGAGGCGAGTGCGAGGGCGAGCAAGCTGTCCGAGGCCACGGCTCTGCGCAGCGCCCGCACGTTGTCGCCCAGTTCGCCGATCTCAGCCGCCGTCTTGTAGACGATCGACAGGCAGCCGGCAGGCCAGCGCACGCTCATCGACGTGAACAGGCGGTCGCCGGAGCGTCCGCCAGCCAGGGCGGCCACCTCGGGTGCTCCGGGGTCGAGCCCGTGGCCCGAGAGCATCAGGTGCAGCCCGGCCGAGTCCCGGCCCCGCACCTCCAGGCGGTCCAGCGAGCGCAGGGCGACGTGGAGCGACCAGGCCACCCCCAGAGCGGGCCGCGGCGGCACGGCAGCGAGACCGAGCCCGTGACAGAGCTCGCGGGTGCTGCGGAGCGCGCCCAAGCGGTCCTGCGCCAGCGCCCAGACCGAGTCGCGCAGGGCGACGATCGCCGCGTTGAGATCCTCGACGCCCCCGGCCGTGTCGGCCAGCCCACTGCGGTCGAGTGCGGACTCGTAGGACTGGAGGTGCGACGTCACGGCCGCCGTCGACCCTTCGAGCAGGGGCTCGATGCCAGGGCCCCCGAGCATGGCCTCCAGTCCGGGCACGCCTCTGAGCGCGCTGTCGAGAGCCCGCAGGGCAGCCGTCGCTGCGCGCAGGCCGGCGGCATCACCCGGCGCAGGCGGGCCCGCCCACACAGGCTCCAGCGCTGCGCCCGCCTCTTCGAGCAGCCGGCGCACCTCCTCCAGGGAGGGCGCGGCCCGTCGGGAGGGCCTGGCCAGCACGGCCGCTATCCCACACATGATCAGAAGGCTAGCTGCGGCGGGATCAGGCCCGGCCGACTGACGGGCCCGGCTCGGCTTCCCCGAGCGCCCGGTGCAGAGCCCCGACCAGGCGCCCGGCACAGTCCTGGGCCTGTTGCTCGCTGCGGGCCTCGACCATGACCCGCACGAGGGGCTCGGTGCCGCTTGGCCGGAGCACGACGCGGCCCTCGCGCCCGAGGCTGGCCTCGACCCGGGAGACCTCCGCCCACACCTCGTCAGCGCCGGCCAGGGCCTCGCGCCGCGCCACCCGGACGTTGGTGAGCACCTGGGGGTACTTGTCCATCACGCTCCCCGCCAGCTCGTGCAGAGGTGCACCGAGGCGGCGCACCAGGTCGGCCAACAGCAGGCCGGAGAGGACGCCGTCCCCCGTCGTGGCCAGCGCCCGGAAGACGATGTGGCCGCTCTGCTCGCCGCCCAGGCTCCAGCCGTTGGCGTCGAGGGCTTCGAGCACGTAACGGTCACCCACGGCGACCGTGTGCACCCTGACCCCGGCCGGTTCCATCGCCCGGTGGAAGCCGAGGTTGGTCATGACGGTGACGACGACCGTGCCGCCTCCGAGCAGGCCCTGCTGGTGCATGTCCCGCGCCAGCAGCGCCAGGATGCGGTCGCCGTCCACGACCTGGCCGTCCTGGGCCACCGCTATGACCCGATCGGCGTCGCCGTCGAAGGCGAGGCCGATGTCCGCCCCGTGAGCCAGCACGGCGCCGGCCAGCGCGTCCGGGTGGGTCGACCCACACTCGTGGTTGATATTGGTGCCGTCTGGTTCGGCGCCGAGCACCGACACCACCTCGGCGCCCGCAGCGCGCAGTACGTCGGGAGCACTGGCGTAGGCGGCACCGTTCGCGCAGTCGAGGACCACCCTCATCCCGGACAGGTCCCGACCCTCGAGGCAGCTCACGACGTGCTTCTCGTAGCGGGCCAGGGCCCCCTCGTCGCGTTCGAGGCGCCCGAGCGAGGCGCCCTTGCGCATCGCCGCTCCGGCGCTACCGGCCTGTATGGTCTCGAGCTCGGCCTCGATCCTTCGCTCGGTGGCGTCGGCCAGCTTCAGCCCGCCGGGGAGGAAGAACTTGATGCCGTTGTCGTGATAGGGGTTGTGCGACGCGGATATCACGGCCGCGGGAGCGTCCTGCTCGGCGGAGACGAACGCTACCGCCGGGGTGGCCAGGGTCCCCAGGTCGACCACGTCAGCGCCCTCGGAGGCAAGGCCGGCCGAGAGCGCCGCCTGCAGCAAGGGCCCGGACAGCCGCGTGTCGCGCCCGACGAGGAAGCGCCGGCGCGGCGCGGCACTGCCGGGTGGGAGGACACGGGCTGCGGCCCTCCCCAGTGCCAGAGCCAGCTCGGGCGTCAGCTCGTCGTTGGCGGAACCTCGTATGCCGTCGGTCCCGAACCGTGGTGCGCGGTGCGCCGTAGGACCCGCCGCCGCGTCAGCGCTTGGAGTACTGGGGCGCCTTACGGGCCTTTTTGAGGCCGTACTTCTTCTGCTCCTTCTCACGGGGGTCGCGGGTCAGGAAGCCGGCCCTCTTGAGCGGCACCCGCAACTCCGGCTCGAGCTCGGCGAGCGCCCTGGCGATGCCCAGGCGCAGGGCGCCGGCCTGGCCCGAGATGCCGCCGCCGTCCAGAGTGGCGTCCACGTCGTAGTCCGTCGCCTTGTCGACCACACGCAGGGGCTCGGTGAGCACCATCCGGTGGGTGGCCGAGGGGAAGTAGTCCTCCACGGGCCGCCGGTTGACGGTGATGGCACCATCGCCGGGACGCAGGCGGACGCGCGCTATGGCGGCCTTGCGCCTACCTGTCGACTGGACTAGCGGTTTGGGCACTGCCGTGTTCTCCTCTTGGTGGCCTTGTGCTGAGCGGTGTGACGGGAACCTGGTAGGAGGCGCTGGCCCCGGCTCAGGCTACCCGGTGGGCCGAGTGGTCCAATGACCAGGGCTTGGGAGCCTGGCCTGCGTGTTTGTGCTCCGGGCCCGCATAGACCTTGAGCTTGCCGATCATCTGCCTGCCGAGCGGGCCCTTGGGCAGCATGCCCTTGACGGCGATGCGCACGAGCTCCTCGGGCCGGTCGGCCAGCAGCTCGTCGTAGGACCGGGCCTTGATGCCGCCGGGGTAGCCCGAGTAGCGGTAGTGGAACTTCTTCTGTCCCTTGTCGGAGGACAGCACGAGCTTGGCGGCGTTGACCACGACGACGTAGTCGCCGGTGTCGAGATGGGGAGCGAAAGTAGCCTTGTGCTTGCCACGCAGCAGGCGGGCCACCTCGGACGCCAGACGTCCGAGCACGGCACCCGAGGCGTCCACCTCGTACCAGGCATGCTCGATTTCGGAGGCTTTGGGAGAGTAAGTACGCACGGGCCCACCAGCATACCTGGTCCGTCCGGGCTTGGCCAGGCGAGCTGCCGGGCCCCCCGTGGCCTGCCCGAGAGCGCCGCCAGGCGCGGCGCCCGCCCTGCCAGGGCCAGGCACGAGAGCTGCGGCACAGGTGCCCCGGCCCTCCCCAAGGGCCCCGCAGGAGAGCGCCCGGGAGGAGGGTACGGGCCGCCCCCGGCCCCGGGCTGGAGGGGAGCCGGTCAGGTGCGCCGTGGGCCTGGGGTGCGCCCGGCGAGACGGTCGGCGAGAGGGAGGCCGGTCCCGGTTTGTTCGGCTGCCCGCGACACGCCTAATTTGTTGCCAGTGCACGCGTTGCTCGCATCCGTCATCCGCTGGGGCTCACCCAACGGCATCACGTCTCAGTCGAAGAACCTCACGTTCCTCTGGTCGCTGACGTACTACATCGCCATCCCGCTCGGCGCCATCGTCGTGGGCCTCATCGTCTGGTGCGCCGTGCGCTACCGGGAGCGGCCGGGCGAGGAGCGCATACCCCGGCAGGTCCAGTACCACATCCCGCTGGAGGCGCTGTACACCATCGTGCCGATCATGCTGGTGATCACCCTGTTCGTGTTCACCTACCGGGCCGAGGACCGCGTGGACGCCATCGCCAAGAACCCCGCCCTGGTCATACGGGTCGACGCCTTCCAGTGGGGCTGGAAGTTCACCTACCCCAACGGGTTCCAGGAGATCGGCAGCGTGGCGACGGAACCCAGCGTGGACAGCCCCAACCTACCCGTGCTGACCCTCCCCGCCGGGGAGACGGTGCAGGTCAACCTGTTCAGCGACGACGTCAACCACTCGTTCTACGTGCCGGCCTTCCTGTTCAAGCGGGACGCGATCCAGGGCATCAACAACTCCTTCGACGTCAACATCGACCCGAGCGTGGTCGGGCGCCGCTTCATCGGCGAGTGCACGCAGTTCTGCGGCCTTTACCACCCCTACATGCGCTTCTGGCTCGAGGTCATGGCCAAGGACAAGTTCAACGGCTGGCTCGCCAGCCACCACGGCGTGGAGACCAACTCGGCGACCAAGGTGACGCCGGTCCCCAATCAGGGAGGTAGGACCAAGTGAGCCTCGTCCAGGAAAGGCCGCCCCACTTCGAGCAGCCGGAGCGGCGCCTCACCGAGGTCGTGCCCGGGCCCAAGCCGAGGGGCGTGCTGTCCTACCTGACCAGCACCGACCACAAGCAGATCGGCATCAACTACATGGTGACCAGCTTCACCATGTTCCTCATCGCCGGGGCGATGGCCGTGCTCATGAGGGTCCAGCTGTCGGTGCCCAACAACAACTTCCTGTCACTCGAGACCTACAACCAGCTCTTCACGATGCACGGCAGCATCATGCTGTTCCTCTTCCTCGGCCCGTTCGCCTTCGGCATGGCCAACTACCTGGTCCCGCTGCAGATAGGTGCACCGGACATGGCCTTCCCCAGGTTCAACGCCTTCTCCTACTGGCTGTTCCTCGGCGGCTGCATAACCATGATGTCGGGCTTCCTCACCTCGTCCGGCGCCGCCGACTGGGGCTGGTTCGCCTACGCGCCCCTGACCGAGGCGATCCACAGTCCCGGCCCGGGTGGCGACCTGTGGATATGCGGAGTGGCGCTGGCCGGCTTCTCGGGGATCTTCACCGCCGTCAACGTGATCACCACCGTGTTCACCCTCAGGGCGCCGGGCATGGTCATGTTCCGCATGCCCATCTTCACCTGGAACCAGCTCATCACCGCCTTCCTGGTGCTGCTCGCCTTCCCCGTGCTCACATCCGCCCTCGTCATGCTCTGGACTGACAGGCACCTCGGGACCCACTTCTTCGACCCGACGGGCGGTGGCCAGCCGATCCTGTGGCAGAACCTGTTCTGGTTCTTCGGCCACCCCGAGGTGTACATCCTGGCGCTGCCCTTCTTCGGGGTGGCGACCGAGATCATCGCCACCTTCTCGCGCAAGCCGGTGTTCGGCTACAAGGGCATGGTCTTCGCCACGCTCTCGATCGGCGGACTGTCGATGGGCGTCTGGGCCCACCACATGTACACCACCGGAGCGGTGCTGTTGCCGTTCTTCGCCATCCTCACCTTCCTGATCTCGGTCCCGACGGGCATCAAGTTCTTCAACTGGATCGGGACCATGTTCAGGGGCTCGGTGCGCCTCGACTCACCCATGCTGTTCGCCCTGGGCTTCCTCATCTGCTTCCTTCTGGGCGGCTTCACGGGCGTCATGCTGGCCGAGCCACCCTTGGACTTCCAGCTGCACGACACCTACTTCGTCGTCGCGCACTTCCACTACGTGCTCTTCGGGGGCTCGGTCTTCGCCGCCTTCGGCGGCATCCACTACTGGTTCCCGAAGTTCACCGGTCGCAAGCTGGACGAACGCCTGGCGAAGCTCACCTTCGTCATCATGTTCATCGGCTTCAACCTCACCTTCTTCCCCCAGCACGACCTGGGACTGCGGGGCATGCAGCGACGCATCGCCGTGTACCCGGCGCACCAGGGCTGGGACTTCCTCAACATGCTGTCGTCGATAGGGTCGTTCATCCTGGCCTTCGCCATGCTGCCCTTCATCGTCAACGTGTGGGTCACGCTGCGCAGCGGCAAGCGGGTGGGCCCCAACCCCTGGGACGGCATGACGCTCGAGTGGGCGACGCAGTCGCCGCCGCTCGAGCACAATTTCGAGTTCCTGCCCCCGATCCGCTCGGAGCGCCCCGTCTGGGACCTCAACCACCCGGACCACACGAGCCTGCCCCACGGGCGCCACATGCGCGAGCTGGCGATGGCGGGCGCCCGCACGGCTGTGCCCGGACAGGACGGGACGCCGGGTGACGGCTCGCCGCCGGATGCCGCCCGAGGCGCGACGGACGGTGAGGGGGGTCGGGCCCGATGAAGCGCGAGTGGCAACTGGCGCTCGGCACCGCCGCCTTCCTCGGGATAGTGGCCGTCGTCTACTGGGTGTGGAGCGGCGAATGGTCCGGCACGGTCATGCTCGCCTTCGGCGGTGCCGCCTACGCCATCATGTTCGGTTTCATCCTCCTGTCCTTCCTCCGGCGCAAGGGCATCCCCCGGGTGGAGGACCGCGAGGACGTCACCCAGGAGGAGGGGGCGGGCGAGATCGGGTTCTTCCCTGCCAACTCGATCTGGCCGGCCGCCATGGGCCTCGGTGCCGTCTTCCTCGCCATAGGCCTCGCCTTCGGCAAGTGGTTCTGGATCATGGGCGGCATCCTCCTCGTAGGAGCCATCGTCGGTTTCGCCGTCGAGGCCGAGTCGCGCTAGGCGCCCTTCAGTCGCCCGCCGGGCCGTTAGCCGTGCGGCCGAGGGCCACCGAGAGGCGGTGCTCGGCCGTGCCCAGGCTCAGCCCGCTCACCAGTACCGTCTTGCGCCTCGAAGAGCGGCCGCTGTGCAGGACGACCCGGGACGCAGGCAGGTCCAGGTAGCGAGCCAGGGCACCCACGACCGCCGCGTTGGCACGGCCGTCCAGAGCAGGCGCCCGGGTGCGGACCTTGAGCGCGTCTCCGTGCATACCGGCCAGCTCGTCCCTGGTGGCACCGGGCTGGACGTGCAGTGTGACCAGGACGCCGCCCGACGTCGCCCTGAGCGCCGCCCCGAGGGCGCCAGCCTCACTCAGCGGCGTCGGCCAGGGCCTCGGACAGCGACGGGTGCACCAGGCAGCTCTCCACGAGGTCGCTCACCTTGAGCCCGGCCGTAACGGCCAGCGCGATGACGGAGATGAGCTCGGCAGCCTGGCTGCCGACGATGCAACCGCCGAGGACGACGCCCGTGGCAGGGTCGGAGATGATCTTGACGAAGCCACGAGGGTCGTCGTTTATGAGAGCCTTGGCCGAGGCCCCGAACGGCACCTTCGTAACCCGGATCTTGCGCCCCGTTGCGAAGGCTTCGGCCTCGGCCAACCCGACGTCGGCTATCTCCGGGTCGGTGAACACCGCCGAGGCTGCCTTGTCGTAGTCGATGTGGCGGTGCTCGCGGGTGTGCAGCCCCATGATGTGCTCGGCGATCTTGCGTCCCTGCATCGAGGCCACCGAGGACAGCGGCAAGCGGCCGCAGACGTCGCCGCACGCGTAGATGTGGGGCACGTTGGTCTGGCAATGGTGGTTGACGGTCACGTAACCCCACTTGTCCGCATTGACGCCTGCCTCGTCCAGGCGGAGCCGGTCCGAATTGGGGATGGAGCCCACAGCGATGAGCACGTGGCTCCCGGCCACCGTACGCCCGTCGTCGCAGTGCAGCACCACTCCGTCGGAGGTGCGCTCGACCCCCTGCGCTCGTGCACCCTTGAAGAGTTGCACCCCGCGCCGCAGCAACTCGTCCTCGAGCGCGGCCGCCACCTCGGCGTCCTTGTGGGGCAGCACGTGCTGGCGGCTCACGATCAGGCTGACCTTGGAGCCCAGCGAGCTGAACATGTGCACGAACTCGACCCCGGTGACACCCGAACCCACGACCACGAGGTGCTCCGGCACCTCGGGCGGCGGGTAGGCCTGGCGGGTGGTCAGCACGCGCTCGCCGTCCGGCTCGGCCCAGTCCGGGACCCGGGGCCGGCTCCCGGTGGCCACCACGATGGCGTCGGCGGACATCCTCTCCTCTGCTCCGCCGGCGTCGCGCACCACTACCGTATGCGGCCCGGCGAGCCGCCCCTCCCCTCGCAGGGTGCGCACGCCCTGGGAGGCGAGCAGGTCCTCGACGCCCCGCTGCAGCCGGCCCGTCACGGCACCTATCCGCTCAGCCAGCGCAGCGTGGTCGACCTGAGGAGCAGGCCCGCCGACGGACAGACCGAAGCCGGGCACCCGCCGGGAGAAGGCCAGGGCGCCGGCGGTCGCGATCATGGCCTTGGAGGGGATGCAGTCCCACAGGTGAGCGGCGCCTCCCACGACATCGCGCTCGACGAGGGTGACCCTGGCTCCCAGGCTGGCGGCACGGCTCGCGGCCTGGTTGCCTCCGGGGCCACCTCCGATCACGACGATGTGTGTCAACTCGACCCGCCCAGTCAGCTCCCGGCCGGGCCGGAAGGCTCGACCGGTGCGGGCTCGACCGAGGCGTCCGCTCGCGCCTCGACCACCTCGGACCGGGCGGCCGGGGCCTGCAGCTGTGCCGCCTGCACCGGCTGGGCCGCAGTCAGGGCCTCCGGCGTCCCTGCCCCGAGCGCACCTGCTGAAGAGGGTGCGCCGGACAGCCCCATCTGTACCCGCATCTGGTCCAGCCGCTGCTGCGCCTCGATGTTGACACTGGCCTGCTCGATCTCGAGCATGCGGGCTTCGACGCCCTGGCCGCTGAGCTCGGCCGTACCGAGCGCCTTGGCGTACTGCGCCTCGATCTTCTGGCGGACGTCGTCGAAGGTCGGCACGTCCTGGTCGACCGTCTGGGACAGGCTCGCCATCGCAGAGTTGAGCTGCTGCTGCATCCTGGCCTGGTCAAGCTGGGAGAGCAGCTTCTGGCGCTCGGCGAGCTTCTGCTGGAGGGCGTTCGCGTTCTGCTGCACCGCGGCCTTTGCCTGCTGTGCGGCCTGGGTGGCCTGCAGGTGCATCGTCTTCAGGTCGTCGACCCGCTTCTCGGTGACGATCAGCCGGTTGGCGAAGGCCTCGGCCGTCTGGTTGTACTCGGCCGCCTTGGAAGCGTCACCCCTGGCAGCGGCGTCGGCGGCCATCTGCAGGGCTTGGCGGGCCGAGCCGCTGATCCTCTCGAGCTCCTGCATCGACCGGTTGAGCTGGAGCTCGGTCTGCTTTTGGTTGGCTATCACGCTCGCGGCCTGTTCGACGAGGCGGCGATGCTGGTCCTGCGCCTCGGCCATGGCCTGTTCGAGCTGCACCTTGGGGTCAGCCGTCTCCTCGAACCGCCCCGAGAGCTTGGCGGTCAGGTACTTCCACCTCCGGCGTAGGACTTTCCACATGGCTCGCATGCTAGGGCGCCCGCTGTCCTGCGGCTACACAGGACACCCCTGATATCGCCGGCCCTGCGGCTCAGGGCCCTCCCTGGTGCAACAGGCGCGCACCGGGGGTCAGGGCCCGGGAGCCTCCTCCGGGCCGCCGCCGGCCGGCGCCCTTGCCTCGTCGAGGGCTGCGACGAGGGCCTCCAGGTGGGTCGAGACGCTGGCGAGGTCGCTGCTGGCCGGGCCCGCCGCTCCAAGCAGGCGGCCCGAGGTGGCTGCAAGCTTCTCCATGCGCTCGACCAGCACACCCAGCCTGGCCGACAGCTCGTCTGCGGCCGCCTGCGAGCGGCGCAGGGAACGCAGCTCGGCGGCCAGCTGCTCCTCGCGGGCCTGCAGGGCGGTGCGCTCCGCAGGCGCGGCGGAACGCAGCCGGCCCTGCACTGCGTCCAGGTCAGCTGCCACTCGCTCGGCGCCACGGAGCGGTGTACCCAGGGCCGCTCCCGCCCGAGCCATGCTCCACTGCTCCTCGACGGCCGCTGCAGCCACGGCAGACGCCCGCGCCATCTGTTCTGCGAGCGGCCCGGGCGGGCAGTCCCTGGCGAACTGCTGGAGCTGCTTGCGAGCTCGCGCCGCCCTGGCGGTGAGCCCTCTCCAAGGTTCGGGCACCGCCCAGGGGTCCACTCGGACCGAGCGCCGCACCGCCCGCCTGCGTAGAGCTGCCTTGCGCCTGACATACGCCCACGACAGCCGGGCGCAGTAGCCCGCGGCCCCGAGGCCCATGGCCACGGCCAGCCCGAGGTGAGCAGCCTCGCCTGCGGCCACACCGGCGCCCGCCAACACGATCGCGCTCGGCGATGCGGCCGCACGGGCCACGCTCGGAAGGCGTCGGGCTGGCCGCTTCTCGAGCACGCCTCAGAGGCTACGCCGCTGCGGGGACGTGCCCGCTCCGCGTTGCACTGCGCCGACACCGGCTGGTAGAAACACTGTCGCCCGCGCAAATACGTCCCTTCTGCGCACTTCCCCTTTTCAACGACCTACGAGCACCCACCCTTGCGCCAGCCTCCCTGCACCGTCCGACCCCGCAACAGCGCACTGGCCGTGTCCTGGCTGCTGCTCGCGGCAGCCATGGCGCCGGTGCCAGCGGCGCTGCCGGCCGCGGCGGCCGTCACATCTGGGAACGGGCACGTTCCGGGTGCCGGGGGCGGCATATCGCGGCTCGCACCGGGCCTCGACTTCGTGCAGGAGTGGGCGCGCGGGCCCTTCGCCGGCGACCGGGGCAACCCGATCGCGATGTCGTCGCCGGTGGTCGCCACCCTCGACGACTACGGGCCGGCCGTCGTCGTTGGCGACCGCAGCGGCTACGTCTACGCCTTCCACCTCGACGGCGGGACGCGGGTTGCCGGCTGGCCAACCTACGACGGCGGGGCCCCGATCGACTCGACGCCGTCCGTCGAACCGACGGGGGGCTCGGCCCTCGACACGGTCTTCGTCGGCGAGGGCAACGCCGCCGCCTACCGGACCGGCGGTTACGCCGCATTCGCTCCCGACGGTCACATGCTCTGGCAAACCCGCGTCGTAGAGCCGCCGACCGACAAGAACCCGGCCTACGCCGTCCAAGCCTCCATGACGGTGGCAGAACTGCAGGGCCGGCCGGCGGTGTTCGCAGGCTCGCTCGGCCAGGAGGCCTACGCGCTCGACGCCACCAACGGGGCTACCCTGACGGGCTGGCCGTTCTTCAGCGCCGACAGCGTCTTCTCCACGGCAGCGGCCGCCGACCTCTACGGCAATGGTCACACCGAACTGGTGGTGGGGGGTGCCTCGACGCACGGCTTCGCCCTCGGGCAGGGTTACCACAGCGGGGGCCACCTGCGCGTGCTCGACTCACGCGGTGGCCTCGTGTGCCACGCCGACCTCAACCAGGAAGTGGACTCGTCGCCCGCCGTCGGCGGCTTCCTGGCCGGCGGGGCCACCGGCATAGCCGTGGGCACGGGTTCTTTCTATGCCGGGGCGACGGACAGCAACGTGCTCAACGCCTTCGGCAGCCACTGCAACCTCGTGTGGTCGGACACGCTCGACGGTTTCACCGGGTCCAGCCCGGCACTGGCC
The DNA here is from genome assembly GCA_021828475.1 of Actinomycetes bacterium. Classification (GTDB taxonomy): domain Bacteria; phylum Actinomycetota; class Acidimicrobiia; order Acidimicrobiales; family Palsa-688; genus JAJZMF01. The sequence continues at coordinate 43,610 of JAJZIY010000005.1, forward strand.
GACCTGTCGGGCACAGGTGCCCTCGACGTCGTCGAGGGCACCGACAACGGGGCGGCAGGCTCCGTGTGGGCGCTCGACGGCTCTGACGGCTCGACCCTCTGGCACGTCTACGTCGGCGGCAGGGTGATCGGTGGCGTGGTCACCGCCGACCTCAGCGGGCAGGGTTACCAGGACGTCCTCGTCCCGACGACCCACGGGGTGGACGTGCTGGACGGTCGCAACGGGTACCTGCTCGACGTGCTCGCCCCCAACCTGGGCTTCCAGAGCTCCCCGCTCGTAACCGAGGACCCCAACGGTACCGCCGGCGTCACGCTGGCCGGTTACGACGGCGCTGACAACGAGGGCGTCGTGCTCCACTACGACATCCCGGGCAGCAACGGTGCCCTGGCGGTGGGTGCCGGGTCGTGGCCCATGTTCCACCACGACCCGCAACTGACGGGGACCACCGGTGCCGCCCAGGCCCCTTCGGGTTCGCCGTGCGACGTGCCGTCGGCCGCCAACAATGGCTACGACCTGGTGAGCTCCGAGGGCGCTGTCTACAGCTTCGGCCAACCCGACTGCGGCTCGGCCGGCGCGGGCGCCCCCCGCTCGCCTGCCGCCGGCATCGCCATGTCACCCGCCGTGGGCGGCTACTGGCTGGCCCTTGCGGACGGAGCCGTGCTGGCGTTCGGCTCGGCCTCCGACTTCGGGTCGATGTTCGGGCACCATCTCAACTCGCCCGTGACCGGCATCGCTGCAACTCCAGACGGGCGTGGGTACTGGCTCGTCTCGGCTGACGGGGGCGTTTTCGGCTTCGGTGACGCCAATTACTACGGCTCGCCCCCGTCGCCAAGCGCCAGGATCGTCGGCATCGCCTCCAGTCCCGACGGCCACGGCTACGTGCTGGCCGGCGCCGACGGCTCCGTGTACGAGTTCGGAGACGCCCAGTTCTATGGCTCGATGGCCGGCCGGCACCTCAACTCGCCGGTCGTCGGCGTGACCGAGGACGACGCCACGGGGGGGTACTGGCTCCTCGCTGCCGACGGGGGCGTCTTCGCCTACGGGGCGCCTTACGAGGGCTCAGCCGGCGCCATCGACCTGGCCGCGCCCATGGTGGCCATGGCATCGACGACCGACGGGCGGGGCTACTGGCTCATTGCCCGCGACGGCGGGGTGTTCGCCTACGGGGACGCGCCCTACAGGGGCTCGGCCGCCGGCCGTACGGGCGGGGTGCCGATAGCCGCAGCCGCCGGCTACAGCGGCTGAGGGCGGGCGGTAGGCTTGGCCATGACCTCCGTGAACGATCTCGGGCGGCGGGCCAAGAGCGCCAGCCGGGCGCTGGCGGTTGCAGCTACGGGCACCAAGGACGCCGCCCTCCTCGCGGCGGCGGACCTGATGCTCCACCGCGGCGAGGAGATCCTGGAGGCCAACGCCGGGGACGTGCGGCGGGCGACCGACGCCGGGAGCAGCCCCACAGTGGTGGACAGGTTGCGCCTCAACGAGGCCAGGGTGGCGTCCATGGCCGCCGGGCTCAGGCAGGTGGCCGCCCTCGCCGATCCCGTCGGGGAGGTGACCGAGGGTTGGACCAGGCCCAACGGCCTGACCATCGAGCGCGTGCGTGTGCCCCTCGGCGTCGTGGCCATCATCTACGAGAACCGGCCCAACGTCACCAGCGACGCCGCCGGCCTGTGCCTCAAGTCGGGCAACGCCGCCTTCCTGCGCGGTAGTTCGGCTGCCCTCGGCTCCAACCGGGCGGTGGCCGCCGTGCTGCGGGAGGGCATCGCCAAGGTCGGGTTGCCCGAAGACTGCGTGGTGCTCGTCGAGGACACCAGCCACGAAGCAGCGCGAGACTTCATGCGCCTGCGCGGCGTCATCGACTGCCTCATCCCCCGGGGGGGCCCGTCGCTCGTCCAGGCCGTGCTCGAGAACGCCACGGTGCCGTACGTGATAGACGGTGACGGCAACTGCCACGTCTACGTCGACGCCTCGGCCGACATCGACATGGCGGTATCGATCACTGTCAACGGCAAGACCCAGCGTCCGAGCGTCTGCAATGCCACGGAATCGCTCGTCGTGCACCGCCGGGTCGCCTCCGAGTTCCTGCCCCGGGTGGCCGAGGCGCTGGCAGGCGTGAGGCTCGTAGGCGACGAGACGGCGTGTGCCCTCGTGCCCGCTATGGAGGCGGCCGGCGAGGACGACTGGGGCCGCGAGTACCTGGACCTGGTGCTGAGCGTGAAGGTCGTGGACGACCTCGACGCGGCGATCGGGCACGTACAGCGCTACAGCAGCGGTCACACCGAGGCCATCGTCACCCGCGACCTCGACGCCGCCAGGCGTTTCACCCGCGAGGTGGACGCGGCAGCGGTCATGGTCAACGCATCGACGCGGTTCACCGATGGCGAACAGTTCGGCTTCGGTGCCGAGATCGGCATAAGCACTCAGAAACTGCACGCGCGGGGCCCGATGGGCCTGCGCGAGCTCACCACCACCAAGTACGTCGTCATGGGGACCGGCCAGATCCGGAGCTGACGGGCGGGGCGCAGCCCCTGGGCCGTTTATTGGCGGCCAACCGTCGCCTGAGCACCCCTAACATGGCCCGGATGAGCACGACAGGGGCACCGGGGACCAGGTTCGAGAGCCCGGAGGCGGTAAAGGACGCTCTCGGGGGTGTCGGCTACCTGGCTGACACGTCGATCGCGTCGGTCGTCTTCCTCGGCGACCGGCTGGGCAAGCCCGTGCTCGTCGAGGGCCCCGCTGGCACCGGGAAGACCCAGCTGGCCAAGTCCGTCGCCGAGATGACCGGTGCCAGGTTGGTGCGGCTCCAGTGCTACGAGGGCCTCGACGAGTCCAAGGCTCTCTACGAGTGGAACTACAAGAAGCAGTTGCTTCGCATCCAGGCCGAGCAGGTCGCCAGCGAGGACGAGAGCTGGGACGAGCTCGAGCAGGACATCTTCTCCGAGCCGTTCCTCATGGCCAGGCCCCTGCTGGAGGCGATCAGGGCCACCGACCCCGTTGTGCTGCTCGTGGACGAGGTCGACAGGGTCGAGGTCGAGACCGAGGCGCTGCTGCTGGAGGTGCTCTCCGACTACCAGGTCTCGGTCCCCGAAATGGGCACGGTCAGGGCGACGCAGGTCCCCCTGGTCTTCCTCACCTCCAACAACACCAGGGAGCTGTCCGAAGCCCTCAAGCGGCGGTGCCTGTTCCTGCACATCGACTACCCGACCCTCGAGCGCGAGCGCGAGATCGTGCTGGCCAGGGTGCCTGGCATCCGGGCCGCTCTCGCAGACCAGATCGTCCGCACGGTCGCCCTCATAAGGGGGCTCGAGCTGAAGAAGGCCCCGTCCGTCTCCGAGACCCTGGACTGGGCCCGGACCCTCCTGCTTCTCGGAGTGTCGGAGCTGGACGCTGCGTCTGCAACCGCGACGCTGCAGGTACTGCTCAAGCACAAGACGGACATCGAGAGGGCGTCGCGCCAGCTCGCCGCTGCCCCGAGCTAGTCCGGACGTGAGCACGACGGCGGGCGCCGTAACGGACGCGAGCGGAGCGGACGAGGTCGCCAACGGCCTGCTGCTGACCTTCTCCCACTTCGTCGAGGAGCTCCGGGCGGCCGGCGTGCCGGTGAGCACCACCGAAGTGCTCGACGCGACCGAGGCCCTGCGCCACCTTCCGGTCGAGGACAGGGCCGCATTGAAGGCCGGCATGGCGGCCGCCCTCGTCAAGCAGGAAGGCCACTGGCGCGCCTTCGACACGCTCTTCGAGCTCTTCTTCTCGCTGCGCGCCCGCCTGGCGGGCATGGAAGACACCGAAGGTGCCGGCGTGGAGGGCGGCGGGGGCCCCGACGACGCCAGGCCCCTCACCCAGTCCGAACTGGCCCAGATGGCCCTGGAAGCGCTGCTCAACGGGGACGAGCGGCTGATGGCGGCGGTGGCCCGTGCCGCCGTCGAGCGCTACGCCGGCATGGAGCCGGGCCGCCCGGTCGGGGGCAGCTACTACGTCTTCAAGACGCTGAGGCAGCTCGAAGCCGAGGCCCTGCTGTCCCGGCTGTTGGCCCAGGCGCAGGAGACCGGGGGCCTGGAAGGGCTGACGCAGGCCGATGAGTACCGCCGCAGGCTGGCGCAGCTACGAGCGGAGGTGGAGGGCGAGGTGCACCGCCGCCTTGTCGAGGACCGGGGCGCAGAGGCGGTGGCGCGGGCCACCCGCCGCCCCCTGCCCGAGGACGTGGACTTCATGCACCTGGGCAAGGAGGAGCTGGCCGCCCTGCAGCGGACCATCCAGCCGCTGGCCCGCAAGCTCGCCGTGCAGATGGCCCGCAAGCGCCGCCGCGGCCACCAGGGGCGCCTCGACTTCAGGGCCACCGTGCGCCGGTCACTGTCCACGGGTGGCGTCCTCGTCGACCCCCGCTTCAAGGCTCCTCGCCGCTCCAAGCCGGAACTGTGGGTGTTGGCCGACATATCTGGCTCGGTGGCGGCCTTCGCCAGGTTCACGCTGCAGTTGGTGTACGCGCTGTCGTCGCAGTTCTCGCGCACCCGGGCATGGGCCTTCATCGACGGGGTGGACGAGGTGACAGACCTGTTGCGGGGAGCCGACGACATGGGCGCCGCCGTGCACTCCATCAACACCCAGGCCGACGTCATATGGACCGAGGGGCACTCGGACTACGGCCATGCACTGTCGGAGTTCGTGGGCCGGTGGGGCCGCGAGCTGACTTCGCGCACCACCGTGCTCGTCCTCGGCGACGCCCGCAACAACTACCACCCGCCCCAGGCCTGGGCGGTCGCAGGGATGGCGCAGCGGGCCCGCAACATCTGGTGGCTGAACCCCGAGCCGCGCGCGTACTGGGACACCGGGGACTCGGTCCTCGCCCAGTACGGGGTGCACTGCACCGGGGTCGACGAGTGCCGCAACCTGCGCCAGCTGCGCCACTTCGTAGAGCAGCTACCCTGAAGTTTGACCGCCAGCACAGGAGGCCCCGCCCGATGGTCCTCGCCAGTCGTGAGTTCATAGCTTCCCCGGACGATCGCAAAGACCAGATCGTCTTCAAGTGGCCCGACCTGCGCATACGCAAGTTCACCCGGGCGATCGTCAACGCCGACCAGTTGGCCCTCTTCATCAACACCGGGCAGGTAGTGGGGACGATGGGCCCCGGCCGCCACCAGATCGACGCGGACGAACTGCCCTTCCTCGGGGCCTTCGTGGACTTCGCCACAGGGGGTAACGCCTACCGGGCGGAGCTGTACTTCGTCGGCACCCGGGAGTACCCCGGCTTCACCTTCGGCGGGCGCATCGACGACATCCAGGACCCCCAGACCGGCATGGTGGTCACCCTGCGGGTCTTCGGTGACTACTCGTTGCAGGTCACGGACCCTGCCGCCCTCATCACCAACCTGGTCGGCACCGTCGACGTCACAGACAACAACCGGGTGGCCGGGTGGGTCAGCGACCAGCTGCTCAAGGTGATGCGGACGGAGGTCACAACCCAGGTGGTGCGCAACGGCTGGCCGGTCCTCGGCCTGTCTGCCTACACGCCGGACATAGAGAAAGCCGTCATCCTGGCCGCCAACAACCAGCTCACCACCTACGGCGTGGCACTGGTGCGGATGGGCAACTTCGACCTCAACCTGTCGGACACCGACGAGGCCCAGCTGAAGAGCCTGGCCAAGGACACCGCCTACAGCCGCCTGGCGGGAGGCTTCAACCGCTACGCCTCAGGGGAGATGGCACTCGGTGCCGGCCAGGGCATGGCCCAGGGCGGCAGCGGCGACAGCGGTGCCTTCCTGGCCGCCGGCCTGGGGTTGGGCGGACAGCTGGCCGGGGGCGCCGGCCCGCAGGGCCAAGGCGGTGAGCCGGGCCCCGTACCGCCCCCAGCACCCGGCTTCGCAGGTGGGGGTGCCGGTTATGCCGGAGCACCCGCCTCCCATGCCACTGCGGCCACCGTCGAGTGCCCCAACTGCCACGCGGCGGCGCCTACCGGAGCGAAGTTCTGCCCCTCGTGCGGCCAGGCGGTACCGGCTCCCGCCGGGCACTGCAACGCCTGCGGGACCGACAACCCGCCGGGCTCCCGCTTCTGCGCCAGTTGCGGGCAGCCACTCGGCCCCCAGCCCGTGCACTGCCCGTCCTGCGGAGCGGAAGCGGCCGCCGACCAGCGCTTCTGCGCCTCCTGCGGCACGGCTGTCGCACCTCCTGCCACCGGCGGCACCGGGACTGGGCCCCAGCCGGAGCCTGGGCCCCAGTAGAAGAAGTAGTAGACCAGCGGCCGGTGCCGCCATGGCCCCTGCGGGCCGGGCACCGCCGGCCCAGGAGATGGAGGACACCGATTTTCTATACCGGAGGCGGCTCCTTGACGGTGCTGCTCATCATGGTGGTCATGTTCCTGCTCCGCTACCAGATGATGGCTTCGAGGCGACGGGGCCCGTGGGGCTCCGGGCGCAGCCGGTGGCCCGGCCAGAACAGCCGGGTACCGCCCCGGGCTCCACCCTCGTGGCCCGGTGGCGGCCCGGCCGGGGGCGGTCGCGCCGTGCCCGGGCCCGGCCCCGGTGGCGACGCCTCGGTCCCGGCAGGGCCCGGGCGGGGAGCCGGTGCCCGCCTGGCTGGTTCCGGGGCCCCTTGGCCCGGCGCTCCCCGGCCCGGTGCCCACGCACCGGATTGGCTCTCCGACCCGCGTCCCGCCGCCGCTTCGGTACCCGCCGAGCTGTTCCCGGTGGACCACGCCAGGGCGGTGCAGGCGTCACACCCTCTAGACGTCGGCCTGGCAGCCATCAAGGCCCACGACCCCGCCTTCGACTTGGAACAGTTCACCCAGAGGGCCCAACAGGTCTTCTTCACCGTCCAGCAGGGATGGGTGGAGCGCAACCCGGACCTCAGCCGGCGCGTGATGGCCGACGGCCTCTGGCAGGCTCAGCGCTTCCAGGTGCAGAGCTACCTGGAAGCTCACCGCCGCAACGTGGTCGACAACCTGGCTGTGGCCAATATCTGGCCCGTTGCCGCCAGTTGCTCGTCCAGCACTGATGTCGTGACCGTCAGGATCCTGGCCGCCTGTACCGACTACGACGTGGACGATGCCACCGGAGCGGTGGTGAGGGGCGACACCGAGGTGAGGTCGTGGGCCGAGGACTGGACCTTCCAGCGCTCCTCCTCCGCCGTCACCCGGCCGGGCGGGACCACCATGGGCGAACGCTGCCCCAATTGCGGGGCACCTCTCGATGTCGACATCGCCGGGAGCTGCCGGTACTGCAAGGCACCGATAATGTCCGGGGACTACGACTGGGTCCTGGCCCGGATATCGCAAGTCGGTTGACGTGGCACCTGTAGCCGGGTGACCGCCGGCGGCACCGGCCGGCGCCGGCGGGCGGCAGCGTTGGCCGTGGGTGCGGCCACTCTGGTCCTGGTCTGGGCGGCAGCCGGCGGCTTGGACAGCAAGGCTGGGCCTGCTCGGACCGTGGTGGCCTCGGGCCCCGCCCGGCACGCGGCCTCAGTGGTGAGCCACTTCCTCGCCCTGCGCGAGGCCGGGGAGTGGGCCGCGGCCTGCCGCTACTTCGTCCCAGGATCGACGGCGCGCACCCAGTGCCTCCGACAGGTCCCAAGTGCCGACAAGGGCCTGTCGTACACCGGCGCCGTAGCTGTCCCTGCTGCTGTCGCCGACGGCAGCCGTGCGCTGGTTTCGGTGACCGGGCACCTCTGCGTGTCGGACAGCCGCTTCAAAGGGCAGGGGCGCTGCGTGGCCAATGCCAACCCCGGCGCCGGGATGCCAGGCGCCAAGCTGAGCTTCCAGGCCGCCTACTCGCTGGCCGTGTCCAAAGCCGACCGGTCCTTCAGCCCTTGGCCCTGCCAGCGCGTGCACGGGGAGTGGTACCTGGTGCCCGTGACGCTGTGACCCCCGGGCGGCCTCAGCCGGCCACGGCTGCGGGCACGACGCTGGCGAGGCCGACCTTGGCCAGCTCGCTCTGCAGGGCGTAGCCCAGCATCTCGTTGTAGACCGACAGGATCTCGAAGCCGTAAGCAGGGTTGCTTGCCCACACCCCGGACAGTCCCATCCACGTACGGCAGCAGCCCTGCACCCCGGCCGGAGCCCGCCCACCGACGACCGGCACCGGAGAGGCGTAGGAGCTGAGGAGCAACTGCTGGCTGAGCACACCCGCCATCGCCGAAGGGAACCTCCACCCGTGCTTGCACGAGTCGCAGGCCCCGATACCGGCGAAGTTGTTGTACTTCGCCGGATCCTGACCGAAGGACGGAAAGGAGAAGTAACCGGTTTCGACGATCGACTGCGCGAACGCCACGTCACCGCGCACCCCGGTGTCCCGAGCAGCTTCGAGGTAGTCGGAGACAAGGTTGCCGAAGGGGACGGTGACGTTGGGCCGCGCCCCGGTCGAGGTGTACCAACCCTCGATCTGCGCCGCCGTGAGCAGGGACGTCCCCAGGATGCCGGGGCCCTCCCCGGCTACGTCGCCGGCGCCGGCGCCCGGCAGGGCGGGGGAAGCCGTGGGGCCACTGCCTGCGGGGGCCAGGCCGGCCGTAGCGGGCGTGGCGGGGACAGTGGTGGTAGTGGCCGCCACCGCGACGACATCCTGAGGCGCCACGCCCGAGCTCAGGTTGGGAACGAGGGGCATACCCTCCGGGAACACTGCGAAGCTGCTGTCGCCGCCGCTCAAGTTGCCATGCACCAGTACCACAGGACCTCGCTTCACCTTGTCCGGGTGGCGAGGAGCCAGGCGACCTTCACGTCGCAGCAACGCCGTCAGGGGGTCCAGCGGTGCGGTGCCGGCGACCGTGGCCCATGTCCTGGCCAGGACGACGTCGGCGCGCGACAGGCGCAGCTGCGCGCGGTCGACGAGCACTTTGGACCAGCGCGTCCGGCTACGCAGCCAGGCGCGTCGCTCGACGACCCTGGCGATGGCGGTCCGGGTACGAGCCAGAGCGAGCGCGTGCTGTGCCGATGCAAGGCCGGCAGTGGTGTCGGCGGCCGCGACCGTCCCCAGTTGCACCACGTCCACCTGTGCCTCCTGAGCCAGCAGGCCCGTGCCGTTCTCGGCCGACTGGCCCGTGTACTCGGCCACGCCCAGCTCGTACAGGGCCCTCTGGAACAGCTCGACCCGGGCAAGTGCCATGGCCTGGCGGACCTCGTCCCGGCGCAGGGTGGCTGCGGTGACACGCCATGCGGCTACGGCCGCCTGGTACCGGTGGGTCGCCACAGCCAGCAGGGCTCTGGCTTTGCCGACGTAGCTCCTGGCCTCGGCATATGCGTTGAGGCTCACCATCTGGCGCTCTTCGAACGTGATGGCGGCAATCAGTGCCCGGCTGCCGGCCGGCAGCCCTTTGGGCGGCGGGGTGGAAGTCGAGGTCCCGGCTCGCCCGCTCTTGGAGGGCCCCGGGCTCCCGCCCGTCAAAGAAGGTCCCGAGGAGATGAGCGGCACGGTGGTGGTCGTAGTGGCCGACACAGCCGTACCGGACGGGCCCGAGGCCCCTCCCGGCGATCCGTTCGCCACGGTGCCCGGCCGAGCAACATGCGATGTGAGGACGGTCGTCGAGGTCGGGACGGTCGTCGAGGTCGCCAGGGTACCGGCGCGGACAGCCCGCACAGCCGAGGCGAGCCTGGGGTCGCCTGCCAGTTGCCGGGCGCTGGTCACCCCCTCGGCCAACAGGGCCCCCGTGCTCGCTGTCGCCCGCCAGGCGGGGTCGCCGTGGCCGGGGCGGCTCGGGCCACCAGGCAAGCCGGCAGCACCGAGGGCCAGCGCTACGAGGGCGGCGAGGGGCGCCGTCCGCGCCAGCCGGCCCGTCGGTGACCAAACCGACCGGCGCCTGCTGTGCTGACCGTGGTGTGCTGGCATCCTTCGTTTCTCCGGGCCCGGGACGTCCTGCCCGGCTCCGCTTGGGCGCTGACGGGCGCGCCGCGCGCAAGCTCGGCGCTCCGAAGAGACTGGCCGACGCGGCATGGCGGACCGGCCAGGCTCCCACCAGGGCCTCCTTGGCCCCGACGACTGAGCGCTGGCTGCGACCACAGCCGATCGGGACAACCTCCCACTGGCAGTATCGGCAACTCACGCACCGCACCGAAGACCTTGCTCCGGTCCTGCGGCGCGCCGACGCGGCCAGCAACTGGGCGCTCCACCTCGCCCGGCTCCCCGTACTCTACGCTGCGGGCCGGCCCAGCGCACGGGGCCGCCGCGCGGTGCCTGTGCCGTGGCTGCTATTTGGGCGCGGGAGGGAGGACCTCGTCGTGGATGCCGCACTCGGTCTTCGCCAGGCCGGACCACCGGCCGGACCGCGGGTCCTCACCGGCGGTCACAGGCTTGGTGCACGGCCAGCACCCGATGGAGGGGTAACCCTGCTTGAGCAGAGGGTTCACCGGTACATCGTGGTCGGCGATGTAACCCTCGACGTCGAGGTCGGTCCAGTTGGCCAGAGGGTTGACCTTGACGAGCCCACGGCGGTCGCGTGTCACGATCGGCGCCTGCTTGCGGGTCGACGCCTCCTGGCGGCGCAGCCCGCTCATCCAGGCGGCCTTCCCGACCAAGGCTCGTTCGAGTTGCTCGAGCTTGGCCGGGCTGCAGCAGTTGACCGGATCCGACTTCCAAAGCGGCACGGTCGGCTGGCGGACGGTCATGATCCGTAGGTTGAGCCCGTAACGGCGCCTCACCTCCTCGACCGTTGCCAGGGTCTCAGGGAAGTGGTAGCCGGTGTCGATGAAGACGACCTCGATCGACGGCTCCACCTTGGTGGCAACGTCGATGAGGACGGCATCGGTCATCGAGGCCGTCAGGCACAGCCGGGGGTGGAACTGCTCGACCGCCCACTGGACGATCTCGCCTGCAGAAGCGCGCTCGAACCCTGCGTTGAGCTCGGCAAGAGCCTCCTGCGTCATGTCTCCTTTTCCAGGGACGTCAAGCAAAGTCAAAACACTACCTCTCCCGCGCCGAAGGCCCGCTCAGGCACCGGCGCACTCGCCCATGCCCACTTCGGCCACGTACGGACCAGTCTCGTCGAAATCGATGTAGTAGTCCGGCCGCTCCTCCGGGGAGGGCCACTGGTCGAGATGGCCAAGGCCGGAAGCCACGGCCTTGGCTCCCCCGACCCGAGCCAGCCATGACCCGAAGTCCTCGCCCGCTTCGCGCTCGTCGGCGTAACGTCCCACGATACGGACCGTGGCCTCGGCACAGGCCTTGGCCGGCAGGCGCATCGCTCTCTGGCCGAACTCGATCTCCGTGTCGCCCACACGGCCGCCAAGCAGCAGCTGGTAGCCGGGAGCCGCCCGGCCATGGGCGCGACGCTCTGCCCCGTGGAAGCCGATGTCGGCGACGTGGTGCTGCCCACAGCTGTTGGTGCAGCCGGAGATGTTGACCCGCACGCCCCCGACGTCGGCCAGGCCCGCCTTCTCCAGGGCGTTGCCGATGTCGTCAGCCAAGCCGCGGCTCTGGGTCACAGCCAGGTTGCAGGTGTCGGCACCAGGGCAGGACACGACGTCACGGGCGAGCTCGGCACCCGGTTCGGCCATGCCGATGGATGCGAGACGCGAGTAGAGCAGCGGCAACTGTTCGGCCGTCAGGTCCCGGAAGGCCAGGTTCTGGCGGTTCGTGACACGGACGCTGGCACCTAGGTCCCGCTGGATTGCCGCCAGCTCCCTGAACTGGGTGGACGTTATGTCACCCAGGCGGGCATGAGCGATCGCCGACACGGTGCCCTTGGCCACGCCGACGACGACGTTGGCGGACTCCCAGCGCTTGTAGGGGTCGCCGGGCCCGAGGCGCAGGGTCACAGGGGTGCCGACCGGGGTCGGAGCCGCGCCGGCCCCAACGCCCGCCGGGGCGTCTCCCAGCTCCTCGACCACGGCAGGCAGACCTCCGGGCCAGCTGCTGGAGGCCAACAGGTACTTGCGCTCCTTCAGGACGCGTCGGCGCAGCTCGTCCATGCCGATGGTGTCAACCAGCCACTTGAGCCGCGCCCGTAACTTGTTGTCACGGTTGCCGAAGTGGTCGAAGGTGCGCAGCACCGCCTCGAGCGAGGCCATCAGCTCCTCACGCGGCGTGAACTCCTCGAGGGCCTGCGCGGGGTGAGGGTTGGCACCGAGCCCGCCCGCGAGGAAGACACGGAAGCCGGCCTCCGTCGTGCCGTCCGGGCGGGGGCGCGAGACGGCCACCACTCCCACGTCGTTGAACATGGCCTGGCCGCAGTCGGTCATGCAACCCGAGAAGTTGATCTTGAACTTGCGGGGAAGGCGCTGGGCGTAGGGATGGTGCAGGAAGTGCCGGAACGCTGCCTCGGCCCAGGGGCTGACGTCGAGCACCTCGAAGGGGCAGGCCCCGGCCAGGTGGCAGCCCGTGACGTTGCGGACGGTGTCGCCGCAGGCTTCGCGGGAGGTGAGGCCCACCATGGCGCAGTCACGCAACAGTTGAGGGACCGTCTCCAGCTGCACGAAGTGGAACTGGATGTTCTGCCGGGTGGTCAGATGGCCCCAGCCCCGGCTGTAGCGGTCCGCTATGTCGCCAAGGACCTCGAGCTGCTCGGGGGTGACGGAGCCGTAAGGCGCCTTGACACGGACCATCTGGTTGCGGCCACCCTGGCGCTGCCCGTACACGCCGTTGTTGAGACGGAAGACCCTGAACTCCTCCTCTCCGAGGTCGCCGGAGACGTACGCCGCGAGCATGGTCTCGAACTTCTCTATGTCGGCTTTCAGTTCGGGCGTCAGGTCACGGGTGACGATGGCGGGAGTCATCGTCCCTATTCTTATCATTCCTGATCGCTTTAGTCAACATTAAGCCCGTTGCCCCTCCACGGGCCGGCCCATCGTCGCCGGACGTGAGCCGACGCGGCTGGGGCGGCCCGCTCTCAGGTACCTGCTATGGCCACGACGGGCCCTGATGCGGCCAGCACCGTCTGCGCGAGCGCAGGGGAGGCGTCCCCGAAGCCGTACACGCGCCCGTCCGAAGCGGCCATGTAGTAGCCCTTGCCGTCGGGTGTCATGGCCAACCCGACGATGTCGCGCACCTTGACATGGCGGGCCGGCAGGCTGCCGAAGTACCTCGCCCCCCTGCCGAAGGTGAAGGCCCCGCCGTCCGCTCCCACGAGCAGGTAGCCGGCGCCGGATGGGGCGACCACCAGGGCTCGCACGTCGTGGACGTGGTGGTGGGACGCCGGGAGGGAGCCGTGGTAGCGGGCCGTACCGAAGTCGAAGACGCCGCCGTCGGCCCCCACGAGCAGGTAGCCGGCCCCGTCGGGCGCCGAGGCCATCCCCACGATGTCATGGACGTGCACGTGGCGGGCGGGCAGCGAGCCGTGGAAGCGGGCGTCGCCGAAGGCGAAGAACCCACCGTCGCGTCCCACCAGCCAGTACCCGGCCCCGTCGGGCGTGGCGGCAATCGCGACTATGTCCTTCACCCGGACATGCAGTGCCGGCAGGTCGCCCTCGAAACGGGCCGTCCCGAAGGCGCTGACCGTGCCGTCCGCCGTCGCCACCCAGTAGCCGGTACCTCCCGGCGCGGCAGCGATGCCGACGACCTTGCCACCGGCAGGACCGGGCCCGCCCATGGCACGGGCGGCGCCGACACCGAAGACGACCCCTTTGGTCGTGGCCAGCCAGTAGCCGGGAGCGGGCAGGCGGACGATCTCCTCCAGCACCTTGGAACTGGAGGGGGTGAAGCCCTGGCTCCCCGAGTAGGACGCCTGGACAAGGCGCGTGCCGGGCGTGCCGTAGACCACCGTGCATGTGGCACTGCCCCCAGCACTCACCGGCAGCGACGTGCAGCCCTCCAGGGCGGCTCCGTCAGCGATGAAGCTCACCGAACCGGCGGTGGGCACCGGCGTCACCGTGGCGGTGTAGGTCAGTTGCACCCCCGTCAGGACCGGGCCCGCCGAGGCCACGACGCTCACCCTGGTGTGACGGGGCGGCGGGGGTGCCAGGTCCCCCGACTCGACGAGGGGGTAGCGCTCCTGGGCGTCCTGGTACCACCCCACAGCGGTGCACGCCAGCGCGGCCGTGCAGGAGGTCCCCAGGAGCTGAGCAGCCTGGCCCGAGGGGGTCGGGGGCGATGCCGTGACCCAGGTGCCGCCTGTCAGCACGGCAACGAACGCCTGGTCGCCTGCGCCCACTGCGCTCCGGACGTAGCCGGTGGCAGCGCACGAGGCGGGCGACACGCAACTGACCGCGCTCAGACCGGCCCCGCCGCCGCCACCAGCGGGGCCGCCGACCACGGTCCACACCGGCGGGGAACCAGCCCCGACGGCGCCATGCACAGCCGGCTCCTCGACCAGCGGTAGGTCACCGGTGGCCACCGTCGAGGAGCCGACGGCCAGGCAACGACCCGTGCCCGGGCACGAGACGGAGCTCAGCATGTCCGAAGCGGAGGCCGTCGCGGCGGCCCCGGCACCCGACCAGGAACCCGAGGCCAGGGTCTCAACGAGCCCTCTTGTGCCCTGGCCGCCCGAAGCGGTGCCAACGGCCGTGCACGTCCCGGTGCCGGGGCAGGAAACCGCCAGCAACTCGCCGGCCGTGCCCACCATCGGCAGCGCCTGGAGCGACCAGCCGTTCGAAGGCCCTGTGACGGCGATGGGGACGGCCTTGCCGGAGGTCCCGACGTAGTAGCCGACTGCGGTGCAGGCTCCGACCGCCGGGCAGGACACGGCCTGCAGATAGGTGGCGGCCGAGGTACCGACGCCCGGGCTGGCGACCACCGCCCAGGCACCAGCGGAAAGGGTCTCGATCAGTGGCTGTGCCACCCCGGCCGAGTCGACGTAGTAGCCCACGGCGACGCACTGCCCCAGGGCGGGGCAGGACACGCCCTGCAGGTAAGCGGGAGCGCCGGAAACCAGGCCCGGCACCACCGGAGCCGGGGCGGCCTCCGGCGACCACAGGCCCGCCGAGAGCACCTCGACCAGGGGTGCGGGTAGGCCCGTCAGGCTCACGGTGTCACCGACGGCAACGCATTGGCTCGTAGCCGGACAGGAGACCGAGAGCAGCTCGGCGTCCGACGCCTGGGGCACCGCCGTCCCAACGGTCGCCCACTTGCGGGCGATGCCCGAGGCAGCCAGCGGCAGGGTCACCGGTGAGAGGGGTAGCGCCTGCCAGCCAACGGCGTTACAGAGCTGGGAGGTGCAGGAAAGGGCGGACAACGCCCTGTCGCCGCCACCGGGACGGGGCCTGGACAACTGCCAGCTGCCAGCCGCCAGGAACAAACTGAGCGCTTGTCGCCGCTGGCCGTCCGAATACGAGCCGACTGCCGTGCACTGCCCGACTGCCGGGCAGGCCACCGCGCTGAGCTGGTTGTTCGCCACGCTGGCGTCAGGGCTGGCCGTCACCGGCACCCACCGGCCGTTGGCGAGGACGTCCACGAGCGTCTGATTGGCATGGCCGTTGAAGTACCACCCGACGGCAGCACAGGAGGTGGCGGACGGGCAGGAGACGCCGTCCAGGACATTGTCACCGCCCCCTCGCGAGGCCACGCCAACCGAGTACCAGGCCGTGCCCGACTGCGTCTCGATCAGCGGGTGCATGGCACCGGTGGCCGCCTGGTAGTAGCCGACGGCCGTGCAGCCGCCCGACTGGGTGCAGCTGACCGCCTGCAGGACGTCGCTCCTCACCCCTGGCTCGGCGGCCGGTACGACCGCCCAGCCGCCGGCGGAGAGCGTCTCGACGAGCGCCTGCTGGCGCCCGCCTGCGGTGTACCAGCCGACGGCGGCGCACGACGCCGGTGCCGAACAGGACACACCGGTCAGCTCCTCGGAAGCGCCCAGCTGTGGCAGCGGCGCCATCGACCACGTCCCCCCGGCCAGCACCTCCACCAGGGCCTGGCGTGACGAACTGCCAACGGCCTGCTGGTAGCCCACGGCCACGCATTGGCCCGGTGCCGGACAGGAGACGGAGCCCAAGCCCACCAGCCCGGCCCCCGGCACGGGGGGCAGGGTCACCTGCTGCCAGGAGCCCGAAGTGCGCACCTCGACCAGAGGAGGCTGCCCGGTGGACAACGCGGCGGTGCCCACCGCCACGCACTGCGAGCCGGCGCAGGACACCCCCTCGAGCCGGCTCCGGGCCGCGCCTGGCGGGGCCGGCACCGACCCGGGCGACCACGACGAAGAAGGGACCTGTGCGGCTACCGCCCTGGCCACGGGTGAGAACAGGCCCGCCAGGATGGCGGCTGTCGCCATGACGCGGTTGAGCATCGAGAACTCCCTTCGCCCCGTCCGTGCCCCGGAGACCTTTCTAATGCGTCGCGCAGGGGTGCGGCCAGGCGGGCGGTCCGTGCCGGGTGGCTCGCGCTCCCGGGTGGCCACCCCGGCGGCACCGACCCGAGGCCGGAAGACGGCGGCCCCGGGACCTGGCACCGGGCGCCGGCGGAAGGGTCGGCCTCAGCCCTGCCTGAGCAGCTCGGCGACCCGAAATGCGAGATCCAGCGACTGGCGGCCGTTGAGCCTCGGGTCACATGTCGTCGTGTAGCGCAGGGCCAGGTCGTCCTCGACGATCTCCTCTGCCCCTCCGAGGCATTCGGTGACGCTGTCCCCGGTGAGCTCCACATGGACCCCGCCGGGCCACGTCCCCGTCCGGCGGCAGGCCGAGAAGAAGCCGGAGATCTCGCTGAGCACGTGGTCGAAGTGGCGGGTCTTGCGGCCACCCTCCGATGTGAAGGTATTGCCGTGCATGGGGTCGCAGGTCCAAACGACCGGGTGGCCCGAGGCCCGGACCGCCTCCTGGAGAGCAGGCAGCGCCTCGGCCACCCGCGCCGCACCCATCCGGCTTATCAGGGTGAGGCGCCCTGGCTTGCGCTGCGGGTCGAGCAGGTCGCACATGGCGACGAGCTCCTCGGGGGAGGCGTTGGGCCCGACCTTGGCTGCGACGGGGTTGTTGATGCCGGACAGGAAGTGCAGGTGGGCCCCGTCGAGCTGGCGGGTGCGCTCGCCGCACCAAACGAGGTGGGCCGACGTGTCGTACCAACCACCGGTCAGCGAGTCCCGCCTCGTGAGGGCCTCCTCGTAGCCGAGGATCAGAGCCTCGTGGCTGGTGAAGAAGTCGACCTGGTGCAGGCTCTCCTCGGCCTTGAGGTCGATGCCGCACGCAGCCATGAAGCGCAGGGCACGGTCGATCTCCGAAGCGATCGCCTCGTAACGCTCCCCCTCCCGGCTGGAGGCCACGAACTGCTGGTTCCACATGTGGACCTGCTCGAGGTCGGCGAACCCACCCTTGGTGAACGCCCGGAGCAGGTTGAGGGTCGAAGCCGACTGGTGGTAGGCCGCTATCAGGCGTGCCGGGTCGGGGCGCCGGGCAGCCTCCGTCGGGGCGTCGTCGTTTACGATGTGCCCCCGGAAGGCCGGTATCAGGGCACCGTCGACCGTCTCGAAGGGAGACGACCGAGGCTTGGCGAACTGCCCGGCGATGCGGCCGACCTTGACGACGGGCGTCCCCGTCCCGTAGGTCAGCACCACCGCCATCTGCAGGATGACCTTGAGCTTGTCGCGGATGCTGTCGGCCGTGAAGTCGTAGAACGACTCAGCACAGTCTCCGGCCTGCAGCAGGAAGGCCTCGCCTGCCGCAACCTGGGCCAGTGACGCCTCGAGGGCGCGCGCCTCGCCGGCGAAGACCAGCGGCGGCAGCGTCGAGAGCACCTTGAGGTGCTGATCGAGTGCATGCTCGTCCGGCCAGTCCGGCTGCTGCTCAGCCGGGTGGCTGCGCCAGGAGGAGGGAGCCCAGTCGTTCACGGGATTAACCGTGGCAGGCCGGCGCAGGTACGGCAAGTCGAATTACCCCGGGAGGGGTGCCCTGCCGGCGCCGCCAAGTACGGGACCAGCCGGTATCGTTCCTGGCTGTGGCAGCTCGGCTCGGCATCTTCGGCGGCACGTTCGACCCGGTGCACGTGGGCCACCTCGTGGCCGCCGTCAATACCAGGCACCAGCTCCACCTCGACCGGGTCGTGATGATGGTGGCCAACGTGCCGTGGCAGAAGGCGGGCACCCGCCTCGTCAGCCCGGCCGAGGACCGCTTCGACATGGTCCTGGCCGCCGTGGGCGGCGTGCCCGGCCTCGAGGCCAGCCGCATGGAGCTGGACAGGGGTGGCCCCTCCTACACGGCGGACACCGTGGCCGAGATGAGCCGCGCCAACCCGGGCGCTCAACTGTTCGTGATCGTCGGTTGGGACGTGTCCGCCGAGCTGGCCAGCTGGGAGCGCTTCGAAGAAGTCCGCGAGATGGCATCGCTGGTAGTGGTGAACCGGCCGGGCACGCCACCACCGGTGGGCCTGGTCCAGCAGGGGTGGAGGGTCGAAGAGGTCGCCGTGCCCAACCTGGACATCTCCAGCACCGACCTGAGAGCGCGGGCAGTCGACGGGCGCCCGCTCGACTACCTGGTCCCCGGTCCTGTCGTACGTGTGATCCGCGAGCGGGGACTGTACTCTGTGACTGGATGACCATCGCCCCCCCTGCTCAGGCAGGCCCGCCGGCCCACGGTGGGCTGCACCGCAGGCCCGACCGGCGCAGGCGGCTGGTCGAGAAGGTCCTGGCAGCGGCCCTGCTGCTGGTGGCCTTCCTCGTCACGGTCGTCCTACTGGGGCTGCAGTGGCTCGGCACTCAGAGCGCCGGCAGCTCCGCCCCACCACCCGCCACCCCTTCCCTCACCAGCGAGGTGCACACTTCTTGACCTTCACCCCCGACACTCGGGGAGCTTGGGAGGACACTGGCGCCGCTGCACCCGGTTTCAGTACCGAGCGCACCCGGGAACGCTGTACGGTCGCAGCCAGGGCCGCCTCGTCGAAGTCCGGCCGCGACACCGTCGTGCTCGGCGTCGACCGCCTCCTCGGCCTCACCGATGCCTTCCTCATCACCAGCGGCACCAACCCTCACCAGGTCCGCAGCATCGGCGAGGAGATCGAACGCCAATTCAAGGTCGCCGGCCATGGCAAGCCGTTGTGCGTAGAAGGCCTGGACGATGCCCGCTGGGTCCTGATGGACTTCGGTGACCTCGTCGCCCACGTCTTCCTCGAAGAGGCCCGGGAGTTCTACGACCTCGAACAGCTCTGGGGCGACGCACCGGCATGGTCCTGGGACGACGGGGCGGACGCGCTCGTCCCGTCGCGGAAGGGCTGAGCCGGCGGGCATCGTCGAGCCAGGCGGGAGCGAGGACGCGGACAAGGGCGGGAGGCCGAGCCTCCCGCCCTTGTCTTTCGCGTCTTCAGGGCCCCGAGCGGCCAAGCAGATTAGGGGCCTGACTACGCGCTCTGTATCTTGATCTCGATGTCCACACCGGCAGGCAGCTCGATCCGCTGAAGCGAGTCGACCGTCTTGGAGGTGTGCTCGACTATGTCGAGAAGCCGCTTGTGCACCCGCATCTCGAAGTGCTCACGGCTGTCCTTGTACTTGTGGGGGCTGCGGATCACCGTGTAACGGTTGATCTCCGTGGGCAGCGGCACCGGCCCGCGCACCTTTGCCTGCGTGCGCAGGACCGTCTCCACGATCTTCTTGGTCGACTGGTCTATGACCTCGTGGTCATAGGCCTTGAGCCTGATCCGTATGCGCTGAGCCACGAGAGGGTCTCCGTCCTGGTCCGTTACTTGATGATCTTGGTGACGCGGCCTGCGCCGACGGTACGGCCACCCTCACGGATGGCGAACCGGAGGCCTTCGTCCATGGCGATCGGCTTCTGCAGCTCAACCATCATGGTCACGTTGTCGCCTGGCATGACCATCTCGGTGCCCTCGGGCAAGGTGACGGATCCGGTGACGTCGGTGGTGCGGAAGTAGAACTGCGGCCGGTAGTTGGTGAAGAAGGGCTTGTGGCGACCGCCCTCGTCCTTGTTGAGCACGTAGACGTTGGCCTCGAAGTTGGTGTGGGGCGTGATCGAGCCGGGCTTGCAGAGCACCTGGCCGCGCTCGATCTCCTCCTTCTTGGTGCCACGAAGCAGGACGCCGATGTTGTCACCGGCCTGGCCCTGGTCGAGCAGCTTGCGGAACATCTCGACGCCGGTGCACACGGTCTTGGCCGTCGTACGCAGGCCCACGATCTCCACCGGGTCGTTGATCTTGATGACGCCCTGCTCCACCTTGCCGGTGGCGACCGTGCCACGGCCGGAGATGGTGAAGACGTCCTCGACCGGCATGAGGAACGGCTTGTCGATCTCGCGCTGCGGCTCGGGCACGAAGGAGTCAACGGCCTCCATCAGCTCGAGGATGCCCCGAGCGGCGTCGGCGTCGCCCTCGAGGGCCTTGAGGGCGGACACCCGCACGATGGGGGTGTCGTCGCCGGGGAACTCGTAGGAGTTGAGCAGCTCACGCACCTCGAGCTCCACCAGCTCGAGCAACTCCTCGTCGTCCATGGCGTCGACCTTGTTGAGGGCGACGACGATCGAGGGCACGCCGACCTGGCGGGCCAGCAGGACGTGCTCACGCGTCTGAGGCATGGGGCCGTCCGGCGCCGACACGACCAGGATTGCCCCGTCGACCTGGGCGGCACCGGTGATCATGTTTTTGATGTAGTCGGCGTGGCCCGGCATGTCCACGTGCGCGTAGTGACGGTGGTCCGTCTGGTACTCGACATGGGCGATGTTGATGGTGATACCCCGCTGGCGCTCCTCGGGTGCCTTGTCGATCGAGTCGAAGGGCGAGAAGGCGTTGTTCTTGGGGTCGTGCTCGTGGAGCACCTTGGTGATCGCCGCGGTCAGAGTGGTCTTGCCGTGGTCGATGTGCCCCATCGTGCCTATGTTGAGGTGGGGCTTGGTGCGCTCGAACTTCTGCTTGGCCATATTGTAATGCTCCCTGTGCAAATCCGGCCCTCGGCCGGAGGCGGTCTAGTACCCTAGCAGCTGACGAAGCCGACTGGCGACGGCTTACTCGCCGCGCACTCGGGCGATGATCTCCTTCGAGACCGACTCTGGTACTTCCTGGTAGCTCTTGAACTGCATCGTGTAGGTCGCTCGTCCCTGCGTCCGGCTGCGCAGGTCAGTGGCGTAGCCGAACATCTCCGCCAAGGGCACTTCGGCCCTCACGACCTGGTTGTTGGCGCGCTGGTCCATACCCTCCACGTGCCCGCGCCTGGAGGCCAGGTCACCGATCACGTCGCCGAGATAGTCGTCGGGAGTGACGACCTCGACGGCCATGATCGGCTCGAGGAGCACCGGGCTGGCCCGCCTGCAGGACTCCTTGAAGCACATCGAGCCTGCGATCTTGAAGGCCATCTCCGACGAGTCGACGTCGTGGTAGGAGCCGAAGACGAGGGTGGCGCGGACGTCGACCACGGGGAAGCCGGCGAGCACACCTGACTGCATGGCGTCCTGGATGCCGGCATCGACCGCCGGGATGTACTCCTTGGGTATCACGCCGCCGGTGATCTTGTCGACGAACTCGTAGCCGCCACCCGGGCCCGTCGGCTCCAGGTTGAGCACGACGTGGCCGTACTGGCCACGGCCACCCGTCTGGCGGACATAGCGGTGCTCGACCTTCTCGACCCTCTTGCGGATCGTCTCGCGGTACGCCACCTGGGGCTTGCCCACGTTGGCGTCCACCCTGAACTCACGCAGCATGCGGTCGACAAGGACCTCGAGGTGCAGCTCGCCCATGCCGCCGATGACCGTCTGACCTGTCTCCTCGTCGCCGTGGACCCGGAAGGTGGGGTCCTCGTCGGAGAGGGTCTGCAGGGCACGCGACAGCTTGTCCTGGTCAGCCTTGGTCTTGGGCTCGACGGCGACGTGGATGACGGGCTCGGGGAAGTCGAGGGACTCGAGGACGATCGGGTCACCCGGGTCGCAGAGCGTATCGCCGGTGGTGGTCTGCTTCAGGCCGACCAGGGCGATGATGTCACCGGCGTACGCCACCTCACGGGGCTCGCGGTGGTTGGCGTGCATCTGCAGGATGCGGCCGACGCGCTCCTTGCGGTCCTTGGTGGAGTTGAGCACGGCGTCGCCCTGGCTGATCATGCCTGAGTAGACCCTGGCGAAGATGAGCTTGCCAAGGTGCTGGTCGGCCATGATCTTGAAGGCGAGGGCGGCGAAAGGCTCCTTGTCGTCGGCATGGCGCTCGAGGTCCGTCACGCCTTTGAGGTCCTTGCCTCGGGTGGGAGGGATGTCCAGGGGGCTGGGCAGGTAGTACACCACAGCGTCGAGCATGGGCTGGACGCCCTTGTTCTTGAAGGCGGCGCCGCAGAGCACCGGGACGGCCTCGCCCCGGATCGTGGCGCGCCTGAGCGCCGCCCGCAGGTCGGCCGTCGTGAGCTCCTCCTCGTTGAGGAACTTCTCGGTGATCGTGTCGTCGAAGTTGGACAGCGCGTCGATCAGGGCGGCCCGAGCCTCGGCGGCCCTGCTCTGCATCTCGGCTGGGATGTCCGCGACCGTGAAAGCCTCGCCCCTCGGCGAGCTCTCGTCCCAGACCAGGGCTTTCATGTCGAGCAGGTCGATCACACCGGCGAAGGCGCTCTCAGCCCCGATCGGCAACTGCACGACTGCGACGGTCGCCCCGAGGCGGTCCTTCATCATGTCGACGCACCGGTCGAAGTTGGCACCGATGCGGTCCATCTTGTTTACGAAGCAGATCCGGGGGACGCTGTACTTGTCCGCCTGGCGCCACACCGTCTCTGTCTGGGGCTCGACCCCCGCCACGGCATCGAAGACCGCCACGGCACCGTCGAGCACCCGCAGCGACCTCTCGACCTCGACGGTGAAGTCGACGTGGCCAGGGGTGTCGATGATGTTGATCCGGTGGTCCGCCCACTGGCAGGTGGTGGCGGCGGAGGTGATGGTGATACCCCGCTCCTGCTCCTGGGGCATCCAGTCCATGGTGGCGCTGCCCTCGTGGACCTCGCCGATCTTGTAGTTGACCCCCGTGTAGTAGAGGATGCGCTCGGTGGTGGTCGTCTTGCCGGCGTCGATGTGGGCCATGATCCCGATGTTGCGGGTCCTGGCCAGGGGGAACTCTCGCTTGTTCGCAGCGTCAGCCATGTCTTTGCCTCAGGGTCTTCTTGCTCGTCTCTGCCTGTGCGCAACCGGCGCGGACGAACCGGCCGGGGGGTCTCGGGGTGCTTCTGTTGTCGGTGTGCCTGCAACGGGCCCACCGGGCCCGAGGCGTACCCGCAGGTTCCGCAGCACCCGGCAACAGGCGATGACGCCGGCTACCGGAACTGCTCGACCTGTAGGTCCTTCGGCTGAGTTGTCAGGCCCCGAGCCGGCAACGGGACCGGGTGAGCCGCCGGTCGCCACAGCGACAGGGCGTGCGGCAGGCCGGGGACGGGCCCCGACTACCGCTCGGCTGCGTCCGCAGCGTCCAGCCCTGCCCTCCTACCAGCGGTAATGGGCGAAGGCGCGGTTTGAATCGGCCATCTTGTGCATGTCTTCCCGACGCTTGGCCGCGGCACCCACGCCGTTGGAAGCATCGATCAACTCGCTGGCCAGGCGCTCCGACATGGTCTTTTCACGCCTCTGCCTGGAATAGCCTACCAGCCAGCGCACGGACAGGGTCGTCGCACGGCGGGGCTTGACGTCGACGGGGACCTGGTACGTGGCGCCGCCCACGCGCCGGCTCTTGACCTCGAGCTGGGGCTTGGTGTTGTCGACCGCGCGCTTCAGGGTGGCGATGGGCTCGTTGGAGGTCCGCTCCTTGATGGTCTCGAGGGCGTCGTAGACGATGCGCTCGGCCACGCTGCGCTTGCCCCGGGACAGCACCTTGTTGACCAGCTGGGTCACCAGGACGGAGCGGTAGATCGGATCGGGCAGGAGCTCCCGGCGCGGGGCCGGTCCTTTGCGCGGCATTGTGGCTGTCCCTAACCCTTCTTGGCGCCGTAACGGCTACGAGCTTGCTTGCGGTCCCGGACACCGGCGGTGTCGAGGGTGCCCCTGATGACCTTGTAGCGAACACCGGGGAGGTCCTTCACACGCCCGCCGCGTACGAGGACGATCGAGTGCTCCTGCAGGTTGTGCCCCACGCCTGGGATGTAAGCCGTGATCTCGAAGCCGCTCGACAGGCGGACGCGGGCGACCTTGCGCAGGGCCGAGTTGGGCTTCTTCGGGGTGTTCGTATAGACACGCGTGCACACGCCCCGCCGCTGCGGGGCACCCTTGAGAGCCGGCGTCTTGGTCTTCTTCGAGCTTTGCTGGCGGCCCTTGCGGACCAATTGGGCAATTGTGGGCACTGGACCTCGAGAGAACTTCGCTTCGACAGGGGCGCGTAACACCAAGGCAATGCCTCGGCGGACGCGACACATGATAGCACGCCAGGCGCCGGTCCCAAATCGGGCCGGCCATCGATCCTACCTGTGAGGGGCATACCGGTGGTGGACCGGCGTACGGTGGGCAGATGAGCAAGACGAGCGGCTCCGAGTACGCCCCGAGAGGCAGGCCGGCACCCGCCTGTGGCCCCGGCGAGCTCGTCTTCGCCGCTGTCGGCCTGGACCACGGGCACATCAACGGCATGTGCAACGGCCTCACGGAGGCCGGCGCCGAGCTGCGGTGGGCGTACGACCCCGACCCGGCACGGCTCTCGGCTTTTCTGGACAGGCACCCCGGTGCGCGGGCGGCCCGCTCCCCTGCCGAGGTCCTGGACGACCCCGACCTCGGCCTGGTCGCCAGCGCCCGGGTACCTGCGGACCACGCGCCGTTCGGGTTGGAGGTGCTGGCTTCGGGCCGTGACTACTTCACCGACAAGCCTGCGCTCACCACATTGGAGCAGCTGGAGGCCGTGCAGGCTGCCTGCGCTGCGACAGGGCGACGTTACGCCGTCTACTTCAGCGAGAGGGTGCACGTCGAGAGCGCCGTCTACGCGGGTGAGCTGGTCGCCGCCGGGGCCATCGGCCGCGTCGTGCACGTGCTCGGGCTGGGGCCCCACCGGCCCGACCTGGCGTCACGCCCTCCCTGGTTCTTCCAGCGGGAGCGTTACGGCGGCATCCTGTGCGACATCGGCAGCCACCAGGTCGAGCAGTTCCTCCACTTCACAGGCAACGAGACAGCCGATGTCGCGACCAGCCGGGTCGCCAACTTCGCCCACAAGCAGCACCCCGAGCTCGAGGACTTCGGCGACTGCACCCTGGCCGGCTCCAACGGCGCTGCCGGCTACTTCAGGGTCGACTGGTTCACCCCGCCCGGCCTCGGCGCTTGGGGCGACGGCAGGACGGTGCTGGTCGGTACCCACGGCTACATCGAGCTCCGCAAGTACCTCGACGTGGCCCGCTCACCCGAAGGCGACCACGTCTACCTCGTCGACGACAGAGGCGAGCACCACACGGCGGTGGCCGGACAGGTCGGGTACCCCTTCTTCGGGCAGCTGGTCAGGGATTGCCTCGACCGGACCGAGACGTCGATGACCCAGGCGCACATCTTCGAGGCGGCCCGCCTCTGCGTGGTGGCGCAGGATCGGGCCGCCCGCCTCGAGTGAGCGAGGTACCAGGAGAGCGCCGCCCCGCAACAGCAGGCTGCCCGGCGTTGCAGGCCGGCGTGACCGAGCTGGGTGGGGTGGCCCGGCTCGGCTCCCGCAGGTCAGTACCCCTACGCAGCCCCGGCCACGACCGGAGAAGCGGTGCCGACGGTAGGCGTGCCCTGGCCACCGGCGTCGCCGAAACCGGCACAGGTGCCATTGGCGCTCACGAGCCAGTAGCCGTCGCCGTCAGCGGTGCGCACGATGGCTGTCACCGGCCCGGGCGACAGGCCCGCAGCCGAACCGTAGAAGACGGCGTCCCCGTAGGCGAAGACCGCTCCTTTGGAGGTGGCCAGCCAGTAGCCCTGGCCATCCGTGGTGACCACGACACCCACCACCTTGCCTGCCCGCCCGGGGTCGGTCATGCGCCCGTGATAGCGGGCGTCCCCGTAGGCGAAGACACCACCCCCCGACGCCGCCAGCCAGTAGCCCTTGCCGTCGGGGGTCGAGGCGATGCCGACGATGGGCGTGGCCAGGTGCAGGCCGGCTGTCGAGCCGTAGTAGCGGGCGTCCCCGTAGGCGAAGACACCACCCCCCGACGCCGCCAGCCAGTAGCCCTTGCCGTCGGGGGTCGAGGCGATGCCGACGATGGGCGTGGCCAGGTGCAGGCCGGCTGCCGAGCCGTAGTAGCGGGCCTCCCCGTAGGCTGACACCCGTCCCTTGGCCGTCACCAGCCAGTAGCCGGCGTCCCCTGGCGTGGCCGCCATGCCGACGACCCCGGACAGGCCCGTCCTGGCCTGGTACACCGATGTGGAGCCTGATGCCATGACCCTGCCGCCCCTGGTGACCAGCCTGTAGGGCCCCGGCGGGCCGCCGGCAGCGGCTCCGGTGCGAGGCGTGTCCACCAGGGCGAAGGTGGCGGGAGGAGATACCCCGGCAACGCTCGCGGTGACCACGTAACCGCCGGCACGGGTCCCGGCCACGAAGACCGGGGCTGTTGCCGTGCCCTTGGTGTCTGTCGTCACCACGACGCTGTGCCCACCCGGGGCGAAAACCCCGGTGGCACCGTACCCCGGGGCCGAGAAGGTCACCTCCGCCCCGGCGACCGGGTTGCCATCCGCGTCGGTCACCGTCACCGCCAAGGGTACGGCGAACGCCGTCCCTGCCACCGCCGCCTGGGAGGTGCCCACGCCGGCAGCCAGCGCGTCGGGGGGACCGGCCACGTCGGTCAGGGTGAAGGTGGCGGACGTGGCGCCCCCGACAATGGCCGTGACCGTGAAGGTGCCCGACGCCGTCCCGGCAATGAGCTGGGGCGTCGTAGCCGTACCGCTGTAGGTGCTCTGCACGCTCGCCGAGGTGCCGCCACCGGCGAAGTTGGCCGTCGCGCCGTTGTCAGCCACGATCTGGAAGACGACACCGGCCCCGCTGATGGGGTCACCGAACGAGTCGGCTACGGACACCGACAGCGGCTGGGAGAAGCTCGTGCCCACAGTGGCCGACTGGCCCGAGCCGCCCTGCACGACAACCGTGCTGGCCACGCCGGCGGTCGAGTTCGTGAGCGTGAAGGTTGCGGTGAAGCCCTGCCCGCTGGCGACGACCGAGTACGAGCCCGCCTCTCCGTCGGCCGTGAGCGCCGGCGCAGTGGCCAACCCGTTGGTCGCCGTGGCGACGCTGACAGCCGACAGGCCACCTGAGAAGGTTGCCCCGGCCCCGGTGCCCGGCACGACGAACTCGACCTCCACGTTGGCGACCGGGCAGCCCCCGGTGTCGAGGGCCTGCACCTGCAGCGGGTCGGCGAGAGGCTCACCGACCTTGGCGATCTGGGAGTTACCGCTGTACACGGTCAACCCGGCCAATTGCCCGGTGCAAGCGGCCCCGCCGGTGCCTGCCGCGCCGCCGGCACCTGCGGCGACGGCCGCCGGGGCCCCGGCCAGTGCCGGCACCAGTACCAACCCGGCGCCCAGAGCGAGCAGGCCGGCAGAGACCTGCGCCCGCAGATGTCGGGCCCGATGGGCGCTCACGATGCCGCTCCCGTGTTGACCAGGGCACTGCCGGTACCCGCAGGGGCGCCGAGCGCCTGGCTACCGGCACCCGCTGCAGGCAAGCGGCCGCCGAAGAAGCCGGCACCGCCTCCCACCCCGAGCCCGGTGTCACAGCTGCCTCCCGTGGGCGGGGCCACACTGAGCCGGGTGGCGGTGACAGCACCGATCGCGTTGGCGCTACCGAACGCGGTAGCGCACTCCCCCACCTTCAAGGAGGCGACCGTCGCCGTGCCCACTCTCTGGTACCTGGTCGTGCCACCCACCACGACGGCGATCGTCGTGGCCGCCGGCCTTGTGGTGGACGTGGCGGTGGTGGACGTGGCGGTGGTGGACGTGGCGGTGGTGGACTTGGACGTCGCCGCACCAGAGCTGAGGTGGAAGCTCCTCAGGAAGCCGCTCACCTCGATGGTGGTTCCGGACACGGACTTCACGGTGCCTGTCACCGTGCGCACGTCCGCCAGCCGGGCCGGCAAGGAGCCCCGACTGCCCGTCGGGCGGGTGAAGGTGCCGGCGCGCCCGGACCGCTCGGAGCCGTAACGGCCCCCACCCTGGCCGAAGGCGGTGCACGAGCCGCCCGTGCCGGAGACAAGAACCACCGAAGTGGCGGCCAGCCCGCTGCCGCCGCTGCCGGCGCTCCTGGTCCCGCTGGCCGTCACGCACTCACCGGGCTTGACCGCTGACAGAGTCACGTCAGCGGTGGCGGATATCCGGGTCTTGGCAGTGACCTCGACCGTCGTCTGTCCCGACTGGGTGTTCTGCACTTCCAGGCTGTTGCCCGAGATGCTGGCGATGGTGCCCGAAGCCGCTGGCCCGGCAAAGGTCGCGCGAGCGCCGCCACCAGGCCGGCCGGAAGCCCACGCCGTGGCGGCACTCGTGGTGGTTGTCGACCCGCCGGTTGTCGACCCGCTTGTGACCGCCCCCGTCGTTGTCGCCTGCGACTTTACGGCCACTTGTCCGCTGCCGCCTGCACCTCCGCAGGCGCTCAGCACAGCTGCCGACAGGACCAGCACGGCCGCACCAGCGGCCTGGGGCCCGGGGCCTGTCCGGCGCCAGGCCCGGCCACGTCGCCGGGCGAGCGCATTCGTCATTTGCTTCCTCCTGGGGATGGTCGGTGGAGCACTACTCGCTCCGCAACGCTTCTATGGGTGCCAGGCGGGCGGCACGCGATGCCGGGTAGACACCGAACACGACGCCGATCACCATCGCAACCGCAACCGAACCGAGCGCGGCAGGCACGGAGATGTCGATCTGGTTGGATATGAAGTGGGGCACGATCGCTGCAGCCGCTATACCGAGGGCGGCACCGGCTATGCCCCCCGTGAGGCCGAGTGCCGACGCCTCGACGAGGAACTGACGCCGGACCATGGCGGGCGTAGCTCCCAACGCCTTGCGCAGCCCGATCTCACGTACGCGCTCGGTCACCGAGACGAGCATGATGTTCATGACCCCGATGCCCCCGACCAGCAGCGAGATGGCAGCTATGCCGGCCAGCAGGAACGTCAGCGCGCTGTTGACCGAGCTCGCCGTCTGCACCAGCGATGTCTGGCTGGTGATGGTGAAGTCGGCATTGGCCGGGTCGGTTATGTCGTGCAGGGCGAGGAGCTCGTCGGTCGCCTCGGTGTAGGCCGCACCCATGGTGGAGCCCGACGTGGCCTCGAGGTAGATGTTGTCCACCGTCGGGGTACCCGTCAGGTCCTCCTGCGCCGTGGTGACCGGCACCACTGCCATGTCGTCCTCGTTGGTGGACGAGGACGAACTGCCTGCAGTGTTGAGCACCCCGGTCACCGTGAAGGGCACGCTGCCGATGTCGATGGTCTGGCCCACGGGGTTGAACAGGCCCAGCTCCTGGGCTGTCGTGGATCCGAGGACGACAACATTGGCGTCCGTCTTGACGTCTGTTGCGGTGAAGAACGACCCGAGCGCCATGGAACGCCCTCGCACCTGCAGCCAG
Source organism: Actinomycetes bacterium (assembly GCA_021828475.1). Classification (GTDB taxonomy): domain Bacteria; phylum Actinomycetota; class Acidimicrobiia; order Acidimicrobiales; family Palsa-688; genus JAJZMF01. The sequence continues at coordinate 72,880 of JAJZIY010000005.1, forward strand.
TTGGTCGTGCTGCCGATCACCTGGGTTGTCCAGTTGGTGCTTCCCGCCACCAGGTTGGCCGCCGTCTGGACCTGCGGGGCCACCGCCTTCACATCGGGGCAGTCACGTTTGTTGCCCAGCGCCTGTGCGTTGGCATAGGTGAGTGTCGACGCGCTCCCGAAGCCGCCCCTGACGAGGCCGGTGGAGGTGCTGCCCGGGCTGACGATGAGCAGGTTGGTGCCGAGCGAGGTGATGGCGGAGTTGACCTGGGCCGTTGCCCCCTCGCCCAACCCCACGGTGAGGATCACCGCTGCGATGCCGATGAGGATCCCGAGGACCGTGAGGCCCGACCGCAGCCTGTGGCCGACAATGGCGTCGAAACCCGAGCGCAGCGTTTCCCACCAGGTCATGCCGCCACCTCGCCGTCATCTATGAACCGCCCGTCGCGAAAGCGCATGACCCGCTCGGCCGCCTGAGCCACGTCGTTCTCGTGGGTGATGAGCACGATGGTCCGGCCGGCCCGGTGCAGGCCGTCCAGCATGGCCAGCACGTCGGCACTCGAACGCGAGTCCAGGTTGCCCGTCGGCTCGTCGGCCAGCAGCAGGTCCGGCTCGGTGACCAGTGCCCGCGCCACCGCCACCCGTTGCTGTTGGCCCCCAGACAGCTGGTTTGGACGGTGTTCCAGCCGGTTTGACAAGCCCACCTGCTCCAGTGCGGCCAGGGCGCGGGCCTTGCGCTCGTGACGGGGCACCCCGGCGTATATCAGCGGAAGCTCGACGTTCCTCCACGCGCTGAGGCGAGGTAGCAGGTGGAACTGCTGGAACACGAACCCGATACGGCGGTTGCGCACCTCGGCCAGGTTGACCTCGTCCATGCGGCTGACATCGGTCCCGGCCAGTAGGTAGCGGCCCGATGTCGGTGTGTCCAGACAGCCCAGGATGTGCATGAAAGTGGACTTGCCCGAGCCGGACGGCCCGACGATGGATATGTACTCGCCTGGCATGACAGCGACCGAGACACCCCTGAGCGCGTGGACCGGCTCGGCCCCGGTCGGGTAGGTCTTCCAAATGTTGTCGAAGCTGACCAGGGCCTGCTGGCGCCGGCCGCCGGCGATGAGGGTGCCGCCGGCAGGCAACGGCGGCTCCTGGCCGGTGGCCGGTGGAACGAGCCCGTCCGTGCTCACCCGCCGGCTCCAGCACGGCTGAAGCGGGCGAAGCCGCCGCCGCCCCCGAGGCCCCCGCCGAGACCACCGCCGAGGCCACCGAAACGGCCCGAGGTGCTGCCGCTGCCAGCGGACGCCGTAGATGCGCTGAGCGAAGCCAGCACGACCTGCTGGCCCGAGGTGAGCCCGCTGGTGACCTGCGTCTCGGCCGACCCGCTGGCGCCCACCGTCACGACCCGCCGCTGCTCCTTGCCGTTCTCGAGCACTTCGACGTAGGACGTGCTGCCGAGCGTGTGGACGGCACTGGTCGGCACGACCAGGACATTGCTCACCTGCTTCACCACCAGTTCGACGGTGGCGCTGTCGCCTGCGTACAAGCCGCCCGGCGAGCCGGTCACCGAGATCGTCACCGGGAAGCTGGTGACACCGCTCGAGGTCGTGCCCTGGGTATCGAAGGCGGTGACGACACCGTAAGCGCTCGTAGTGGCGCCAGACGGCGTTATCACCGCCTGCTCGCCGTCCTGGACCTCGCCGATCTGACTGGTCGTGACCTCGGCGTTCACGATGTAGTGGCCGGCGGGCTCGATCACGACTTCGGCAGAAGAGGAGCTACTGGAGGACGAGCTGCCCGAGGACGAGCTGCCCGAGGACGAGCTGCCCGAGGACGAGCTGCCCGAGGACGAGCTGCCCGAGGACGAGCTGCCCGAGGACGAGCCCGTTCCGGAGGAGGTGGCCGTTCCGGAGGAGGTGGCCGTTCCGGAGGAGGTGGCCGTTCCGGAGGAGGTGGCCGGGGCAGCGACCACCGAGCCGTTCACGGTTGTCGTACCAGAGGACACGCTCTGGCCGGGGGACACGGCCAGGCTGACGACCGTCCCGGCAATCGGGGACCGCAGAGTGGCCTCCGAAAGGCTCTGCTGGTCCTGCGCGACCGTCACCTTTGCGGCCACGATGGCGGCCTGGTCGGCCTGCAGGGTGCTGGGCTGGCTGGCAGCCGCAACCGACGCGCTGGTCTGGTCCTGGCCGAGCTGCTGGCGGGCCGTAGCCAGGGCGGACTGTGCCTGGGAAAGAGATTGCTGGTTCTTCTGCCCCGTGCTGGCGACGTTCTCCTGCGCCGTGGCGACCGCCTGGTTGTCCTTCTGCACGGTGCTGACCAGGTTGCTCTGCGCCGTCGCCACCGCCTGGCGGTCCTTGCCGAGTGCGCTGGAAAGGTTGCTCTGCGCCGTCCCGATCGCCTGCTGGTCCTTTTCGAGTGTGCTGGTCAGGTTGCGCTGGGCCGTCCCGATGGCCTGCTGGTCCTTGGACAGGGTGGCCGAGACGCTGAGCTGCGCGCTCGAGATGGCCTGCTGGTCCTTGGAGAGAGTCGTCGACTCGCTCAACTCGGCGGTGGAGATGGCCTGCTGGTCCTTGGTCACCCCCTGCTGCGCGGCGGTGACGGCTTGCTGGTCGGAGGTGACCCGCGACTGATCTGAGGTGACCTGGCTCTGGTCCGTGGCACACAGGCCCGTGCCGGAGGAGGCGCCGGTAGCCGACGAGGCACCGCCCGAGCCGGCGCTGCCTGTGGCCATGACTGCACCGACGGCCCCGGTGCCCTGGCAGTCGATGGCCTCCTTCTGCTGCGCCGCAACCAGGGTGGCCTGGTCGACGGACATCGTCGTACGGTCACCGGCCAGGCTGGCCTGGTCCGTGGCCAGCTGGCCCTTGGCCTGGGCAACGCTCTGCGCCGTTGTCGTACGGTCCGTCTTCATCTGCTGTTGGGCGGCGAGGACCTGGGCAGCGCCACTCGTCCTGTCCGACGCCAGCTGCGACTTGGCGTCCGACAGCGCCTGGCCGAGCGATGCCGTGTCCGACGCCAGCTGCGACTTGGCGTCCGACACTGCCTGGCCGAGCGATGCCGTGTCCGACGCCAGCTGCGACTTGGCGTCCGACACTGCCTGGCCGAGCGATGCCGTGTCCGACGCCAGCTGCGACTTGGCCTGGGAGACGCTCTGGTTGGCCTGCCCGAGCGCCAGCGAGTTGGAGCTCCTTGTGTAGGAGATGTTGGACTGGTCCTGGCTCAGTGACGACTGCGCGTTGGTCACCGTGTCGTTGGCCGAGGTCACTGACTGGGCCGCCTGGTCGGTAGCCAGCTTGACCTCCGCGTTGGCGAGGGTGGACCGGGCCTGCAGGAGCTGGGCCCGCAACTGGTTGCTCGTCAAAGTGGCAAGTACCTGCCCGGTGCCCACTTTCGCCCCGGACTTCACCCCTACGGTCGACACCGTCCCGGCGACGGCAAAGTTGACATCCGCCTCGGTCGCCGGAGCGATGGTCCCGGTGGTGGAAGAGGTCTGGCGGATACTGCCGACTGTGACAGTGGCAGTGCGGAAGCCGGAACCGCCTGACGACCGTGTGGTCAGGTAGTAGGTAGCACCCCCGGCTGCCAGGACGACGGCACCGAGGACTGCGCCACCGGTGCGCAAACGGCGGCGACGCCACCGCCGCGGTGCCTGCGGGACCGGCCCTGCATCTCCATCGGTCGCCGGCCCGTACTCCCATGTCGGCACGACGCCCCGGGGAGGCGCCTCGCCCTCTTCGGGTGCCAGGGTCATGGCACGCACCTGCAACTTGACTGGTTCACGTCCCCTGACCATAAGGATCACTTGTCAAACGACAGTTAAGGAGGGCTGAAGGTTAGGTTAAGGGCCGGATGTGGTGAGGCCACGCTGGCTTGGCGACGCCACCCAGGACGCGCCACGGCCCGCCTCTTGCGCCCCTCGGAGCGGGGTGCAGAGGCGGGCCGTGCCCGTCTACCTGTGCCAGCGGCGGTCGCCGCTGCGTGCGTCAGTTGCCGGCGCCGTCCTCCCCGGTACCGATGCTCTCGTCGGTCGCGCCGTCAAAACCGCCCGAGAAGCCGAAGCCGTCCTGGTCGTAGCTGCCCGGGTCGAACGTCGTCGAACCGTCCGTCCCCGTGCTGCTGCCGATGCTGGCCAGCCACGCGGCCAGATCCTCGGTCCCGGGCTCCTCGTCCGAGGTCCAAAAGGTCATGCGCTGCACCTCGGGCGCATCGACAACCACGTCGCGGTACCGGGGCATACCCGTGCCGGCCGGGATCAGCTTGCCGATGATGATGTTCTCCTTGAGCCCGAACAGATGGTCGGACTTGCCCTCGATGGCCGCCTCGGTCAGCACCCGGGTCGTCTCCTGGAACGACGCAGCCGACAGCCAGCTGTCGGTGGCCAGGGAAGCCTTGGTGATGCCCATGAGCTCGGGCCGGCCCTCGGCCGGGCGCTTGCCCTGTTGTACCAGCTCACGGTTGACCTCGGCGAAGAACCGGGCGTCTACCCGCTCGCCCGGCAGGAACGGGGACTCGCCCTGCTCGGCGACCAGCACCCGGCGCAGCATCTGGCGGACGATGAGCTCGATGTGCTTGTCGTGGATGGAAACGCCCTGGTCCCGGTAGACCTGTTGGACCTCCTCGACCAGGTACTGCTGGGTCTCGCGGATGCCCTTGATCTCCAGCAGTTGTTTGGGGTCCCTCGGGCCTTCGACGATGGCGTCACCGGCTGTCACCTCGGCCCCGTCCCTGATGCCGTCGGCCAGCTTGGAGCGCAACGCGACGGTGTAGGCGTCCTCGCTCCCGTCGTCGCCGACGATGGCTATACGGCGGCTGTTGTCCTCCTCGACTATGCGCACCACACCGGAGGTCCGGGCCAGGACGGCGGCGCCCTTGGGAGTGCGTGCCTCGAAGAGCTCGACCACGCGGGGCAGGCCGTGGGTGATGTCCTCACCCGCGATGCCGCCCGTATGGAAGGTACGCATCGTCAGCTGCGTGCCGGGCTCGCCGATCGACTGAGCGGCTATGACCCCGACGGCCTCGCCGAGCTCGATGCGCTGGTCGGCCGCCAGCGAGCGCCCATAGCAGCTGGCACAGATGCCGTGGGTGGCCTCGCAGGTGAGAACGGAGCGCACCATGATCTCGTTGACGTCCGGGTCGTCGCGCAGCGCCACCATTAGGGTGCTCTCGATCTCCGTCCCGGCCGGCAGCTCCCGGCCGTCGGAGAGGGTGACGTCACGCGCGAGGACCCGGCCGTCGATACGGGTCTCGAGGTAGTAGCGCGCCTTTTCGTCGTCGCGCTGGACGTTGCGCACCCAGATGCCGCGCGTGCTGCCGCAGTCGAGCTCCCGCACGATCAGCTCCTGGGCCACGTCGACGAGGCGCCGGGTCAGGTAGCCGGAGTCGGCGGTCCGCAGGGCGGTGTCTGCGAGGCCCTTGCGGGCTCCGTGGGTCGAGATGAAGTACTCCAGCACCGACAGGCCCTCACGGAAGGAGGACACGATCGGGCGCGGGATCATCTCGCCTCGGGGGTTGGACACCAGGCCCTTCATGCCGGCGATCTGGCGCACCTGCTGGGGGTTGCCGCGCGCTCCCGAGTCGACCATCATGTCGAGAGGGTTGAAGGCGATCTGGCGGAGGCTCTCCTCCATGGCCTTGCCGACCTCCGAGTTGGCCGTGGTCCAGATCTCGATCTCCTTCTGGCGGCGCTCGTCGTCGGTGATGATGCCCCGCTTGAACTGGCTCTCGGCCTTCTCGGCGTCCCTCTCGTGACGCTCGATGATCTCCCGCTTCTTGTCGGGCACCCGCACGTCGGCGATCGAGATGGTCAGCCCGGACTGGGTGGCGTAGCGGTAGCACAGCTCCTTTATCTTGTCCAGGCTGTCGGCGACGACGGCCCGGTTGTAGTCGGACGCCAGCTTCTCGACGATGATGCCGAGGTTGGTATGGGCCCGCTTGCCCACCCGCTCGTTCACGAACGGGAAGTCGTCGGGGAGCGCCGTGTTGAAGATGATCCTTCCGGGAGTGGTCTCGATCACCTCGTACGAGGGGGCCTCTCCGGTCTCGGCAACCCCGTCGCCAGCGGCTGTGGCCTCTTCGGCGGCACCCTCGAGGTCGGCGCCCGGTCCGAGCGGCCGGCGCCAGGTCACGCGGGCATGAAGGTCCACGGCGCCAACGTCCAGGGCATGGCGGACCTCGTGGAGGTGGCGGAAGACGCGCCCCTCGCCCTCCATACCGTCCTTGTCCAGCGTCAGGTAGTAGGCACCGAAGACCATGTCCTGGGTGGGGGTCACGATCGGGCGACCCGTGGCCGGGGACAGGATGTTGTTAGCCGAGAGCATCAAGATGCGGGCCTCTGCCTGTGCCTCGGCAGAAAGCGGCAGGTGGACGGCCATCTGGTCGCCGTCGAAGTCGGCGTTGAAGGCCGTGCACACCAGGGGGTGGATCTGGATGGCCTTGCCTTCGACCAGGACCGGCTCGAACGCCTGGATGCCCAGGCGGTGCAGCGTCGGCGCCCGGTTGAGGAACACCGGGTGCTCCTTGATGACCTCTTCGAGCACGTCCCACACCTGCGCCCGCCTGCGCTCGACCATGCGCTTGGCCGACTTGATGTTCTGGGCCAGCTCGAGGTCGACGAGCCGCTTCATCACGAAGGGCTTGAACAGCTCGAGCGCCATCTGCTTGGGCAGGCCGCACTGGTGCAGGCGCAGCGTCGGGCCGACCACGATGACCGAGCGGCCCGAGTAGTCGACGCGCTTGCCGAGCAGGTTCTGGCGGAACCGGCCCTGCTTGCCCTTGAGCATGTCGGAGAGGCTCTTCAGGGGACGGTTGCCGGGCCCGGTCACAGGCCGCCCGCGGCGTCCGTTGTCGAAGAGGGCGTCGACGGCCTCCTGCAGCATCCGCTTCTCGTTGTTGACGATGATCTCGGGCGCACCGAGGTCGAGCAGGCGCTTCAGGCGGTTGTTGCGGTTGATGACCCTGCGGTAGAGGTCGTTGAGGTCGCTCGTCGCGAAGCGACCACCGTCGAGCTGGACCATCGGCCGCAGCTCGGGGGGTATGACCGGGACGACGTCCAGGATCATGGCCCGGGGGTTGTTGACGCGGCGGCCGTTCTCGTCGCGGCGGTTGAAGGCCGAGACGATCTTGAGCCGCTTGATGGCCTTCTGCTTGCGCTGCACCGACAGGTGCCTACGGCCATCGTCGGGGTCGATGACGTCGCGGAGCTTTTGCTCCTCCTCGTCGAGATCCAGCTCCTCGATCAGCTGTGCGATGGCCTCGGCGCCCATGCCGCCGCGGAAGTAGTCGCCGAAGCGGTCGCGCAGCTCCCGCCACAGCATCTCGTCCTCGATGATCTTGCGGCCGTGCAGGTCGCGGAACTCGTCGAAGGCCCGCTTGACCAGATCGGCCTCCGCCTCGGCCCGATCACGGATGGAGGCGACCTCCTTGTCGACCTGGCGCTGGCGGGCCTTCAGCTCGGAGTCCTTGGCTCCGTCGGCCTCGAGCTTGGCCAGCTCGTCCTCCAGCTCCTTGTAGCGACGGTCGATGTCGAGGTCGCGGGTCCGCACGATGTCCGCCAGCTCCTCGTTGAGCTCGACCTCGAGGTTGGGCAGGTCGTTGTGACGACGCTCCTCGTCGACCCAGGTGACGAGGTTGGCAGCGAAGTAGATGACCTTCTCGAGCTGCTTTGCCTTGAGCTCTTCACGTGCCTCGGTGCCCATGAGCAGGTAGGCGAGCCAGGAGCGGGTGCCGCGCAGGTACCAGATGTGCACGACGGGTGCAGCCAGCTCGATATGGCCCATGCGCTCCCGGCGCACCTTGGAGCGGGTCACCTCGACGCCGCAGCGCTCGCAGATGATCCCCTTGAAGCGCACCCGCTTGTACTTGCCGCAGTAGCACTCCCAGTCCTTGGTCGGGCCGAAGATCTTTTCGCAGAAGAGCCCGTCCTTTTCGGGGCGCAGGGTCCGGTAGTTGATGGTCTCCGGCTTCTTGACCTCGCCGTTGGACCAGGTACGGATGTCGTCGGCGGTGGCGAGACCGATCCTCAGCTGCTCGAAATTGTTGACGTCCAACATCGCCTAGAAGCTCCTCTCGCTCGCGCGCCGTGCGTCCTCTTCGTCCGACCCCCGCTCGGGCCGGCTGATGTCGATGCCAAGCTCCTCGGCCGTGCGGAACACGTCCTCGTCGAGCTCGCGCATCTCGATCTGCTCCCCGGTGGTGGACAGGACCTCCACGTTGAGGCACAGGCTCTGCATCTCCTTGATGAGAACCTTGAAGCTCTCGGGGATGCCTGGTTCGGGGATGTTGTCCCCCTTGACGATCGCCTCGTAGACCTTGACCCGGCCGAGGACATCGTCGGACTTGATGGTCAGCAGCTCCTGCAGGGCGTAGGCGGCGCCGTACGCCTCCAGGGCCCAGACCTCCATCTCGCCGAAACGCTGACCACCGAACTGTGCCTTACCGCCGAGTGGCTGCTGGGTGATCATGGAGTAGGGGCCCGTCGAGCGGGCGTGGATCTTGTCGTCGACGAGGTGGGCCAGCTTCAGGATGTACAGGTAGCCGACCGACACCGGGTTGTCGTACGGCTCACCGGTGCGACCGTTGTAGAGGACGGTCTTGCCGTCGCGCCCGATAAGGCGGCCGTGGTCGCCGTACTCGGTGCCAGGAGCCTCGGGGTGCAGGTTTTCGAAGATCTGCCTGATTGTCGGATGCCTGCCGGCCTGCTCCTCCTCGTCCCAGTGCGCCCCGTCGAAGCTGGGGGTGGCGAGCAGGCAGGCAGGCTGCGCTACGGGGCTGGTCTTGCGCTCGCGCGGCTCACTTGCTGGCGTCGACGAAGCGCCGACCTCCCAGCCCCAGCGGGCCGCCCAGCCCAGATGGCTCTCGAGAACCTGGCCGACGTTCATCCGCGACGGCACGCCCAGAGGGTTGAGGATGATGTCGACGGGGGTACCGTCCGCGAGGTGCGGCATGTCCTCGACAGGCAGGATGCGGGAGATGACTCCCTTGTTGCCGTGCCGACCGGCGAGCTTGTCGCCCTCAGTGATCTTTCGCTTTTGAGCTACATAGACCCTGACCAACTGGTTGACACCCGGCGGGAGCTCGTGCGCGTCCTCCCGGGAGAACACCCTCACGTCGATGACCTTGCCGGACTCGCCGTGGGGGACCTTGAGCGAGGTGTCGCGCACCTCACGCGCCTTCTCACCGAAGATGGCTCTGAGCAGGCGCTCCTCGGGGGTCAGCTCGGTCTCGCCCTTGGGGGTCACCTTGCCCACCAGGACGTCTCCGGCGCCGACCTCGGCACCGATGCGGATGATGCCGCGCTCGTCGAGGTCCTTCAGGATCTCTTCGGACAGGTTGGGGATGTCCCGGGTGATCTCCTCGGCGCCGAGCTTGGTGTCCCGGGCGTCGACCTCGTGCTCCTCGATGTGGATCGACGAGAGCACGTCGTCACGCACCAGGCGCTCGGACAGGATTATGGCGTCCTCGTAGTTGTAGCCCTCCCAGGGCATGAAGGCCACGAGCAGGTTCTTGCCCAACCCGAGCTCGCCGTTCTGAGTCGACGGCCCGTCCGCCATCACGTCACCGGCTGACACCACCTGGCCCTCCTCGACCGTGATGCGCTGGTTGAAGCACGTGTTCTGGTTGGACCGGCGGAACTTGTAGACCGGGTACACCTTGCGCCCGAGCGGCCGGCCCGAGCGATCGGACTGGCCCGGCTTGTACTCGACGACGACATGCTCGCCGGAGACCTCGGCCACCAGGCCGTCGCCTTCGGCCAGGACCACGTCACCGGTGTCGCGGGCGGCGCGGCCCTCCACTCCGGTCCCGACGAAGGGGGCCTCGGGGTGCACCAGGGGCACGGCCTGCTTCTGCATGTTGGCGCCCATGAGCGCGCGGTTGGCGTCGTCGTGCTCGATGAAGGGGATCAGGGCCGTCGATATCGAGATGATCTGCTTGGGCGAGACGTCCATCAGGTCCACCTCGGAAGGAGGCACGAAGTCCACTTCGCTCGTCGTGCCGTAGGTGGTCCCGCCGGCACCGACCCGCACTCCGGGCCCCTGGGGCGCCCGCCTCACCAGGACACGCTGGTCCATGAGGGTGCCGTCCCCGGTCAACTTGGCGTTGGCCTGGGCGATGACGTACTCCTCCTCCTCGTCGGCGGCGAGGTAGACGATCTCGTCCGTTACCCGCCCGTCCACGACCCGGCGGTACGGGGTCTCGATGAAGCCGTACTCGTTGATCCGCCCATAGGTGGCGAGGTGGCCGATGAGGCCGATGTTGGGGCCCTCGGGTGTCTCGATCGGGCACATCCGCCCGTAGTGCGACGAGTGCACGTCACGGACCTCGAAGCCGGCCCGCTCCCGGGAGAGGCCGCCCGGGCCCATGGCCGACAGCCGGCGCTTGTGGGTCAGTCCGGACAGCGGGTTGGTCTGGTCCATGAACTGCGAGAGCTGGCTGGTGCCGAAGAACTCCTTGATGGCAGCGACGACAGGCCTGATGTTGATGAGCGTCTGAGGCGTGATCGCCTCGACGTCCTGGGTCGTCATGCGCTCGCGGACGACCCGCTCCATGCGCGACAAGCCGACGCGGACCTGGTTCTGGATCAGCTCGCCGACCGAACGGACACGCCGGTTGGCGAAGTGGTCCTGGTCGTCGAGGCGGTAGCCGGCTTCGCCCTGGGCCAGGTGGAGCAGGTAGGTGCTGGCGGCGAGGACCTCGCTCTTGGAGAGCACCGTCTGGCCCGGGGCCGGCCGGTCGATCTCGACCCCGAACAGCTGCTCGATCTTCTGGATCTCCGGGCCGAGCTTGCGGTCGAGCTTGTAACGGCCGACGCGGGTGAGGTCGTAGCGCTTGGGGTTGAAGAACGCGTTCTCGAAGTAGGCGCGCGCCGACTCGACCGAGGGGGGCTCGCCGGGGCGGGCGCGCTTGTAGATCTCGAGGAGGGCGTCCTCCTGGGACGCAGCCAGCTCGCGCTCGCGCTCCCACTGTGGCTCGAGGAACTGGAAGTGCCGGACGAAGCGGTCCAAGAAGGCCTCGTCGGCGTACCCGAGCGCCCGGAGCAGGGTGAAGAGGGACAGACGGCGCTTCCGTGCCACCCGTGAGCCGGCGCTTATGTCCTTGCCGGGCTTGGCCTCCACGTCGAACTCGATCCACTCACCGCGGTAGGGGTGGACCGTGCCGGTGACGATCGTCTTGACGTCCCGGCCCGGCTGGAAGATCACGCCGGGCGAGCGGACCAACTGTGACACGACGACGCGCTCGGTGCCGTTGATGATGAAGGTGCCCCTGTCCGTCATCACCGGGAAGTCCCCCATGAAGACGGTCTGCTCCTTGATCTCACCCGTGTTGGCGTTCTGGAACTGCGCGCGCACGAAGATCGGTGCGGCGTAGGTCATGTCCTTTTCCTTGCACTCCTCCACCGAGAACTTCGGGGGCGGGCGCAGGTCCTGGTCGGACGGGTCGAACTCGAGGATCAGCTTGAGCGAACCGGAGAAGTCCTCGATCGGGCTGATGTCTCGGAAGGCTTCGGCCAAGCCCTTGTCCAGGAACCACTGGAAAGAGTCGCGTTGTACTGAGATCAGGTCCGGCAGCGGCAATACTTCGTCGAGGTTGGCGAAGGAGAACCGCTCCCGGGTAGCGGGGCGAGAGGGCAAGGACTACTCCTTGGAAGATGCGGTGGCCACAGGCGCGCGCCAAACCACGGTCCTAAACAGCAAGGACGCGGACAGAGAGGGCACGGCAACTGACCACTATACAACGGGCGGCGTGGACGCGGCAAGCGCAAGGCGCACGCATCTCTCGCACTCCTATTGACAGGGTAAGCGAGCGTGCCCGAGTGGTCAAGCAATTGTGGCCCCGAGGAGGCCCTGCCGGGCTCGCACCCCGCCCCACCTGCGCCTTTGGGTAGGCGGGGTGGAGCGGGAACGAGCGGGTACTGCGCCGAAGCGCCACCGTGCGCGCCGGGCGCGCCGCGGTGTGTTACTTGAGCTCGACGGTGGCCCCGGCCTCGACCAGCTGGGCGCGCGCCTTCTCCGCGTCCTCCTTGCTGACCTTCTCGAGGACGGTCTTGGGTGCGCCGTCGACCAGGTCCTTGGCCTCCTTGAGGCCGAGGTTGGTCAGTGCCCTGACCTCCTTGATGACCTGGATCTTCTTGTCGCCGGCACCGGTGAGCACGACGTCGAACTCGTCCTGCTCCTCGACCGCCGGGGCGGCCTCGCCGCCGGCGGCGGGACCGGCAACGCCGGCCACAGCCACGGGGGCGGCAGCGGTGACGCCGAAGCGCTCCTCGAACGCCTTCAGCAGCTCGGACAGCTCGAGCACGGTCATGCCCGAGATGGCTTCGAGGATGTCTTCCTGGGAGAGGGTGCTAGCCATTTGGTTTTCTTGCTCCTGGGTGTTGTTGAGAGGGACGGAAGGACTGGATGGGTTGGCGCCGGGCCGGGCTCAAGCGGCCTCGTCGGAGCGCTTGTCGCGCAGGGCGGCGAGGCCGTAGGCGAAGTTGCGCGGCAGGGCGGCGAGGAGGCCTGCCATCTGCTGCATCGGGGCAGCGAACCCGCCTGCGAGGCGGGCGAGCAGCTGCTCGCGAGATGGGAGGTCCGCCAGGGCGGTGGTCTGCGCCGGGCTGAGGACGGAACTGCCCAGCACCCCGCCTTTGATGAGCAGGAGCGGGTTGACCCGGGAGAAGTCGCGCAGCGCCTTGGTCACCGCCGCTGCATCCCCACGGACGAACGCCAGTCCGGTGGGGCCGCTCAGCAGGTCGGCCAGTCCTTGCGGACCGGTCTGGCCGGCAATACGGACGAGCGTGTTCTTGAAGACGCGGTACTCGCCACCCAACGGGGCCAGGCTGCGCCTGAGGGCAGCCAGGTCCTTGACCTTGAGCCCCCGGTACTCGGTCACGATGACGGCGTCCGCCTCGGCGAAGCGGGCTCTCACCTCTTCGACGACCGCTGCCTTCTCCGGCCTCGGGTTGTCCATAGCCACTCCTATCTCGGTCAATTGCACGCGAGCGCGCACACCAACCCAGGAGTGCCTGCTCGCCTCGTCGGGTCGGGCGGCGCTTGCGCTACTGCCCACTTAGGCGCCGCTGGACGCGGCGCACCGGATGTCTACGGCGTTATGTCGGAGGTATGCTACCAGCTGCCCGGACGACCGGCGGTCGGGCGGCAGCAGGGTCAGCTCAGGGCGGGAGCCAGGTCCTCGTCGGCGATGCGCAGCCTGGCCGGGTCCACGTCGACGCCCGGGCCCATGGTCGAGGACATGGCCACGGACTTCACGTAGCGGCCCTTGGCCGAGGCCGGCTTCACCCTCTGGAGCTCGTCCAGCACCGCGCGGAAGTTTTCGATGAGCTGCTCGCGGCCGAAACTCACCTTGCCGATCGGCACCTGCACGACGCCCCTGCTCCGGGCGTCGGCGCGGTACTCGACCCGCCCCCCCTTGAAGTCGGTGACCGCCCGCCCCACGTCCGCCGTGACGGTACCCGTCTTGGGGTTGGGCATCAAGCCTCGAGGGCCGAGCTTGCGGCCGAGACGGCCCACCTGGGCCATCAGGTCCGGGGTGGCAATGGCAACGTCGAAGTCCATGAAGCCCTCGTCGACACGGGCAACCAGGTCGTCGGAACCGACCACGTCGGCGCCGGCGGCGCGTGCGGCGTCGGCGGCCTCTCCCGCGGCGAACACGGCGACCCGCACGCTCTTGCCCGTGCCGGCGGGCAGGGACACGGTACCCCGGAGGGCCTGGTCTGCCTTGCGGGGGTCGATGCCCAGCCTCACCGCCAGCTCGACCGACTCGTCGAACTTGGCCCGGGCCATGCTCTTGACCAGTTCGATGGCCTCCACGGGCCCGTACAGCCGGCCGTTTCCGAGGCGCTTGGCGGCCTCTGTGTACGTCTTACCTCTCTTCGGCATTACGCCTCCCTCTCTGTTCACAGGACGGGGCGAGGTCGTCCCCGTACGGCAATTGGCGGCTCCAACACTGGCCCCGTACCGGTGCGGGCAGGCTCGCCGCCGCGCCTCCGGTCGGAGCCGTGGCCCTCAGCCTACCTTGACTCCCATGGACCGTGCGGTCCCGGCCACCTGGGCCTTGGCGGCCTCGATGTCGTAGGCGTTGAGGTCGGGCATCTTGATCTGCGCGATCCTTGTCAGCTGGTCGTCGCTCAGCGTCCCGGCGACCTCTTTGCCGGTGGTCTTGGCGCCCCTGGCTATCCCGAGCTCCTGGCGGATCAGCACGGCGGTCGGCGGCGTCTTCAGGACGAAGCTGAAGCTGCGGTCCGAGAAGATGGTCACCTCGACAGGGATGACCTGGCCCACCTTGTCCTCTGTCGCCGCGTTGTACTGCTTCACGAACTCCATGGTCTGGATGCCGTGCGGGCCGAGAGCGGTACCAACCGGCGGGGCCGGCGTCGCCTTGCCGGCGGGAAGCTGGATACGGACTATCGCTGTGACTTGGCGCTTGGCCATCGGATGCTCCTCTTGGTGTCCCCGGGCCGGGGCTCTGGCCTGACTTGCGTCAGAGCTTGGCTACTTGGGCGAACTCGAACTCTACAGGGGTCTCCCGCCCGAAGATGTTGACCAGGACCTTGAGCTTGAGCTGGTCCTCGTTGATCTCGGCGATCGTGCCGCTGAAGTCGGCGAAGGGCCCTTCCTTGACCCGGACCGACTCGCCGACCTCGTACTCGAGGCGCGGCTTGCTCTTCTTCGGTGCCACCCCGCCTTCGGGCTTGGTGACGAGGATGCCCTCCACCTCACGGCGCGAGAGCGGTGTCGGCCGGGCGCCCAGCCCGACGAAACCGGTGACGCCCGGGGTGTTGCGCACCACGTACCAGGAGTCGTCGTCCATGTCCATGCGGACCATGAGGTAGCCGGGGAAGACCTTGCGGGACACGACCTGGCGCTTGCCGTTCTTGAGCTCGACGACGTCCTCCATGGGGATGACGACCTCGTATATGCGGTCCTCCATGTTCATGGAGGAGATGCGGCTCTCGAGGTTGGACTTGACCTTGTTCTCGTACCCGGCGTACGTGTGCACCACGTACCAGCTGCCCGGTCTGTCGTAGGGGCTCTCGAAGCGGGGAACTTCCTCGTCGCCGTCGGTGACGGTTGCCACGGCGCCCTCGGCCTCGGTGCCCGCGTGGCGGGCCTCGGGTGCGTCCCAGCCATTGGCGCTGCGCCGCCGGCGCGCCGGAGCCCGGCCCTCCTCGGGGACGGCCGCCTCCGTCGAGTCTGTCGGTTGCTCGTCGATGTCTTCGGCCATGGCTATATCTGTCTCCACGCTTCGCTTCTCGGGCCCTCGTCGGCGGCTTGGGCTATTTGAACAGGTGCGACGCGCCGAGCGAGTACACGTAGTCGAGCCCGTACACAAGCGCCATGACGAAGGCCAGGGTGAAGAACACGACCGTCGAATAGTTGACGAGCTCGGCCCGCTTGGGCCTCATCACCTTGCGGAGCTCGAGCATCACCTCGTCGAGGAACACCCTGGGATTGGTCCTGCTGTGCGGCGCCGAGGCCACGACGCGCTCGCGCTGCGGCAGCGCAACGCCGGACTGTTCGGCGCCGTCGTCAAGGGTGCCCTGGCTCCGGGGGAGCCCTTCCTGCGCCCAGTTGTCCTCGTTCGTACTCACGTCAGTGACCTTCCCATCGCGAAGCCTGAGCAGGGCAGGAGGGACTTGAACCCCCAACCGCCGGTTTTGGAGACCGGTGCTCTGCCATATTGAGCTACTGCCCTAGGGAGCCTTGCCCTCCGGTGGCTGGAGCCCCGCGTCGGAGCCCCAACCCGCTAGAGGATAGCACCGGCACCCATCCTAGGGCTCATCGGCAACGACCGTCGGAGCGCCCTGGCCCGGGCCCCGAAGTGGAGGGCCGCCCCGGATGGGGGCCGGGCCCCCACCCTACCGACCCGCCAGGGTGGCCCTCAGGCCGGCCCGAGCTGTAGCCGCGAGCGGTGAGCGGTCAGCGCGGCTGCCAGCAACGCCCCTGCACCTACCAGAGCCACCCCGGTGGCCAAGCGGTGCCGGGGCCAGGCATTAGCCGTCCAACCTGCAGGCGGGACCTCGACGCTGCCCTGAGCGGGCGCCGGGACGTGGTCCTCGCGCAGGGAGCGGAGCAGTCGCAGCAGGCGCCGGTAGGCAGCCAGCTCGGCCTGGCAGCGCAGGCACGAGGCCAGGTGCTCCGCCATCGCCGGGGTGGGCCGGCGCGAGCCGTCGACGACAAGAGGGAGCTCGTCCACCACGCAGTCACAGCTCACGAGGGCCCGCAGGTGCCTCCGGGGCGCCCGCGCCGCCAGGAACTCGAAAGGCTCAGCTGGCCACGGCATCGTCATCCTCAGCCACAACCCTCCGGGCGTCCCGTGCGGTTCCATCCCCCGGGCGGCCCCGCTTGACCAGCAGCGCCCGCCGTCCGGCGGAAGCCGGGTCAGTGTCCGCCGCCCGCCTGGCGAGATCCTCCCTCAGGCGCTTGCGTGCCCTCTGGAGGCGGACCTTGGCGGCGGCCTCGGAGATGCCGGCCTCCCGGGCCACAGCTCGGTTGGGGAGGTCGTAGACGTCCCGCAGCACGACGGCCTGGCGCAGCCGCCACGGCAACCGGCGCAGGACGTCGGCGAGCAACGCCCGCTCGTCGGTGAGCGAGGCACATGCCTCCGGGTCGTGCTCGGGGCGGGTGTCCGCCACGTCGGGGTGCCCATCGCCACCCGTGACCAGGGGGTCGTGCCGGGCGCGGCGGACCCGCGCCATGTGGTCGCTGGCACAGTTGGCGGTGACCCGGTACATCCAGGTCGTGAAGCGAGCCTCTCCACGGAAGCGGGGGAGCGCCCGCAGGGCACGCAGGTACGCCTCCTGGGTGACGTCGAGGGCGTCCTGCTCATCCCCGGTCAGGCGGTAGGCCAGGGTGTACGTGGAAGGCCACGTCACCCTGACCAGCTCGGCCAGCGAAGCCGCGTCGCCCTTGCGGGCCGCGTCCACCAGGGGTTTCAGAGCGCCCTCACCGGCGTGAGCCATCGGGCTGCGCCCTACCGGGTCTCCTTGTGGAGCGTGTGCTGCCTGTCCCACCGGCAGTACTTGCGCATCTCGATCCGGTCCCGGTCGTTCTGCTTGTTCTTGCTGGTGATGTAGTTGCGACGTTTGCAGACGTCGCAGGCAAGGGTCACCTTGACCCGGCGTTCGTTTTTGGCCATCTGGCGCTCCCTGTGTCCATCGGCACCTGGTGCCTTGTAGCGGCGGTCGGACTCGAACCGACGACAACTCGATTATGAGCCGAGTGCTCTGCCAACTGAGCTACGCCGCCCTGCTGTTTGCATGACGAGTGCGAGCCCCCTGTCGGAATCGAACCGACGACACCAGCCTTACCATGGCTGTGCTCTGCCGACTGAGCTAAGGGGGCGCGGTCCCACAAGCGGGAGCCGAATTGCCCGCTTCATAGTAGCGGCAACGTGCAGGCTGCGCCCAGCGACGGCACCGGGCCGTGCTCATCTAGCCTGGCTGCATGACTACCATGCCACCGGAGCTGGGCTTTAGCCCCGGCCAGGGGCACCCATACGCCGCGACGACCGGGGCCGGGGAGGGCCGCGACAGCCCAGCGGGCGGGCCCGTGGTCGTCCCTGCCACGCTCGCCCACTCCGAAGGCATACGGGCCATCTACAACCGGGCCGTGCAGACGAGCACGGCCACCTTCGACATGACGCCGCGCACAGCCGAGGAGCAGCGGGAATGGCTGGCCCAGCACGCCGGTGCCTACCCCGCCGTCGTGGCCGTCCAAGATGGCGGGGTGGCAGGCTTCGGCTCCCTGTCGCCCTATCGTCCCCGGCCCGCCTACAGCACCACCGTGGAGAACTCCGTCTACGTGCACGAGGACTTCCAGCGCCGGGGCCTCGGCAGGGCCCTGCTCGGCGAGCTGATCGACCTGGCCCAGGCCCACGGCTTCCACGCCGTCATCGCCCGCATAGCCGGCGACAACGAGGCGTCCGTGGCCCTGCACAGCGCCTGCGGCTTCGAGCACGTCGGCATCGAGCGTGAGGTGGGGCGCAAGTTCGGCCGTTGGCTGGACGTCGTATGCATGGAGCGTCTCGTCTAGTGCCTCCGGTTGTGGAGAGAGGCGGCACGTTCACCCTGGTGGACCGCTGGATGAGCACGGCCTCGGGCGAGGCCGCTTTCGCGTTCGACCTGGACGGGGAGCCCTTCGAGGAGAGGGTCGGCCTGCCGCCGGCTACGGCCGACGTTGCGCCCGCCGCTCTCGACCTGCTGCTCGACGTGTGCCACGCCGCCATGGGCACCAGCTACTTCAAGCTCTCGGCCCCGCGCCGCCTGGTGTTCGAGAGGCCCGTCGCTGGCCATGTGGCCGCCCTTGCCCGGTCGCTCTACGACGACGGGCTGCGCGAGATGGCTTACCGCAACGGTTTGCCTGTGCCCCTGGAGACCGAGCTCGTCTGGAAGGAGGCTCCGCTGTCGGCGCCGCCGGCGTCGCGGCCAGGAGGCCGGAGCGGTACCGGTCGCACCGGGCGCCACAGCTCCCCGCCAGGGCACCCGCCCCTGGCGGGCCAGGGGCTGCTCGCGCCCATCGGCGGCGGGAAGGACTCCGCTGCGGTGCTGGCACTACTGCCCGGGGCGACCGGCCTCTCGATCAGTCCCACGCCCGCCCACGAGAGGTTGGCGAGGGCCGCCGGGGTAGAGCTGCTGACCGCCGGCCGCGAGTTGGACAGCAGGTTGCCGGCCCTGTCAGCACGGCCGGGTGCCCTCAACGGGCACGTGCCGATCACGGCCGTCAACTCGGCAGTCAGCGCCATCGTCGCCGCCACCCAGGGCCTGAGCGGGGTGGCCATGGGCAACGAGCGCTCAGCCAGTGAGCCCACCCGCACTCTGGGGCACACCGACGTGAACCACCAGTACTCCAAGTCGCTGGCGTTCGAGGCGGAGCTGGGCGCGGTCCTCTCCCTGGGGGGGACCAGCTACTTCTCCGTCCTGCGCCAGCTCTCCGAACTGGCCATCGCCGGCATAGTCGCCTCCTCGCCGGTCCTGCGCCGCTCGTTCCTCTCCTGCAACCGGGCCTTCCGCCTGGCCCGGCCGGCGGACGAGGAGCAGCGATGGTGCCTGCAATGCCCGAAGTGCCACTTCACGTACCTCTGCTTCGCCGTGTACCTCGACCCCGGGGAGGCCGAAGACATCTTCGGAGGCAACCCTCTGGCCGACCTCGGCCATGCCCGGGCGTTCGCAGACCTGTGGGACGACAGCGCCAAGCCCTTCGACTGCGTCGGCGAACGGGCGGAGTCCGCCGTGGCCATGGCCTGGCTCGGCGAGGCCGGGGGGTGGGCGGAGATGCCCGTGGTGAAGGAGCTGGCCCCCAGAGCCCTCGAAGTGGTCCTCAGGGCGGGCACCAGCATGGAGGACCAGCTCGCTGTCGGGGGCCCGCACCGGGCACCCCCGGCCCTGGCCACGCTCTTCGCCGACGCGGCCCGCGCGTCCAGGCCCCGCCGGTGAGGCTGGCCGACCTGCGGGGTCGTCGCCTCGTCGTCCTGGGGCTGGGCGAAGACGTGGCTGCCGCCCTGGACGTCGCCGTCGCCGCCGGCCCCTCCGAAGTCGTCGTGGTGGACGCCGCTCCCGACCAGGTGCGCCGCCGCCTGGCCAGCGGCCACCCGGCCCTGGCCGGCCGCGTGGACGTGCTGGCGGACCTGGCTGCCGCCCCCCCCGCCGAGGTGGCCCTGCGCAGCCCCGGCTTCCCCCTGTACCATCCCGAGCTCGCCCGCAGGTGCTCCGCCGGCCTCACCACCACCACGCCCCTCGACCTGTGGGTCAACGAGCGGGGTGCTCTCCCGGCTGTCGCAGTGACCGGCACAAAGGGCAAGAGCAGCACGGCGGTCCTGTTGACGGGCGCGCTGGCACGCCTCGGCCTCCCCGCTCTGGTCCTCGGCAACATCGGTGTGCCACCCTGGGCCCGTTCACCGAGGATGCCCGAGGTCGCCGTGCTCGAGATCTCGAGCTACCAGGCGGCCGACCTGTCCTCGACGGCCCCGGTGGGGATATTGACCGCCGTCGGCGAGGACCACGTCGACTGGCACGGGTCGGCCAGGCGCTACCTGCACGACAAGGCCCGGGCTTTCCTCGCCCCCGCAGCCGGCACCACGAGCAGGTGGTACGGGTACCCCGCCGACCTGGTCCTGCCACCGGAGTTCTCGGGCGCCGCCATGAGCCCGGTCCCCATGCACTCCCAGGACATTCGCGTGCGCAACGCGACGCTGGCGGCGGCGGCAGCCATCAGGCTCGCAGGCAGTGATGGCAGCACGGAGGAGCTGGCGCGCGAGTTGGCCGCCGACTACCCGAACCTGCCTGGCCGCATGGCGACCGTCGGCTGGGCCGGCGGGGTGGAGTTCGTCGACGACAGCCTGGCCAGCAACCCCCTGGGCCTGGCAGCGGCCCTACGTTCGTCGACCGACCGCCCCGCGACGGTGATCGTCGGGGGTCACGACCGAGGGGCGAGCGCGGATGACGCCGCCGCCGCCATGGCGGGTCGCTCGGCCCCGGCCGCCGTGCTGTGGCTCGACGAGGGCAGCGCTCTGGCCGAGTCGCTCCGGCCGTGGTGCACCTCGGTGAGGCCTGCGCCATCGCTCGAGGAAGCCGTCCGGGCCGCTGCCTCCCTGACCCCCGCCGGAGGGGTGGTCATCTTCTCACCTGGCATGCCCACACCGGCGTCTCAGGGCAACTGGGCCTCGCGTTCGCGCAGGTTCGGCGCGGCGGTGGCCGCCCTCGGGTCAACCCGGTAGGCTGCGACCCCCGTGGAACTGGCCAGGTTGCAGGAGCTCATTGCGGCCACGTACGGCGAGAGGGACGCTGCCCGCGGGCGCGCTGCCACAGTCGCCTGGCTGGCCGAGGAGCTGGGTGAGCTGGCCCAGGCGGTGCGCAAGGGGACCAGGCAGCAGCAGTTGCACGAGCTGGGCGACGTCCTCGCCTGGCTCGCCTCTCTCGCAAACCAGGTTGGGCTGTCGCTGGACGAGGCTATGGAGCGCTATGCCGACGGCTGCCCGAGCTGCGCTCACCTGCCCTGCAGGTGCCAACCGGCACCGTCCACCGCCGTATAGCGCTACGGCAGGCGACCCTCCGGCCTCAACCGCAAGGCGGAGGCTGCCGGGTCGGTCGGCAACGCCCGGTCAGCTTGCCCGGAGAGCTCCCCGCTCCGCCAGCGCTTCGGCGATCTGCACCGCGTTGAGGGCCGCTCCCTTGCGCAAGTTGTCACCGGAGACGAACATCGCCAGGCCCCGGCCGTCAGGCTGGGACATGTCGGGTCGTATGCGCCCGACGAAGCAGTCGTCGGTACCGGCGCTCGCCAGCGGCGTGGGCATGTCCACGAGGCGGACTCCTGCCGCCCCGTCCACCAACTGGCGGGCCCGCTGCGGGCTGATGGGCCGTTCGAAGCGGGCCACGAGCGAGAGTGAATGCCCCGTGAAAACCGGCACGCGCACGCAAGTGACCGCCACGGCCAGGTCGGGGATGTGGAGGATCTTGCGGCTCTCGTCGCGCAGCTTGTGCTCCTCGTCCGTCTCGTCGTCGACCAGGTTGCCGGCGATGGGCAGGACGTTGAACGCGATGGGCCCGGGGAAGGTGGTGCTGACCGGGTAGGAGACGGCCGAGCCGTCGAAGGTGAGCGCGGCGGCCTTCTCTCCCACAGCCGCGGCCTGGCGCGCCAGCTCCTCGACACCCTTGCGCCCCGCACCCGACGTGGCCTGGTAGGTCGACGCGATGAGCGTCGTGAGCCCCGCCTCGTCGTGGAGCGGCTTTAGCACCGGCATGCACACCATCGTCGTGCAGTTGGGGTTGGCCACGATCCCCTTGGGGATGTCGTCGAGGTCACCGGCATTGACCTCGGGTACCACCAGGGGCACCTGCGGGTCCATGCGCCAGGCCTTGGAGTTGTCGATCACGACGGCACCGGCAGCGGCCACCACGGGCGCCCACCGGCGCGACGCCTGCGCGCCCATGCTGAACAGTGCCACGTCCACCCCCGAGTGGTCGGCGCGGGCCACGTCTTCGACCTCGACGCCGTCGAGCACAGTCCCGGCGGAGCGCTCGGAGGCGAAGAAGCGGATGCGGGAAGCAGGGAAGGCTCTCTCGTCGAGCGTGCGGCGCATCACCTCGCCCACCTGGCCCGTAGCCCCGTAGACACCGACCGTGTAACCCATCAGCGAACCTCCTCGCCCTCGAGGCCGAAAGTCTTGTGCAGCGCCGCGACCGCCTGGTCCGCCGCCGATGCGCGCACGACGCAGGTCAGCCTGATGGCCGACGTGGAGATCATCTCGATGTTGATGCCGTCGGCCGCCAGCACCTCGAACATCGTCGCCGAGACGCCGGGGTGCGTCTTCATGCCCGCCCCGACGATCGAGACGGTGGCGATGTCCGGGTCCGCGTAGAGGCCGGTCGCCCCGATCTCGCTCTCCAACGACGACACGACCTCCTTGGCCGCCGCCAGGTCGTCGTGGGGCACGGTGAAGGAGATGTCCGTGGTGCCGTGGAGCGAGACGTTCTGCTCGATCATGTCCAGGTTGATGAGCTTGTCCGCCAGCGCCCTGAACAACCTGGCCGCAACGCCCGGGTGGTCGGGCACGCCGGCCACTGTCAACTTGGCCTGCGACTGGTCAGAGACCACCGCAGAGACGATCGGCTGTTCCATCGGGTCGCCCTCCTCTTGTACCCAGGTGCCGGGTTCCCAGGTGAAGCTCGAGCGGACGTGCAGGCGAACCCTGTGCGTCCGGGCGAACTCCACCGAACGCATTGCCGGCTTGGGGCAACCGGCCGCGTTCATCTCCAGCATCTCCTCGTAGCTCACTCTGGCCAGCCGCCTGGCCGAAGGCACGACCCGCGGGTCGGCGCTGAACACCCCCGGCACGTCCGTGTACAGCTCGCAGGCATCCGCCTGGAGCGCCTTGGCCAGTGCCACCGCCGTCGTGTCGGAGCCGCCGCGCCCGAGGAACGTCACCTCCTTTTCGAGGGACACTCCCTGCGCACCACCGACCACGGGCACCCGCCCGGCGGCGAGCGTCTTGGTCAGGCGGTCGGGGCGCATCTCGACGATCTTGGCCTTGGTGTGCTCGCCGTTGGTCAGTATGCCCGCCTGGCTACCGGTGAAGCTGTCCGCCGGCACCCCCAGGTCGTGCAGCGCCATGCACAGCAGGGCCATCGCCTTGCGCTCACCGGCGGTGATGAGCATGTCCATCTCGCGACCCGGCATGGTCCTGGACACCTTGGCCGCCACGTCGAGCAGGTCGTCGGTCTCGTGGCCCATAGCCGAGACGACGACCACCGGCTGGTCCCCGCGGCGGCGTACCCGTGCGATGTAGTCGGCGACGTTGCGCATCCGGTCCGCGTCAGCGACCGACGAGCCACCGAACTTCTGTACCAGCAGGGCCACGGCCCGAGGCTACCAGCTGGGCCTTGACGGGCCTGCCGAGCAGCACCGGGGCGTGCCACCACCCAGGCCTTTGTATTCGGCTACGCTGCGGCGCCGTGCCTTCAGACAAGCGTATCCAGCAGCGTCACAACCGCAGCATGAAGGAGCTGCGTCTCCAGCAGCTGCAGCGGCGGCGCAGGCAGCGGATGTTCCTCGGAGGCTTCGGAGCCGCCCTGGTGATCATCGTCGTGGTGGTGCTGGTCACGGTCGTCCTGCCCGGTGGCAAACCCAAGTCGAAAGTGGCCACCAAACCTTCGGGCACGGCCAAGACGTCGACGTCTGCCGGCACGCCGACCAGCAGCGGCCCGACGCCAGTTTCGGTGCCACTGCTCGCCGCCCCCGCCAAGGTGGGCTGCCCCAAGCTCGACGGGCCCAACCCCCACTACACACACTTCTCCGCCCCTCCCAAGATGTGCATCGACCCGGCCAAGACGTACACCGCCAAGATGAAGACCGACATCGGCACCATCACGATCAAGCTCGCCGCTGCCAAGAACCCGACGACGGTCAACAACTTCGTGTTCCTGGCCGGCTACCACTTCTTCGACGGCACCGCCTTCCACCGCGTCATCCCAGGCTTCGTCGACCAGGGCGGCGACCCGACGGGCACCGGTACCGGCGGCCCGGGCTATCAGTTCAACGGCGGTGCGCCGAAGAGCCCCAGCGTCTACACGGCGGGCGCCCTGGCCATGGCCAACTCCGGCGGCCCGAGCACCGACGGCAGCCAGTTCTTCATCGTCGTGGGCCAGGGGGGCAAGGGGCTCTCGCCGAACTACAGCTACTTCGGCCAGGTCACCTCCGGCATGAGCGTGGTCGACAAGATCAACGCCGACGGCACCGCTTCGGGCACTCCCAAGGTCGTGCACAAGGTCGAGAGCGTCACCATCAGCGTGTCCTGAGACAGGACGGCCCCGTCGGCTCCCGGTAGCCCGCCGCCTCAGAGCGCCAGCAACGCGGCCAGAAAGGCCACGTACGCTCCCGCGAGCACGGCCCCGACCGTGCGGCTCATGCCCCGGCCGGCCAGGCCCAGGCCCAGCGCCGCCACCGTCATGGCGGCGTAGGCCCACACCGTCAGCTGGCCACCGGCCGAGAGGTGGCCGGCGCCGACCCCGACGAGCACGGCGGGCAGGACCAGGCCACCCACCACGTTGAGGGTGTTGCTGTTCATCGCCTCCGACAGCATGGCGGCACCCTTGCCTGCGCCCGCCAGATAGACCGCCGCCACCAGGTTCGGCAGGCTGGTCACCGCAGCCAGGACCACCGCGCCGACGACGACGGCTGGTGCACCCAGTGCCTCCCCTCCGACCGAGGCGCTGTGCTCCATCACGGCACTCGCCACCACCACGACCAGCACGGCCGAGACGGCAATGAGGCCCTCACGGCGGGCGCTGCGCAGCGTGGAGGCCGGGTAACCGCCCTCGAGATCCTCGCCCTCCTCGCGCACCGCCGTGGCCAGCCAGTCCCTGACGGCCTCGGGCAAGGGCAGGCGCCGCGATGGGACGGCGACCACGACCACGTAGGGAACGAAGAAGGCCGCTGTCACGGCGGCACAGACCCCGACAGGCAACGAGCCCTCGACCAGTAGGACCGACCCGGCCGCGACTCCCAGCGCGGCCGTCCCCTCCAGCAGGACGGCCCGCCGGTGGAAGCGCACCGAACCGGCCACGATTGCGCCGACGCCGAGCAGCGCGGCGATGTTGAAGACGTTGGAGCCAAAGAGGACCCCGACCCCGATCGAGTGCTGCCCGTCGAGCTGCGCCGCCACGGCACTGGTCAACTCCGGGCCGTCGGCGGCAAGGGCAGCGACCAGGCCGAGCAGGACCTGCGGCGCGGCCCAACGTGCGCCAAGGGACTCGAGCGCCTTGACCAGGCGGTGGCTGGCCACGAGGCTGATGACCGTGGAGGCGATGAAGGCGGGCACCACCCACGCCGGCACCGCCGGCCTCAGGTGGTCGGGCGACCGGGCACGCCTCCGGCGGCCTGCCTACGCGACGAGAGCGCGTCCGGTGGCTCAGGTCCCGGTCCCATGGGCTGGTCGAGCACCTCCAGGGGTGCGGGCGAGCCGTCGACCCAGACTGTCACCTCGCCGTCGCCGGCCACCCTCCACCGACCTCCGGGGCCGCGGAGCACGGCGGTGCGCTCGTCGATGGCCACGATCCGCAGGGCGCCCGAAGCCAGCCGGACGGTGCGGTGCGTCTTTTCCTCCGGCCACGTCCCTGCGTGGGGCAGGACCGCTATCTGGTCGATCAGGCCCAGCCCGAGGGTGAGCGCTCCGCCGCGGGGGTCGACCATCGTGTCGCCGAGCACCATTGCGCCGGCGGAGGAGGCCGCCAGCACGGCCCCCTCGTGCCAGGCGGCAACGATGGCGTCCCAGACCGGCGAGTCCTTCAGGACGGAGCGAAGGTGCAGCACCGAACCGCCGGCGATGTACAGGAAGCGGGCCGAGCGCACCGCTCCGGCGTTGGCCCTGTCCTCGGCGTCGGAGCGACGCAGCACCATGCACGCTTTGACCGAGGCGCCCAAGCCGGCAAAGTACGAAGCGGCAGTCTCGACCGAGCGCTCGGGGTGCCAATAGGCGGCGGCCGTCGGCAGCACGAGCACCTCCTCGCCCCCCGAGGCGGCGAGCAGTTCCGAATCGAAGCTCTCGCAGCCGGTCGACCACTCCCCTCCGCCTACCAGGGCCAGGAGGCCGTCTCCAGGCCGCGGCCCGGTCATGGGTGCCGAGCAGCCCGTTGGCCGGGGCTCGCGAGGGTTGTCAGCAGGGACGGAGTCATGACGATGGCCAGTATTGCACGAGCGGCTCGGCCCGCTCCCGGCTTGGCCGGGCCACCAGCCGCAGGCGGGTGGCGGCGGCCGCGAGCCGGCCAGTCCCCGGTTGGCCGCCCGGCGACGACCCGGCCGGCGCGAGATGACAAAAGGGTCTTTTGGCGTCCTGCGGGACCAGCTAGTATGAACTAGTCAGTCTGTCCACATCAAATGACGCAAGGGGGCCATGGCGAACACCCAGGCCCAACTCGTACCTTTGAGGGAAGTTTCGGACAGTTAGGAGGACCCCCGAAATGGTCGAGCAGCAGCAAGCTGACTCCCTTCTTACCCCGGCAGAGGTCGCAGCACTCTTCCGCGTCAACCCCAAGACGGTCACCCGCTGGGCACGGGCCGGAAAGATCACTGCTATCCGTACCCTCGGCGGGCACCGCCGGTTCCGCGAGACCGAGATCCGCCGCTGCCTCGAGCAGCTCGACCTCGAACCCTGACCGTGGGAGGATGTCCGGCGCCGGGCATGTAGGTGGTGCCGGCCAGGAGTACCCGCCATCGGTCGTGGAGGCGCGCCTCGCCTGCGGCAACAAGTTGCGGCAAGCGCCGAAATCGGTCTCCGCTGGTGAGTACCTCTCGGCATCGCGGGGTAGTAAGGACCTGGTGCTGGAGGCTTCCGACTGGCGGGACACTGGCACCGGGCACCCCTGGCGTGCTGTCGTCGGCGTAGCTTCGGTGATGGTGACGGCGGGAGCTGTCACCGCGCGTGTCGTCAGCGGCCCCATGACGGGGCTCGGGACGGTACTCCTTCTCGTCACGTGCGCATATGTCGGCATCGTCGGGCTGCTGTTCGTGGCCACACGGTGTGAGGTTCTCGCAACCGGAGGAGAGCCGGCGGGCACGGGGGCCCCTGTCCGCAGCTCCGCTGCGACCGACCCTCAGGGCTGTCCTGACGACGACCCGGTCCTCGCCCCCTCGGCCCTGGCCGCAGCCATGTTCGCGCCTGACCCGGCGCGCTGACAGGCGGCGGCTCGGCCGAGGTCATGTGCTGGTCCCCAGGGCGGTCCCCGTTGCGGGATCAGGGAACCTGGACTGGGGCGTCAGCCAGTCGAGGGAGCACGGCACGGCCCCACCCTGAGGCATCGACCTCGAGGCGGTGGCCATCTTCGTAAGACGATCGGCTACCGCCTCACGCTCTTGACGAGAACTTGTACAAGTTCCTGCTAACCTAGGATCATGGCAGAGGCAGTAGTTCCCACGAGTGAAGTCAGGGCCGCGTTGAGCCAGATCACCAAGCGCTTCGATGCCGGAGACCCCGAGCCGGTGTTCTTCGGGTCCCACCGCCGTGCTCAGGCGGTGCTGGTGCCTATCGCCACCTGGGAGAAGCTGCTTGCTCGCGCCGAGGACGAGTTGGACCTCGACCGCGCCCGCCGGCGACTGGCTGAGCGGCGTCCATGGCTCAGCGATGAGGACCTCGATGCGGCCATGGCCAGCGCGGCGAGGAAGGCGTCAGGCCGGGCGTGACCCGTCGGGCCGAGCCAGTCCGCTACCGGCTGGCGGCCCACCCAGCTGTGCCCGATGACCTGGAGGCTCTCGCGGCCTACGGGCCAGAGGTGGTTGCCGCCGCCCGGACGGCCCTCGACGACCTCGCGCACGGGCGAGTGACGGGCAAGGCACTCGGCGACCGCCATGTCAGCGGCGCATCGCCGAGCGCTTGGGGGCGATGGTGGATCAAGAGCGTCGCCGGGCCCGGGAAGCGACCGCCGAGACCTACCCAGCTCGTGGGCCACGGGTGGGGCACGACAGCCCATCGGGGGCGCCGCGACCGGCCCCCGAACAGCAAGAAAGGCCCTGTTACCCAGGGCCTTTCTCCGTGGTCGGAACCGGCGTCGATCCGGTGACCTCGCGCTTTTCAGGCGCGCGCTCTACCAACTGAGCTATCCGACCGAGGCGGACCTGACGGGATTTGAACCCGCGGCCTCCGGCTTGACAGGCCGGCGTGCACTCCAAGCTGCACCACAGGTCCCAGTTGTGACACCGGTGTACCGCCCTGTCCAACGGAGCCTGACGGTGGGAGCAAGTATAGAGGGTCCGACCTAGCGAGGGGTAGTTGACCCAGAAGACGACAGATGGCGGGCGGCGCAGAGCATGTCGCACTTCGCCGGCACGCACCCGCTCCAAGCCGGTCCGGCGCGCCGGCCGGCTGATCGGGGCCACGGCAGCCGTCCTGGCTGCCGCCCTCAGCGTCATTGCGCAGGCCGGCCCGGCCACCGCCAGGTCGGCTACCGCAACGGCTACCGCCACCCCGACGGGGGTTGCCCCCCTCGCCGTACCCCTTCGGGCCACCCCGCTGCCAGGCCCTGCCCTCGCCGCCGGCCGCATGAGCGCAGCCATCGCGGGCGAGCTGGCTCCGGCCCCGAGCCAGTACGGAGCCAGGGTGGTCGGCCCCGCCCTCCCGGCCCAGCGCGTATCGCTGGAGCTGTTCTTCCAGCCTCGGGCGACAGCCGGGCTGCAGGCGGCGGCAATGGCGGTTTCCGCACCGGGCAACGCCTCCTACCACCGCTACATGACGGTCACGCAGTTCAGGGCCCGCTACGGCCCGCCTCCTGCGCGGGTGGCGGCGCTGGACGGGTACCTGCGCCGCTACGGGGCAACAGTTGGGAGCGTCTCGGCCAACGGCCTGGCGCAAGGCGTCACCGGCACGGCGCGCGAGCTGGGCCGCGCCCTGGGCACCGGATGGGAAACGGTCCGGACTTCGAGCGGTCACCTGGAGCTGGGAATGGCCAGCGCCCCCAGGCTCCCCCGCCACCTGGCGGCAGCCGTCTCCTACGTGGACGGCGTGGCGCCCTGGGTCGTCCCCCACGACAACCTCGTCCGGTTCCCCGCCCGACGGCAGCGCTACGAGCCGGCCGGCGCCGCTGCGGGGAACGCACCGGGGTGCGCCGGCATGGCGGGCGCCGGCATGACGCCGGCGCAGATGGCCACTGCCTTCGACTTCGGCGGCTTCTACCAGCATGGGGACCAGGGGCAGGGCCAGACGATAGGCCTGGTCGAGTACGCCCTTGCCGATACCGCCGCCATAGCGCAGTACCAGAGCTGTGCCGGGTCGGACCTGGCCATCACCTACGACCCGTCCGCCTCACCCCCACACCAGAAGGACCCAGAGGTGGCCGCCGACATCGAGGTCATCGCCGCCCTGGCCCCTCGAGCCAGCGTGGTGGTGTACGAGGCGGACCAGTCGGGCACCGGGCTGAGCCCGTGGGAGATGGCGGTGTCCGGGACCTCACCAGGGGGCCTGCCCTCGGTGATCAGCTCCTCCTGGGGCGCCTGCGAGGCACAGACGGGAATGGGGCCGGCCTACTACTCGGCAGAGGAGACGCTGTTCGAGGAGGCGGCGCTCCAGGGCCAGACCGTACTGGTGGCAACCGGCGACGACGGCTCCGAGGGTTGTCACAGCCAGGACTCGAGCAACGCGCTGCAGGTGGACGACCCCGCCTCGGCACCCATGGTCACTGCGGTCGGTGGCACGTCGAGCACCACTCTGGAGGGGCCCCAAACCGTGTGGAACAGCCGGAACGCCTCGCCGGCCGACTGCCTGGGCACCGGTTGCCCGGTCCAAGGATCGAGCGGGGGCGGAGAGAGCCGGGTATGGGCGATGCCGTCCTATCAGGCGACGGCGGCAGCGGGGGCGCCAGGTGGGGCCGGGCACTGCAAGCTGGGCGCCGGAGGCTGCCGGGAGCTGCCCGACGTCTCGGCGCTGGCGGGCGACCCCTACAGCCAGTACTGCTCGGGCTCGGTCTGCGGAGGGAGCAACTCCTGGGTGAGCTTCGGTGGCACCAGCCTTGCCACTCCGTCGTGGGCGGCAGCGGTGGCCCTGTCCGTACCGCTGTGCGTCACCCGCCCCGGGTTCCTCAACTCCATGCTCTACCAGGACCCGACCGCCTTCGTGGGACGGGTGACGGCAGGTGACAACGACCTGACCGGCAGCCAGAAGGGGCTGTACCCCGCGTCCGCTGCGGGCTCGTACTCGATGGCAACGGGGCTGGGTTACCTGGGCGGCGTAGACCTCTCGGGCGGGGCCCTGTGTGGCCCGGGCAACATCGCATCCTCGGCTGCACAGGGACAGGCGGCGCCCACGACCACGCTGCCGGGGCCGTACCAGCCGCAGGTGCCGGCTGCTCCCCGGGCCTGCTCGGCGCCCAAGGCACACGGCCTCGCCGTGCCGGCGGTGGCCCTTGTCGCCGTGCAGGACGGCACGGGCTGCGCCGGCTACTGGGTGGCCGACCGCTCCGGCCAAGTGGCCGCTTTCGGCTCGGCGCTCGGCTACGGCTCGCTCGTGCCCGAGCTGGCGAGGCGTTCCCCTGTCGTCGCCATGGCTGCGTCACCCGACGATGGTGGTTACTGGCTCCTGCAGGCGGACGGACATCTCACCGCCTTCGGCGACGCCTCACTGCACGGCCAGCCGAGCGCTTACCACCTCTCGTCACCTGCCGTAGGGCTGGCTGTCACACCTTCCGGGCTCGGGTACTGGGTGGCAACCCGCGACGGGGGCGTACTGGCGCTTGGCGACGCCCAGTTCTACGGGTCGCTCGGTGCCAGGCACCTCTCGGCTCCGGTCGTCGGCATCGTAGCCACCAGGTCGGGCAAGGGTTACCGGCTCGTCTCGGCGGACGGCGGCGTCTTCGCCTTCGGTGATGCCACCTACGACGGGCCGCTTGCGCATCGGCCCCCGAGCCCCGTGGTGGGCATGGTGCCGGGCGGCACCCACGGTTACCGCCTTGCCGACCGGGGCGGCAACGTCTACGCCCTGGGCGCGAGCTACCTGGGCGGCCTGGTGACGGGGACGGGCAACGCGATCACCGCTGTCGCCCCCAGCATCGACAGAGGTGGCTACTACCTGCTCGCCGGCGACGGCGCCGTCTACGCCTTCGGCGACGCCCCGTACCTCGGCGGCGCCGCTCACTGATACCGGGCACGGCCCGGCCGGCCGGCGGCCGAGCCGGGACGTGGGCTCCCTCGGGGCCCGACCTGACGGGGCAGCCGGGACTGCCGCTCCGGCCGTTGCTGCGGCCGGAGCGGGCCCGGGTCAGGTGGTCCCGGCCCCGGGCCGGCTAACTCAGAGCGTAGGGCCGGGTGCCGGGACCGCTCAGTGGTGGCCGAACAACGGCAGGGAGGGCGACAGGGGCGGGTTGGCCAGCTGGGCCAGTTGAAGGGCCTGCTGGGGGAACCATGTCCCGGCTGCCGGGTCCGTCAGCACCGAACCAGTCTGGATGCTCCACAGAGGGTCGAACTGGCTGAAGGTGCTGCTGGACGGGGCCGGCCAGCCCGTGATCGAGGGTGTGGACGAGCTGTCGTCCCACGCCCTCACACCCCCGGCGGCATCGCACTGGCCGTCGGACTGCCCGGGCGTCTTGACCCACAGGTAGGCGTCGAGCAGCGGCGACACCGAAGAGGTGTCGGCGCTCGGGCGCACGCCGAGGCCTGCGCCCGGAGGGTTGCACCAGTTCCCGGACTGGAGCGTGCCGATGACCGAGGACGGCTGGTTGTAGGCCGTCCCCGTGCCGTAGGCCGACATGTCGTTGGGGCCCTGCCCGTTCCGGCTGGTGTCGACGACGAAATGGGTCGTTGGCACGGCGCTGCCCAGGCTGGTGGCGTACTGGGCGTCGATCCCCGACACGTTGAGGTCGGGGGTCACGGTCGTGTCGCTCCAGACCCCGTAGCGGTCGAGTGCCACACCGTTCCATGCCCCCAGCAGGTTGGCTATCTCGGTGCCCGAAGGGCCGCCGTTCCAGTACTGGCCCGGGCAGTTCTTGTAAGAGCCCCCGTTGCCTGCGGCGATGGCAAGGCAGTCCGACACCCAGGTGCCGTAGTAGACCGAGTTCTGCGTGTACTGGTAGTTGGACACGTCGAGGAAGAAGCCCTGCGCCTTGGCCACTCCGGCGGCGGCCAGCCGCTCCGCCATACCGGGGATGTCGGCGAAGGGAGCGGGCGGGGTCTGGCCCGATGTCGGGGTGCTGCTGCCTACGGACTGCCACGCGCTGTTGCCACCGTCGAGGTAGACCGAGGCGTTCGGGTCCGCCTCGAGGGTGGTCACGTCGAAGTTGATGTCCGCCAGCCGGCTGGCGTCGGTGGGCGGGTTGGCCTCGCCGGCGTAGGCCCCGGCACCGCAGTCGCTCGGCAGGTTTGCCAGTGCGTCGGGCTCGACCAGGACCACGGCCTTGGCGTCGCCCAAGCCGTGGGCGAAACCCGACACCCATGCCTGGTAGGCGGCATCGGTGGGCGCTCCGCCCGACGAGTACTGAGCGCAGTCACGGCCGGGGATGTTGTAGATGACCATCACGGGCACGGCCTGCTCGGACCTGGCCTCCAGGAGCGTGCGCCTCACCGCCCAGGCGACCTGGTCGGGCGTCTGCTCGGACCCCGACGGGTTGGTACCCGTGAACCACACGGCCTGAGGTGTCGCCTCCATCGCCGCCAGGAGCATGGCGTCCTTGCGGTCCCCGCTGCGCAGCAGGGACACGATCTGAGCGAAGGAGCCCTTGGCCGGCGCCGGCACGAAGAACCGGGTGCCGGGAGCAAGGCTCCGGCCTGTTGCCACCGGCCGTCCCCACTGGTCCGCACTGGCCGCCACGGGGCTCGAAGCCAGCAAGGCGAGAGACACGCCTATGGTGCACGCGGCGGCTCGTCCTAGACGGGAGATTCCCACTTGTCTTACCCCCCTGGGTAGTCATTATCTCGGGACTTAAACCGGTTGAGTCCAAACTGGCACCTTACTGAACCAGTTAAGTAGCAGTTGTACATCACCGGAGGGGCGCTTACAAGACCTGGGCACCGGTGACGGCCGTGTGCGCTCAGTGCGGCTCAGGCCAGCATGTAGGCCGCCACCGCAGTGCCCACGACGACGACGGTCGCCCGCAGCACGGGCTGGGGGAGGCGGCGCCCGACCCGCCCGCCCACTTGGCCCCCGACGACCGCTCCGACGGCCATGACGGCGGCAAGGGACCACGAGACGTGCCCACTGAAGGCGAAGACCACGCCGGCGACGAGGTTGGCCAACAGGGCCAGGACGTTCTTCAACGCGTTCAGCCGCTGAAGGTTGTCGCTTATGAAGATGCCGAGGAACGAGATGAGGATGACGCCCTGGGCGGCACCGAAGTACCCGCCGTAGACACCGGTGGCGAAGACCACGGCCAGGAGCACGGGCGAAAGGTGCTCGGCGCGGCCGGCACCTTCGCCCCCGGCGCCCTCCGACCGGCGCCGGCGCAGCCAGCGGC
Source organism: Actinomycetes bacterium (assembly GCA_021828475.1). GTDB lineage: Bacteria > Actinomycetota > Acidimicrobiia > Acidimicrobiales > Palsa-688 > JAJZMF01. Next base: position 106,273 of record JAJZIY010000005.1, read on the forward strand.
TCACCCTCGGCTGGAGCACGACGAGGGCGCACGCCATGAGGATGAGGAAAGGCACGACCCGCTTGAAAGCCGTGCCCGGCAAGGCGAGCAGGAGCACCGCGCCGGCGACCGCCCCGAGAAGCGAGAAGCAGCCGAGATGCACGGCACGCCGACGCTGGTCGGAGCCGCCGAGCTCCTTGCGGTAGGCGTGTACCCCGCTCAGCGAGCCAGGTACGAGCCCGATGGTGTTCGACACGTTGGCGACCAGGGGCGGGTAACCCAGGGCCAGGAAGGTCGGGAACGTAATGAGCGTCCCCGACCCCACAACAGTGTTGATCGTCCCGGCCGCCAGGCCTGCTCCCACGGCGGCGGCTGCCGCCAATAGGTGCACCTCAGAGGCTCTGCAGTTCGGCCGCCTCGTCGTCGGACAGTTGGAGCAGGGCTGCCGCCATGTTGTCCTCGAGGTGCGCCACCTTGGACGTACCGGGGATGGGCAACACGACAGGTGACCGGTGCAGCAACCAGGCCAGTGCCAGTTGGGCAGGCGACGCCTGCCTGGCCTCGGCCATGCGGGACAACCGGCTTCCGGGCCGGGCCAGCTCCCCCGTGGCCAGGGGGAACCAGGGAATGAAACCTATTGCGTTGGCCTCGCAGTACTCGAGGACGTCTTCGGACTTGCGGTTGACCAGGTTGTAGAGATTTTGGACGGTGGTCACAGGGGCCAGACGCCTGGCCCGGTCCACCTCGTCCACCGCCACCTCGCTCAGCCCGATGTGGCGGATCTTCCCCTCCTTCTGGAGGCTCACCAGCTCACCCAGCTGGTCCTCGAGTGCGACCTTGGGGTCGATCCGGTGAAGTTGGAACAGCTCCAGCCGGTCCAGGCCGAGGTGGCGGAGGCTCATCTCGCACTGTTGGCGCAGGTACTCGGGCCGCCCGACCGGCAGCCACCGGTCCGGGCCCTGGCGGGTCAGGCCGGCCTTGGTCGCTATGGCAAGACCTGCAGGGTAGGGATGGAGCGCTTTCCTTATCAGCGTTTCGGACACGACCGGCCCGTACGAGTCCGCCGTGTCGATGAAGTTGACACCGAGCTCCACAGCCCTGCGCAGCACCCTCACGGCCTCGTCAGGGTCGGCCGGGTCGCCCCACACTCCCGGTCCGGTGATCTGCATGGCGCCGAAGCCGAGACGGTTGACGCTCAGGTCCCCGCCGATGGAGAAGGTCCCCGAACGTCCCGCCACTCCTGCCGGGAGATTTGTAGCCATGATGCCTCCGCTTGTCGCGTAGAAGGCCGGCGGTTGCCGGCCGCCCGGCCCAACCTACCGCGGCACCGCAGCACCGGGGCGGCCCGGCACAGGCCCCCGCCGGCTCACTCCCACTCGATGGTGCCGGGCGGCTTGCTGGTGATGTCGAGCACCACCCGGTTTACGTCGCTCACCTCGTTGGTGACACGTGTGGAGATCCGTGCCAGGACCTCGTACGGCAGCCGGGAGAAGTCCGCCGTCATGGCGTCCTCACTGCTCACCGGCCGTATGACCACCGGGTGACCGTAGGTGCGGCCGTCGCCCTGGACCCCCACCGAGCGCACGTCGGCCAGCAGGACGACCGGGCACTGCCAGATCTCCCGGTCGAGGCCGGCGGCCGACAGCTCCTCGCGCACGATCGCGTCGGCATGCCTGAGCACCGCCAGGCGCTCCCTCGTCACCGCTCCGACGATGCGGATCGCCAGGCCCGGGCCCGGGAAGGGCTGGCGCCAGACCAGTTCGGCGGGCAGGCCGAGCTCCTCGCCCACGGCTCGCACCTCGTCCTTGAACAACCGCCGCAACGGCTCGACCAGTTCGAAGCGCAGGTCGTCGGGAAGCCCTCCCACGTTGTGGTGGCTCTTGATGTTGGCGGCTCCATCGCCACCACCCGACTCGACCACGTCCGGGTAGAGCGTCCCCTGCACCAGGAAGCGCACCTCGCCGGCGTGCTCCGGCCCTTGGGCCGAGATGATCTCTTTGGCCGCCGCCTCGAAGGCCCGTATGAACTCGCGCCCTATTGCCTTGCGTTTTGCCTCCGGGTCGGTCGGGTCGTCGAGGGCGTCGAGGGCGTCGATGAACTGGTCCTGAGCGTGGACGGTGTGCAGCCTCACTCCGGTCGCGCGCACGAAGTCGTCCTCGACCTGCTCGCGCTCACCCTCACGCAGCAGCCCGTGGTCGACGAAGACGCACGTCAGCTGGTCTCCGACCGCTCTTTGGACCAGGGCAGCCGCCACGGCGGAGTCGACGCCGCCGGAGAGGCCGGCTATGACGGGGTGCGGGCCCACTCGTTCGGCCACAGCCTTGACGGCGTCCTCGATGATGTTGCCGGTCGTCCAGTCACCGCTCAGGCCGGCGCAACGGTGGAGGAAGTTTTCCAGCACGCGCTGGCCGTTTTCGCTGTGGGCGACCTCGGGGTGCCACTGCACGGCGTAGAGGCCGCGTTCTGGGTCCTCGTACGCTGCGATGGCTGCACCTTCGCTGCGGGCCGTGCGCCGGGCGCCGGGGAAGAGCGCCACGGCCGCGTCGCGGTGCGACATCCAAACCGTCTGGTCCTCGGGGAGGCCCTCGAGTAGGGCCGAGCCGGGCTCCACGCTGACCCGAGTCGGGCCGTACTCACCTCTTTGCGTATGGCCGACCTCTCCCCCCAGGGCCACGGCCATGGCCTGGAGGCCGTAGCAGATGCCCAGAACCGGGACGCCAAGGTCGAACAGTGCCGCTGGGACCTGCGGAGCCCCCGGGGCGTAGACGGACTCGGGGCCACCCGAGAGGATCAGCGCACTGGGCCGCTTGGCCGCGATGTCCTGCACGGCGAGACTGTGAGGGACTATCTCGCTGTAGACGCGCGCTTCGCGCACGCGGCGGGCGATCAACTGCGCGTATTGGGCTCCGTAATCGAGTACGAGAACAGGTCCCCGGTTCATCCATGCAGCTTACCTACCCGCCACCAACCCCTCCCGGCGCGCTGCCCTCCCGGCGCCCTGCCCTGCTGGTCGCCCCTTGCGCCGGGCCGGGCGCCCCGTGACCGGGCAGGCTCACGGGCCAGCGGCCCCCCGCTTCAGGGCAGGGCGACGCGCTCGGCGCCGGAATAGATCTTGAAACGACCGGGCCGGAGGAAGCCGATGAGGGTCATGCCGAACTCGCTGGCCAGGTCGACGGCCAGACTGCTCGGGGCGGACACGGCGCACAGGGTGCCGGCCCCGGCGGCAAGAGCCTTCTGCACCAGCTCGAAGCTGGCCCGGCCGCTCACCACCAGGACCTGCCCGTGCAGGGGCAGGCGCCCGTGCATGAGCGCCCAGCCGACCACCTTGTCCATGGCGTTGTGCCTGCCGACGTCCTCCCGGACGGCGAGCAGATCGCCCGACGAGGTGAACAGCCCCGCCGCGTGGAGGCCGCCGGTGGCGGCGAAGAGATGCTGGGCGTCCCGCAGCTTGCCCGGCAGGCACCTGACCACCTCGGGCTCCAGCCTGGGCCCGGCAACTGGCCGCTCCAAGCCTCTGCGCTGGAGGCCCTCGAGGGTCGCCTTGCCGCATACGCCACAGGCACTGGTCATGGAGAAGTGCCTCTCCAAGGGCGTGATGTCCTGTACCGAGGCGTCCCGCACCTCGACGTTGACGATGTTGTAGCGCTGCTCCTGGCCCACGCCCGGGTCGACGCAGTAGGTCACGGCCCGTAGCTGCTCGGGCGAGCGGACCACTCCCTCGTTGAACAAGAAGCCCGTAGCCAGCTCGAAATCCGCCCCGGGGGTCCGCATGGTCACCGCCACCGGGAGCCGCCTGTCGCCGCAGACGAGCCTGATCTCCATCGGCTCCTCGGTCGCCACCGTGTCCTCGCCACGACGCGTCGCAGCCTCGAGCACCTCCCAGGCGGGAGCGCGCGTCGTGGGCCCCGGACGGGCCGGGGTCACGCGCTGGCCCCGGCAGGCTCCGCAGGCCCGGTCCCGGCCGCGCTTGCAGCATCGTCGGCTCCCGGTACGCCGTCCACTCTGATCCTCACCGCAGCGGTGTAGTCGGGTATGCCCGAAGCGGCCGAACGGCGGTGGGCGTCGAGCAGCACGTTGCCCTCGGGCCAGTGCACCTGCACCGTGCCCCGGGCCACGGGTGCCAGCATGGCCTCGCCCGCCAGCGAGCCGTTGGCGTTGCTGAGGACGAGGTGTGAGCCCTGACCGGCCCCGATGGAGGCCGCATCCCTGGCGTTGATCAGCACCGACGAGCGTCTCGCGCCCGTGTGCCCGTCCGTCTGGCCTTGCACCATGCTGTTGAACTGCTTGCCCCGCCTGGCCGCCACCAGGAAGGTACCGTCCTCGCGCTCGGTTTCGGGAATGCGCACCGGGCTGAAGTGTGCCTTGCCGTCCGAGGTGGGGAACTCCCATCCGTCGCACAACAGGCGACCCCCGTACTGGAACTGGTCGCCCTCCTCCCGTAGCGTCGCCATGAGCCCGTAGTTGGGGACGACCCTTGCGATCTCCTCACGGATGGCAGCCGTCCCTTCGAAGCTCACCAAAGGCGCCATCTCGGGACGCGCACGCGAGACCAGGTCGCAGAAGACCTCCCACTCGGCCCGTGCCTGCGCTATGCGAGGCCCGGGTATCTCCGGGCTGAATATGACCCGGCGCTCCGTGGATGTCTCGGTCACCCCGCCACGCATCTCGTAGCGGGTCTGTGCCGGCAGGAGCACGACCACCTCTCCGGGAGGGACCAGCATCTGTGCCGACGGCACGATGTCGAGGTGCACCCGCACCGGGACCCTCGACAACGCCTCCCTCACGAACCGGGGATCCGGCAGTACCTCGGTGAAATTCCCACCGGAGCAGAAAAGGACGTCGAGCAGGCCGTCGTGGGCCGCCTCCACCATCTCGGGTGCTGTCAGGCCGGGCGAGGACGGCACCGTGAAACCCCACAGGTCGCTCAAGCGCGAGGCGTTGGCTGCGTCGACCGCCGCGCCCCCCGGGAAAGCCGTGGCGTAAGCGCCCATCTCGGCGCCGCCCTGGACCCCCGAATGGCCCCGCACCGGCATCAGACCGCAATGGGGCCTGCCCACGAAGCCACGCGACAGGCCCAGGTTGACGACCGCCCGCACCGCGTCCTCACCCGTACTGCTCTGGGTCACACCCATGCTCCACACCAGGACCGCCGTGCGCGCCTCCGACAGCATCCGGGCCAGCCCGAGCATCTCGTTGCGGTCACTGCCCGACGCCTCCTCCAGGTGCTCCCAGGTCTCCGAGGCGAGGTGGCGCTCGAGCTCGGCGAAGCCCGTGGTGCGGGACTCGACGAAGGCCCGGTCGACCCACCCCTGCTCGACCATGTGCTTCAACACACCGTTGAAGAAGGCGATGTCGCCTCCGACGGTCACCTCGAAGAACCGGTCCGTCACCAACGTCCCGAACACGGCGCTCTCGAGGTTCGATGGCACCCAGTAACGCTCCATCGCCGGCTCGCGGTAGGTGTTGACCACGGCCACGCGGGTGCCGGCCTTGCGGGCGTGGTAGAGGTACTTCATCATCACGGGTTGGTTCTGAGCCACGTTCGAGCCGATGAAGACGACCAGGTCGGTGCCGATCAGGTCGGGGTACGAGCAGGTCGTAGCGGCCACCCCGAGGGCGCTCTTGAGAGCCAGCGTGCTGGGGGCGTGGCAGAGCCTGGCTGCGCTGTCTATGGAGTTGGTCCCGAGGGCGCGTACCGCCTTCTGGGCGACGTAGTAGTTTTCGTTGGGCTGCCCGCGACTCGTCATGTAGAAGGCGAGGCGCTCGGGCGGCGAGGCAACCAACCGCTGCGCCACCAGGTCCAGAGCCTCGTCCCAGCTGGTGCGGCTGAACCCCTTGTCCCCGCGACGGCGGACCATGGGGAAAGGCAGGCGGCCAAGTTCGTGGAGCGAACGGGCCGGCCGCCCCTCGAGGCGTGAGACGTCGCCGAGGAGGGACGCGTCCATCGCAGGCGCCGTGTTGAGGCGCAGCAGGCGCAGCCTCACGTTGCACAGGTGCACCTGGTCCAGGGTCCAGTCGCGCATACCCGTGGTGCCGAGAGCGCAGCCGTCACAGACCCCATGGTTGAGGATCCGCCACGCGTAGCCGAGGTTGCCACGGTTGTCCCTGAGGGCGTCGATGATGGAGCGGTAGTTGTCGGGCTTGTCCTCCCCCAGCCCGAAAGGACTGAGCGACGCCCAGTGCGCCGGGTCGATCAACTTCTCACGTCGGCGTTTGGACATGGCGTTACCTCATGACGTCCCGGGAACACGCGCCGCCAGGTCGCGGGCGGCTGCCAGCGCATCCTCGGGGTCGGCGCCCGCCCTGGCCACCAGCCAGCAGCAGATGGGCGCGGCGAGCCTCTCGGAAGCATTGGCCGCCACCGAGGCCAGCGACAGCAGCGTGGACTTGTCCTCTTCGGACGGCGCCTCTGTGCCGAGCGCCCTTGCGAACTGCTCGATCCAGGTTGTGGCGTCCACGGCCGGTGATGCTACAGCGGCCCCGCGCCAATGCAGGGCCGCCATGGAAGTTTGCTCAGCCCGCCCTGGCCCGGCGCCGGTGCAACGGCCGCCACGCCCGCGGCCGTCGCGCCGGGGCTCAGGCTCGCCGCACCGCGGCCTCCGTCAGAGCACGGCCAAACCCGGTGCCGCCCCTTCGGCCGGGAGGCCCGAGCGCTGCGCACGGCTCGACCTGCGCCCCGGTATCAGTGCGGCAGCAACGGCCGCCACCGCCACGACGGCCGCTCCGACGTAGACGGCGGGAGCGAGCCCCTCCACGAACGCCCGGCCGCTGGCATAGCTCCCGGCACCGGCGAACACCGAGGCCAGCACGGCCACCCCGAGCACTCCGCCGAGCTCCCGGATGGCGTTGTTCACGCCCGAGGCCACCCCTTCGTGCTCCCGGCCGACTGCGCCGAGGACGGTACTGGCCATCGGAGCGAAGAACAGGGCCATCCCGACACCGTTCATGACGAAGGCCGGGACCATGGTGGCGTAGGCGACCGCCGGCGAGGTGACCGCTGCCAACCAGGCCAGGCCGCCGGCCTGCAGGACGAGGCCGGTGACGAGCACCGGGCGCCCCCCCGTGCGCTGGGTGACCACGCCGGCGACCGGGGCCACGAGCATCGGCATGGCGGTCCAGGGCAGGGTACGCACCCCCGCAGCCAGGGGCGAGTAGTGCTGGACGATCTGGAGGAAGTGCGCCAGAAGGAAGATCGACCCGAACATTCCGAAGGACATGAGCATCGATGCGATGTTGGCCGCGCTGAAGCCGCGGCCGGCGAACAGCCGCAGGGGGAGCATCGGCTCGACGGCACGGCGTTCGTGGACGGCGAAGACCGCGAGCAGGGCCGTGCCTGCGGCCAGCGGGGCGACGACCTGGCCCGATGACCACCCAGTGCTGGTGGTCCGCACGAGGGCGAACACCACGCCGAAGAGCCCGCCGCTCGCCAGGGCCACGCCAGGCGTGTCCAGGCGGCGCGCCGTCCCCCGGCTCTCCGCCAGGCGCCCGAAGGCGAGCGGCATCAGTGCCAGGCCGATCGGCACGTTCAGCCAGAAGATCCACTGCCACGAGGCGTTCTGGACGATGGCGCCCCCCACGACGGGACCGAGGGCCACGGCCAGCCCGGCGATGGCTCCCCAGGCTCCCAGCGCCATGGCCCGGCGCTCGAGAGGCACCGCCGCTGCCAGCAGGGTGAGGGTCAGGGGCGTGACCACCGCCGCCCCGGTACCCTGAGCGGCCCTGGCTGCCACGAGGATGCCGACATTGGGGGCGAGGGCGGCGAGCGCCGACCCGGCGGTGAACACCGCCAGGCCCCCGACGAACATACGCCGCCGGCCGAACCTCTCACCGAGCGTCGACCCCGTGAGCAGTAGCGCTGCGAAGGTCAGGGTGTAGGCGCTCACCGTCCACTCCAGGCCACCGAGGCTCGCGTGGAGCCGTTCGCGGATCACGGGTAGGGCCATGGTGACGACGAGATTGTCGAGCGACGTCATGAAGAGGGCCGCTGCAGTCAGTGCGAATGTCCAAAGCGGCCGTCCCGAGCGGGGGGCAGTCGTGGGTGGCATCGATTGTCTCCTGTTCTCTCTGTGTGGCTTTGTCTTGGCGGTTCTTCGTTTCTCGGCCGTCTGCTTATTTGTGACTACTCACTTACTTCATGGGGCAAAAAAAGGTGCACACGAGGGGTGACCATGGGAAATCAACTCCTCCCGGGGTGTGGGGCGGCACGCTGTTCGTCGGGCGTGCCCGGTCCTTCGAGGATGCAGGGCCCGGGCATCCAGGCGATGTCGCGCGCCCAGCCCTCGTCCAGCTCCTCGAGGCCGAGTGCGGCGACCACGTTGATCAACATGCCCAGGGCGAGCCACGCCT
>JAJZIY010000006.1 GCA_021828475.1 Actinomycetes bacterium
TTCCGATCTGGGGCACCGGCGGAGGGCCGACCGGCCCGGCCGGGCCAGGCCGGGCGCACAGGCCCGGCGCCGGCCGCGGCATCAGCGGGGAGCCGGGGCGGACGCCCTGTCCGAGCGCTGCCGGTTGCAGGACGTGGCGCAGGTTCGTCGAAAGTGGCTCAGAGGGGGCCCGGTGTGTGGCGGAGCCCTGGCCGGGCGCCGGCTCGGCGGGGGCCTGAGGGGAGCCGGTCACGAGGGACGAAGCAGCGGCCGGGCCCGGCGCCATGCCGGAGCCGCGAAGGCCCGAGGCGCGAAGGTCGCCCACGACCGGGGGTCGAGGGGGTGCCGGGACCGGCTGGTGTGTGGCGGACAGCGGCCCCGCGAGCCCAAGTGGTGCGCCGGCCGGGGTGGCCGTGGGGGCAGTGCCCGAGGCAGCGGCGTCGGCGCCGCCGGCAGGGCGCACCGGGGCGGGGGCACCCGCTACAGGGCCCGGTGCAGGCCCTTGTGCCGGAGGAGCGCCGACGAGGGCAGGGCTCTGGCCCGGTCCCCACACGACGTACGGCGTCGGTGCCCACCCGGCGCCTTCCTCGATCGCCCTGAGCTGCTCCGCCAGCTCGCCGGCACTCTGGGGCCGCCTGTCTGGGTCCTTGTCCAGGCAGCGCTGCAGCAGGTCGGCCAATGCCACCGGCATGCCTGTCACGGGAGCGCGCGGTGCGGGGTCCCGCAGGATACGCAGGATGACCGAGGCGGGCGCCTCGCCCTCGTAGGAAGCGAAGGGACCACGGCCCAGCAGCAGCTGGTACATCGACGACGCCAGCCCGTACACGTCGGCGGCCGGGCCGAGGGGATGGCCTTCCAGGGCCTCAGGAGGTGCGTGCAGTGTTGTGAAGCCGAACATGCCTTCGCTCGACTGGGCCGCTGCCTGCAGCGCGGCTACTCCGAAGTCAGCCAACACCGGCTCACCGAACTGCGACACGAGGATGTTCTGCGGCTTCATGTCCCGGTGCAGTAGGCCGGAGCGGTGGGCGGTCTCGAGCGCTCCCGCGATCTTCACGCCAACCTGGGCCGTCTCCGCAGGCGAGAGCGGCCCCTCGCGCCTGGCCCGCTCGGCCAGGGATCCACGGCACAGCTCGAGCACCAGTACGGGACGGCCGTCGGGGGTGAAGAAGCTCCGGTAGAGGGTTGTCACGTTGGGATGGTTGCTGAGCAGGGAGAGGGCGGAGAGCTCCTTCTTGAAGATTTCCACCGTATGCGGCGAGGTGCCGGCCAGCCTCATGACCTTGAGCGCCACCGGCCGACCGGTGCCCAGCTCCGTGGCGCGGTACACGGTGGCGAAGGTGCCCGTCGCCAACTCGCTCACGTCTGCATAACCAGGGAAGGTCGTGGGCGCGGCACCGGACGCCTGTCCGGTGTGGCGGAGCCTCATCTTCGCGACCCGGTACGCCGGATGGCCCGGGGCCTGGGGCCGGCGACGACGCTGCCGGCGGCAGGTGAGCTTGGCCGGGCAGGCGCCGGGCCTACGGCCAGCAGGGCCCGGGCCCGCTGGCGCCTACCCACCCTGGCGCGCACGTCGCGGTAGAGAGCGTGCTGGGCCTGCCAAGCCTGCTCGGCGCTGGCCTGGTCAAGGGGCCACCGGGTGCTGTACAGGGCCCGATCGGCGAGTGAGGACACATTGGCCACCGTGGCGCCGCACTCCCCCCCGAAGCGCTCGCCGACCCTGTGGGCTACCTCCGTGCCTGTTGCGGCCTGAGGCACTTCGAGCCCGAGGCGGGACAGGCCGTCCACCATCTCGAGCCAGGCACCCGCCGCCAGCAGGCCCGGGTCTTCGGAGCGGCGCCTGGCCAACCGCCGGAAGCGCCTGCGAGCCGCGGGAGCGCCGAGAAGGACCATTGCCAGGGCAACGAGCGCGCCAGCCGGCACCCCCGCGCCCAGCACGAGGGACCAGTCGGGGGGTGTGGAGGTCCTGGTGGCGACTTCGACCCGCTTCGCCAGGGCGTGGGAGGTCCCGCCCGGGAGCGCGGCCGGCGTCTTGGGCTTGCGGGGCTTGGCCGCCTTGACCTGCTCGGGCGGCGCAGAGAGATCGGTGGTGGTCGCCAGCGGCGTTGCGTCCACCACCACCCAACCCCGGCCAACTACGGGCACCTCGTCCCAGCTCCACGCGTCGCCGGCGTGGACCGTGTACGTGCCGGCCGGGAGCGCGAGCGCCCCTGGACGTCCCGGGACACGGAAACCGGTCACAACCCGCACCGGTACGCCGAGGTAGCGGGCCACGACAGCGAAGAAGGTGGCGAACTGTTCGGGCGCCGCAGCCCGCACGACGGTGACGGCGTTCATGACCTGGGCAAGAGACGTGCCCGCCTGGGCCGGAGGCGCCTGGGCCGGCCCTGGGCGGGGGACCGCCCGGTGCTCCTTGTCCGCCAGGGACACGGCCAGATCCTGCAGGAACGCGAACGACGGGGAGGCGGGCTGGCCTGTCAGGTCGATGGCGAACTTCACGGCGGACGCCACGAACTTCTCGGAGCCGGCCGGCAGCTCGGTGAGAGTGCCTCCACCCGGCAACTGGCCGAGCGGCATCAGGGCACTGTCGGACGCTAGCTTGACAGCGGTGGGCCCGGGTACAGCCGAGGTCACGCCGTAGTAGGTGACCGGTGAGGACGCCACCAGCATCCCCGTACCTGGATCCGCGTCGACAGCCGGCCCGCTGACCTCGGTGGGGCGGTCGACAGCGGGCAAGAACGGTACCCCGATGGAGCGGGTGAAGTGGTAGCGCTGGCGCAACGTGGCGCGATTGCCGAGTGGCGGCCCGTTGTAGGGCACGCGGCCTCCCGTGGGGCGGAAGGTCGAGGCGAAGGACCACACGTCGCCGTCGTAGCGGTCGAGCGCCGCCACGGCCATGTAGCCCTGCCAGGGGCGGTTGACGCTCACCGAGTAGAGGGCAGGTCCCTTGCCCAGCGGGTTGGCAGCGCGCAGGTACGCCAGAGCGTCGACCGGGTCGATCACCGTGCCGGACAGGAGCTGGGTCGGGCGGCTGACTGTGGCCGGGCGGGACGCGAAAGCGGGGATGGTCGGCACCACCGCCGCCAGACCGGCGGCGAGGGCGGCGCTGAGGACGGCGGCGGTGGCAGCGCGCCTGGCGGTGCTGTGGCGGTGTGCCGGACGTTCGCCCTCGCCTGCGGCCATGGCGGGCGGGTCGCTGCGCGCCTGGGTCGTCGCTGCGTCGGTCAGGGCCTGGCGTGCCAGTGCCCCGGCTACCACGGCCGCGAGCAGGCCGGCGGCCTCGGGCGCTCCGCCGCCCGGTGGGGCGCTCGTGGTGGCGGCATAGCTGAGGGCGAAGTAGACCACCGGGACGGCGAGGGCCACCCCCGAGGGCAGGCGGGGGCGCAGCAGGAGCTCGGCGGACGCGCTGGAGCACGCCCAGGTGAGCATCACAGGGGCCACCATGAGGTAGGCCGGCCCGCTGAGGGGGAGGGTCTCGGTCAGCAGTTGCGCTGGGACCCTGCTGAGGCCCTGCCAGAGGTCCGCTGCACTGAACGCAGTAGCCGCGAGCAGGAGCACGGCCATACCCGTCACGGAGGCTCCGAATGCCACCAGGGGCGCGAAGCGCAGGGCCCTGCTCACGGCGAGTGAGAGCAGGCATGGGATGACAGCCGCCAGTGCCAGCATCACCGTCGCAGAGCGGACCTGGTAGGCCCGGAGCCATGGTGTGGCGGCCAGGAAGGTTGCCGCCATGGCCGCGACCGTCACGGCCGGGACGAGGGCGTTACGCAGGCCCGCCTTCACCGCGTCACCCAGCTGTCCCAGGCCTGGGCCAGCTCGTCAGCGCTGGTGGCGACCAGCACGTCGACCCCGGGATAGGTAGGCGCCGGGACGAGCCTGGGCACCAGGGACGCCACGATCAGGTGGTCGAAGCGCTTGCTCAGCGAGGCCATAGCCGGAAGGCTGTCCACCTCGAGGGCGCCCGTCACCACCACCAGGGCACTGCCGCCCCTGTCGTGGCGCAGCCGGTTGAGCTGGGACACGAGGCTGCCGCTCGCGTCGGGCCCCAGGTCTGTCAGGTAGTCGAGGAGCCGAGCCGGGCTCTCGAGCCCCGTACCCCCTGCCCGGCCACCGGCGGTCGTGCGCAGCTGGACTGGTGCCCGACCGGCCGACATGGCGCTGGCCACCGAAGCAGCGACATCCATCGCCTCCTCGAACGTTTCGGGCGAGTAGACCTCGGGCCGCACGTCGACCAGGACCATCGTCCAGGGCTGTGCGGTGTCCACGTAGTGGCGGACGACGAGCCTGCCCAGGCGTGCCGTAGAGGGCCAGTGCACTGTCCGCAGGTCATCGCCTATCACGTACTCGCGCAGGCGGTGGAACGCGACCGTGCCCTGAGGCGACATGTCGCTGGAGGGACCTTCGAGGTTGCGGGACATCCCGCTCGGGAGTGACCGTAGCGGCAGCGCCCTCGGGTGCACCGCTATCACCTGAGGTTGGCCGAGGCGACGCACCCGGCGGCACAGGCCGAGGGGGTCCCTCTTGGGGATCTCCACCGGGCCAACGCTGTAGGTACCGCGCTGGGAAGTGGGCAGCCTGTAGGTGCGCAACCCTGCTTCGCCGCGGCGCAGTCGGGGCAGTTCGGCGCGGAAGACGATGTCGCCGAGGCGCTGCTCCATCACCAGGCCTTCGACGGTGCGCCACGAGAGGTTCGTTGCCCGGATGACGGCGATGGCAGGCTGGCCCTTTTCGACCCTGGGTGGCTCGACGGCGCGCTCGAGGGCGAGGCGCGGCGAACGGGCGACGTACCCGAGCGAGGCGGCAACGAGGACGACGAGCCCGAAGCCCAGGACCACGAAGGGAGCCCAGTGGGCCGCGGCCCCTGTCGCAAGCAGCACCGCCCCGAGGGCTGCGGCCCCCCACCCCGTCCTGGTCACGGCTCAGCGCAACACGGCACGGGGCACCGGCACGGCCTGTACCGCACGGGTCACGACCTCTGCGGAGGTCCGGCCCTGCACCTCGGCGTCCGGGCGCATCACGACCCGGTGAGCCAGGGTGGGCAAGGCCATGGCCTGGACGTCGTCAGGCGTCACGAACGGCCGGCCGGCAACGGCGGCGGCGACCCTGGCGGCGCGCAGCAGTGCGAGACCGCCCCGAGGGGACACGCCCAGGCGCACCTCGGGCATCTCCCGGGTCCGGGCGCATATGGCGACGATGTAGTGCTCGATGGGCAGGGCGACCTCGACGGCGCGCTTGACGAACTCGATCATCCCGAGGAGGTCGTCCCTGTCCATGACCGGGCTCAGGTGGTCGACGCTCGGTGTGTCCCGCTCGCTGCGCAGTACCTCGGCCTCTGCTTCGGGTGCGGGGTACCCGACGGACAGGCGCATGAGGAACCGGTCCAACTGGGCCTCAGGCAGTACGTAGGTGCCCTCGAGATCAATGGGGTTCTGAGTGGCGATGACGACGAAAGGGCGAGGTACGGGGTAGACGGCGGCGTCCGTGGAGACCGTCTGTTCCTGCATGACCTCCAGCAGGGCCGATTGGGTCTTCGGCGATGCACGGTTTATCTCGTCGCCGAGCACGATGTTCGCGAACACGGGACCCGGGCGGAAGCTGAAGGTCGACGTCGCCTGGTCGAACACCGTGACCCCGGTGATGTCGCTCGGCAGTAGGTCGGGCGTGAACTGCACGCGGTTCCACGTGAGGTTGACAGAGCGGCATATCGCCCTGGCCAGGGAGGTCTTGCCCACGCCGGGCACGTCCTCGATCAGAAGGTGGCCTTCCGCCAGCACGCAGGTCAGCGCCGAACGGACCACCTGGTCCTTGCCTCGCAGGACCTTGGTCACGTTGCCGACCAGGGCCTCGAAGAGCTGCACGAAACGGGCCATCTCCGGGCCTCCCGGCCCGGCGGGGGCGAAGCTGCCGGGCTGATGGCCGCCCGGGCCGGTCATGGGCGTTGTCGCGCTCAATGTGTCGTCTCCCTCATCTGGCCCGCCGGGTGCGGGCGTTACGCGCTCTGCGGCACCAGGCCCACGAGCCGCTCACGGTGCCTGCGAGCATGGCACCGAGCAGGTACCACGCTAAGGCGGTGGTGCTGTCGCCAGGTGCGCCGACCGGGCCGGCCATGGCGATGAGCGGCTGGCGGAGCGGGCCGACGCTGCCCGCCAGGCCGAAGCAGTGCGGGTTGCAGAGTGCCGGGCCGGCAGCGGCCGCGCCCGTCGCCGTGGTACCGGTGGTGCTCGCCGTCGTCGTGGGTGTGGTGGTCGACGTCGTGGAGGGGACCGCCGTCGTGGTGGTGGTGGCCGGTGTGGTGGTCGACGTCGTGGAGGGGACCGCCGTCGTGGTGGTGGTGGCGGCGACCGTCGTGGTGGTGGTGGCGGCGACCGTCGTGGTGGTGGTGGCGACCGTCGTGGTGGTGGTGGCGGTGGTGGCGGTGGCGACCGTCGTCGTCGTGTTACAGGACTGCGGGAGGTTGCAAGAGGTGGTGGTCGGGGCCGGGGGCAGGGTGGTCGGCGCCAGGGTGGTCGGGGGCAGCGTCGTCGGGACCAGCGTGGTCGGGGGCAGCGTGGTCGGGGGGGCGGCAGTGGTGGTGGGGCGGGTAGTCGGCGGTGGCGGTGGCGCGGTCGTCGAAGGAGGTGCCGTCGAAGCAGGTGCCGTCGAGGGTGGTGCCGTCGAGGGTGGTGCCGTCGAGGGTGGTGCCGTCGAGGGTGGCGCCGTCGAGGGGGGCGGTAGTCCCGGGAGGTCGGCCGGGGCGCTGCCGGGCTGACCCAGGTACAGCCAGTCGACGGTTATCGCCGGCACCTGACAGTGCATCGGCCAGCCGAGGGTCACCGGGAACTGCGCTGCGCTCGAGGTGGGGGAGGAGGCTCTGCAGCCGTCTGCGCTCACCGCACTGACGCGCCAGTTGGTGCCGGCGGGCTGGTCCCCCGGACCGTTGTAGCTGACCACGAGCTGCATGGTCGCACAATCCGGGCTGCAGGCGTCCGAGGCGACGGCGGCGAAGCTGTACGAGGGCGCTGTACCTATGGCGAAGGCGGCGCTCAGAGGAGGGGAAGCCACACCGTAGGGGTCGGGCTGGGCCCTGTCGGAGAGGCTGGCGCTCAGGGTACAACGGCCGCCCATCTGGTCCAGCGCCAGCGGTACCTCGAACTGTGAGCCGACAACGGCGGTGTTGAAGGGCTGGGCCTCCGAAGCGCACGTCACGTTGCCGACGGCGTCGAAGTTGCCCGACGGTAGGCCCTGTACCGTGGCGACCACCGTGCCGTCGTTGGGGTTGGCGCTGACGCTGCCGGTGACCTGCAAGGCCAGGGCCGCAGGCCACGGCAGGGTCCGCGAGAAGGGCGCGCTGGTGAGGGTGATGAGGGCCTCGGGGTGCCCGAGGGGGACCACGGTGACGGCGGCCTGGTACTGGTGTGCGGCGGAGAGCCCGGGGACCAGCACCTGCGAAGCCGTTGTGGGACCGACCTGGAGGTTCCCGACCGTGTAGGTGTACTGCACGGTGGTCCCTCCGAAGGCGAGGAGGGGCGTCGCGCCGTTGACGACCTGCACGTCGAGCTGGGCCGTCAGGCCCGCACCGGCCGGCACCGCCGCGGCCTGCAACTGCAGTTCGGCCGGGTCGGGCGGCTGCCACGCCGTGGTGCAGTTGCCGCTGGACTTGGGCGCGCCCGAGAGGCCGGCGGAGCTGACGCCCTGCACGCTGAAGGACATCGAGGTGCCGAGCCAAGTGCCCGCAGGGCTGCCGTCGAGCACGACGCTGGTCCGTCGACCGGTGACGGTCTCCTGTGGAGGGGCGGCGGTCACGGAGCTGCCGCAGGCTGTGCCGATCACCCTCCAGGTGGCGGCCGGCACCGTGCACTGCGGTCCCCGGCAGGGCGACCAGGAAACAGTCCAGCCACCCCTGCCGTCGGGCTGGGCGTTCACGCCCGCCGGTGCAGCCGGGCCGACGGCCGTCGTCGTGAAGTTCCAGGGCATGGAGGCCGTCGCCTGGCGGTTGATGTACGCGGTCACCACGGTGCGGTACGACGTGTCCGGCCTGAGGCCGGTGACGAGGAGCTGCTGCTGGCCGTTCACGACTTGCACGGGCCGAGCCGGCTGCGGCGCACCTCCCAGGGCGGTCACCGCCACTGACCAGGTGGTGGGCAGGCAGTCCTGCTCCGACAGGAGGTGGTACGCCCACGTGACCAGGGCAGCTTCGTCCGAGGGAGCCACTGAGGCTATCTCGGGTTCGTAGGGTTTCTCCGTAGTAGTCGCACAGTTGACCTGGGGTGTCACCGGCTGGGGCAGCGGCTGGCTGAGCGGCTGGGCCACCGTGGTTGGCGTTGTCGTGGTCACCGGGTTGGAGTGCGACGTGCGGCTGCGCTTGTGCTGGTGGCGGTGAGGCCTCTTGACGTTGACATCGCCCGGTCCGGCGGCGCTGACCACCACTGCCGTCGACTTGTCGACCACGACGGGGCGGTGACTGCCGTCGGTGAAGACGATCACAGCCAGGAGGCTCTCGGGGTTGTTGAAGACCACCCGGGGGCCGTCCACCAGGACCTGGGCACCCTTGAAACTGGCCTTCTCGGTGGGGCTCTTGGCCGGGTACGTCGCCGCCCCCCGGACCGGAGCCATGACCGCCGTCGTGGCCGACACCGTCCAGAGTGTGGGCTGCCCGGGCTGGGCCTGGTCGAGGGTGTAGAGCGCTCCGCCCGACAGGGCGGGGACAGCCGGCAGCGACCCGGCGCCGAAGTGTTCGAGCCGTCGGGGCACGGTGGCGGCCCCGGTGCCACCGGGGGGAGCGGACACCAGGTACCAGGCTCCTCCCTGCCTGGCCAGGTAGTAGAGCTGTGTCGTGGCACCCCGTACCGGGAGGAGGGCGGTCGCCCCGGCGGTGCCCGGGAGGTCGACGACGTGCTGGGAGCGGCCCGAGAACACCTCCAGCCGCCCCGGCCGGGCCAGGCCCACCGAAGCGCCGGCCCTCTCCAACGCCGCGTCCTGGCAGCGCCGCCCGAGGTGGGCGCGCACCCGCACCGCCAGGCCCTGTGGCGCCCGGGGGGAAGGGGAGATCTCCAGCAGGCGGCACCCGCTCGGACCGCCGACAAGGGACCACAGGCTGCCTGCTGCGACCACCGCGGCCCCGGCCGATGTCGACGCAGGGCCGCCCAGTCGGGCGAAGCCCAACGGTCTGACCGGGTGCGATGAGTGCTCGGCCTGCGCCTTGGCTCCCGCCTCGACGGTGGACGCGTCGACCAGTGACACGGCGCTGTCCGGCGCATAGCGCACGACGAACGTCGATGCTCCGTCGGAGAAGCCGGCCGCAGCACGGGCCCCGGTCAGCGGGCCTAGGGAGATACCCCCGCTCGGTGGCCCGAGGACGTAGTTGTCCTTGCCGAGCATGTTGAAGTTGCCACTGACCCGGTTGACCAGCATCGTGCCGGCGGTGGTGGGGACGGCCTGGACATCGAAGTAACTGGCAGCCCCCACCTGTTGGTAGACGCCTTCCAGCTGCACGGTGACGGCACCGGTGGCGACGTCAACGACGGCGAGGGGGCGGTAGTCGTCCAGCACGAGCGACCCCCCGAAGATGCGCGGTCGCTGTGCGGGAGGCGCCTGTCCCGTTGCCGCCGACCAGATGAGCCCTCCCACCAGGGCCACGATGGCCAGGAGACCCGTGAGAGCCCCCCCGAGGCCGAAGTTGCCCCAGGACTGCCCCGCTCCGGGGATGCCGAAGGACGCCCGGCTGGCCGGTGACTGGTTGGAGGGCGCGCTGAGCCTGGGCGTGGTCATCTCGCTGGAACGTGACCGTCTCTGTCCGGTTGGTGCCACGTGGATCGTAGTCGCAACGACATGGGCCTTGCGGTCATATCGGCACACAGAGCGGTCAACTGCACGCAGCCGGGGATCCACCACCGCGTCGGAAGGCCCCGGTATCCTCGTCCCGGTGGGTTATCAGGTGAGGACGCCTGTCTTCGAAGGTCCGTTCGACCTGCTCCTGCACCTGGTCACCCGAGAGCAGGTCGACATCTGGGAGCTCTCGCTGTCGGCCATCGTCGACGAGTACGTGGCGACGTTGCGGCGCATGGAGGAGCTCGACCTGGCGGTCGCCACGGAGTTCCTCCTCATTGCCGCGGTCCTGTTGGAGCTGAAGGCTCGTCGCCTGCTCCCCGGTACGGGTGAGGTCGAGGGGGAGGAGGAGCTCGCTCTCTGGGAGGAGCGGGATCTCCTGCTGGCTCGCCTTCTCGAGTGCAAGACGTTCAAGGACGCATCGGTTGCGATGAGTGCTCTGATGGAAGCCGCCGAGCGCTCGGTCCCCAGGCGGGCAGGCATGGAGGAGCGTTTCGCCGGCCTCAGCCCGGACCCCCTCGAGGACGTGTCGGCATCCGAGCTTCGGGCGGCGATGCGCAAGGCGATGGCGCCGAAGCCGACCCCGCGGGTCAGCCTCGACCACGTGGCACAGGTGCGGGTGAGCGTCGCCGAGACGCTCGACACGCTGAGCCGCCGTCTACCTGCGCAGCCCCGCACGACTTTCAGGCAGCTGACCTGCGGGCTCAGCGAGCGCCTGGAGGTGATCGTCTACTTCCTGGCCCTGCTGGAGATGTTCAAGCGCGGGGTGGTCGAGCTGCGCCAGGCCGGGAAGCTCTCGGAGCTGCACGTGAGCTGGCTCGGCCCCGACGGCGACGGCACCGAGTACGGCGTGCTCGACGTACGCGACGGCAGGGACCTGGTGATGGCGGACGCCGGGCACACCGACGAGTACGAAGGCTGACGGCTTTGGGCGATCTCGCTCAACCTGACGGCGGCGGGGCAGGCTCCTACGGGCAGGCCGGCCAGGCGGAGCCGGATGCCTCGACCTCGTGTTCCCCCGAGGAGCTTGGGCCGTACCCTGCCGGGGAGGAGGGCGGCACCGGGGAGGTGACACTCGACCTGGTGGACCTCGGCGGGGAGCCGGCCGCCGGAGGCCCCGCCGAGGCTCGGCATGGCTCTGAGCTCGGGCGGGCGGTGGAGGCGGTGCTCATGGTTGCAGACAGCCCGGTGGAGCCCGGGATCCTGGCCCAGCTCCTGGAAGTGCCCCCTGCCCAGGTCGAGCGGATCTGCGCCGAGCTGGCCGCTGGGTACGCCGCCCAGGGGCGCGGCTTCGTGCTGACCAGGGTGGCGGGCGGTTACCGCTTCCAGAGCCACCCCGACATGGCGCCCTACATAGAACGCTTCGTGCTCGAGGGCCAGCAGGCCAGGTTGTCGGCCGCTGCGCTGGAGACGCTCGCGATAGTCGCGTACAAGCAGCCCGTGTCCCGGGCGCAGGTGTCGTCCATCAGGGGTGTCAGCGCCGACGGCGTGCTGCGTACTCTCTGCCAACGCGGGTACGTGACCGAGGTGGGGCGCGACCCCGGTCCGGGCCAGGCTGTCCTCTACGGCACGACGGCCTTGCTGCTGGAGCGGCTGGGCATCGACAGGATCGAGGACCTGCCTCCCCTGGGCGACTTCGTCCCCGGCCCCGAGGTGATGGACGCTCTCGAACAAGGCCTGCGGCCGGGCAACTGAAGCCGCCCCAAGCCGACCAAGGCCGAGGTCCGGCGGCTGAGGAGCGCTCCCAGGGCCGGCGCCCCCCCGGCGGCACCCCGGCCTGTCGCTGCGGGGTGGCGCTGGCGCACCGGTAGACTCCCGCTGCTATGGGCCAGAGCGATGCCGGCAGCGGCGCCGGTTCGCAGGGGGCACGGCCGCGCGGAGAGCCTCGTGACGACGGGGACAAGCTGCAAAAGGTCATGGCTCAGGCGGGAGTGGGAAGCAGGCGGGTCTGCGAGGATCTGATCGCGGCGGGCAAGGTGACGGTCAACGGCGAACCGGCGCCCCTCGGGCAGAGGGTGCGTGCGGCCACCGACCTGATCGTCGTGGAGGGCGTGCCGCTCCCGGTGCGGGAGGGCCTGGCCTACTACCTGGTCAACAAGCCGGCGGGCGTTGTGTCCAGCGCTGCCGCCCAGGACGCAAGGCCCCTGGTGGTGGACCTGGTCCCTCCGGCGCCGCGTGTCTACCCGGTCGGCCGGCTCGATGCCGAGACCGAAGGCCTCATCGTCCTCACCAACGACGGTGACCTGGCGCAGGCTCTGTCCCATCCGAGCTTCGGAGTCGAGAAGGAGTACGTCGCCCGCCTCGAGCGCGCGCTGTCCGCTGATGCGCTGAGGCGCCTCAGGCGGGGGGTGGAGCTGGAGGACGGCCCGACAGCCCCCGCAAAGGTCCGGTTGCTGGGCCCGGCCACGGTAAGGGTGGTGATCCACGAGGGCCGCAACCGCCAGGTGCGCCGGATGTGCGAGGCCGTGGGCAACAAGGTCACCTACCTGGCCCGGACCAGGATCGGCCCTCTCGCGGCCCCGGAGATGCTCCCCGGGCATTGGCGGCAGCTGAGCGTCGCCGAGATCACCTCGCTGTGGAGGGCTGCGCTGGCGGGCGCGCCGGGTGACCGACGCGCCCGCCGTGCCGGGAGCAGGCACACGGGCTGAAGCCCGGGCCCGAACGGCGGTAGCCGGGTGGCGCCGGGGGCGCCTAACCTGTGCTGGCCATGGGCGAGGACAGCATCGATCAGCAGAGGGACGCCGGAGCGGCCCGTGTCAGGGCGTTGAGGGGGGCGACGACCGTGGACGAGGACACAGTCGCCCAAGTCACCGAGCGCACTCAGGACCTCCTGCGCGCGATGCTCGGGCGCAACGGCGTGAGCCACGAGGATGTCATCTCGGTACTGTTCACGGCCACCGACGACGTCCGTTCGATGTTCCCGGCCACGGCCGCCAGGGGCATCGGGTTCGGCGACGTGCCCCTGTTGTGTGCCCGGGAGCTGGCTGTGCCCGGTAGCCAGCCGCTGTGCGTCAGGGTCATGATGCACGTGGAGACCAGGCGCAGCCGCGCCGAGCTGCACCACGTGTACCTGCAGGGCGCACGCGGCCTGCGCGATGACCTTCCCGAGTAGCGACCGGGGCCCGGGAGCCGCCGGGGTGCTGCCCCCCCGAGCCTGCATCGTCGGCACGGGCCTCATCGGGGGGTCCATCGGCATGGCGCTCAGGCGCCTGGGCTGGTGGGTGACGGGCACGGACGCCGACGCCGCCCGCGCGCGGCGGGCGCTGGAGCTGGGTGCCATCGACCAGATCGGCGAGGACGCCTCCGCCCGGGTGACCTTCATCGCCGTGCCGGCCGGTGCGGTCGCGGGCGTTGCGACCAGGCTTCTCGCAGCGCAGGACGGCCGCTCGCAACCGCCGGGTGCGGCCATGAGGGTCGTCACGGACGTGGCTGGTATCAAGGACGGCATCGTGCGAGCCGTGAGGCACGCCCGTTTCGTGGGCGGCCACCCGATGGCAGGCTCCGAGCAGGAGGGCGTCGACGGCGCCGACCCCGATCTCTTCCTCGGGGCCACGTGGGTACTGACGCCGGCTGACGACACCTCCGCTGACGCCTACTCGGAGGTGCAGTCAGTCGTGCGGGCCCTGGGTGCCAACCCGGTCGCCCTGACCCCCCGCCGCCACGACGAGCTGGTCGCCCTCGTCTCCCACACTCCCCACCTGACGGCGGCGGCGCTGATGAACCTGGCAGCGGACGCAGCCGAGTCCGACGCCACGCTCCTGCGCCTGGCAGCCGGGGGCTTCCGGGACATGACACGGGTGGCGGCGGGGCACCCGGGGATCTGGCCCGATGTCGTGGCGGAGAACCGGGAGGCGATCCTGGCGGCCCTGGACCGTCTCTGCGCCCGGCTCGAAGAGCTGCGGGAGGTCGTCGCAAGTGGGGACCGCGCCACCCTGCTGCGCCTGCTGGAGCGGGCGCGCGAGGGGCGCGTCAACCTTCCGACCGGGGCTCCCGCCCTCGAGCAGGCCACCGAGGTGAGGGTGCCCGTGCCCGACCGCCCCGGGGTGATCGCCGAGGTCAGCACCCTGCTCGGTGGGCTGGGTGTCAACATCTTCGACGTCGAGATAGCCCATTCGGCCGAGGGTGACCGTGGCGTGATGGTCCTGGTCGTCGATTCGCGCCACGGCGAGACGGTGCGGGGAGCGCTGGTCGGGCGGGGGTACCGGTGCGCTCTGCGGCCCATGGAGCCCTGAGCCGGCGGCACCGGTCCTGGTGGGGGTGCGGTTCTTCCGGTTCGCCGGCGGGCCCGGCGCAAGGTAACTTTGCGCCTTGGGAGTACCGGCTAGCGCCGCGGCGCCCTCGTCCCGAGCTACCGACAAGGAGAGACGCGACTTGAGCGTGCAGGACCAGCTTGTGTTCGGCCCGGCCGGTGGCCGGGCTCTGCGGGGCCGGCTGCGGGCGCCTGGCGACAAGTCCGTCTCCCACCGGGCGCTGCTGATAGCGGCCAGGGCCGAGGGCCGCTCGCGCATCAGGGGCCTCTCGAACGGCGAGGACGTGCGCCATACCCTGGAGGCTGTGGCAGCCCTCGGCGCGGTGGTCGAGCGCTCGGGCGGGGAGATAGTGGTCGACGGCGGAGCCGAGCGCCTGCACGAGCCGGATGCCGTGCTGGACGTTGGCAACTCGGGCACCGGTATCCGGCTCCTGGCCGGTTACGTCGCAGGCCTCGACGGCCTGACGGTGCTGCAGGGTGACGCCTCGATCGCCCGCCGGCCAATGGACAGGGTGGCGGTCCCGCTGCGGGCCATGGGTGCGACTGTCGACGGCCGCCGGGGTGGCAGCCTGCCCCCTCTTGCGGTGCGCGGTGGCAACCTGCGGGCGATCGAGTACCACCTGCCCGTGGCAAGCGCGCAGGTCAAATCGGCAGTGCTCCTGGCCGGGCTGGCGGCCGACGGTGCCACCTGCGTTGTGGAGCCGGTGGCCACCAGGGCGCATACCGAGGAGATGCTCGTTGCGGCCGGGGTGGACGTCCTGGTGGCCCGCGATGGCGCCGGTGCCCGGGTGACCTTGCGCCCCGGGCCGTTGCAGGCGGGCCCGATCGACGTGCCGGCCGACCCGTCCCAGGCCGCGTTCTGGGCTGTCGCCGCCTGCATCACCCCCGGCAGCGACCTCGTGCTCGAGGACGTGTACGTCGGCCACGGGCGGGCCGGGTTCATCGAGGTCCTGGCGCGCATGGGCGCCAGGGTCAGCCTGGACAACCGGGACCCGGTGCGCCACACAGCGGACATCCGCGTGCAGCACAGCCATCTCAAAGGGACCGACGTGGGGGGCGACGAGGTGCCGTCGCTCATCGACGAGGTCCCTGTCCTGGCGGTGGCGGCGGCCATGGCCGAGGGTACGACGACCTTTTCCGACGCGGCCGAGCTGCGCGTCAAGGAAACCGACCGGATCGCCACGACGGTGCAGATGCTGAGGGCGCTCGGGGTCCAGGCCGAGGCGGCCACCGACGGCCTGAGCGTGCTGGGCCTCGCTGGCGCACCGCTGCGAGCCGGGGTAACGGACTCCTCGGGCGACCACCGCATCGCCATGGCGTCAGCCGTCGCCGCTCTCATGGCCTCCGGGGATGTCACGGTCAGAGGCTGGCAGGCGACGGCGACCAGCTACCCGGGCTTCTCAGAGGACAGGCACAAGTGCCTGCAGTGAACGCCGGCTCGAAGGTGGTCGCCATCGACGGCCCGGCCGGCAGCGGCAAGTCCACCGTCGCCCGCGCCGTGGCGGCCCGCCTCAGGACCGACTACCTCGACACCGGCGCCATGTACCGGGCTGTGGCTTTCATGGCCATGCGCAGCGGAGTGGACCCCGAGGACGCCGAGCCGGTGGCCCGCCTGGCCCGGGCCATGACCCTCGAGGTCGCAGACCGTGTGATGGTCAACGGCGTGGACGCCACGATCGAAATCCGCAGCCCAGAGGTGACCCGGGCCGTGAGCGCGGTTGCCGCCAACCCGGAGGTCCGGGCCGAGCTGGGGCGCCGGATGCGCGAATGGGCGCTCGAGCGTTCCGGCGGTGTCGTCGAGGGCCGCGACATCGGGACCGTCGTGTTCCCCGGTGCGCCTCTCAAGGTCTACCTGACGGCCAGCGACGAGGAGCGGGCCCAGCGCCGCAGCCAGGAAATGCTGGACATGCACTACGACGAGGTCGCCGCTGATATCGCCCGACGTGACCACGTGGACTCCACCAGGGCGCACGCCCCGCTGGCAGTCGCCGACGATGCCGTCGTCGTGGACACGACGACCCGCAACGTCGACCAGGTCGTTGAGCTCGTGCTCGAACTGGCCGCCAAGGCCGGCCTGGGGTGACTGAGGCCCGGCCCGGCACCGCCGGCGAGGCCCCGGGGCCGTCCCGGGGGGAGCTGCTGTGGTTCAAGGTGGCCAGGGGTATCGTGTGGGTCGCCTGTCGCATGGCATGGCGCTACCGGGTGGTCGGCCTGGAGAACCTCCCCCAGACGACGCCCTACGTCCTGGCGCCGGTGCACCGCTCCTACATCGACACCCTGCTCACGGGAGCGATGACGTCGCGGCGGGTGCGTTTCATGGGCAAGTCAGGCATCTTCACCAAACCCTGGGCGGCGTGGCTGTTCAGCTCGCTCGGGGGCTTCCCCGTGAAGCGCGGCACCGCCGACCGCGAAGCTTTGCTCCAGTGCGAGAGGGCGTTGGCCGTGGGGGAACCCGTCGTGCTGTTCGCCGAGGGCACGCGTAGCTCGGGGCCGGTCCTGGCACCGCTTCTCGGTGGGCCGGCCTTCGTCTCGCTCCGGGCCAACGTGCCTATCGTGCCGGTTGGCATCGGCGGCAGCGAGCGGGCCATGCCTGTGGGAGCGAAACGGGTGCGCTTCAACCAGATCGTCGTCGTGGTCGGAGAGCCGATCTGGCCTCCGCCGAAAGGCCCGGGTGCACGGGTGGCGCGCCGCGGCGTCGACGAGCTGACCGACCAGTTGCGCGAGAAGCTGCAGGCGGTGTTCGACGAAGCCCGTATGCTCGCGGACGTCGACGACGCCGGTGAAGCCGGGCCTCCATGAGTGTGAGACCGACGGCGGTCGTGCACGGAGGTACAGATGGAGTACAGGCAGCTCGGGCGTAGCGGGCTAAGGGTGTCAGCCCTTTCCCTCGGGACGATGACTTTCGGGGGTGCAGGCGGCTTCGCGAAGGTGGGCCACACCGATGTCGGGGAGGCGGCGCGCATACTCGACCGCTGCCTCGAAGCAGGTGTGAACCTCGTGGACACGGCGGACATCTACTCCGACGGCGCCTCGGAGGAGATGGTCGGGCAGATCACCAAGGGACGCCGCCACGATCTCCTCTTGGCCACCAAGTGCCGGTTCCCGAGCGAGGCGGGAGCCAACGGTGCCGGCAGCTCGCGCCATCACATCCTGCGCTCGGTCGAAGCCAGCTTGCGCAGGCTCGGCACCGACTACGTCGACCTGTACCAATTGCACGGATGGGACGGCCAAACGCCCCTCGACGAGACGCTCAGTGCGCTGGACGGGCTGGTGCGCTCCGGCAAGGTGCGCTACGTGGGCTGCTCAAACTACTCCGCCTGGCACCTCGTCAAAGCCGTGACCACGAGCGAGGCCAGGGGCTACGAGCGCTTCGCGAGCCACCAGATCTACTGGTCGCTCATCGGGCGCGACGCGGAGTGGGAGGTGGTCCCGGCCGGCATGGACATGGGCCTGGGCACCCTGGTGTGGAGCCCGCTGGGCGGCGGCCTGCTGACCGGCAAGTACCGGCGGGGCACACAACCCGAGGGCGGCAGGCACCTGAGCGACTGGGGCGAGCCGCCCATATACGACCAGGACAAGGTCTACAGGGTCATAGAGGCGCTGGTAGAGGTAGCCGAGGCCCGCGGCGTCGCCCCGGCGCAGGTCGCCCTGGCCTGGCTGCTGGCCAGACCGACCGTCAGCTCGGTCATCGTCGGTGCCCGCAACGCCGAACAGATCGGCCAGACCCTGGGTGCGGCCGATCTCGCCCTCTCGGCCGAGGAGCTGGGCAAGCTGGACGCCGTCAGCGCCAACCCGCTGCCTTACCCCCTCTGGCACCAGGTCAAGACGGTCAGGGACCGCCTGAGCGAAGCTGACCACGTCGCCCTGGGATAGCTGCCCTGGGATAGCTGCCCTGGGATAGCTGCCCTGGGATAGCTGCCCGAGGCGGGCCGCCCCAAGGCGGGACGGCGCACGAAGTCGCGCACCTTGCGCGACTTCGTCGCCGTTGGCGACCGGTGGCGCCGCCCTAAACGAAGAGCGGCTCCACGTGGCGGCGCTCCACCAGCTCGTCCATCTGCGCGTCGTCCGGCCTCTCGCCCAGCCTGGCCGCCGCGTCGATGAACCTCGGCAGCAACCCGATGTCCGAGACGCTGTTGAGGAACACCTGGCGACGACCGAGAGCCCACCAGACGGCGAGGTCGATGTCGGCCTGCTCCGTCATCGGCTCGTACCAGGGGGCGTAGGTCCGCGGTCGGCCGGCCCAGGGGCCGAGGGCGATCGACTTGATCGTCTGGACCGCCGTGCCTCGCTCGGCGCAGGTGGCCAGGAGCGCCTCGAAGTTCTCGGCGTAGTAGCCGTTCTTCATCGTGACGTAGTTGTAGGGCAGCAGGACCGTGTCGAAGTCGAAGCGCTCGAGAGACCGCCTGTGCGTGGCGGCAACCTGAGTGCCGTGGCCGGTCACGCCGATGAAACGTACGAGCCCCTCCCGGCGAGCGTCCAGGGCGGCCTCCAAGGCTCCACCAGGGCTCAGCGCCGTGTCCCAGTCGATCGGGTCGACCAGGTTGTGCAGCTGCCAGAGGTCGACGTGGTCCACGCCGAGGCGCTCGAGCGAGCGGTGCAGCTCCTCGCGCGCCTTGGCGGCAGTGCGCTCGCCTGTCTTGGTCGCGAGGAAGAAGTGACCGGGGGAGCGCTGCAGCCATGGTTTGACCCGCAGCTCGGCATCCCCGTAACTGGCGGCAACGTCGATGTGGTTGACCCCTCCTGCGACCACCACCTCGTAAGTACGGTCGGCGTCCTCCTGGGAGACCCGCGAAAGCGCGGCCCCACCGAAGATCACCCGGCTGCTCTGGTGACCGGTGCGGCCGAAAGGTGCCGTAGGCATGCTCATGGAGGCCTTCTTAGCGTATTGTCCCGGCTTCACGGTCGACTGAACGGACAAAGGGCGCAGCGGGCCCGGCCAGCTCGGCCCCGCCAGAGGACCCGCAGAGCCTGTCTCCCTGGCCCAGCCGACCGGGAGCAACCGATGCCGGGCCCGGGCACCGCGGCCTGGCCGGGGCGGTCAGCCCAGGGCCGCGAGCACCTTGGCGGCCGGTACGTCGCGGCCGTCCATCTGGTCGCGCTCGGCGCCGTCGCCAGGCTGGGGCCGTGCGAACCCGACGGCGGCGAGCGCTCCGGCAAGGGACCGCAGCACCTCGCGCAGTTCGCGCGGGAGCGGGAAGTACTCGTCCTCGGGGACGGCCCGCACGTCCTCGGTGCCCTTGGTGGGGGCGAGCCTGCGGACCACGCCCTCGACCAGCGACTCGGGAGCCGACGCCCCTGCGATCACGCCCACGGTGCCGGCAAGGTCGTCCGGGAGCTCGCCGGCGTGGTTGACCCGGATGACCCGGGCGCAGCCGGTCGCCTTGGCCGTGCGCACCAGGGCGAGGGTATTGGAGGAGTTGGCGCTGCCTATGACCACCATGGCGTCGCATCGGCCAGCGACCCCGCGCAGGGCGGCCTGGCGGTTGGTGGTGGCGAAGCACAGGTCGCTGCGCCCTGGTACCCACAGATCCGGCCAGCGCTGCTGTGCAGCGGCGAGGATGCCTCGCCACTCGTCGACAGCCAGGGTGGTCTGAGCGAGGAAGGCGACGGGCCCCTCCGGCTCGGGGAGGGCCATCACCTCGTCGACGCTCTCCACCCGGAAGATGCGCTCGGGTGCCACCGCCGTCGTGCCGACGGCCTCCTCGTGGCCCTCGTGGCCGACGTAGACGATGGAGTAGCCCTTGGCGGCCCGCAGCTTGACCTCGTGGTGGACCTTGGTCACCAGCGGACATACCGCGTTGACCACGACCCCTCCGTTGGCTCGCGCCGCCTCTACGACGCGAGGAGCCGACCCGTGCGCTGACAGCATGAGTGGCCGTCCCGGCGGGACCTCGGCGACGTCGTCGACGAAGACCACGCCCAGCTGGCGGAAGCGCTCTACGACGACCTGGTTGTGCACGATCTCGTGGTAGCAGTACACGGGCGGCTCGAACACCCGCACCATCCACGCCAGGGCCTTGATGGCCATCTCCACCCCGGCACAAAACCCCCGCGGGGAGGCCAGCAGCACGCTCTCCACTTCCACAGCGGCCCAAGCTACCGGGCCCCACACCCGGGTGGGACCGGCCTGCCTCGGGGAACGTCTATCCTGGTCGGGACATGGCCATGCCCCGAGTGGTCGCGGTCGCCCCCGGGTCACCAGCCGACCGGGCCGGCGTCGAACCAGGCGACGAGATCTTCTCCCTGGACGGCGAGCTGCCCAGAGACATAATCGAGTACCAGTACCTGGCCGACCGCGAGGAGCTCGCTATCGAGGTGCGTCGCGGTGGGCTGGAGCTCACGCTGGCCGTGAGCCGTGAAGGGGGCGAGCCGCTGGGGATGGAGGTCGACGCAGCGCTGTTCGACCAGGTCCGTACCTGTGACAACCATTGCGAGTTCTGCTTCATCCATCAGCTCCCCAAGGGCCTGCGCAAGAGCCTGTACGTACGCGACGACGACTACCGCCTCTCCTTCCTCTACGGCAACTTCACGACGCTGACCCGTTTCACCGAGGCCGACCTGGAGCGGGTGGTCACCGAGGGGCTTTCCCCCCTCTTCGTGTCCGTGCACGCCACCGACCCCGCTGTCAGGGCCCGCATGCTGCGCAACCAGCGTGGCGCCACCAGCCTTCGCTGGTTGCGGGCCCTGCTCGACGCCGGCATCGAGGTGCACGGCCAGGTCGTGGTCTGTCCGGGTGTCAACGACGGCACGGTGCTGGAGGCCACGCTGGCCGGGGCCCTCGACGAGTACCCGGAGCTGGCCAGCCTGGCGTGCGTGCCGCTGGGCGTGAGCCGGTTCAACCGCGAGGGCGGCATGCGCCCGCACACGCCCGCCGAGGTGGACGGGGTTGTCGACCTGGTGGAGGAGTGGCAGGAGATCTTCCTTGCCTGCCTCGGTCGGCGGCTCGTGTACGCCGCAGACGAGTACTACCTCCTTGCCGACAGGCCCTTCCCCGACCTGCGCACCTACGGGGCCGTGGCGCAGCACGACAACGGGGTGGGCATGGCCCGGGCCTTCGAGGCCGCCTTCAACGGCGACGATGTCCCCGAGGACATGGGCCCTGCCGGCCCGAGCGGCTTCTTCCGGTCCCTCGAAGGCGCCCCGGCCTCCGGCTACCGTGCGCCCAGGGCGCCTGGCACCGTGGCCCTGCTCCCCCGGGCGGGCGCAGGGGTGACGGTGCTCTCGGGGGAGTACGGGGCGCGGGTGCTCGCCCCGCTCGTCGACGCCGCCATGCCCGGCTCGGACATCGAGGTGGTCCCGGTGCCCAACGAGTACTTCGGGGGCAACGTCGCCGTCTCGGGCCTGATGACCGGGACGGACATCGGTGCGGTCCTGGGCGGCCTGCCCGAAGGCCGACGGTACCTGCTGCCCGACAGCTGCCTGTCCGGCGGAGTGTTCCTCGACGGCACCCGCCTGGCGGACCTGCCCCGGCCGGTGGAGGTCGTACCCGCGAACGGAGCGTCGCTGCGGCGCGCTCTGATGGGCGCGCCAGCGCCGGTAGGTGTGGCGTGACCCCGGCAGCGGCTCCATCCCCGGGTGGACCGGGTGCAGCTGCCGGGTTGCGCCCGGTGGTGGCGGTGGTCGGCAGGCCCAACGTCGGCAAGTCGACGCTCGTCAACCGCATCGTCGGCAGGCGCGAGGCGATCGTGGAGCAGCGCCCCGGCGTCACGCGCGACCGCAAGGTGCTGACCGCCGAGTGGAACGGGCGCCAGTTCAGCGTGGTCGACACGGGTGGTTGGCAGGCTGGTGGCCTGAGCATCGACAAGCTGGTGTCGGCTCAGGCCCAGCGGGCGGTGGGGGAAGCGGACGTCGTGCTCTTCGTTGTCGACGGTACCCTCGGCCCGACAGAGGAGGACGCTCGGGTGGCCCGGCTCCTGCTCCGCAGCGGGCGCCCGGTCGTCCTGGTCGTCAACAAGGTGGACAACCAAGCCCGCGAGCCGGGGATATGGGACTTCGCCTCGCTTGGTTTCGCCACCCCCTGGCCGGTGTCGGCCCTGCATGGACGCGGCACGGGGGACATGCTGGACGCCCTGGCCGCCGCCCTGCCGCCGCTCGACGCGCCGCCGGCGCAGTCGGTGGGAGCCGGTGACGCCAGTGGGGGAGAGGCCCCGGCCGGCGACCGCCCCGGTGCCCCGGCAGCGGACGGCCAGCTCGAGGCGGCTGGGCAGGCCGCCATCTCGGTGGCCATCGTGGGCCGCCCCAACGTGGGCAAGTCGACGCTGTTCAACCGGCTCATCGGAGATGAGCGTTCGATCGTCCACGACATGCCGGGCACGACCCGCGACACCATCGACACCGTTGTCGAGTCACCCGACGGGCCCGTCCGTTTCGTCGACACCGCCGGGATGCGCAGGAGGGCGCGCGACGCCGAGGGCGCCGAATTCTACTCGATGGTGAGGGCGCTGCAGGCGATAGACGAGGCCGAGCTGACGCTGCTCGTGATCGACGCCACCCAGGGCGTCACCCGCCAGGACCAGCGGCTGGCCGAGCGCGTCGACGCTGCAGGCAACCCCGTCGTGGTCTGCCTCAACAAGTGGGACCTCTTGGCTGCAGAGGCCAAGGACGCAGTGAGGGCGGATGTTGCCGACATGCTCGGATTCGTCTCCTATGCCCCGGCGCTCGAGATCAGCGCCAAGACAGGCCGCAACGTGCACAGGCTCTACCCGGCACTAGCCGGCGCCGTGGAGGCCTACCGCCAGCGCGTCCCGACCGCCCTGCTCAACCGTGCCCTGGCAGAGGCTCAGGCTGCCCACCCGGCCCCCCACGGGGCGCGTGTGCTCTACGCGACGCAGGGGGCGACCGACCCGCCGACCTTCACCCTGTTCACGTCCAAGCACCTGCCCCCCACCTACCTGCGCTACCTGGAGCGCTCGATCCGGGAGCGTTTCGACTTCGGGCCGACGCCCATGAAGTTGCGTACCCGCCGGCGCGGCGCCTAGGTCCTGCGCCTGGAAGGGCGCCGGCGACCGCCCGCCTGTCCGCTCCGGCCGGGCGCTGCGGCCAGGGCGCCGCAAGCAGCTCGGCGCTCAAACCCTCCTGATGGCCATGATGGCCACGTCGTCGACGAGCGACGAGGCGAAGTCCCTGGCCGCCTCGAGCAGGGCCTTGCAGACGAGCGTGGTCTCCTGCCCGGGGTCGCGGCGCACGATGTGAGCGACCCGCTCCTCTCCGAACAGCTGGCCCCCAGAGCGTGCCTCGGTGAGCCCGTCGGTGTACAGGACGACGAGGTCGCCGATGTCGAGGGGCAGGTCCCGTGAGAAGTAGCCGGCGTCTGCGTCGAGGGCCAGTAGCGGCCCGGTAGCGGAGAGCGCCTGCATCTCGCCCCGGTGCCAGAGGAACGCGGGAGGGTGCCCCGCCGAGGCGTGCCGGAGGGTCCCGGCCTCGGTGTCGAAGACCACGGTGCAGACAGAGACCATGTCCTCGGGGCGCCCCAGGGTCGAAAGCGTCTTGTTGAGCTCCTCCAGGGCCTGCGCCGGGTCCCGGTACTGGCGCAGGAAGATCCGCAGCACGTGCTTGACCTGGAAGGCCGTGATGGAAGGCTCGAGGCCGTGGCCGGCCACGTCCCCGATCACGACGGCCAGCCTGTTGTTGCCCGTGGGGAAGACGTCGTAGAAGTCCCCGGCCATCATGCCCGTCCCGGGCTCGTACACCCAGCCGATGTCGAAACCCTCGTAGGCCGGCAGCGCTCCGGGGGCGAGCCGCGCCGCCCAGCGCTGGGGCGCCAGCTGGTCCTGGGCCAGGACCTCCTCAGCCCGGCGCTCGAGGCGTGAGCGCTGCTCGGCCAGGCGGGCCTCGGCGAGGAAGCGCGGCGCGTACCGCAGGGAGAAGACGCCGGGCACGCTGACCAGCAGCAACACTGACTCGAACCACGGCGAGCTCGATACGGAGGCCAGGCCGAAGCCGACCGCCAGCACCCCGTAGAGCACCGCAGCATGCAGGTCCTTGCGGTAGGCGGTGCGAGCCAGGCGGGCCGCCTCGGTGGAGGTGCCCGAGCTCACGGCTTCGTCCCGGATGCGCTCCTCCGCCCGGGCCAGGCGGACCGCCGCACGGCCCCAGACCAGGGCCGCGACGGCGCACACGACCGCCACCGCCGCCAGCCAAGGCTGCTCGAGGACGTTGTCCAGGCTGCCCACACCCACGGCGGCCAGCAGGTTGACGGCTACGCCCGGCATGGGGCGAGGCTACCTCGCCCGGCCCGCGCCACCGCGGGACGGCGCCATGCAAGGGGCACGGCGGCATACCCTGGGCGAGAGGAGGTCCCGCCGGTTGCCGTGGTGTGACGACTGCAGCAAGTTCTGGAACTCGCCCGAGCTGGCAACGGGTGGTGCGTGCCCGACGTGTGGCGCGCAGCTGGGCGCGGCCGTCGCCGGCCAGGCGAAGCTTTCCCGTACCGGGGGGCCGGCCGTGGCGCCGGCCGCCTCGGGGACGGGGGAGCGGGAAGCGGGGGCTGCGGGCAGCCCAGGCCAGGGCGGCCAGGGCCTGGCCGCAGGGGCCACGGCCAAGGCCAGAGGGGCACCTTGGCACTTCAAGCTGCTGGTCGTCGGCGTGACTGTCTACATGGTGTACCGCATCTACTGGCTGATCGAGTGGCTGCCGAAGCACATCTGAGCGGGGGAGAGCGCGCCCGACCGCAGCCTCCGGGGCCGCGGGGTACTGACCCTCAGGTGGGCCCGGCGCAGCTGGTGCCTGAGCTGTCGGCGCTTGCCGTCGATGGGGGCGTCCTTCAAGTGGTCCGGTGGCCGGCGCGCACGGGCGTGGCTTCGCCGTCGGTGCCAGCGCCCCCGGTCGTCCTCGTTCACGGTTACGCCGAGCACAGCGGCCGCTACGGCGAGCTGGCGTCAGCACTGGCCCGTACCGGCAGCGACGTCTGGGCGGCCGACCTGCGCGGGCACGGGCGTTCGTCAGGCCGGCGGGCCGACGTCGTCGACCTCGACCTGGTGCTCGACGACCTGGACCGCCTCGTGGACCTGGTCAAGCGGGCTGCACCGCTTGGCACACCGGAGGGCCCCGCCGGGTGGCCACCGGTCCTCGTCGGCCACAGCATGGGCGGCGCGTTCGCCGCCGCGTACGCGTCGAGCAGGCCCGGCAAGGCCCGAGCCCTCGTCCTGTCCGCGCCGGCGGTCCACCTGGCCCTGCGGCCGGCTTGGCAGACCGGTCCGGCGCAGTTGATCGCCAGGCACGCCCCCTGGGTGCGGGTGGGCAGGGTGCCGGCCCACCGCCTCTCGTCCGATCCAGCCACCGTCGAACGCTTCGAAAAGGACCCGCTCGTATGGCACGGGCTGGTGCCGGTGAGGACAGCCGTTGCGATGCTGGAGGCAGGCCGGCGCGCCTTCGCCGGGGCGGGCTCACTGCACGTCCCGGTGCTCCTCCTGCACGGCGAGCAGGACGAGGTGGTCCCGCTCGCCAGCAGCCGAAAGCTCTTCGAGGCTCTGGGCAGCGACGACAAGGAACTGGCCGTACTGGCTGCGAGCAGGCACGAGGCCCTCCACGACGGTGCGCGGGCGGAGCTCGTCGAGCGCGTCTGCGACTGGGTGTCCCGGCACTGACAGGCCCTGCCCCGAACCTGGTAGCCTCGGCACTCGCACCACACGGGCGGTGGCGCAGTTTGGTAGCGCACCAGACTGGGGGTCTGGGGGTCGCGGGTTCAAGTCCCGCCCGCCCGACGCTGAACTTCCTGCTCAGGGCGGGTGAGCAGGAACGGCATGCGTGACATGACGCCCCGAAATGCCGTCCGAGCAGGGACTTCGGACAAGGGCAATGGTCACGGGCATCCCACAGCCCTGGTCTAGAGGCCTGACCGGCGGAAACCCGAAAGCGGTGGCATGCGTCCGAGTCGTCCCGTGGGGCCGTGTTGGGGTGCCTTGGCCCGGTTCCGGCGCGTTCTGCTCGTAAGAGCCCTCGCCGGCCCGCAGGCAGGCCTGGTAAGAAGCCGGTGCTACGGCCGGGCCGCGCGATGCCGACGAGTGAAGTAGGCCGTCCCGGGCTTGGCTCGCCCGCCACCCGGGACGGCCGCCGGGTCGAGGTCAGGCCGAGGGGGTGAGCGGCCCGGCGGGCGTGGCGCTCAGGGCCGCTGGTCGAGCTCAGCTCGGGCCAGGGCCGCCGCTCCGAGGAGGTCGGCGTCGTCACCGAGCGCACCGGGCAGCACCCGGAGAGCTTTGGCAGCCAGGGGGGCGGCGAAGCGGTCCAGCGACTCGCGCAGGCCCTTTACGACGTGGGCAGCGGCTGCGGCGAAGCTGCCGTCGACGATGATGGCCTCGGGGTTGAGCAGGGTCACGAAGTCAGCGAGAGGGCGCCCCACGGCTCGGCCCAGGTCCTCGAGGGCCCGCTGGGGGGCGGGCTCGCCGCCGGCGGCCAGGTCCAGCACATCCCTGAAGCTGAGAGTGCGGTCGTACGCGGGTTGGACGCTGCGGACCAGCGCGTCGCCGAGGATGCCGTGCAGGCAGCCACGACCACCACAGCCGCACACCGGGCCGTCGTCGTTGACATGCACGTGACCGAGCTCGCCCGCGTACCCGGTCGCACCCCGGTGCAGCCGGCGGCCCACCACCACCCCGGCCCCGACGCCACGGGCCAGCTTCAGGTACAAGAACGTGTCGACACCTACGCCTGCACCGAAGGTCGCCTCACCCAGGGCGCCGAGATTGGCGTCGTTCTCCACCAGGACGGGTACCCCGAGACGGCCTTCGAGCCCGGTGACGACCTCGTGGGCGACGAGACGCACGTGCCCGCCTCGGCTGCCCGTCAGCCCGGGGCCGGCACCCGCGTCCGCACCCTCGGACGCCGAGGGCCGGCGCGACGTCACCGGCGTCGGCACTCCGACGACCACGCCGGTCAGGGCGCGTCCAACGGCTGCCGGCTGGGCGCAGGCCGAAGCCAGGGCTTCGGCGCCGAGCGAGAACAGCTCGTCGTCCAGGTTGTGCACCGAGGGCCAGCTGGCCATCCGCGCCAGCACTGAACCGGAGTAGCTGACGAGCCCCGTGGACAGCATCCCGCCGGAATAGACGATGGCCCCGACGGCGGGCCCGTGCCCGCTGAGCGACACGAGACGGGGTGGCCGTCCCGCCCGCCTCCCGCCGACGGTCGGGCTGGGTGCCTCGCTGACGAGGCCGAGGCGCACCAATGAGTCCAGGACGCCGGCGAGGGTCGCTTTGGGCAGGCCCAGCCGAGCCGCGAGCTCGCTGCGGGTTAGGCCGTCGGTCCAAGCCAGAGCACGCAGGGCCCGGCGCTGGTTGCTTCTCAGCGAAGCGGGGCTGGCAGCCGGTTCATAGCTGAAGTCAGTCATTCGAGCCTGCCCATCTGCTTTGTTTGCCTCAGATGTGCCCCGGCCGAGTCGAACACATTTGATAAGGCGGGTGAGTACTGCCTTGGTACGCTGGAAGAAGTCATGGCAAGTCTAGCACTATTTGATCGGGCGCGTCCTAACCACTCCAGGAGAGTGCCCGAGAGCGACCGGGGAAGGCCGGCGAAGGGCCGGGCCCGCACTGCGGTACAGGCTCTGAGGATCCGCTCGTACCGCTGGTGGTTCCTGGCCCAGGTCCTGTCGTCTTCGGGCAACATGACGGCGGCCGTGGCTCAGTCCTGGCTCGTGCTGAGGTTGACCCACAGCGCGTTCCTCCTGGCCCTGACGGCGACGTTCAGCTTCACGCCGTCCCTCGTGGGCGGGGCATGGGCGGGGTCGGTTGTCGACCGTTTCGACCGCCGCCGGGTGCTGCTCGTCACCCAGAGCAGTTTCTTCCTGCTGAGCGCCGGTCTGGGTGCCCTGGTGGCGTTGCGGGCCGCCCCCGTCTGGGCCGTGTTCGCGTTCGCTGCCGTTACGGGCGTCGTGAACGCCATGGACGCGCCGGCAAGGCAGGTTTTCGTGCTTGACCTCGTCGGCCGGGACCGGGCGGCCAACGCCGTGGGCCTCAACGAGGTCGTCATCAACGCCTCCAGGGTGCTCGGCCCGTCGGTCGGTGGAGCCCTGCTCGCCACTGTGGGCGTCGCGGCCTGCTTCTTCGTCAACGCCCTCTCCTTCGTCCCGCCCCTCGTTGTCGTCGCCGCCCTGGTGGCGCGCCGGGGGTGGCAGCCCGTTGCCCGGCAGGGGAGGGCTCGGCCGTCGGGCCACGTGCGCGAGGGCCTCTCCTACGCCTGGAAGCACCCGGCTGTTCGCAGCTGCATCCTGACGGCGGTGGCGGGCGGGATGCTGTTCAACATGGGCAACACGCTGCCTCTGATGGCGACCAGGGCCTTCCACGGCGGCCCCCAGGCCTTCGGGGCCATGATGGCTGCGTTCGGCGGAGGGGCGCTCTTCGGTGCGCTCATGGCCGGCTCGGGGGCCGAGGCGCCCAGCGGGCGCCTCGTGCGCTCGCTGGTTGCCGCGACAGGGCTCGAGGTGTGCCTGACCGCCCTGTCCCCTGCGATGTGGGTGCTCTACGCCGGCCTGGCCCTGGCGGGCTTCCTGTCCATCTGGTTCATCGCGCTGGCCAATGCCCTGGTGCAGCTACGGACCGAGCCGGACCTGCGCGGGCGGGTGATGGGGGCATGGACGATGGCGCTGCCGGGCATGCTTCCCCTCACCAGCCTGCTGGTAGGAGCGGTTGCCACGTGGGGCGGCGGCGGTGCCGGCGCCAGGGAGGGCTTCGGCCTGGCCGGCGTTGCGCTGCTGGCGGCGGCGGCAGCCGGTTGGCGCGCTCTGGGCGAGCCGTCGACGGGCACCGTGGCCGTCCGGGAAGTCCCGGTTGCCCAGGCGCCCGCAGCCTGACACGCCGCTGGGGGAGCAGCTCAGAGCGCCAGGCTCAGTGCCGGGCGTTGCCCAGGCGCCTGCACGTCCGGGCCTGCCTGGACCAGGCGCACCGCGACGATGTCGGCGGTGCGGAAGCTGGCGGTGCGGCGTGCCCACGAGTCGAGGACGGCCCGCCCGTCCCGGCCCTCGAAGAAGGTCGTGAGAGGTCCCTCCTGCGCGTACGCGTCGCTCGGCACGACCTCGACGCGTGCCCCCTCGCCCCGCTCGCTTCTCAACGTCACCTCGTACGCCATCGCTGCCTCCTCTTGCCTGGTCGCACACGCTAAGGGCGCGGGCATGTGGCTATCCAGGGGGCAATCTGTGGGTTCACGGGGGATTTCCGGTTCGGGGGCCGCACCCCGTGAAGCGACGTCGGCCGGGCGGGGGAGCGGGGAGCGCCGCCTGGCAGCGTGGTGCCCGGGCCGGCCGGCGGGGGGTCTGAGCGGTGCGCCGGCTGTGCGACCGGGACGAGCTCCTCAGGTTGTCGTGGCGTCGGCGAGCGTCCCGGCCGGGCCCGGGCGCTGGGGGCGCGAACGGCGCTCGGCTCTCTTGCTCCTGTACATGGCCGTATCGGCCTCACGCACCATCTCCTCGGGCGTCTGGTAGGGCGTGGCGCTGCTGGCGATACCGATCGTGGCACTGACCGTGACCTGAGTGCCGTCGATCTGGTAGGGCACGGACAGCTGCTCGTGCAGGCGCTCGACGATGGCCGAGGCCATGTCGTCGCTCGTGATGCCGTCGACCAGGACGGCGAACTCGTCGCCCCCGAAACGCACGGCCGTGTCGTTGTCGCGCAGGTGGGCCTTGAGGCGGGCCGCCACCTTGGTCAGCAAAGCGTCGCCCATGGCATGGCCCCACCTGTCGTTGACGGCCTTGAAGCCGTCCAGGTCGATGAACAGCACGCAGAACTCGTGCCCCGGGGAACGCCTGGCCCTGGCGAAGGCCCGGCCCATGTGCTCCATGAAGAGCGAGCGGTTGGGCAGGCCCGTCAAGGGGTCGTAGAGGGCGGCACGGCGCAGCTGGGCTTCCAGCTCCTTGCGCTCGGTGATGTCGGTCAGCGAGCCCACCATGCGGTGGGGGCTCTGGCCCGGCTGGCCGACAGCGACGGCTCGCCACAGCATCCAGCGGTACCCGCCGTCCTTCTTACGTACCCTGGCTTCGGTCTGGAAGGCCGCACGCTCGCCGCGCAGGCA
Organism: Actinomycetes bacterium; assembly: GCA_021828475.1. Taxonomy (GTDB): domain Bacteria; phylum Actinomycetota; class Acidimicrobiia; order Acidimicrobiales; family Palsa-688; genus JAJZMF01. Next base: position 30,023 of record JAJZIY010000006.1, read on the forward strand.
GGCTCCGACGAGCTCGTCGAGGTCGTCGTGCTCGTCGGGGTGCACGCGCGAGAACATCTCAGCGGGCCCCGTACCGACTTCCTCCTCCCGGTAGCCCAGCATCGCCTTCCACCGGCGCGAGTAGAACACGGCACCCCGGGTCATGTCCCAATCCCAGAGGCCGTCGCTTGCGGCCTGCGCCGCCAGCATGTAGCGCTCCTCTGACGCCCGTACCTCCTCCAGCAGGGCATCGCGGTCGAGGGTGGTCGCCAGCAGGGCCGTCCACTGGAAGTAGACGTCGGCCCCGGCCCACGACACCGACTCCGTCTCGCCGGTGACGGCGAGGAGGCCCCAGTAGCGCTTCGGCGTGCGCACCGGGAGGACCATCACGATGTCCTCAGGCCCGCAGCTTCCCGTCGTCAGGGCGGACATGGGTGGGAAGGACCTGGCCTGTAGCCTTTCCCCGACGCCGAGGAGCTCTTGGCCCCCCGGAGCGTAGATGCCCGCCACCTCGAGATGGGCGCCCTGGTCCCCGCCGGGGTCACCCTCCGACCAGAGGGCGAGGCATGCTGCCCGGGCGTGGGTACCCTCGAGCCACGTCAGGGAGGCGGCGCGCGCCGTGTCCTCGGCCGGGCTGGCCAAGGAGAGGCTCACGTTGTGCTCCTCGCGCAACAGCTCCTGCAACGAGCGGTTGACCTCTACCTGGCGGCGCGTGTCGACCGCGTTGAGGGCATGCGAGACCTGCAGCGTGCACCGGTCGAGGGCCAGCAGTTTGTCCTCCGAGAAGCCCTCCTCACGCAGTACGTCCCGGCGGAACTGCTGCACGCATTCGATGACCAGGGTGACCGTGCTTGCCCGGGGGAAAGCCCGGTACGTGGCCTCGGCTGCGTCCGCCACCGCTCGCAGGTCCGGGTCGAGTGCGGTGACGGCGTCCCGGCAGCACCGTCCCACCTGCTCAGCCACCCGCTCGGCCAGGCGTAGCTTCTCGGGGCCTGCGGCGGTTGCCAGCCGCGTCGCGAGGTCGCGCCTGATGCGGGCGTCCGGGCTCTGGCCGCCATCACCGGAGGATGGTGCGAGAGTCATGCCGGGGCACCCACAGGACTGGCGGGCAACGAAGCTCGTGGGGACGCGGTGGGGCCCAGCGGCGACGTCGTCACCGCGCACGGCGGCCAGGACCAGCCTGGCCGCTTGCCTGCCTACCTCCTCGAAGTCGAGGCGCACGGAGGACAGGCTCGGTGTCGTCCCGTGCGAGAACTCGCGGTCGTCGAAGCCCGTCACGGCCACCTGGCCGGGCACCTGCACACCGGCTCGGCGCAGCCCTGCCAGCAGGCCCAGGGCGACGATGTCGGTTGCGGCGACCACAGCCGTGCAGGGCAGGCCGGCCCGCACCATGTCGGCGGCTACCGCCTCGCCACCCTCTTCCAGGTTGTACGGCGCGCTGAAGAGCCACGAGGCGAGCGGGCGCAGGCCGTGAGCGAGCATGGCGCGCCTGTACGCCCGGTGGCGTTCGTGCACGTCGTCGCCGGTGGGACGCTCCATCTGGCCGGCGAAGGCTATTGCGGTATGCCCGTGGGTGACCAGGTGGTCGACCGCCTCTCTGACACCCTGGAAGTTGTCGGGCACCACCTCCGGGCAAGCTACGCCGGCGCCGTGCCCGCTGACCCGGACCAGTGGTATGCCGTGGGCCTGGACCTCGGCCAAGTAGGCGTCGCTCACCGCATTGGTGAGCGAGACGATGCCGCTGACCCGGTCCCAGGCCAAGGGCACGGGCATTTCCGGTCCCGGCCATACGACCGTCTCCGCCATGCGGGCGTCGCGGGTCTGAACGGCGATGACGCGCCCGCCTACGATCGCCAGCTCGCGCGCGACTCCCTTGAGGGTCTCCCCGAAGTATGCACCGGCCAGGAGGGGGGAGAGGACACCTACAGTGAGCGTGCCCTCGGCCATCGTCTCCTTCTTCGTGATCTCGCCGGGCTCGGGACATGCCGGAGCGAGTGTGCCAATAGTGCCACGTCTCGCGCAGGGAGTGGACGTCGGTCGACCTGTCGTGCCCCATTTTCCAATTGCGCCTGTTCGTGCACCCGCCGGGGGTCGTGGCCGTTCACGTCGGACGCGAGGACGACCCGGCGTGAGGCCTCGTCAGCGAGGGAGCGTCTGTCCCGGAGCTGCTGCGTACTCGTCTACACGGGCCAGCTCCTCGGGGGAGAACTCGGTGTTCAGCGCGGCTCGCAGGTTGGCCTCCAGTTGCTCCGCCGAGCTCACTCCGACGATGGCGGTGGTGACGACCGGGTCGCGCAGCACCCAGGAGAGCGCCATCTGCGACAGGCTCTGGCCCCTGGCTTGGGCGAGCGCGGCAAGCCCACGGACGCGTGCCAGCTTGTCCTCGGAAATGGAGGCGGCGGGCAGCGATCCTTCGCGGCTGGCCCGGGACCCCACCGGGACGCCCTCCAGGTAGCGGTCAGAGAGCAGTCCCTGGGCAAGAGGGGAGAAGACGGCGGCTCCGACACCCCGCGTGCGCAGGAGCTCCAGCAGGTCGGGCTCGACCCAGCGGTTGAACATCGAGTACGACGGCTGGTGGACGAGCAGAGGGGCGCCCAGCTCGTCGAGGACTGTGGCGGCGCGCGCTGCCAGTTCGGCCGGGTAGTTGGAGATGGCGGCGTAGAGAGCCTTGCCCTGGTGCACGGCAGTGGCGAGGGCCCCCATCGTCTCCTCGATGGGCGTGACCGGGTCGGGCCGGTGCGAGTAGAAGATGTCCACGTAGTGGAGGCCCATACGTCGCAGGCTCTGGTCCAGGCTGGCCATCAGGTACTTGCGGCTGCCCCCGTCGCCGTAGGGGCCGGGCCACATGTCGTAGCCCGCCTTGGTGGACACGACCAGCTCGTCGCGGTGGGCCCGGAGGTCGCGAGCCATTACGGCTCCGAAGGTCTCCTCGGCCGAACCGTATGGTGGGCCGTAGTTGTTGGCCAGGTCGAAGTGGGTGACACCCAGGTCGAACGCCCGCCTCAGCAGGTGGCGGGACTCCTCGAAGGGGCGCGTGCCGCCGAAGTTCTGCCACAAGCCGAGTGAGACGACCGGCAGGGCCAGGCCGCTGCGCCCGCAACGGCGATAGGTCATCTGCTGGTAGCGGTCGGGTGCGGGGGACCAGTTCACGTGCACGCTCCTTGTCGTCCGGGCGGCTCGAGCCTAGGTGAGCGGTCACCAAGTGCCATTGCAGGACCATTGTCGGCGCCAACGATGCCGAGCCTGCTTCAGCCTCCTCCGGCCGCCAGCCGCCTCGCGCTTGCCCTCAGCTCTGTGCTGGTCGCGGCGCAGCGAGATCACCGAACAGCTCGTCGACCTCCTGAGCAGTCGCAGCGTCAGTTATGTCACAGTGACGAAATAGGCGGGGAGGAGGCCGACGCCGGCGGGTCTCATTCAGCCCAGTAGGGCCTTGTGCGCCTCCAGGCGGCCGGTCACGGTCCGCAGCAGCCGGGCTTCGAAGGCCGTCGGCACGGAGCCGGAGAGTGCCTCGAAGGTCAGCAACACCTCGGCCCTGCCGGCCACGGAGCCGAGCACCTCGTCCTCGATCTGGACGTGAGCGGTCCCTTGCGTCATCTCGAAGCGCACCCTGTACCCGTACGACTGGGCGGTCATCCCGGGCACGTACGCGTGGCTGACTGAGACCTTGGCCCCGGCGGGCAGCGTCCTGGTCATCTTGGGCACGATGACCTTGTCCAGGCACTGGAGAAGCATCTTTCCCTGCTCGGCGTGCAGGATGCTCGTCATCTGGGCCGGCGTGCCGAGGGCCGCGACCAGCGAAGCGACGTACTCGCCGCCCGAGGCGCGCGAGAAGAGGTCGGACATCTTGGCAGCGAAGTGCAGCTTGGCCAATGGCACCGCCCCGGCACAGTCCGCAAGAGCCGATGCCGATTCACTGGCCGCCTGCTGGCTGACGGCGCCGGCCGGGACGGCATGGGCCTGCCAAGCGGGCATGTCGGAGGGCCGGAGGTTCACCAGCGGGGCCAATTCGTCGACGAGCGCCGTGCTCGACAGCGCCGGCCTGGCAATGGCGCCAGCCGGTGCTGCCGACCAGAATGCCGGCACCACCGTGGTCGCCGCCATGGCAAGGACGACGGCGGTCCCACGCTGTACTGAGGTGCGCCTGAGCGGGGTGTTCATGGACAGCGATCTTTGCTGGCGGCCGGGCCGGACGCCAGGGGCACTTCTGCCCCTCACCCGTCGGTTGGGACCGCCGATAATGCCCGTTATGTCAAGTAAGCCTTGTTGACGCACGGAATGGGCCGCCGGGTGCTCGTCGGGGCCTTGCCGCTGTCGGTCGACGGGGCCTGGGCGCAGCCGGTCGGGCCTGCGTCAGGAGTGCCAGGCGAAGTCCTGGGACCAGTCGATGTAGCCGTAGTAGTTGCCGTACGGGGACGGGTCGCCGAGGCCCGCCACCAGGCGCACCGGCTCGGCTGCGCCGTAGCGCAGGTACCACAGGCTCGTGCCCCGCACGAAGAGCACGCCGCCTGGTGTGGTCAGCGGGTCGTGGGCTCCCTGGCCCGCAGCCGCCAGGTAACGGGGCGCGATGGCGCCGGGCCCCGTTACGTAGAGGCGCATGGCGCCGTACCAGGCCAGCGCCCTCGCCTCGGTGAACGGAGCCTCCTGCCAGGTGGCGCCGGTGCCGGCGGCCTTTCGCGCACCAGGGGCCGCCGCCGCCGGTGCAACGTCGTAAACCAGGGCGCCGTCGGGCTCCCACGCCGGGGCGAGGGCCATACGGCCGGCAGGGACAGGGACCGACCGGCACCCACCGCCGGGCAGCCGGCACAGCTCCAGGTGCTTGCCTGCGACCCACACCTCGCGGTCACCACCGGCCACGAAGGCCAGCTGCCCCCCGCCCGGCGCCCACGACACCCACTCCTGGTGAACGAGCATCGTTCCAAGCGAGGAGGCGCGGCCCGAGGCAAGGTCGACGCTGGTGAGCATGAGCCCGTCGGCTGCGATGCTGGCGGAGCAGTACGGGTCGTCCCAGACGAGCAGTCCCCGCCCGCCGGGCCACCAGCCCTGCAGCTGGGTGCAGCTGCCCGCCTCCTGGCTCGGTGCGTAGACGGGGCGGGGTGACCACTCCGACGACGGGGTCACCACCACTTCCTGGCTCTTGGAGGAGCGCGAGCGGTAACTGACGGCAAGCGACGCCCCCTCCGGGGACCACGCCAGCGATGCGCCGAAACCGGACGAGCTTTCGAGCCGGCGCACCGAGAACGGTCCTCCGCCGCTCACCGGCGGGGTCGCAAGGTCGACGGCAGTGCGGTAGGCGCCCGCCGGCTCGCCGCGGGCCGGAGGTAGGAGGAGCTCGTAGGCGAGGACATCGCGCCCCGACGGGGCCCAGGCCCAGGCTGTCACCTGGGGTCCCACCGGGCTGATGCGCACCAGGTCGGCGCCGTCAGCTCGTACGGCCCACAGCTGGGGCTGGCGGCCCGGTTGGGCCGCTGTCGGGCTCGGGCGCATGAACGCCACCCAGCGCCCATCGGCGGACCACCGGGGATCCGAGACGGTGCCCGCTCCCGGGGCGAAGGTCCTCCGGCCGGTTGGCCCCAACAGCTCCAGGCGACCGTGCACCACCACTGCCACCTCGCCTGCGGGACGCCCCGGCGTAGCGCCACCGCTCCCCCGCGCCTGCGGGTGCACCGGCGCCAGGGCGATGGCCACTGCCGCGGCCGCGCCGAGGGCGCGGCGCATCGCGGCAGCCGGCTGCGCCAGGCCCGACATTCCCGTGCACCCCATACGCCTGTTGGAAGTGCGCCAGGCACGTGCAAGGTTCCAGCGCAGCGCGCTACGGGAGGGGGCCCGTCGTCCCCTCCCCCGTGTTGGCCCCGCCCACATAACGTCACTGTGACGTAATGATGCTACGGACGTGGCCGCGCCCCACGGGCAGTTTGCCCGCCTCCCGGCCATGCCCTCGCTCAGCCAGAAGGTCGAGGCCGTCCTGAGCTGGGCGCCGTGAGAGCCGCCCGGTAGTATCACGGGCGCGGCGCCGTACAGCGCCGGCTACCACGGGAGCCCGCTTGCGACGCAGGACCTTGTTGAGATGGAGCGGACTGGCGGCCTGGGCTGCACATGTCGCGCTGTCGCGTCTCGGCGTCTACCGGTGCCCGCGCTGCCGCGGACGGCTCAACTTCCGCTGGTGGTGCAAGCGCTGCCAGCGCTACAGGTTGCCTCGTCGCTGAAAGCGCGCTCGGCCAACATCGGCACCGGGAACGGCGGCGACGGAGCAGAGCGCTGGTGGAGGCACCGGCCATCCTCGTCGTACGGGGTCGCCCCTCGTCCGTAGCTGGTCGAGGGTGGCGTCGGTGGATGGTGCCACCTGCGTGGTATTTCGGTGCACGGGGCCCGTGGACACCCCCTTCTGTCCGCCAGCGGCCCGGGCGAGCATGGGGGCATGGGCAACGAGGTCTCGTCCGTGCCGGCACCCGCCGGGCACCTGCATAGCGGGCAACCTGGACAGTGGGCCCGCAGCGCCAGGACGGTCAGGTCGCTGCGGGTCGCTCTCGCTCTGACCTGGCTGCTCGACGGAGGCCTGCAACTGCAGCCTTTCATGTTCACCAAGGGTTTCGTCGACGACGTCCTGGTGCCCAGCACCCAGGGCAACCCGGGTTTCGTGGCCCGCCCCACGCTCGCCGTTGCGCACCTCATCGAGCCGCACATCGCGCTCTGGAACACCCTGTTCGCTGCCGTTCAGGTCGCCATCGGGGCGGGCCTGCTCATCTCCAGCCTCGCCCGGCGGGGAGGCCTGCTTCGCCTGGCGCTCGGTGGTTCTTTCCTCTGGGCGGCCGCGGTGTGGTGGCTGTCCGAGGGCCTGGGAGGCGTGCTGACCGGTTCCTCGCCGCTGTCGGGTGCGCCGGGTGCGGTGGTCCTCTACGTCGTCGCCGGGGCACTGCTCTGGCCTGGGCGCGCCACGATGGACGACCCGGTACCAGCCCCCGTGCTCGGAACCGCGGTGGCCCGGGCGACCTGGCTCGGCCTGTGGGCGCTGTGCGCCCTGCTCATGCTCGAGCCCGGCAACCAAGCTCCTGGGGCGGTCTCGTCGGTCCTGTCCAGCGCGGCGGCTGGAGAGCCCGCAGGCCTCCGGGGGCTGCTCTCGGGCGCGGGGCGCGACCTGGCCGGTACCGGGCCATGGTTGGACTCCCTGCTCGCCCTGGTCATGCTCCTGGTCGGTGCCGGCGTGGCACTGCGGGTGCGGCCCAGGGCCGCTTTGGCGGCCGCCATTGTCCTGAGCGTTGCCATCTGGGTCTTCGGTGAGGCCTTCGGTGGGGTCCTCACCGGCCAGGGCACCGACCCGAACAGCGGGCCGTTGTGGGTGCTGCTCGCGGCCTGCATGTGGGCCGGCCTGCCCCCGTCGCCGCAACTGGCCCGTCGACGGCAGCTCCGCTTCGAGGCCCTGAAGGCCGGTCGCGGTACCCAGGCGGCACAGGCCTAGGCGGCGTTGCTTTTCGCCGGCGCGCGTGCTCACGATCGGTGAAAGGCAGGGAGCCGCTGCTAGAGGACCGAAGTCCGCGGCCCCGCCTCGAGGGCGTCGAGGAGCGCCGCACGGATGGTCGGCCTCGTGGCGAAGACCAAGAAGAGCGCCGCTTCGCGGCCCAGGCGCTCGGCTACGTCGCCGCGCAGGGCCGAGGCGCTGCCACGGTGGACTGCGAGCGCCTGCGCGCAGCGCACGGCCAGGCCGCTGGCCTGCGCCCGCGCCACCGCAGCCTCGCCAGGGTCGGCGGCCGAGATCAGGGCCTTGCGACAGCTGCGCAGACGGTCCTCCAGCGAGGGCGCGTCCATGAGCGAGCAACAGCGCCTGGCCACCCCCAGGGCGAAAAAGCCGTTGAGCCGCAGATCCTCGGCCGCTCCCACGTCGGGCGGGCCCTTTTCCACTGATACGACCATGTCGGCCGGTACCACGATTCGGTCGAACCCGAGGCGCACCGTACCCGTGGCGTTGAGGGCGGCGAGGGCGGTGGGCGAGACAGCGAGCCCGTCCTGGTCCCGCGCCGGCACAACGACGCTCACGATCTCGCCACCCGGCCCGCTGGCAACGACGAGGAGGATGTCGACCATCCCCCATCCGCTCACCCAGGGAGCCTGGCCGCTGAGAGCCCAGCCGTGCGCGCCGGGCTCCGCCCTGAGCCTCACCGGTCCGGGCATCAGGCCCGTCAGCACGACACCGGCCCTGGTGCGGCCCGTCGTGGCAGCCTCCAGCCACCGGCTGCGCATGGCGGCCGGAGCCCCTGGGCCAGCCATGGCCCTCACGAACCTCAGGTGTTGCACCCACACCAGGGCGGTGGCTGCGCAGCTCCCGGCCAGTTCTTCCAGCACGGCGCCCAACTGGTCCGTACCGAGGCCGAGCCCGCCCGCCTCCACCGGAGCCGCGGCCCCGTAGAGGCCGGCGACGGCAAGGGCGTCGAAGTTGGCCTGCGGCACGCTCTCGGCCCCGTCGACCTGGGCAGCCGTCTCCCAGAGAAGCTGCGAGGCGGCGTCGAGCCCGGTGCGTGCGCGCTCGTCGAGCGAGGCGTAGGCGCGGGGCCGCAGGTCCGCGAAGTGGGCGTCGGTCACGACGCTCGAAACTAGGCCCCCCGTCAGGCGTCTGCGGCGGAACCGCTCATCGAACGCCCCGCTCCGCCGTAGGAGGCCCGTGCCCCCGTGGCCTGGCCGTTGGTGACCGTGCTGGGCCACCTCATGAAGGCGGCCAGCCACAGCTCGCACTCCGGTGCCGGCAGGGGCCTGGCGAGGTAGTAGCCCTGGGCGGCGTGGCAGCCGAGCCTGGCCAGGCGGTGCAGGGTGGCCTTGTCCTCGACGCCCTCGGCGATCACCGTCTTGCCAAGGCTGCGTGCCAGCTCGATGGTCGAGCGCACTATGGCCTCGTCCGCCTTGTCGTGCACCATCTCCTTGACGAAGGAGCAGTCGATCTTCAGGTCCTTGAAGGGCAGCTGCTTCAGGCGGCTGAGAGAGGAGAAGCCGGTCCCGTAGTCGTCGATCGACAGCCCGATGCCGAGGGCACGGAGCTCCCGGAGCGCCCGCTCGGAGCTGGTCGGGTCGGTCATCATCGACGACTCGGTGAGCTCGAGGGTCAGCGCCTCGGCAGGCAGGCCGGCGCGGGCCAGCGCGCCAAGTACGCGCTCGGGCACCTCTCCGCCCGCCAGGGTGCGGGCCGAGAGGTTGACCGCCACGGTGAGGCGCGGCACCATCTCGCGCCAGGCCCTCAACTGCTCGAGGGCGCGGTCCACGACCCACCACGTGAGCGGGTCGATGAGCCCGGCGCTCTCGGCGACCGGGATGAACTCGAGCGGGGAGATCCGGCCGAACTGTTCGTGCTCCCAGCGCAGCAGGGCCTCGCAGCCGAGCACCTCGCCGGTGCCGAGCTGGACGACAGGCTGGTACCAAAGGGACAGGCCGCCCGATGACAGGGCACGTCTGAGCTCGGTGGCAAGGGTGAGACGGCGCAGGGTGGAGCGGTCCTCGGCGGCATCGTAGAAGTGCACACCGCCGCCCGCCTCCTTGGCGACGTACATGGCGACGTCAGCGTGGCGCATCAGGTTGACGGCGTCCCTCGTGCGCCCTTGCGCTGCAGCGACCGCCACGCCGAGGCTCGCCCGGAGGTCGAGGCGCACCTCTCCGATCTGGCACGGTCCGGCGATCACGTCCAGGATGACCTGGCAGGCGGGCCTCAACTGGTCCCTACCGGCGATGTCGGGGAGCAGGACGGCGAACTCGTCGCCACCCAGGCGGGCGACCGTGCCCCGTCCCGTTCCGAAGGGGAGCAACCTGCCGGCCACTTCGCGCAGAACGGCGTCACCCGTACGGTGCCCGAGCGTGTCGTTGATGTCCTTGAACCCCTCCAGGTCGATGAGGACGACCGCCACGCTGCCGGGGCCCCCCTCCGAGAGGAGCTCCTGGAGACGTTCGGACACGGCCAGGCGGTTGGGCAGGCCGGTGAGGGTGTCGTGGCGCGACTGGTACTGACGGACCGAGACCTCGCTGCGAAGCTTCGACACCAGGTCGCTGCTGTGCAGCGCTCCGCCGGCATTGGCCGCCAGGGCCCCGAAGAGACGCAGGTCGGAAAGCTTGAACGGCTCCTGCCCGAAGGGCCGGTCCGACACCATGAGGTACCCGGCCCGGGTGCCGTCGCGCTCGAGGGGTGCTATCAGTGCGTCCCCGATACCGGCGTCGTCGAGTACCCGGGTCAGCTCGGCGTGGTCCTGGCTGCCCGGGCACATGGCCGGGCCGGCGGCCTGGGCCAGCCTGTCCACTTGGCTCATCAGCTCGCCGTGGGTGAAACGTACCCCGTTGTCGCGCTCGATCACTCCCCTGCTCACAAGGTGCTCGACCGGCCTCTCGAAGGGCATGACGAGCTCGGCCCGGCCTGCGCGCATCAGCCGCCTGGCGTCCTCCAACACGGCGCCCATGACCTCGTGCGCATCGCCCAGCGCGGTGATGCGCCTCGTCGACTCGTAGATCCCGTGCAGGTTGGAGTAGCGACGGATGGCGACAACGGTCGTCCGGTACGCGGCGTAAGCGGCAACCGCCACGACGAAGAAGAGCACAGCGCTCCACGGGTAGACCGAGACCAGCACTACGGCTATCAGGCCACCACCGGCGCCGGCGGCCAGACGGGTTGTGGCCTGCACCAGGGCGGCGACGCCTGGAAGGCGCCGCCAGCGCCTGTGGAGCAGGGCCAGCATGGCCGAGCCCAGCGTCAGCTCACCGAGCGTCATGGTCACAACGGCCAGCGCCCCGGCCAGCCAGCCCGGTCCAGTGCGAGGCGACTCCCCGTCCGCCAGCAGGTGGTAGACGACCGGGGCCACGCTCACCGGTACCAGGTAGCAGGCCCAGTTGGCCAGTGCCTGGGCCCACGAGCGCCGCCCGGCCCAGGTCGCCGGCACGTAGCCCGCCGAGAAGGCGAGGACGGCCAGGACGGGTGGCAGGAACACCACGCCGACGAGCGCAGGCAGCTCGCACAGGGGCACCGCAACGGAGACCCGGCGCGCCCCGACACTCACGGGGTAGCGGGCAGTGGCCCACACGCCGACGGCGACCAGCGGCAAGAGGGCAGGCAACCGGTGGGGCACTGGCGCCGGCCCGGCGGATCCGACGTAGACGGCCCACGCGCTGACGGCCAGCATCACCAGCGCGAAGAAAACGGCGCGACCCTGAGGGCCCCAGGCTGCCGGCAACCGGCTGGCCTGCCCCCTCTCCCCGGCGCGCTCGTCAGCGTCCCTGCTCAATCGGTGCCTTTCGGGTGTGGGCAATCTGCCACACCTCTAGTCGGCCCCGCGCGCCGGATGCTGAAGGCACCACCGCTACCGGTGACATCCGCCTTAGCGCAAGACCACACCGCGGCGCACAACCGAGGCAAACCACGCAATAGCGGAAAGCCGACATGGCACCTGCTACCGAAAACTGGAGAGAGGTCGGCCGACCAAGGGGGCCTGGTAGCGCTGCCACGAAGCGCCGGTCGCAGCCAGCAGGCCCGGACCAAGGGGGCCTGGTAGCGCTGCCACGAAGCGCCGGTCGCAGCCAGCCGGCCCGGACCAAGGGGGCCTGGTAGTGCTGCCACGAAGCGCCGGTCGCAGCCAGCAGGCCCCGCCGGTGACCGCCGGCCGCTGGGCCCAGCTCGTACCCGGTGCGCCCGGCACTGCTGACCGCCCCCACTGGCCGCCGCCAGCGGCGCTGGACGTTCGGGCATGAAGCCGGGGCCCGTGTGGGTACTTGTCCGGACGGGCGAGCCCTCGTGGTGGGCGCGCTCAGCAGCGCTGGGAGGAGGAGACAGGACAGTGGCTGACAGGAGGGTGGCGGTCATAACCGGGGCGTCGGCTGGCGTCGGCCGGGCCACGGCGAGGATGTTCGCGGAGAACGGCTTCGACGTGGCCGTGGTCGCCCGGGGCAGTGCCGGCATCGACGCCGCGGCGACCGAAGCCAGGGCCCAGGGCGCGAAGGCGGTGGCGCTGGCCGCCGACGTTGCCGTCTTCGACGAGGTCGACGCCGCGGCATCCCTGGTCGAAGAGCAGCTCGGGCCGATCGACGTGTGGGTCAACGACGCCATGACGACGGTCTTCGCACCGATCGGGGACGTCGAGCCCGCTGACTTCAAGCGGGCGGTCGAGGTGACGTTCCTCGGCCAGGTGTGGGGCACGATGGCGGCGCTCTCGCGCATGCGGCCACGCGACAGCGGCCATGTCGTGAACGTGGGCTCGGCGCTGGCCTTCATCGGCATCCCGCTGCAGTCGGCGTACTGCTCGTCGAAATTCGCCTGCCGGGGCTTCTTCGAGTCCGTGCGCTCCGAGCTCATCCACGAGGGCAGCCACGTCAGGATGAGCATGGTCCACCTGCCGGCCGTGAACACCCCGCAATTCGACTGGTGCGAAACCACGATGCGCAGGCACCCCCAGCCGGTGCCGCCCATCTACCAGCCGGAGGTGCCCGCCCGTGCGATCCTCGACGCGGCACTCAGCGGGCGCGCCACGACGGTCGTGGGTGCCTGGAACAAGGTGCTCGTGCTGGCCGGCCGTCTCTTCCCGGGCCTGGCCAACCAGTACGCGGCTCTGGCTGCGTGGGACAGCCAGATGACCGGGGAGGCGATAGTGCCCCAGGACAGGCCTGTCAACCTGTACAAGCCGGTGGACGCCGGGCGCGACCGCGGCGCGCACGGTCAGTTCGACGACAAGGCGGGGGGCTTCCTGGACCCGAGCTTCCTCAGGGCGCTGCCTGGTACGGCCAAGACGTTCGCCACCGCCGTCGCCCGCACGGTGGCCGACAAGCGCAGGCACGAGCTGAAGGGGGCCGGCGAGCGCCAACGGCTGGCCCCGGCCCGAGAGCGCGCCCATGGCGTCGAGGACGATCGCCGAGCAGTCGTCAACGAGGACCTGAGACAACGGTGCTGAGCGGGCGCGACGCACACGGTTACGCACCTATCGCCGACTACGCCGTGCTCGGCGACGGGCGGACCGTCGCCCTGGTGGCGCGCGACGGGAGCGTGGACTGGTGGCCGGTGCCTGCGATCGACGCCCCGCCCATCTTCGCGGCCCTGCTGGAACCCGCTGGAGGAGGCTACTTCTGCTTGCAACCGGAGGGCGAGGCCACCAGCGAGCGCCGGTACGTGCGCGGGACCAACGTGCTCCAGACCACCTATTCGACCGGGCGCGGCACCGCCATGGTGACCGACGCCCTCAACAGCGGCGCCGCTGGACGCCTGCCCTGGACGGAGCTGGTCCGCCAGGTCGAGTGCAGCGCCGGGGAGGTGGCCCTGACGTGGCGGATGGTCCCCGGTGACCGCTTCCGCCAGGCCAGCCCGTTCGTGAAGGCCCACCATGGCGTCCCGGTGGCTCGTGTCGGCGACCAGATGCTGGCGGTGGTCACAGACAACGCAGGCGTGGCTGAGGCCGGCCCGGACGCTGTCGGCGGGCAGGTACGTCTGCGCAGCGGGCAGCGTGCTCTGATCTCCCTCGTGGCGACCGACAACGAGCCCGTTTACGTCCCGTGCCCGGCATCGGTGTACGACCGGCTCGCCCGCACGACTGCCTCGTGGAAGGACTGGAGCTCCTACCTGCCCCCCGGGGGGCGGTGGGAACACGCAGTCGAACGCAGTGCCCTGGCCCTCAAGACCCTGCTCTACGAACCGTCCGGCGCCATTGCCGCCGCTGCGACGACTTCCCTGCCCGAGCGCGTGGGCAGCGACAAGAACTACGACTACCGCTACGCATGGGTACGCGACTCCTCGTACACGCTCGACGCCTTCATGAGCCTGGGGCTTCACGAGGAAGTGCACGGGGCCGTCTCGTGGATCCTCTCGGCGCTCAGGATGTCCCGCGGGAGGCTCCACGTCTTCTACACGATGGATGGCCGGGTGCCCGACGGCGAGGCCGAGATCGGCGTCCCCGGCTACCAGGGCAGCCGGCCGGTGCGCGCCGGCAACTCGGCGCGGGGCCAGACCCAGCTCGGCGTGTACGGCGACTTCTTCGACATGATGGCCAGGTACGCCGCCGGGGGCCACGTCCTGGACGACAACACCAGCCGGCTGATGAGCGGCCTGGCAGACGAGTGCTGCAGTTCATGGCAGCAGAAGGACTCGGGTATATGGGAGCTGCCCGACCTGCAGCACTACACCATCTCCAAGATCGGCTGCTGGGTGGCCCTCGACCGGGCCTGCCGCCTGGCCGAGGCGGGGCAGCTGCCCCGGCGCAACATCGAGCGGTGGCGGCACGAGGCCGCTGCCGTGCGCGCCTGGGTGGACGAGCGGTGCTGGTCGGCTGGCATGGGCTCGTACACGTTCTACGCCGGCAGCGAGAAGCTGGACGCAGCGGTGCTGCTGGCAGGCCGCACGGGCTTCGCCGAGGGAGAGCGCCTGGCTGGGACAATCGAAGCCGTGGTCCGTCATCTGTCACGAGGCCCGGCCGTGTACCGCTACAGCGGGATGGACGAGGAAGAGAACGCGTTCGTTGCCTGCTCGTTCTGGTTGGTGTCCGCCATGGCCCACAACGGCCAGGTCGAGCGGGCGTGCGAGCTCATGGACGGGTCCGTCGCCATGGCCAACGACCTCGGCCTGTTTTCCGAGCAGGTGAGCCCCACCACCGGCGAGCTCTTCGGCAACATCCCTCAGGGGTTGTCGCACGTGGCGCTCATCAACGCCGCCCACGCCGTCGAGCGGGCCGAACAGCGCCGCGCCAGTTGAGCAGGGCGGCCGGTGCCCCGCTGAGCTAGATTCAGCCGGGTGCACTACCTGGCCGCCAGTAGTACCTCTTTCAGCAAGCACGACATAGCCGGTGTGGTCGTCGTGGTCCTGGCCCTCATCGTGCTCGTGGTCGGGGGTGTCAAGCTCGCCGCCCGGGCAGCGCAGGCCTCCCTGCTACTGGTCGTGGGCGCAGCCGGGGTCGTCCTGGCCATTTTGCTCTTCACACGCACGATCTGACGCCCGGCGGTGGAGGGCCGTGAGCACGGCCCGTACCCCACCCGTGGAGGCCTCGGTGCCAGCGCCGCACGGTCTGCTCACTTGTTACCTTCGGCCTTGGCCCGGTCCGGCCCTCCCCGGCTAGGGTCGTAAGCGCGACGGTCCCAGGACGCCCGCGGCGCGGGGGCGCCGGGTGGTCGCACGACGAGACGAACACGAAAGCGAGGCACGCCCCCACATGGCCTACACGGTCTCCAAGGTCCGAGCACTTGAAATCCTCGACTCCCGTGGCCGCCCGACACTGGAAGTCTCAGTGGAGCTGGACAACGGCCCGAGCGGCGTCGCCGGCGTCCCCTCGGGCGCCTCGACCGGCACCCGTGAGGCCGTCGAGCTGCGCGACGGCGACCCCAAGCGCTTCAAGGGCGCCGGCGTCACCAAGGCCGTCAACAACGTCAACACCGAGATAAGCGGGCTGTTGAGCGGCAAGTCGTGGAAGAGCTTGGAAGAGCTCGACCGGGCCGTCATCGAGCTGGACGGCACCGAGACCAAGAGCCGGCTCGGGGCCAACGCCACCGTCGGCGTCTCCATGGCAGCGGCGCGCGCCATGGCTGTGGCCGACGGTAAGCCGCTCTACTCCTGGCTGGCATCGGACCAGGAACTTTTGCGGCTGCCCGTACCCAACTTCAACGTCGTGAACGGCGGCGCCCACGCCCAGAACCCGCTCGAGTTCCAGGAGTTCATGCTCGCCCCGCTCGGGGCCCCGAGCTTCTCCGAGGCGCTGCGGGCCGGAGCCGAGATCTACCAGGCCCTCAAGGGCCTGCTGCACTCGCGGGGCCACGCCACCGGCCTCGGCGACGAGGGGGGTTTCGCCCCAGCCCTCGGCACCCCCGAGGAGGTCCTCGACCTGCTCGTCGAGGCCATCACAGCGGCCGGCTACGCCCCCGGGCGCGACGGCGTCGCCATCGCCCTCGACCCTGCGTCCTCCGAGATGCGCGAGGACGACGGAGCGTACCGCTACTCCCCCGGCGTCAAGCTCACGACCGACCAGATGATCGACCGCTACGAGGAGCTGGTGGGCCGCTACCCGATCTGGTCCATAGAGGACGGGTTGGCGGAGAACGACTGGGATGGTTGGGTCAAGCTGACGGCCCGCATCGGCGAGCGCGTGCAACTGGTCGGCGACGACCTCTTCGTGACCAACCCGGCCATCATCCGCGAAGGCATCGAGCGCAAGGCGGCCAACTCGGCGCTCATCAAGCTCAACCAGATCGGGACCGTCAGCGAGACCCTCGAGGCCATCAGCGTCTGCCGGGCCGCCGGCTTCACGCAGTTCATCTCCCACCGCTCAGGCGAGACGCCCGACACCTTCATCGCCGACCTGGCCGTCGCCAGCGGTGCGGGTCAGATCAAGACCGGGGCACCGGCACGTGGCGAGCGCGTGGCCAAGTACAACCGGCTCGTCGTGATCGAGGCCGAGACGCGCGGGCTGCCCTACGGGATGCCCGCACCGGCCTGAACCGCCAGCGCTCGGCTCCCCCTCTGTCGTGACGGGTAGCCCCGCCAGGCCTGGCCTGGCCGGCTACCCGTCTCAGCTCGCCTGTTCCCCGTCGGCGCCCGCGGCGAGATGGCCACCCCGCAGGCGTTCGCTCGCACCCAGCAGGGGCCGTGCCGCCTCCAGCAACCAGTCCACGTCCCGGCGAAGCTGTTCGGGCGAGCCGTCAACCGCCAGGTCTGTCTCGACGTCCGCGATGGCGCAGCCCAGGACGAAGAGCAGGTCGTCGAGACCTTCCACCTGGCGCCTGGCCACGATCAGGTCCGACTCCGCCAGGCCCAGCTCACGTGCGCGTCGGCGTGCCTCGAAATCGCGCTGGCGGCAACTGCGCCGGCAATAGCGCTTGGGACGCCCCGGCCGTCTGTCCTGCTCGAGCGGCCTGCCGCACCAGGCGCACGCCATTCGTTTCGTCACGGTGACAAAACTACAGCTCGCCGGGGCCGCCACGGCGGTACCCCCTCGCGGCCGGGCGGCTTGCGGGAGCCCCCGAATTGGCGGTCTGCCGGGGAAGATGTAGCTTGGTGCGGTGGCCCGCCGCATAGAGATTGAGCTGACCAGCGCGCGACCCGACGGCACCTGGACATGGCGTGCCGCCGGCGCCCTCAACCCCAGGGGCGTGCTCGACGCGTCGGTGCTTTACGACGGAGCCAAGGTCGGCGATGTCGTCAGGGCCGAGGCGGAGTTCGCCATGGAGGGCATCACGGTCGTTTGCGTCGAGCCGCCCCGTGCGCCCCAGGCCGACGACCCCAGTCGCATCCAGCTCATCGAGCGCCCCGTCGCGGCAGGTGTCACTACCCAGCTCGCCAGCCGGGGTCGCCCTGATCGGGGTGACCGCAGGCATCCAGGCGCCGGCCCGCGCACCGGCCTGCCGTCGGAGCGTCCCGCCCGCCCCGAGAGCGCAGACAGGTCCGAGCGCCCCACCCGCGACCGCGGGTTGCGCGGGCCGAGGCCGACGTGGGGCCCGGGCCGGGGGCCTGGGCGCGTCCCCCGCGGAGGCGACCGCGAGCCGGTCCCCGGTGAACAGGCGGCCTCCGAGGCAACGGCCCCGCGCAGTGGCCCGGCCCGCGACCGCGAGCGGCCTTCCGGTGGCGGCCAGACCCAGGGCCCCCAGCGCGCTGCGGCCCGTCCAAAGCGCCTTTCGATAGGCAACACCCACCGCAACGCCATGCTCGAGGCGCTGCCGGCCGAGCAGCGCCCCATTGCCCAGCAGCTCCTGCGGGGCGGTATCCCTGCCGTGCGCACGGCCCTGCACTTCGAGCGCGAGCGCGCCCGGGAGGAGGGCCGGCCGGAGCCGAGCACCGAGGGTGTCCTGTCGATCGCCGAGTCGCTGGCGTCACGCGTGAAGGCTGCCGAGTGGCGCGACAGAGCAGAGGCTGCCGTCAAGGCAGGCGACGAGCTGGCCATGCGTGATCTGCGCTCGCTCGTCAGCGGCTCGGACGTCGCCCGGGACGAGGCGTCCCGCGAGCTGGTGATGGCGCTGCGCGAGTCTCTCGAACAGCGTGTCGAGGCCCACCGGACGCAGTGGGCGACCGAGGTGGCCCACCAGCTCGACGACGGCCACGTGATGCGCGCCGTGAGGCTCTCGAGCCGGCCCCCCGACCCAGCCGCCCGCTTCTCAGCCGAGCTGGCCACGCGCCTGCGCGAGGCGGCCGGTGCCGCCTTGGCTTCGTCTGTGCCGGCTGAGCGCTGGTTGGCGACTCTGCAGGCTGTCAGTGAGAGCCCGGTCAGGCGGGCGGTCAAGCCGGCGGGGCTCCCGGAGAACGCCACCGCTGAGCAGCTCGACGCCGCTCGGCAACAGTGTGGGCGGGTGCCCGGGCTGGCCCAGCTGTTCGGAATCCCGGTGCCACCTCCTCCTGGTCCGGCCCGCCCGGTGCCGGCTCCCAACCGCGGCCTCGCCCGTCGTCCGCCTCGCCCACCGCGTCCGGTTGGAGCCACTGGCCGCCCGGCCGATGGTGGCAGGGCACGGCCGTCCCCCGCGCCTCCGCCGGCCCCGGTCCCGACGCCGGTAGCTGAGACGCCGGTAGCTGAGACGCCGGTAGCTGAGACGCCGGTAGCTGGGGAGCCGGTCGAAGCACCTGTCGCCGAAGCACCTGTCGCCGAAGCACCTGTCGCCGAAGCACCTGTCGCCGAAGCACCTGTCGCCGAAGCACCTGTCGCGACCCCGGGCGAAGACACCTCCGCTACCCTCGTCCCCGTTACTACGGCCGTCGACGAGGTAGCCGGTGACGCACATGCTCCTTCGGGAGAGCAGGCCTCGGGCTCCACTATGGAGACGGACGAGGCTCTGAGCGGCGGGACCGAAGAGAGCGCTACCGGCGCCTGAGCCGAGGCAGCGCGAGCCCGCCGGCGCTGCTGCAGCGGGCGGCAGCTGAGCAGCTGATCAGTCGATGCGCCGGTGCATGACGAGCAAGCGCGCCGTGAAACCTTCGCTCTCGAAGAAGCTCTTCACGGCACGGTTACCTGGCAGCGCACTACCGTCGACGCCGGTGCAACCACGCTGCGCCCCCCAGTCCACGACGGCTCGGGCCAGTGCCCTCCCCCTCCCCTGGCGACGGTACGCGGGCAGTACGTACAGCTCCCCGAGCGCCACGATGCCTGTCCCGTCGTCCAGGCTGTACTCACGGCAGCTGGCATAGCCGACAGCGCCTTGTCGGCCCGCCGCCAGTGCGACCACGACCATCGAGCCCGGACCGCCCAGTTGGAGCTCGAAGGAGACCCTCACGGCCTCACTCGTCGAGCCCCTTCCCGAGCCCATGAGCACCGGTCCCCCGCGCATGCCCGCGAGCTCCGAGATGCACTCCCCGTAAAGCTCGCTCAGCGCCTGCACGTCGCCCGGCACAGCCGTGCGGGTCTGCGGAGGTGCCCCGTCCTCGCTCAAGCGAGCAGCTGATCGGCCCGGGCGATTATCGTGCGGCGGCCGCGCGTGGCTGCCTCGTACGCCCGCACCGCTTGCACCTCGTCCTGTGACAGGCCGGCAAGGCGCTGGACGACCTGGGGTGCCGAGAGCGAGTCGTAGCTGGGGATGGCCAGGTCAGTCACGGCCGGTGCCGGCCTCGAGCCGCCCGGGCCGGGGCGCGCCGTGGTCCTGGTTTGCCCCCCGGCCCGGGTGGCGTGGTCGCCCGACACGCCTTCCGAAGCGGTCGGTGCGCCAGCTTGCGGACCGTCGGGCCGGGCCGGGCCGGCGGGTGGCGGAGCGGCATCGACGACCGTACCGGCACGGGCCACCGGGGCTCCGCTCCCCGGGTCGGAAGGTACAGCTTGGCCGAACGGCCAGGGCAGTCGGGGCATGGACCTGAACACACCCCCTGCTGGGCCTGCCATCCCCTCCACCACGGCACGGGCCTGGTGCGCACCGCGGTTGACGGCGAACTGCCCGACGCTGCGAGCCAACGAGAGCTGAGGGCCGAGGCGGTCACGGCCCCGCCTGGCCAGCTCCGGGACCAGGTCGGCGAGGGCATAGGCGAGTCCCACCGGCGCGTACACCGCCACGTCGAAGACGAGGTCTACCGGGCCTTTGTGGCCAGTCGGGTCGTTCATGCCCCCACGGTAGCGCCGCAGGCCGCCAAGCAGCGCAGCGACCGTGCGCACCGGCGTGGTCCCCGGACAGGCCCGGACCGGCCTCAACAGCCGCTCCGAGGGCACCGTTGAGCCCCGGTGCTAGATGCAGGCGAGGGCCGGCGAGCCGCTCACACGCAGTCCCGGCAAAGCTCACGCTCCTTGTCGGCGAGCTGGCTCTGGTGCTTGACAAGGAAGCAGGACTGGCAGACGAACTCGCCCGGTTGTTTGGGCAACACCCGGGTGGAGGGCTCGCCGCGGTCGTCGCCCTCGGCGTCCTCCTCCTCCTCTTCTTCCTCTTCCTCCTCCTCGTCGTCCGAGACGACCATGCGCGACTTGAGGATGACGTCGAGGCTCGCCTCTACGTCGTCACCGTCTTCCTCGTCGTCGTCCTCGTAGTCCTCTTCCTCGTCGGACGACGCCACAGTCTCGCTCTCAGCGTCGCCGTCGCCGACTTCGGAGTCGTCGGTCTCCTCGGCATCGAGGTCCCCGTCGTCGTCGAGGTCTTCGTCGCCAAGCTCTTCGGGCTCGAGGTCCATGTCATCGTCATCGTCCATGTCGTCGGGCATGGCCGGGCCTTCGTCGAGCTCGTCGTCGAAGTCGTCGTCGTCAGGCATTGAGGTGGTTCCTTCAGCAGGCATTTCAAGCACACAGGATGGCACGCGCCGCGCTGTAGCGGCGGAGGCATGCTAAGCAACGCGGCACCCGCCCACCAGTCGGCAGGCCAAGCCGGGCCGAGCGCGGGCCCGGGGAAGGCGGCGCCGCCTGGGGCCCGGGCGCGACCAGGCAGGTCGGCCCGGGGGCCTTTGGTGCCGCCAACGCACACTGAGGACATGCCTCAGCAGTGCAGCTGTCGTTGTCTACTTGGCCCCCGGGCCATCCTGGCCAAGCACTACGGGTTGCACCCCGCAGGACCCGCCCCAATGATTGCCGACCACGAGGGCCCGGGCAAGCGCCCTTCCGGTTCAGCGACCAGGGCTTTAACGCTGCGGCGCTGGTCAGGACGAAGGCGGAAAAAAAAATACTCCCCGTCAACCCACCTGGCCGCGCCGGCGCATGTCGGCTCGGCGCTCGGCATCCAGGCGCCCGAGGCTGCGGTCGTCGTAGCCCTCGTGGTCGACGAACCCCATCATGTCGGCGATGGCCCGGTGGCCCGCCCGCTCGGCGATCAAGCGGTGCATCTGCTGGCATACCTGGCGGTACTCGGGGTGCCCCTGTGAGGTCGTGCGCAGCTCGAGCATGTGCATGGCTTCGCGTGCGTTCATGTGGATGCTGTAGCGCACGCGGTGAGCGAGGGTGACGGCGTAGCCGCCGACACTGGGCCCGAAACGCTCCTGCAGCGCCTCGAACAGGGATGCCGAGCGCTCCATGGCCTCGGCGTAGACCGCCCCCTGGCCTGCGTCCTCGACAGCGGTAGGCATGGTGTAGCCGTGGTGGGGCGTGAGCCCCTGCCATTCGACTGTGAGCAGCCGGTGCCGCTGCAGGTCGCGGAAAGCGCCGTAGTCCGACACGACGTCGAAGCGGTACGAGGCGAGCTCCAGGGCCCGGCCAGGCCGGTGCCGGCGGTTGACGCGCTCTCCCGCGTACCTCTCCATCACCTCGCTGCGCTGGTCCATGGACATCCCGGCGACCCGGTGCGCAAGCTCGGACTCCGACAGGTGGGTGTAGGGGTACAGCATCCCAGCGATCACCTTGTCCTCTGCCCGGGGGTCCCAGTCCACCAGGTCCACCCGGGGCGCCGCCGCCGGAGCGCCGCTCGTCTCCACCGCGCCGGCGAAGAGCGCCGAGGCCAGATCCTTCATGGCCGAACTGTTTTTCTCCATGTAGGACGACCAGGCGCTGCCCCGGTCGGCGACCTCGACGCGCCTCACCCAGGACGGGATCACCTTGCGCAGCTCGGTGAGCATCATGTCGGCGTAAGCCCTCGCCTCAGGCAGAGGGTGAGCCCGCATACGCAGCAGGAGGCCCTCATAGGCCTGGCCTGACCCGTACATGCCCAGGTTGGAGGTGGCTGCCGCCGGGAGGAGGCCCCGCAGTGTGTCGAAAGCCTTGGCCTTCAAGGCCTGCCGGTAGGCAAAGTCGCTGTCGTCGGGCAGGCGGGCCACGTTGCGGGCGAACCAGTCGTACAGGACTGGCAGCGACGCGGCGTAAGCGTCGAACATTCGGTCCATGTCCCCCACGTACCGCGCGCCCAGCGGTGACGCCAGTACCTCGGGACTGCGGTAGTAGCGGTACCGGCCGCTCGGCAGGCGGGTGTCGTATGCCACGTAGCGGGTGGACTTCTCCATGTAGGACATCAGGCGGCCGCGCTCGAGCACCTTGGTGAGCAGGTTGGACGCCTGCTCGCAGGCAAGGTGCACCCCACCGAGCTGGGCGACGGAGTCGTCGCCGTACTCGAAGAAGACTTTCTCGTAGAGCTGCTCGGCCCTGGCCAGGCCGACCGTGGCGTCGACGCTGTGGTCGCCGCTGACGTCCAGGTCGCCGACGAACTCGTCGAGGAAGAGCCTCCTCAGGCTCTTGGCCGAACGCGAGTACCGCGCGAACAGAGCGCCTTTGACGACCTCGGGGAGATTGACCAGGGCGAAGACGGGGCCGTCCAGGTTCGTGAAGTACCGCTTCAGCACCTCGGCCTCGTCCCGGCTCCAGGCCTCCGGGACGTAAGGCATGTCCGTGGAGTACGTGGTCATGCGACCAGTCAGCCTACGGGGCGGCCAAGTCCGGTTGTGGGATGCTTCCGGCGCCCGTTACCAGGGCAACCCGGGTGCAGCCCACGCCCCGGCACCGCCGCCCCTGCACATGGGCCGGCACCGCCTCAGGACCGGCCGGCGGCCAGGTCCGAGTGGCTGAGGACGACCTTGCCGAACTGCTCGGCGGCCTCGAGGCGGGCCAGCGCTTCCGGGTAGCGCGACCAGGCATGGACACTGTCGACCACGACGGGCAGCCCGTCAGCCACCATGGCCGTGAGCTCGGCGAACTGGCGGAAAGTCCCCATCGTCGAGCCGATCACCTCGTGCTGGGAGAAGAAGAGCCTCGGCAGGTTGAGCTCGACCCGGCCCCCGCCCGTAGCCCCGCACAGCACCAGCCGGCCGCCGGGTGCGAGGGCCCGCACGGAGCCCTGCCAGGTGGCCGAGCCTGCGCTGTCGACCACGACGTCGGCCTGGAGGCGCAGATCCTCGCCTGTTGGGAGAGCCTCCCGGGCGCCCAGCTCGAGGGCTCTCTGCCGCTTGCTGGCCGAACGGGACGTGGCCAGGACCTCGGCCCCCATGCGGGCACCGAGCGCAACGGCCATGGCACCGACGCCCCCGCCTGCGCCGACGACGAGCAACCTCTCCCCGCTGCGCAACCGCGCCCGCTCGAGCATCCGGTAGGCCGTCAGGCCGCAGAGCCCGTAGGACGCCGCCTCCTCCCAGCTGAGCCCGGGCGGGCGCCTCACCAGGTTGGCGGCCGGCACCACGACGCTCTCAGCGTGGGCTCCCGGGTAGTGCTCGCCCATGATCCCCCACTCCGGGCAGTGCACCGACTTGTCCGCCAGGCACCGGGCGCACCCACCGCACGCGAAGGACGGGTTGACCACCACCTCGTCGCCGGGAGCCCACGAGCTCACGCCCGTACCGACCGCCTCCACGACACCGGCGGCGTCGCAGCCAGGCACCATGGGCAGTACCCGCGGCTTGGGCATCCCGAGCCTCAGCCACAGGTCCATGTGGTTGAGGGCGCTCGCCACGACGCGTACGGAGACCCGGCCCGGGCCCGGCGGGCCTGGGTCGATTTCACCCCGGGTGTAGTCGCCGGGCGAGCTCTGCAGCAGCCATGCCTGCACAGGGCCCACGCTACGCAGCCGGCGCCTCTAGCTCAAACGGTCGACAGGCGTCGCGGTCCCCCCGGCCACGGGGCCTGGCAGAGCCGATGCGGCAACCACGCCGCGGAACAGCGCCCCGGCCCCATCGCGCGCCGCCTGGGCCGACGCCTGCAGCGGCAAAACCTCCCCCAGCTGCCTCAGCAGGTCGACCAGTTGCTTCACGTTGCGCACGAAATCACCCGCCGAGAACCCCGAGGGGCCATCCTGGCCGTCCTGCGCTCCGGCGAGCAGCCTCCCGATGGCCTGGCCCCTTGCCCACCCGTAGGCGACGGCAGCGAACCCGGCGTCCACCGCCCGGGTCGCCGGCAGGCCGGCGGCCTGCTCCGCAGCGGCGAGCTCCACCGCCACTGCCTGGACCTGCTCCCATCTCTCGCGCAGCCGCCGTGCCGGCCAGCGCGGCGGCGCCTCGGCTATGCCAGCGGGGCCACGCGGCTCGTAGGTGAACACCGAGACGAGCGCCGCCATCTCCGCCGGGCGCAGCCCGTCCAGGAGGCCACGCTCGGCACATTCGGCTACCAGCAGGTCCTGGGGGTGATAGATCCTGGCGAGGCGCTGCCCGGCCGCAGTCAGCGACCAACCCTCCACGTAGCGCCAGCTCCGAAGCAGGGCGAGGACGCGGTCGAGCTGCCGGGCCAGCGACTCAGCGCGGCCCTTGACCTGCTTGTCCAGGCGCTCGACCTGCCGGCGCGCCCGCTCGGCCCTGGCAGCGGCGCGCAGGTGCGCCTTCAGGTGCGGGCAGGCACTGACGGCGAGTTGTGCTGCCTCGTCCAGCGCGGCGTCAGCGGCGCTGGGGCGCCCGCTTCCGTGGAGGCCGGCACGCTCCTCGCCTGCCTGCAGGCGTTCCGCAACCCGGCGTTGGAACTCCCTGCTCTTGGGGGTGAAGGGCACCGGCAGCTCGACCCGGCCGACGGCGCGGGGCGGGTAGCGGAAGTCACGGGCAGCCAGGGTCACGAGCCGCCGGCCGGCTGTGATGCCCCGGAGGCTCACCTCGCCTCGCCGGCGCTGTGAAGTGGCCAGGACCGCCACCCGCTCGCCAGTGCGGGCCCCCCCCTTCGGGTGCCCGGGCAGGACGACGACGTCGCCGGGACGCAGCTCGGCCAGAGCCTCGAGCACCTCGGCCAGTTTGGGACGTGGGGCGCGCGCCTCCCCTGGTCCTCTCGCAGCCGTCACGAGCCGCCGGTACTCGAAGACGTCGCCGAGCTCGCAGGAGGCATCCGCCGTAGCCGCGGCCAGCTCGTCCCGGGCCCTTCCGAGCTGGCGCTCCAGGCGGACCGTGTCGGCGTCGGAACGGTACTGCGCGAACGAGAGGTTGAGCAGGTGGTGGGCCTGTTGCGTAGAGCAGCGCCCGACAAGGTTGGTGGCCATGTTGTAGGTCGGGCGGAAGCTCGAGGTGAGGGTGTAGCTGCGGGCGCCGGCCAGCGACGCCAGCTGCTCGAAGCTCACGTTCGGCGCCCACAGGGCCACCGCATAGCCGACCTCGTCCGTGCCGCGCCTGCCCGCCCTCCCGGTGAGCTGCGTGTACTCCCCGGGCGTGAGCGGCTCGACGCGCTCCCCGCCGAACTTGGACAACTTCTCTATCACCACGGACCTGGCCGGCATGTTGATCCCGAGCGCGAGCGTCTCGGTGGCGAACACCACTTTCACGAGACCGGCGGCGAAGCAACGCTCCACCGCCTCCTTGAAGGGCGGCACCATACCGGCGTGGTGGGCGGCGAAGCCGGCCTCCAGCCCGGCGAGCCAGCCGGCGTAGCCCAGGGCCTCCAGATCCGCTTCGCTCAGGTGACGGGCCGCCTCCTCCGCGACGAGGCGCACCTCGGCCCGTTCGGCCGTGCTCGTGAGCCGCCGCGTCTCGCGCAGGCATTGGCGGACCGCCTCGTCGCACCCGGCCCGGCTGAAGATGAAATAGATAGCCGGCAGCAGGCCGCGCTCGTCGAGCACCTCGACGGACTCGGCGCGTCTGGGTACGAACAGGCCGGCCCGCCGCTGCGCCCTCCAGCCGCTTTCGACCCGGGCCGTAACAGCTGTGCCCTGGGGGTTGGGACGGCCTTCGAGGAGGGTGGGCATGACCAGGATGTCGCCTCGCCTGCGGTCCCCGACCATGAAGAGGCTGTGGAGAGGGACGGGTCGCCGCTCCTCTATGACGGCCCTGGTCGAGCCACGCACGGTGCCCACCCAGTCCGCCAGCTCCTCGGCGTTCGAGACGGTGGCCGACAGACAGACCAGGTCCACCTCCGAGGGAAGGTGGATGATGACCTCCTCCCAAACCGGCCCCCGGTAGGCGTCCTGCAGGTAGTGGACCTCGTCCAACACGACATAGCGCAGGCCTTCGAGGCTGCGCGACCCGGCGTAGATCATGTTGCGCAAGACCTCGGTGGTCATGACCACGAGGGGCGCATCACCGTTGACGGCGTTGTCCCCCGTCAGCAGCCCGACCCGGGCGGCCCCGTAGGTGCGGCTGAAGTCACCGAACTTCTGGTTGGACAACGCCTTGAGGGGCGTGGTGTAGAAGGCCTTTCGGCCCTGCGACAGGGCCCGGGCCACGGCGTACTCGGCCACCAGGGTCTTGCCTGACCCGGTCGGGGCGGCGACGACGACACTGTGCCCCTCGTCGAGAGCGGCCATCGCCTCCAGCTGGAAGGGATCCGGGTCGAAGTCGAGGCCGTCCACGAAAACCGAGCGGAGCTGCCCGGCCATGACCCGGGCCGGCTCGGGCCCTTGTGCGCTCACCCGACCTTTGTAGCGCACCTCGCCACCGCCATCCCGCACTACCCGGCCCGGCCTGCTGGCCTCCCTGTCCGCCTGAGGGCCCCCGTCCGGCCAGCACCCTGCAACTGGCGGCTCCCGGCGCGCCAAGCATGTCCCATCGGGCACACCGGGGCCCGGCTCACTTCCTCAGAAGGCGGCCGACCAGTATCGACAACTCGTAGAACACGATCATCGGTATTGCCATGGCCAGGAAGGTGAAGGGGTCGTTGCTGGGCGTGACTATCGCCGCCACTGCGCAGAGCACGACGATGGCCGGCCGCCGCCAGCGCCTCCATCTGGCACTGGGCACTACGCCCGAGATCATCAGGAACACCACCACGATCGGGTAGAGGAAGACCAGCCCGAACACCAGGCATACCAGCACGTAGAGGCTCACATAAGAGCTGAGCGTGTAGGCGGCGGCGACACCTGAGCCGCTCACGCCTATGAGCCAGTTGAGCGCCTTCGGCCATACCAGTATCGCTATCCCAACGCCCATGCAGAACAGCACGATGGCGCTCAGCACGAACGGCACGGCGTAGCGCTTCTCGTTGCGCCTCAGTCCGGGCGTTATGAACCTCCACACCTGCCAGAGCCATACGGGCGTGGCCAGCGCAACCCCTATGTAGGAGGCGAGCTTCAAGCGGGTGAGAAAACCCTGTGCCGGCTCTTGGACCAGCAGGTTGCACGAGAGGACCCGCGAGCGGTGCAAGTGGCAGAAGTTCACGTAGCCCTCCTTCATGAACCCGAGCACCGGGTTGTAGAGGAACCAACCCGCCACGGCGGTCACCAGGATGGCGCCGGCGCACACGAGCACTCTGCGCCGCAGTTCGGCCAGGTGCTCGAACAGTGTCATGCGACCACCGTCGCCATCGCCCAGCCGCTGCTCGAGGTCGACCGAGCCGGTCGGCTCCCGACCCTCGTCCGGCTCTCCCGGTAGCGGCGCGGCGCTCCCGCCGCCCAAAACAGGCGCGGTCATCAGTTGAAGGAGGGGTCGTCGGGGGCGCCTGGTAGAGCGCCCGGCGTGCTCGTCAACGGTGCGACGGTGCCTGCCAGGCCGTCTATCTCCGGGGGCCCGCCGTAGTCGTAGGTGCCAGCCTGCTCCAAGGGGCTGCCGTCTGCACCCGCGGTGCCGGCGCCGTCCTGGTTGCCCAGGCCCACGTGCATCTCGGCGTCGTGCACCGCCGACTGGATGATGGCCCGGGGCTCGGCCAGCACCTGGTCCATCTCGACACGAAAGGCCGAGGTGTACTTACGCAACTCTGCCAGGCCTCTACCGAGCGAGCGGGCCGCATTGGGCAGGCGGCTCGGGCCGAGCACGATCAGAGCGATAACGAAGACCACGAAAAGCTTTTCCGGATCGATGCTCACTGCCCCCGAGCCTATAGGCACCGGGGCGTGCGCAGCCCTCACCTCACCTCAGCGCCAAGCGTGCCTTGGAGGCCGGTCGGTCCTCAGCAGCGGCCGGGAGGGACCTTGTAGCCGTCTCCGGTAGCGCTGCTGGCCCCACGCACACGCTCACGTGCCCGCTCGACCTCCACACGTACTACCTGAAGACGCCTCGACTCGCGCTGTAGGGCCGCCACGAGCACTGCGAACAGCGCCGCTCCGGCACCACCGATGGCCAGCGGTCCGGCCCAGTACCAGTTCACGGGACCACCCTACCGGGAACCGAGCGGGCCGCCGCCGGCGATGACATGTTCGAACCAATTCTCAGATTCGAGCTCGAAGTGGAAGGCCAGCAGGTCGTCGTAGGTGATCGTGGGCCCGCACTTGGGCTCGGACAGCTCGGCCGGCATGTCCCAGTTGACGACCTTGACGCCCGCCGAGACCAGTAGCTCGACCACCCTCTGCTCAGCAGGCTTGTTGACCATGAGCCGGCAGTTCGGGCAGAGGAACGAGTAGGTCCCCTCTTCGGTGGCGGAGCACACCTGCACCTGCACTTCACGAGTCGTCAGTTCGACGTCTCCACAAGTCGGGCAGCTCGCCCTCACTGTTGCCACCTTGGCACTCCTTCTCTCAACCCCCGGGCCGAGGCTCGGGCCACTGAAACCACTGATTGTGATATCGGCGTCCAGCCAGACCCCTTGAGCCTTGACCAACCCAAAGCCGGAACGAGGATGTCCAATTCTTGAACTTCTTAGCGCATGCCGGGCACGGCTTGTTGGACCCCCGTCGCGTTTGGGAACGATGGCGCCGCCTTGGTGACCAACGGCCTACCCTGCAGTGTTGGGCTCACCGAAGCACACCTGGTCAGGGGCACAAGCAGGCAGCGGTGGGAGATCGCCTCCCGGGAAGCGGCCGGCACCTAGATGAAGCCCGCCCTGCTCGGTGGCCAGACCCGCACGAACGCCCGCCCGACGATGTAGCTGGCGGGAAGCGGGCCCCAGTAGCGCGAATCGTAGGAGTCGGCGCGGTTGTCCCCCATCACGAAGTAGTAGCCCTGGGGCACCTTGTAGGGATCGGGCATGCAGCCCGGCGGGGCGCAGCCCGTCGTGGGCCATGTGGTGCAGTAGGGCGAGCTGGGCTGCTGCCAACCGGCCGGGAGGTAGGGCTGGCGCATCTCGACCCCGTCGACGTACACGGCGCAGTTCGCCACCCTGACCGTCTGCCCGGGACCGGCCACCACCCGCTTGATGAGGTCGGAGATGTCGAGGGTCTGGTCCCTGGGCGGCCGGCGGAAGACGATGATGTCGCCCTGGTGGACGGGGTGGAAGTCGTAGGCCAGCTTGTTGACGAGGACCCTGTCCCCCACCTGGAGCGTGGGCACCATGGACGTGGAGGGGATGTAGAACGCCTGTACGGCGAAGGTCTTGATCAGCAGCGCTGCAACGACGGCCACGACGACGATGACCACCCACTCGACCAGCACCTGGTGGCGCGCCCGCTGCCCTCCCTCGGCCGGGACGGCGCTGCCCTCGGCCGGCCCGTCCCCACCTGGCCCGAGCGGGCCTGCCTCGCGCTCCGTCAGGCTCACCCCTGTGAGGTTACCGGTCGTAGAGGGCGAGGACCCGCCTGGCGGCAGCGGCCCCCACCCCCTCGGCGCCGGCGAGGACCGCCACTTCCGGCCCGGCACGCAGCAGCAACCTCTCCAGCCAGGCCGTCGAGCTCACCCTCAGGCGGACCTCCAGGTGCCCGTCGCCCGCAGCTGCCACGCCCTCGTTGGGGTAGTGATCGGCCACCCATGCCGCTCCCGGTGCGAGGTCGAGCACGACCAGGGGGTCTCCAGGACGTCCCTCGTAGAGGGTCAGCGGCCCGATGTCGGCCGGCGCCACGAAGCTGTCGTCCAGCATCCGGGCCGAGCGCACGCGGTCGACCCTGAACAGGCGCCGTCCCCTCACCCGCTCGCACCAGCCGAGCAGGTACCAGTGCCCCTCGGTGGCGAAGACCCGCCAGGGTTGCACGACCCTGTCGGTGTTGACGTCCCGGCCGAAGGAGTAGTACTCGATCCTGACCTTGCGGTGCTCGCCGGCCGCCTTCTCGACGATGGCCAGCACGTCGCCGGCGACCTCGCCCAGCTCCACCTGCAGCGTGCCTCCGGCCGAGGTCCCGAGGACGCCCGCCAGCTTGGCCACGGCGCTGGCCAGAGGGGCGCGGTCTGGCCCCTCGACGCCGGACGTACCGGCACCTGCCGCCGACAGCTCCAACATGGCCTGGGCGGCCGCCAGCAGGGCAAGGCCCTCCTGGGGAGCCAGGCGCAGGGGGCGGCGGAACCACTCGGCGAAGCGGATCCAGACCCGTCCATCGTCGACGTCCACCTCGATGAGAGAGTCCGGGGTGAATGGGTAAACCCCGCACATGAAGAGCAGGTTGAGGTCGGCGAGCAGCTCGCGTTCGGATACCCCGAAACGCACGCACACCTCCTCGACGCTCGGTCCGTCCTGGGCGACGACCCAGGGGACGATGGCCAGGAGGCGAGCCAGGCGCTCGGCAGCTGCAGGCCGGCTCACCTTGCCACCTCGACCCCACCGGCGCCGACCGCTCGAAGCCACTCGATCATCTCCTCGCGCAGTTCCGGAGGGCCGAGCACCTCGGCATGGTCGAGGAAACCGAGCACGAACCCCCGGAACGCCTCACGGTTGGTCACCCGCAGCTCGAAGTAGGTACCGGAGTGGTCGCGGCCGGTGACCGACTCCGGCCCGGCGACGCGCTCCACCCAGGCGGCGTGGTCCGGCGCCACCCTGAGGCTGGCGACCACCTCCTCGTCACTGCCCATTCGCCACGGCGGTGGTGGGCCGGCGGGTGCACCGGCGGGGCGCTCGAACGCACCCGGCCCACCCTCCAGACCGACCGGGGCGGTCATGCGGTCCGAACGGAACAGCCTCTCGGCACACCTGGCGTGGTCGTAGCCCGAGAGGTACCAGTGGCCCTGCCGGTAGGACAGCCGGTACGGGTCGACCAGCCTGCGCTCGCCGTTGTAGCCGAACGAGAGCCTCTGGCGGGCCGCAACGCCGGAGAAGACGACCGCCACCGTGTCGTCGACGGGGACGTCGGCCAGCGGGCCTGCCCGTCGTGTGCCTGCGGCCAGGCTGGCGCCGGGCGCCGAGCTACCGCCCGCCAGCTTCCACAGCGCCGTCGTTACCGGGCCCGCTCCGGCGCCGTCCAGCGAGACGGCCGAGGCAGCGAGGCTCAGGGCCATGAGCTCCTCCTCGTCGAGGCCGGGGTCAGGGAGCTCGTAGAGGTCCTTTGGCACCCGGTAGCCGACAGCCCCCTCGGGCACGAGCGGGTCGAGAGGTTCGGCGACGAGCGGAAGCCCCATGCCTCTCAACAGCTCCTTGTCGCGCTCGAAGTTCCGCCTGAAAGCCTCCTCGTCGTCGCTGTAGCCACCCACCCGCTCGCGCAGCTCGTCGCGCGTCAGCGGCCGACGGGTGTCGAGCAGCGCCACAACCAGGTTGACGAGGCGTTCGAGCCGGTCCACGCAGGCCATGTTATTGACCGGCGCGCCGGGGCAGACCTTTCAGCGGCAGCACCCGGACCGCACGGCCCCCGCTCAGAGGGAGGCGATCAGCTTCTCCACCCGCTCGTCGCGCGCCTTGAAGGGATCCTTGCACAGCACGGTGCGCTGGGCCTGGTCGTTGAGCTTGAGGTGGACCCAGTCGACCGTGAAGTCGCGCCGGCGCTCCTTGGCCTTGCGTATGAACTCCCCCCGCAGGCGTGCCCTGGTGGTCTGGGGGGGCTCGTCGATGGCCCGGTCTATCTCCTCGTCCGTGGCTGTCCGCTCGACCAGGCCGCGCTTCTCCATGCGGTAGTAGAGGCCCCGCTGGCGGTTGACGTCGTGGTACTGCAGGTCCATCAGCGCCACCTTGGGGTGGGTCAGGGGGATGCCCTCGCGCTCGCGGTACGCCTCGATCAGCTTGTGCTTGATCACCCAGTCGCACTCCCTGTCCAGCGACCAGGGGTCCTTCTCCAGGCCTTTCAGGCAGTGCTCCCACATCTGCAGCGCCCTGTCCTCGAGCGGAGAGAAGCCCTTGGCCTGCTGGTAGCGCTGTGCGCGTTCGAGGTACTCGGACTGGATGTCCAGCGCGCTCGCCTCACGCCCGTTTGCCAGGCGTACCTTGCGCCTGCAGGTGGTGTCGTGGCTGATCTCGCGTATGGCCCGGATCGGGTTCTCGAGGGTCATGTCCCGCATGACGACCGAACTGTCCTCGAGCATCCGCAGCATGATGCTGGTGGTGCCCACCTTGAGGAACGTGGCGTACTCGCTCATGTTGGAGTCGCCGACGATGACGTGCAGGCGCCGGTAGCGCTCGGCGTCGGCATGGGGCTCGTCCCTGGTGTTGATGATCGGCCGGCTGCGGGTCGTAGCGGACGACACGCTCTCCCAGATGTGCTCGGCGCGCTGGCTGATGCAGTACTGCGCACCGCGTGCGGTCTGCAGTACCTTGCCGGCGCCGGCGAATATCTGGCGGGAGATGAGGAAGGGGATGAGCACCTCGGCGTAGTGCGTGAAATCGTCACGGCGGGTGGTGAGGTAGTTCTCGTGGCAGCCGTACGAGTTGCCGGCCGAGTCGGTGTTGTTCTTGAACAGGAAGATCACACCGCGGATACCCTCCTCACGCAGGCGGGCCTCGGCCGAGACGACGAGGTGCTCGAGGATGCGCTCACCGGCCTTGTCGTGGACCACCAGGTCGCCTATCGAGTCGCACTCCGGGGTGGCGTACTCGGGATGGCTACCGACGTCCAGGTAGAGCCGAGCGCCGTTTTCCAGGAACACGTTCGACGAGCGGCCCCACGACACGACGCGGCGGAACAGGTAGCGCGCCACCTCGTCCGGGCTGAGCCGGCGCTGGCCGCGCAGGGTGCAGGTCACGCCGTACTCGTTCTCCAGGCCGAAGATGCGACGTTCCAAGGTCCCTACCTTTTCTATCTCCAGATCGGCAGGCTACCCTGCCGGCAGTAGCCAAGTGCGCCACCACACCGCGGGCCGTCCGCAAGCCCCCCTCAGCTAGGGTTGCCACATGGCTGCAGGCTTGCGGATGGTCCACCTACGGACCGTCCCGGACGCCTGGCATGCCAAAGTCCTAGCAGCCAGGCTGGGCTGCGAGGGTATCGTCACCCACCTGCAGGGCAACCTGGCCGGTCCTTACCCCTTCGGGGCCGTCACCGTGATGGTGGAGGCCGGGCAGGCCGAGCTGGCAGCCGCCCTGTTGCTGGCGGACGAGGTCGAGTCCGCCTTCGGCGGCCCTACCGGCTGCGCGCCTGCGACCCGTGGCCTGCCCGGCTCGCCTCCGCCCGCGCCCCGGTCTGCGACGCCGGGCGGGGCCTTGTACCCGGGTACCCCCAGCCAGCAGGAGCCGGCGGGAGGGCCGCCGGGCGACACCGCCGTGCCGGAGCTGTTCGCCGATGTCCCGTGGCTGGAGGGGACCGAGCCTCCCACCGTAGACTTCGGGCGCAGCAGGCTGTCTCCCGCTCGCTGGAGGCGGGCACTGGCGGCAGTGGCGGCGCTCATACTGGCCGGCGGCCCGCTGCTGGCCCACTTCTTCGCCTGAACGGCGCACCGCCGCCGGGCGTGGGCACCCGCGCACCAGGGCCACCGGCGCCGCCCGTCAGGCCTCCGCCGTACCGTCCCCTGCGGCGGTCTCGTCGGTGGCGGCCCCACCCGGACCGCCGGTGGCCCCATCTGGCGCCCCGGAGGCCTCGGGCCCTGCGAGCAGGACCTCGACCTCGGCCTCTAGCACCCGGCGAAAAGCGCGGCGCCCATTGGAGCGCTCGAGTACCGCCACCTCGAGCTCGTGCGCTCCCATCCTGCGCTCCTGGCCGCCCAGCGCCTCGACGGAAGCGACCAGCGCAGCTGAGAGATCCCACTCCGGCCGGAAGGCTTTGGCCATGCGCGAGCTGATGGCATCGGACTCTCCACCGAGGGCGGTGAACCTGTCCTCGTCCACGACAGTGCCGTCGTAGAGGATGTGGAACAGCTGGTCCTCTCCGGGCTGGGGGCCCACCTCGGCCACCAGGATCTCGACCTCCAGCGGCTTCATCTCGTGCGTGAAGACGTTGCCCATGTACCTGGCGTACAGGTTGGCCAACGAGCGGGCGTCGACATCCTCGCGGCTGAACTGGTAGCCCTTGAGGTCGGCGTGCTGCACGCCGGAGACGCGGAGCTGGTCGAACTCGTTGTACTTGCCGACACCGGCGAACGCGATCCGGTCGTAGATCTCGCTCACCTTGTGCAGGGAGCGGGAGGGGTTCTCCGAGCAGATGAGGACTCCCCCGGTGTAAACGGTGGCGACGAGCGGGCGGCCGCGCGCGATGTTCTTGCGCGCGAAGTCCGCCTTGTCCTTCATGAACTGCTCGGGCGCCACGTAGAAGGGCATGGTCATGACCGGTCGCTCCCTGCGCTCTCAGGGGCGCCTTCGCCCTCGACTTGATGGACCTCGGCCGCGGTGAGGGTCTCGATGACCGACTGGAAGGCCTCGGACACCTCCGTCTCGGGCACGGGACGGAAACCCTCGGCGGTGATCGTGGCGACGGTCGGGTAGATGCGACGCACGACGTCGGGCCCGCCCGTGGCGGAGTCCTCGTCGGCGGCCTGCCAGAGAGCACGCACGCAGAGCTGTACCGCGTCCTCCCGGCTCATCTGCTCCCTGAACCCGAGCTTGATCGTGGTCCTGGCGTCGCGCCCGCCGGAGCCGTCGGCGTGGTAGTCCGTCTCCTCGTAGCGGCCGCCGGTCGGGTCGTATGTGTAGATCCGCCCACGGGCACGGCGCAGGTCGTACCCGGCGAAGAGGGGCACGACGACGAAGCCCTGCATGGCCATGCCGAGGTTGCTGCGCACCATCTGCGACAGCTGGTTTGCCTTGCCTTCCAGGCTCAGGGCCTGGCCCTCCACCTTCTCGTAGTGCTCGAGCTGGAGCTGGAAGATCCGGACCATCTCCATGGCCGGACCGGCTGCTCCAGCTATGGCGACGCCGCTGTGGCTGTCGGCCGGGTGCACCTTCTCCATCGTGCGGTGGGCGATGGCAGAGCCGGCCGTCGCCCGTCGGTCACCGGCCATGACCACCCCGTCCCGGTAGCGCACTGCGCAGATCGTCGTGCCGTGGGCGAGCTCGAACGGCAGGGACGCCGTAGCGGGCGTGCCCGGGCGGCTCCCGGCAGGGGGCACGAGCGGTGAGATGCCGGCCCGCCTCAGCAGTTCGTGGAAGTCAGGGCCCGGATGGTCGTCCGGGGAGAACGTCGGGAGGCTCATAGGTGCCTACCGACCCTAGTGGCTACGCGCCGGTGGCGGGACCGGCGCTCCAGGCGCGCACAGGCCCTGCCCTACTGCCCGCCCTTTTGCACGTAGGACTTGACGAACTCCTCCGCGTTGTCCTCCAGGACCTCGTCGATCTCGTCCAGCAGGTCGTCGAGCTCCGCCTTCAGCTCCTCTCCCCGCTTGGAACCAGCCGGTACCTCTTCGACCTGTTCCGGCTCCGAGCGCGAGGGCGCCTGCTTCTTGATCTGCTCTCTCTCAGCCACTTACCCGTCCCTCCTCAAGAGCCCAGCATCTCCAGCAGCTGCGCCGGAGTCGAACACCTTGCCAACAACTCATCGACATGTGCCGCCGTGCCTCTGAGCGGCTCCATCATCGGGACCCTGCGCAGAGGGTCGCCACCCAGGTCGAACACCAGCGAGTCCCAGTTGGCGGCGGCAATGGCCTGGGGCCAGCGCTGCAGGCAGCGCCCACGGAAGTAAGCCCGGGTGGTGGTGGGCGGCTCCGTCACAGCCCGTTGGACCTCCTCGTCGGAGAGCAGCCGCTCCATACCCGCCCTGGTGTACAGCGATCTCTCCGGCCGGACATCGTGGTACTGCAAATCCATGGCGAACAACCTAGGGTCCCGCCAGCCTAGGCCATGGCGCTCGCGGTAGCCGGTCACCATGCGGTGCTTGGCCACCCAGTCCAGCTTCGTCGCCATGCTCGCCGGGTCGGACTCCAGACCGGAGAGCACCTCCTCCCAGCACCGCAGCACGTCGCGACCCACCTCGTCGCCTCCGACCGGGCCGAGGCCGATGTCGTCGGCGTACTTGGTGGCCAGCTCCAAGTGCTCCCACTGGACCGCCAGCGCCGTCATCTGGCGCCCGTCGGCCATGGCCAGCGGCCGGCGCAGGCTCAGGTCGTAGGAGACCTGCCGCATCGCCGCCACCGGGTGCGCCAGGCTGTAGTCCCGCCCGTGGACCGCGAACCAGTCGTCCTCGATCATGGCCAGCACCAGGGCGGTCGTGCCCACCTTGAGGAAGTTGGCGGTCTCCGAGAGGTTGGCGTCACCAAGGATGACGTGCAGGCGCCGGTACTTCTGGGCGTCGCAGTGCGGCTCGTCCCTGGT
This sequence comes from Actinomycetes bacterium, assembly GCA_021828475.1. Classification (GTDB taxonomy): domain Bacteria; phylum Actinomycetota; class Acidimicrobiia; order Acidimicrobiales; family Palsa-688; genus JAJZMF01. The sequence continues at coordinate 66,412 of JAJZIY010000006.1, forward strand.
GTTGACGATGGGGCGCTTGAGGGTCGTCTCCAGCCCCACCTCCTCCTCGAAGAAATCGGCACGCTGCGTGAGCTGGAACTCCACGCCCTCGGCGCCCGCTGCCTCGGCGCCGACCTTGCCGGCACCGGTGTAGATCTGGCGGGTGACGAAGTGCGGAATGGCATGCTGCACCACCCGGCTGAAGGGAACGGCCCGGTCCATCAGGTAGTTCTCGTGCGCCCCGTAGGAGTTGCCCTTGCCGTCGGAGTTGTTCTTGTAGACGCTTATCTGCTGGCCGGGGCCGAGAAGGCGGGCAGCCGCCTCGACCGAGCGGGCCAGTACCGCCTCGCCCGCCTTGTCGTAGAGGACCGCTTCACGGGCGTTCGAGCATTCCGGGCCCGAGTACTCGGGGTGTGCGTGGTCGACGTAGTAGCGGGCGCCGTTGGTGAGCACGGCGTTGACCAGATGGGTCTCGATCTCCGGGGCCATCTGCACCTCGCGCACGAAGCCACGGGCGTCGCGCGCCGGCGACTCGTCCTGGAAGTCCCACTCGATACGCCGGGCCAGGGAGGCGACGTAGGCGTTTATCAGCGCCGACGAGGCTGCGATGGGATTGGGCTCCCCGCCTCCGCGCACGATGATCCCGTACTCGGTCTCCATGCCCAGAACCTTCGCTATGGCCACGGGCCGACGTTACCCTGCCTACCATGTCTAGGCGGCGGTACCAGCAGACCGGGCCCCCCGGGCACCTGCCCGAGGCCGCAGCTACCCTTCGCCCGCCTGCGACCCGGACCGCTTCACCCGGGTGCTCCACGCGGTCCCGAGCCGCTGCTGACGTACGTGCTGCGGCCCGCACGTGGCGGTGCACAGGCGCACCCGGGGCACGCGTGCGCCGGCGTGCCCCGGGATGCTGAGCGAGCTCAGAGGTACTGGCCCGTGGCGACACGCTCGATCGAGCGGCCTCCCTTGGTCTGGTCGCCCTGCGATGTGATCGTCCGGATGTACACGATGCGCTCGCCCTTCTTGCCCGAGATCTTCGCCCAGTCGTCCGGGTTGGTCGTGTTCGGGAGATCCTCGTGCTCCTTGTACTCCTGCTTGATCGAGTCCAGCAGGTCCTGAGTCCTGATCCCCTTGCCGTCGCCGGCTATCTGCCGCTTGATCGAGAGCTTCTTTGCCCGCCGGACGATGTTCTCGATCATGGCACCGGAGGCGAAGTCCTTGTAGTACATCGTCTCCTTGTCGCCGTTCTGGTAGGTCACCTCCAGGAACTGGTTGGCCTCGTCGTCGCGGTACATCTCCTCGACCGTGCGCTCGATCATCAGGCGGACCGCCTTGTCCCTGTCGCCCCCGCCGAGGGCCCGCACCTCGTCCTCGTCGAGAGGCAGGTCCGCAGTCAGGTAGCGCGAGAAGATCTGCGCCGCCGACGTCTCGTCAGGGCGCTCGATCTTGATCTTCACGTCCAGGCGGCCGGGGCGCAGGATGGCGGGGTCGATCAGGTCCTCGCGGTTCGAGGCGCCGATGACGATGACGTTCTTCAGGGCCTCGACACCGTCTATCTCGGCCAGCAACTGCGGGACGATCGTCGACTCGACGTCCGAGGAGATGCCGCTGCCGCGGGTCCGGAACAGCGAGTCCATCTCGTCGAAGAAGACTATGACGGGCACCCCCTCCTCGCTCTTCTCACGCGCCCGCTGGAACACGAGGCGGATCTGGCGCTCGGTCTCGCCCACGTACTTGTTGAGCAGCTCGGGGCCTTTGATGTTGAGGAAGTAGCTGCGCCCCGCCCCCTCGCCCGTGGCCGCCACCTTCTTGGCCAGGGAGTTGGCCACCGCTTTGGCGATCAGGGTCTTCCCGCATCCCGGCGGGCCGTAGAGGAGGATGCCCTTGGGGGCGGGCAGGCGGTGGTCCAGGAACAGCTCCCGGTAGAGGAAGGGCAGCTCGACGGCGTCGGTGATCTGCTCGATCTGGGAGTCCAGGCCGCCGACGTCATCGTAGGAGATGTCCGGCACCTCCTCCAGGACCAGGTCCTCCACCTCGGGGCGCGGCAGCTTCTCGAGCAGGAGGCCGGACCGGGCGTCCATCAGCAGCGAGTCGCCGGAGCGCAGCTTCTCGCCGAGCAGGCTGTCCGCCAGCTCCACCACCCGCTCCTCGTCGGCCCGCGCCACCACGATCGCGCGGTGCTGGTCCTCCAGCAGCTCCTTCATCGTCACGACCTCACCCGAAAGGTCGCTGCCCCGGGCCAGGACGACGTTGAGGGACTCGTTGAGCACGACCTCCTGGCCGCGGTGCAGCTCGGAGGACTCGAGGGCCGGGTGAAGCGAGACGCGCATCTTGCGGCCGCCGGAGAAGACGTCGGCCGTCCCGTCGTCGTTCAGGGCCAGGAACGTGCCGTAAGCCGACGGCGGCTGGGTGAGCTTGTCGACCTCCTCTCGCAGCGAGGCGATGTGCTCGCGCGCCTCGCGCAGGGTGTAGGTGAGCCGCTCGTTCTGCGACAGGGCCTGCTGGAGCTGGCCCTTGGTCTCGAGGAGGCGCTCCTCCAGGGTGCGCACCCGCTTGGGGGCGTCCGCCAGCCGTCGGCGCAGGACGGCCACCTCCTCCTCGAGTGCCGCCACCTGTTCCTCGAGCGAGCTGGTCTGGGCCCGCAGGTCCGCCATCTCCCGGTCGCGGGCCTGGCCCTGGTTGTTGTCGGGCATGCGGGACCACCTCCTTTGACTTGGCCGTCCTGGACGCCGCCAGTTCGACCGGGGCCGAGGTCCGGCCTTTGGCGCGACCATACTGCCGTTGTCGCGACAGCTGGCGTACGGGCGCGGCGTGCCTGGCCAGCAGTGTCATTGACACTTGCGCTTTGGCGCCGGTAGCTTGGAAGCACGCGCGACCAGCGGATCGACGACTAGAGGGAACTGACACCGAATGAAGGTCTGGATCGACCAGGATCTGTGTACCGGCGACGGCCTGTGCGAGGAGATCGCCCCGGCCGTTTTCACGCTCCTCGACGATGGTCTGTCCTATGTCAAGGAGGGCGACAAGATCTTCGACGACCCGGGCGGCCACGCCGGGTTGGCTGTCGTTCCCGAGGACATGGAGGACGCCACCCGCGAGTCGGCCGAAGAGTGCCCAGGAGAGTGCATCTTCATCGAGGAGTGAACCAGGGCGGCGGGAGCGCAGAGCCTCGCGTCACCGCCGGACCAGCTCACCGTGCCCGACAGCGCGCCGAGACCTGGGCGAGCCCCGTCAGTGGACCAGCACGTTGCGGAACTGCCACGGGTCGTCCTCGTCCAGGTCCCGGGGGAAGAGGGGCGACTGCGTGCTGAGCGGCGTCCAGTCCGTGAAGTGGCCCTCCACCGGGCCGAGGTAGGCAAGCTGCACCTCGAGACAGCGCTCGAAGTCCATCTCGTCCGCCTCGACGATCCCTGCCTCGGGGTTCTCGACCGCCCACACCATGCCCGCCAGCACAGCCGAGGTGACCTGCAACCCGGTCGCGTTCTGGAAGGGCACGAGGGACCGGGTCTCCTCGACCGACAGGCGCGACCCGTACCAGTAGGCGTTGGCGCCGTGGCCGTAGAGCAGGACCCCGAGCTCGTCGATGCCGTCGAGGATCTCGGCCTCGTCGAGCACCACCTGACGTGAGGGCGTGGCACAACCCCGGCCCAGCAACTCGTGCCACGAGAGCATGGCGTCGTCGGCCGGGTGGTAGGCGTAGTGGCAGGTGGGCCGGTAGACGACATCGGCACCCTCGCCCAGGGTGAAGTAGTCGGCGATCGAGATCGACTCGTTGTGGGTCACGCACAGCCCGTACTGCGGGCCGGCCGTGGGGCACCAGGTCCGCACCCTCGTGTCGGCCCCCGGCTGCACCATGTAGATCGACGGGGCACCCGGGTCGTCGTGGCGCCGGGCTGTCGGGGGGAACCATCGCTCGTGCGTGCCCCAGCCCAGCTCGGCGGGTTGGAGGCCCTCGGACAGGAAGCCGTCGACGGACCAGGTGTTGACGAAGGTCCCGATGTCCCTTGGGGAGCGGGCCCGCTGCGTGTCGCGCTCGGCGATGTGGACACCCTTCACCCCGCACGCCTGCATGAGCCGGGCCCACTCGTCGCGGGTCGCGGGCCGCTCGTACGCGACGCCTGTGCGCCCGGCCACGTCGAGCAGGGCCTGCTTGACGAACCAGGACACCATGCCGGGGTTGGCGCCGCATGCCGAGACGGCCGTGGGCCCGCCCGGGTTGGCCCGGCGCTCGGCGAGGAGGCTCTTGCGCAGCGCGTAGTTGGTCCTGGCGGCGAGCGGGGCCGACGCGTCGTCGTAGAAGCCCGGCCAGGGCTCGACGACCGTGTCGATGTAGAGGCAGCCGAGCCGGCGGCACAGGGCCATGATCTCGACCGAGGAGGTGTCGACCGACAGGTTGACGCAGAACGCCCGCCTGCTGCCCTGGGCGAGCAGAGGCGTGAGCAGCTCCCTGTAGTTGCCCGCCGTGAGCGCAGCAGCGACCGTGCGCACCCCGAGCTGTTGGAGCACCGGGTCGTCCTCGACCTCCGGGCCGAGCACGGTGATGTCGTCGGCACCGATGTCGAAGTGGCGCAGCACCAGGGGCAGGGTGCCGTGGGCGATCGAGCCCGAGCCGATCATGAGCACGGGGCCGTCGAAGGGCCCGTAGGTCGTGAAGCTGCTCATGCCGCCACGACCCTCTGGTCGTGGGAGGAGACGAAGAAGCAGCGCAGCGGCTCGAAGCCGTTGAACCAGACCGAGGAGTAGGAAGACGTGTACGCACCCGTCGAGAGCAGCCTCACCCGGTCACCGATGCGCAGGTCGAGCGGTAGCTGGTAGCCCGCCTTCTCGTAGAGCACGTCGGCGCTGTCGCAGGACGGCCCGGCAAGCACGACCGGGCCCTGGTTGGCGCGGTCGCCCGGGGTGCCCACCCGGTAGCGGATGGACTCGTCGAGCGTCTCTGTCAGGCCGTTGAACATGCCTATGTCCAGGTAGACCCAGCGGGCCTCGTCGTTGTCCGGCCGGCGCGATATGAGCACGACCTCGGTCTCGATGACGCCCGCGTCCCCGACGAGGTAGCGACCAGGCTCGACCAGGACCTCGCCTGCGAAGCCACCCAGGTTGGCGGCCAGGGCGGCCCGGATGGCCGTCCCGTAGGCACCGAGCTCGGGGACGGGGTCGACGTAGTGGGAGGGGAAGCCCCCGCCGAGGTTGATGCCTGCCGCCTCCAGGCCTTCTGAGCGCAGCTGGTCCAGCAGGGCGCCGACATCGGCAAGAGGCCGGTCCCAGGCGCGCACGTCGCGCTGCTGGGAACCGACGTGGAACGAGGCCCCGAACTCGAGCCCGGCCCAGGCGGCCCGCCGGATGAGGGCGGCCGCCTCCGCCATGTCGCAGCCGAACTTGCGCGAGAGCGGCCAGTCGGCCCCGGTGCCGTCGGTGGCGATACGCACGTATACGGTGCTTCCCGGGGCCTGGCGGACGACCTTTTCCAGCTCGGCCTCGGCGTCGACGGTGAAGGTACGCACGCCCACCTCGTAGGCGAAGGCGACGTCACGCTCCTTCTTGATCGTGTTGCCGTAGGCCAGGCGTTCCGGCTCGATCCCGATGCGCAGGCAGCGTTCGATCTCGCCCCTGCTGGCGACATCGAAACTCGAGCCCAGCTGCTCGAGGGCGGTGAGCACCTCCTCGGCCGGGTTGGCCTTCACGGCGTAGAACACCTTTGCCGCCGGAAGGGCCTCGCGTAGCTGCCGGTAGCGCAGGGCCACCACATCCAGGTCGAAGACCAGGAACGGCGTCGGCATGTCCGTGTTGCCATCGAGGAACCGGGCGATCGGGGTAGTGAGCCCGCTTACCTCGTCCAGTCCCACGGCACCAATAGGTTGCATGTGGCTCTCCCACCACCTTTCCAAGTCCCGTTGCCCTGGCGCGCTCCAGCCACGCCACCCAAAGAACTCATAAGGTTAGCGCAGCCCCGGACGCGTCCCGGCAGCCCGCAACGGTCGGCTTTGCCCTTGTCGGCGCCGGCGCCTCAGCCGGTAGCGCCTCAGCCGTTGACGCAGGCCTCGGTGCTCACCGCGTGCTGGTGCGGCGAGGCCAGCAGGGGCACCAGCTCGCTGGTGCTGAGCGCGTAGGCCGTCGTGGCCCGGTCAGGTGCGATGGCGAAGGCGATGCCCACGACATCGCCGTGACGGTCGACCAGCGGGGCCCCGGAATCGCCATAGGTGAGCCGCGCTGCCAGCACGAACACGTCACGGGTGGTCGTCCTGGTCGCGTACAGGTCCTCGCCGCGCGCCGTGACCTCGTCGGCGATCGCCGCCGGCTGCACCGCCAGCGGGTCCTGGCCGTTGGGATGGCCCAGTACGACCCCGGTCTGGCCGGCGCGCCCGGTAGCCAGCGGTAGTGCCGGTTCGCCCAGACCGGGTACCGACAGCAGGGCGAGGTCGACGTTGGGGTTGTAGAGCACCACGGAGGCGGGCTTGGGCAGCATGCTGCCCGGGAGCAGGACCTGGGTCGAGCCCGCCGGCTCTCCGGCCACGACGTGGGCGTTGGTGACCACGAGGTCCGGGGCCACAGTGAAACCGCTGCCTTCCTGCAGCCGCCCGCAGGCTTGGCCCTCCACCTTCACGGTCGATCCCTCGGCCCGGCTGAGTGCGGCACCGGCCAGGGGGCTGTGCAGCGGTGGCGCCCCGGTGTCCTGGCTGGGGCCGAAGGAGGTGAACACCTGAGGGAAGCCGTCCTGGCCCACCAGGCGCCTCAGTGCCTGCAGGGTGTTCGGCGGGTTGATCCCGGCCGAGGCCGTTGCCTGGCTTACCCAGCGGGCGATCACCGAGCCGGTGGTCAGCTGCGACAGCGTGCCCGGCACGGCGGCCAGGGACGGTGCCAGCAGCCAGACGGCCGCCAGGACGCCGATGACGCCCAGCGCCGAGCCGACGGCCCTGTCGGCGGTGCGCACCCCCCCGAAGGGCAGCACCGAGTGCAGCCGCGCCCCGACCATGAGGCCGACGGCCTGGCCCAGGAAGGCACCCGCCAGCAGGACCACTATCGCCAGGGCGATGCGAGGCACCGAGCCCGACAGGTGCACGAGCTTGACGACGTCAGGCAGGAAGCGGACCGCGACGTAGAGCCCGGCTCCCAGCCCGAGCCAGGAGAACACCCGCGCCAGAAAGCCCATGCGCCAGCCGCCCAGGGCCGCGAGCCCGGCGGCAACAAGGATCCCTATGTCGAAGGCGTTCACGAGCCGACCGAGAGCAGCCTCGCAGAGGTGAGGAAGCCCGTGTGACCCACCATCCTGTGGTCCGGACGCACCGACTGGCCGTCGATGTGCCATCCCCGCTGCATGACCTCGATCGTCTCCGCAAGGGCGAACCCGGCCCCGTTGAGCGCCTCCCGCAGCGCCGTCACCTGGGGAACCGTCGGCAGGTAGGAGACGAGTATGCCCCCAGGCCTCAGCGCGGTTGCGGCGTGGCCGACCACCCGCCACGGCTCGGGCAGGTCGAGGACCACCCGGTCCAGGCCCTCCGGCCCGATGCCCTCGTACACGTCGCGTACCTCGACGTGGTAGCGCTCCATCACGGCCGCGCCGAGGAAGCCGGTGACGTTCGCGGCGGCCCGGTCGGCGAAGTCCTGGCGCAACTCGTAGCCGGTCACGTCGGCGCCAGCCCTCAGCAGGGCCATGGACAGCGCCCCGGAGCCGAGCCCGGACTCGAGCACCCGGGCACCGGGGAAGATGTCCGCCAGCATCAGTATCGGGCCGAGGTCCTTCGGGTAGATGACCTGGGCGCCGCGTGGCATCTTGAGCACGACCTCGGCCAGTGTCGGGCGAACGGCGATGTAACGCGAGCCGCGGTTCGAGTGCACGGTGAGGCCCTCGTCGCGCCCTATCAGGTCGTCGTGCGCCACGAAGCCGGCGTGAGTGTGGAACTCGGCTCCCGCCGCGAGCGACACCAGATAGCGGCGTCCCTTGGAGTCGAAGAGCAGCACCCGCTCCCCCACCTCGAAGGGGCGCCTCGGAGCCATCTCCCCGGCGCTCACAGCGCCGTTACCGGGATCCGCCGCCGCGGGTCGCCGCCGGCCCGCTCGACCAGTTTGCAGAACGCGCACACGGCTGCCGTCGTCGGCGCCGCGCAGCTCGGGCAGGGGTGCAGGCCCTCCCGCTCGTCCTGACAGAGCTCGGCGCCGAGCGCCGACCCGCGGTCGAGGAAGCCGTTGTAGAACGCGGCCTTGGTCCCGGGCGAGCGCTCCTCGATGGCGTTCAGGGCCTCCTTGTAGCCGAGATGGCGGTTGCCCGCCGACATCGGGCATTCCTCGACCTGGTAGTCGAGCCCTTTCAGCACGCAGTAGGCGGCCGTCTCCCTCTCACCCAACTTCACCAGCGGCTTGACCTTGCGGGGGAAACCCTCGCCTCCGGGGAGCACGGGCCTCTGGCGGGCCAGGTAGGCGACATCCCAGCGCAGGACGTTGCCGAGAAGGACGGCAGCCTCGTCGTCAAGGTTGTGCCCCGTCGCCACCACGTCGTAGCCGCCGTCCAGAGCGGCGCGGTCGAAGACGTGGCGTTTGGACAGGCCACAGGCCGAGCACGGTACCCGCCGGTCGGCTGCCGCCCCGGTCTTCACGTCGTAACCGAAGTCCGAGGGGAGGTCGACCTCGACCAGGTGCGCCTGACGGGCCGCTGCGAACGCCCTCGCGTGCTCGCCCGAGGGCTGGCTGTAACCGGCGATCCCGAGCCCTATGTAGAGGCCGTCGGCCTGGTACCCGATGTCGAGCAGGATGTCCCAGAGCGCCAGCGAGTCCTTGCCGCCCGAGACCGCGACCAGCACACGCTCGTCCGGGCCCATCATGCGGTGCTCCTTGACCGCCCGTTCGACCTGTGCGCGGCAGTGCCCGAGGAAGCAGTCGGAGCAGAAGGCGGCGTTGTGCCTGCGGACGTCCACGACGGCGGGCCGGCGGCAGACCTTGCACTTCACCTGGGGCTCCCCGTCGGCGCCGGCCCGGTCGCCCCGCCCGACACGACCGGGCGGATTTCGACACCCGAACCGTCGGCGATGGTGGCGTCACCTGTCACCAGGGTGCCGTCCACGATGACGAGGACCGCCTCCCTTATGTAACCGAGCTGTTCGAGCAGCGCCAGGACGCCGAGCGGTCCCGGCACCTCCAGCTCACGCTTCGGGTTCCGCAGCAGGACTTTCACGCCGCCCATTGTTGCCGCTGCGGGACCGGTGCGTGATGACGAGCCGCCGCCCGGGCTCCAGCTTCTCGGTGAAGACGACTTCCGGACGGCGCCTGAGCACCCTCAGCGCCAACCGCCCGGCGAGCGCCAGGGCGCCAAGCACGAGCCAGGTCTGCTCACCCCCGAGCAGGCCCCGGCGCAGGCCGCGCCGGACCAACAGGTCAGAGAGCCTCTTCAGCACCACGTCACCTCCGGGGGCTAGCCCCGACGGATCTCCACGATCGTCGAGCGCCGCCTGCCACTACGCCTACCCAGAAAAAAGGCGGCCACCAACACCAGTGCCCCGCCGGCGATGGCGACGTAGTTGAGGACCGGGCGCGCCGCGTCGACCTGCTGCTGCACTCCCCCGGCGAGCTCGTCGGCCTTGCGCCGGACGTCCTCGGGCGTGATGCGCCCGCCGGGGCCGGTGCCCGTGACCTTGGCCTCCGTCCGCGGGCTCACGGCCGCCTGCCCTTCAGCGCGCGTGCCAGGCTGAACGCGGCCACGAGGACGCACAGCAGTGCACCGCCCATGTACGGCACCCAGGACCAGCTGCCCGAGAGGTGACCTCCGACCCCGTACGGAGCGGCCTTGACCAGGACCGTCGGGCCGACCTCCTTGGCCAAGGGCGCATAGGCGGACAAGCCGCTCAGCGGGTGCACCCCCCCGAACTCGCTCTGCAGCGCCCGCACGAAGCCGACGGCCAGGAGCACGGTGCCCATGGCCATCACCAGGGCGCCGGCAACCCCGACCACCACCAGCTTGAGCTGCGCCAGGACCGGGTCGAGGGTCTCCTGCTTGACGTAGGCGAGGACGGTCTGGAAGAAATCCGCCGCTCCCTCCTTGGCGCTCGCCCGCTGCCGCCCAGATCTCTCAGTCCCACTGCTACCAGGCATCGACCAAAGCTAACCGTTCGGGGCCCGTTCCCGCACCATCGCCCCGACTCCCGGGTGCCCGTTGCACCGGTCCGGGCCGCCGAGAGCCGGGCACGACCCCGTACCGGTGCAGCGGTGGCGGTCGGGGCTCGGCCGACGCGTCCTCCCAGGTCGCCTCCGGCTGATAGCTGCCACCGTGGAGTATGGTTGGCCGGTGCCCGTAGCTTTGGTTGCCGTAATAGCCGGCCTTCTGACCTGCCAACTCGCCCTCCTGCTCACCACGGTGTACCTGCACCGGGCCCTGGCCCACCGGGCCGTGACCATGAAGCCGGGTGCAGCGTTCGCCGTCCGCCTCCTGCTGTGGCTGTCCACCGGGATCAAACCTCGGGAGTGGGCCGCTGTCCACCGCCGGCACCACGCCTACACCGACATACCGGGGGACCCGCATTCGCCGGTACTGGAGGGGTACTGGCGGGTCCAGCTGTGGAACGTCGGGCTCTACAAGAAGGCCACCCACGACCCCGAGACACTGCGCAAGTACAGCCGGGACATCAAGGTCGACGCCTGGGACCGTTACGTTTTCGACCGCGGGTACATCGGCCTGCTCCTCGGCTTCGGGCTCTTCGTGGCCCTGCTCGGCTGGCAGTGGGCACTGGTGGCGGCAGCCGCGCACGTTGTCAGCTACCTGCTGCTCAACGCCGCCGTCAACGCCATCGGGCACAAGTGGGGCAAGCGTCCCTACGCCGGGATCGCCACCAACAACCAGTGGCTTGCGCTGTTGACCTGGGGTGAGGGCCTGCATTCCAACCACCACGCGGCTCCGACCTCCGCCCGTTTCGCCTTGGCCAAGAGACAGCTCGACCATGGGTGGTGGGCCCTCGCCTTTTTGCGCACGCTGCACCTGGCCACGGTCCGTCACGACGGGATCCACCTGACTGCTCTCGCCCAGCACGGCCTGGGCCTGTCCGGGGCCAACCTGGAGCCCGAGCCCGAGCTCGTATAGCGGGTTCGCCACGCGGCCGTACTGTGACCAGCCGGTGGGAGCAGGGCATACTGGGTGGCAACCATGGACATCGTTTCTGCCCTCTTCATTGAGAACTTCCAGCTCCGGCCCGTGCCCGGCCCGTCGACCCGGGTGGACATCACCGGCGCGATGTTCTCGCTCCCGGCCCCCGGCCAGCCGCCCGTCACCCTCACGCCCCACCTCATCGTCCTGGTGCGGTCACGGCGTTCGGACCCCTCCAATGGCGTGCTCGAGGTCGTGTTCCGGGACGAGGAAGGCGAGCAGGTTGCCCGCAACGTGTCCCCTTTCAACATCGAGCCAGGCAAGTTCACCTACCGGCTCGTGAGGGCCGAGCTCGAGTTCGCCGGGTTCGGCACGATCGAGGCCCACTGCCGCCTGGTGCCATCGCAGCAGACCACCGTGGTCCCGCTCACGCTGCTGCCCCCTGTGGCCGGCTGACACGGTCGCCGGCTCTCCACAGGCCCGTCGCCGGGTTCGCGCCCGGGAGCCGTCGGCCGGAGCACCGGCTCAGCCGGCCGGAGCACCGGCGTAGCAGGCAGGCCGAGCGCTGGGACGCAGCTGTTCGGACCGGCGAGGCGCGTGCCTCCACCGTTGCAACACAGGAGCTTCGTCTGCCCTGGCGGCGACCAGGCTGCGTCGGCACGTGGACCGTGTAGGTTGGCGCTCATGACCGAAACCACGCAGCCGCAGGTCAGTGGGCGCCAAGAGCTGGAGCAGCTGGGCATCAACGTGATCAGGGGCCTGGCGATGGACGCGCCCCGTAAAGCCAATGCCGGTCACCCGGGGACGGCCATGGCGCTGGCGCCGCTGGCGCACGTGCTGTGGTCGCGCGTGATGAACTACGACGCGTCCGACCCGGACTGGCCCGACCGTGACCGTTTCGTGCTCTCGTGCGGTCACGCCTCGGTGCTCCTGTACTCCATGTTGTACCTGACCGGTTACGACCTGTCGCTCGAGGACCTCCAGCAGTTCCGCCAGTTCGGCTCCCGGACTCCCGGGCACCCCGAGTCCCACGAGCTCAAAGGTGTGGAGGTCACGACCGGCCCCCTCGGTCAGGGTGTCGCGAACGCAGTGGGCCTGGCCACCGCCGAACGCATCCTGCGGGCCCGCTACGGCTCCGACCTCGTGGACCACTACACCTTCGTGCTGTGCTCGGACGGCGACCTGATGGAGGGCATAAGCCACGAGGCCGCGTCGCTCGCCGGCCACCTCGGCCTGGGCCGGCTCGTCTGCGTCTACGACGACAACCACATCACCATCGACGGGCCGACCGAGATAGCCCTCGGCGACGACGCGGTCGAGCGCTTCGACGCATACGGGTGGCACACCGAGGATCTCGGCGAGGTCGCCAACGACACGGACGCCCTCGAGGCAGCGCTCAGACGGGCCATGGCTGTCGAGGACCGGCCGAGCTTCCTCCAGCTTCGCTCCCATATCGGCTGGCCTTCGCCCAAGCTGACCGACAGCCCCAAGGCCCACGGATCCCCCTTCCCCCCGGAGGAGATCAAGGTCACCAAGGAGATCCTCGGCCTGCCTGCCGAGGAGAGCTTCTGGGTCCCGCAGGACGTGCTGTCGATGTACCGCGAGGCCGGTAGCCGTGGCCGCTCGCGCCGCGACGCCTGGGCCGGACGCCTCGATAGCGAACTGCCTGCCGGCTCGCCCGAGCGTGAACGCTGGGACTCGCAGTGGCGGGTGCAGGGCCTCGCCGGCTTCGACAAGAAGCTCCCGGTGTGGGGCGCCGGCGACAAGATCGCCACCCGCGAGGCGATGAAGGAGTGCCTCAACGCGGTCGCCTCGGAGGTCCCGGCCATCGTGTCCGGCGGCGCTGACCTCACCGGCAACACCGGCACCATGCTCGACGGGGAGCCACTCCAGTCCCGGGACGAGCCGGGTGGGCGGCTGATCGCCTACGGGGTGCGCGAGCACGCCATGGGTGGAGCTGCGGTCGGCATGGCCCGCCACGGCGGCATCCTGCCGGTGATCGGTACGTTCTTCGTCTTCAGCGACTACATGCGCGGCGCCGTCCGCCTGTCCGCCCTGTCCGAGGCCAAGGTCGTCTATTCCTGGACCCACGACTCGGTCGGCCTGGGCGAGGACGGGCCCACCCACCAGCCGGTCGAGCAGCTGGCCGCCATGCGCGCCATGCCCAACCTGTGGGTGGTCAGGCCAGCCGACGCCAACGAGACCGGCCAGGCCTTGAGGGTGGCCATCGAGCACGACGGCCCCACCGCCCTCATCCTGTCCCGCCAGAGCCTGCCCGTGCTGCAGGGCACGGCCGAGAAGGCGCAGATGCTGGCACGCGGCGCCTACGTATTGGTGGGCGAGGAGGACGGCCCTGACGTCGTCCTGGTGGGCACCGGCTCGGAGGTGCAGCTGTGCGTGGCGGCCGCCGAGCTTCTCGGCACCGAGGGCATCAGGGCGCGGGTTGTCTCGATGCCCTGCTGGGAACTGTTCGAGCAGCAGGACGAGGCATATCGCCGCCAGGTGATGGGCGCCGGTGCCCCGGTGCTCGCGGTCGAGGCGGCATCCAGTTTCGGCTGGGCCCGCTGGGCCGACGCCACAGTGTCCATCGACCACTTCGGCGCCTCCGGGCCTGGTGCCGAGGTCCTGGCACGCTTCGGCTTCACCGCCGACAACGTGGCCGGCAAGGCCCGCGCACTGCTGCGCAAGACCGATCCCCAGGAGGAAAACAGATGACGTTGCTGCACCAGCTCTACAGCGAGGGCGGGCAGAGCCCGTGGATCGACAACCTTTCGCGCGACGCCATCCGTAGCGGGCGCCTGGCGAACATGGTCGACGAGGGCGTCCGCGGCGTGACCTCCAACCCGACAATCTTCCAGAAAGCCATGACGGGCACCGACATCTACGCTGCCGACTTCGCCCGCCTCCTCGAGGGCGGGACGGTGGAGCAGGCCTTCTGGGAGATGGCAGCCGCCGACGTCACGGCGGCACTCGAGATCCTCCACCCCTTGTACGAGCAGAACGACGGCGGTGACGGGTTCGTGTCGCTGGAGGTCTCGCCGAGGCTGGCCTACGACACCGACGGCACGGTGCGCGACGCGAGGCGCTTCCACGAGACCATCGACATGCCCAACCTGATGGTGAAAATCCCGGCCACGGAGGCGGGTGTCCCGGCGGTCCGCCAGATGATCTCAGAGGGCCGCAACATAAACGTCACCCTCATCTTCAGTCTCGAGCGCTATGAGGCCGTCATCGAGGCTTACATCTCCGGGCTCGAGGCACTGGCCCGCTCGGGTGGCGACCTCGGCCGCACCCGCAGCGTCGCTTCGTTCTTCGTGAGCAGGGTCGACACCGAAGTGGACAGGCGGCTCGACAAGACAGGCAGGCCCGGCACCGAGGACCTGAGGGGCAAGGCGGCCGTCGCCCAGGCCAAGCTGGCGTACCACCTCTTCGAGGAGAAGTTCTCGGGGCCCCGCTGGCAGGCTCTGTCCGACCAGGGTGCGCACCCCCAGCGCCCGCTGTGGGCGTCGACCTCGACCAAGAACCCCGCCTATCCCGACCTGCTCTACGTCGACACGCTGATCGGCCCCCACACCGTCAACACGATGCCCGACGCGACCCTCGACGCCTTCGCCGACCACGGCACCGTGGCCCGCACCGTCGACCAGGGCGTCGACGAGGCCCGGGCCGATCTCGACGCCCTGGCGGAGTTCGGTATCGACATGCACGACGTGTCCCGCCAACTCGAGGAGGAAGGCGTCGCCTCCTTCTCCAAGAGCTTCGACGAGCTGCTGCAGGCGCTCGAAGACAAGGCCAACGAGCTGCGGTCGCGCGAAAACCCTGCCGGGTAGGGCCGTGAGCACCGTCGAACTGCCTGTCAACGTACTGGCGGAGGGGCTGGACACCGTCAGGCGTGCGCCGCCAGGGGTGCTCGTCGTGTTCGGTGCGTCCGGGGACCTGACGCACCGCAAGCTGCTGCCGGCCCTGGAGCGGTTGTCACGGCGGCGGTTGCTGCCTGCCGCATTCGCCGTGGTCGGCGTGGCCAGGACGGAGATGTCCGACGACGATTTCCGTGACCTCATGGCCGACGCAGTCGCCGACGCAGGACCGGGCTGGGCCGAGATAATCAAGAACAGCGTCTACATCGCCGGCGAGTACGCGCACCCCGACACCTTCAGCACGCTGCGTGACAGGCTGGCCGAGATCGAGGCCAGCCTCGGCACCGGCGCCAATCGCACCTACTACCTGGCGACGATACCGGAGGTCTTCGGCGACGTCGCCCGAGCCCTCGGACGTGTGGGCCTCAACGCGCCGGGCCGGGGCGGCGCGGCCCGCCTGGTCATCGAAAAGCCGTTCGGGCACGACCGCGCGACGGCCCGTGACCTCGACGCCGCCCTGCACGAAGTCTTCGAAGAGGACCAGATCTACAGGATCGACCATTACCTGGGCAAGGAGACCGTCCAGAACGTCCTGGCCCTGCGCTTCGCTAACGCCATATTCGAGCCGCTGTGGTCACGCAACTACATCGACCACGTCCAGGTGACGGTGGCCGAGACGGTGGGGGTCGAAAAGCGCGGCAACTTCTACGAGACCGCCGGTGCCCTGCGCGACATCGTCCAGAACCACGTGATGCAGGTCCTGTCGCTGACGCTCATGGAACCGCCGGGATCGATCGACGCCCAGGGCATACGCGACGAGAAGGTCAAGGCGTTGCGCTCCGTCGTGGTCCCAAATGCGACCGAGGTGCCCAACATCGCCGTGCGTGCGCAGTACGACAGCGGGTGGGTCGAGGGCAACGCCGTTCCCGGTTACCGCCAAGAGGACGGCGTCAGCCCCCAGAGCCAGACCGAGACCTATGTGGCCCTCAAGCTGGCAGTGGACAACTGGCGCTGGGCCGGCGTGCCCATCTACGTACGCACAGGCAAGCGGCTGCCCAAGCGGGTGACCGAGGTGGCGCTGCAGTTCAAGGACGTCCCGCACCTCGCCTTTCCCCGCGAGGCGTCGCGCGGGCTCAACCCCAACGCCCTGGTGCTGCGCATACAGCCCGACGAGGGCGTCACTTTGCGCTTCGGGGCCAAGGTGCCCGGCCAGGCCTTCATGGTGCGCGACGTGCTGATGGACTTCTCCTACGGCGCCGCCTTCCTGGAGGAGCCGCCAGACGCCTACGAGCGCCTGCTGCTCGACGCCATGGTCGGTGACCCGACCCTCTTCATCCGCAGCGACGAGGTGGACACCGCCTGGGGCATCGTCCAACCCCTGCTCGACACGTGGGGCGGCGGCGGGGCGCCGCTGTCGGGGTACGCCTCCGGGTCCTGGGGGCCCAGGCAGGCCGACACCCTCATCGGGCGCGACGGGCACAAGTGGAGGACACCGTGAGCTCGGAGGACCAGGCCTCCCCCCCAGGCGGGCCGCGCCCCGTGCGGGGCCCGGAGCCGGGCGGCCACGTCCCGGGCGGCGGCCCCGGGTCGCCTCAGGCCGTGCGGACATGGGAGAAGCCGCGAGCCAGCCTCAGCGAGGTGGTGGAAGCCCTGCCCGAGCTGCGCCGCCAGGCGGCCGGCCAGGAGTCAGCCACCAGGACCGCCGTCATGACCCTGGTCATGGTCACCTCGACCGAGGACGACTACGAGGGCTGTGCTGCTTCGGTCCGCTCTCTCGGCGCCCACCACCCGTGCCGCGTCCTGCTTCTGCGCCCGGAGCCCGACAGCACCCCCGCCATAGACGCCACGGCGTCGCTGTGGCGGGCCGACCCGCCTGCGGGCGATGGGCACCCGGTGTTCTTCGAGGAGGTACGGCTCCGCGTCGGGGGCCAGGGTGCGTCGCACCTGGCATCCATCGCCGGTCCATTCGTGCTGGCGGACCTGCCGGTCGTGATGTGGTTCCCGGGCCACGCCCCGGACCCGGCCGACCCCCTCTTGAGGCTGGCGACGGCCGTGGTGGTCGACACGCGCAACGTCGGGCCGTCGCCCTCCGACATCGCCCACTCCTACCGCGCCCTGCTGGAGCTGGCCAACAACCAGCCCGTTGTCGACCTGTCGTGGGTGCGGCTGCAACCATGGCGCGAGCTGCTTGCAGGCCTGTTCGAGCCGGAGCACAACCGCAGGTTCCTGGCCGGGGTCGGCAAGGCCGGCGTCCGCGGCAAGCCTGGACCGCGGCACATGCTCGGCGGTTGGCTCATGGCACAACTCGACCTGAGGGCGCGCGAGCTCTCCCTCGAGGACTCCAAGCACGTCGACATCACATTGGTGGCAACTCTCGACGGCGAACAGGGCCGGTTCCAGGTCAGTCGGGACGACGGCACCCGGGCGGTCTGGGCCGAGGCCGTGCTCTCGGGAGGCGTCTCGCACAGGCAGGCCCTGCCCCTTCCGGACGACTCTCTCGCCTCGGCGCTCGCCTCGGCGGTGTCCGATCTGCGAGCCGACCGCGTCTGGGAGCGCGCCCTGGCAGCGGCCGCGGCGTTGGCATCGTGAGCCTGTAGGGTCTAGGCCGTGAACGGAGACCTCCAAGTCGTCGACGACGTACCAGGGGCCTTCGCCCGAGAGTTCATCACCGCGTTCGAACAACGTCCCGGGGAGGAGTTCGACATCGCCCTGTCGGGCGGCGAGACGGCCCGAGCGTGCTACGAGCGCCTCGCCTCCGAGGGCACTGCGTCCGTCGACTGGCTGGTGGTCAACTTCTTCTGGGGCGACGAGCGCTGTGTGCCGCCCGACCACCAGGACTCCAACGAGCGCATGGGCCGCGAAGCACTGCTCGAGCGGGTCGGCGCGGCCAACGCCGTGTACCCGATGCGATGCGACGAGAGCCTGGACGCGTACCAGTTGCGCCTCGGCGAGGTGGGCCAGCTCGACCTGGTGCACCTTGGCATGGGAGCTGACGGCCACACTGCGAGCCTCTTCCCGGGTTCCGCAGCGCTGTCGGCTGACCCGGGCCAGCTGGTTGCCTTCAACGAGGACCCGAGCGGGCGCAACAAGCACCCTCGCATGACGCTCACGTACACCGGTATCGCCCGCGCCCGACTGGTCGTGTTCACCGTGTCGGGCGAGGAGAAGCGTGAGGCGATGGAAGCGGTGTACGCCGGTGAGGACCTACCGGCCGCACGGGTCAATGCCGGTCGGGTCCTCTGGCTCGTCGACCGGGCTGCGGCCCCGCGCCCGCGTTGAGCGACGGCCAGGCGCTGCGTCCGGGGCCGGGCCACGCCAACCACGGCAGAGCCCCGACGACCGGTGACCCCGAGGCCGACCGCCTCGTCGCCGCCCTTCTCGACGAGCTCGAGGTGGTCGCCAACCGTGACCAGATCCAGGAGATGCTGGTGACGGTCGCCCGCCTGGCCAAGGGCCAACCCGACCGGCTGGACCTGAAGATCGCCAACGCCGCCCTGCGCGAGATGCGCGACGGGTTCGAAGTCTTCGCTCCTTATCGCAGCACCCGCAAGGTGACCATGTTCGGTTCGGCGCGGACGCTGCCCACCGACCCCCTCTACGCCCAAGCCAGGGACCTCGCTTCCCGCCTGGCCGGGATGGACTGGTCGACGGTGACGGGTGCCGGTCCGGGCATCATGGCAGCCGGACTGGAGGGTGCGGGGCCCGAGCACAGTTTCGGCATCAACATCCGCTTGCCCTTCGAGCAGGTCGCCAACCAGTTCATCGTCTCGGACCCCAAGCTCGTGTCGATGAAGTACTTCTTCACCCGCAAGCTGCTCCTGGTGAAGGAGTCCGACGGCTACGCCGTGCTGCCCGGAGGCTTCGGCACCCTGGACGAGTCCTTCGAGTTGCTCACCCTCCTGCAGACGGGCAAGGCTCTGCCTGCGCCGGTGGTGCTGCTCGAAGTCCCCGGAGGCAGCTACTGGCAGGCCTGGGAGCGTTTCGTCACTCAGGAGGTGGGTGGGCGTGGTCTGGTCTCCGCCGACGACCACAGCCTGTACCTCATCACCGACGACGTCCAGGAGGCCGCGTCGGAGCTGCTCGGCTTCTACCGCAACTACCACTCGCTGCGCTGGGTCGGCGAGCGCCTGGTCGTGCGCCTGCAGGCGGCGCCCTCGGCCGAGGAGCTGGCCGGGCTGTCCGAGGAGTTCGCCCCCATCTGCACCCGGGGCGGGATCGAGGCCCTCCCCGGGCCCCTGCCGAGCGAACTGCGAGAGGACGACCATGTCGACCTGGCCCGGGTCGCGCTCAGCTTCGACCGCTTCTCCTACGCCCGCCTGCGCCAGCTCATAGACGCCTTCAACGCCCTTGCGAGCGCGCCGCCAATGCCGGCGGGCCTGCCCGCACCCGCCTGCCAGACGTCAAGGCAGTCCGGCTGAAAGGCAGTCCGGCTGAAAGGCAGTCCGGCTGAACCCGGCCGACCACGGGGCACTCGGGCCATGGACCACCCGCCCCGGGCATCCGGGCACCGAGGTGCGGCTCCGGGCGCGCCGTCATCGCCCGGGCGGGCAGCAGCCCTCGTCCTCGCTGAGCGCCCGCAGCACGGTGGCCGAAATCTCGGCAAGGCACTCCAACTCCGCCGCGGAGAGCCGGTCGACGAACAGGCGTCGGACTGCGTCCACGTGGCTCGGGGCGGCCGCCTCTATCCGGGCACGCCCGAGAGCGCTGACGCAGACGGTGGCCCCTCGGCGGTCCGCTCCACAGCGCACTTTCTGCACCAGGCCCCTTTGCGTCATGCGGGCGACCTGATGCGAGATGCGGCTCTTCTCCCAGCCGAGATCCCGTGCCAGCTCGAACACCCGCATCCTGCCGTCCGGCTGGTCGGTGAGGGCCACCAGCACGAGATAGTCCTGGTAGCTGAGCTCCGAGTGCGAGGACATGTCGTTGGCCAGGCGCGCCCCCAGGCGGACCTGCATCACCTGGAACAGCCGCCACGTCCGCTGCTGCTCGTCGTCCAACCACCTTGGCCCACTCAAGCGGAGCCTCCTGTCACCTCACGCCACGACCTGTGCCCATGGTAGCGGAATAGGTGACGTATCCTCTATGTTGGAAGTGACAAGTTCGCCAACCCAAAGGAGCACCCTCAGATGTCGACCCCGGACCCAGCCACCACACCCGCGAGCCTCACCGGCAACTACACCATCGACAAGAGCCATTCGCGCATCGGCTTCTCGGCCCGTCACGCCATGGTCACCAAGGTGCGAGGCGCCTTCAACGAGTTCAGCGCCACCGGTTACCTCGACGAGGCCAACCCGTCCAACTCCCGCGTGGAGGTCGTCATCGACGTCGCCAGCATCGACACCCGCAACGCGGACCGCGACACCCACCTGCGCACAAACGACTTCCTGTCCGTAGACGAGTACCCGAACATCACCTTCCGCTCCACCTCGGTCCAAAAGCAGGGCGCCGACCACTACCAGGTCACGGGGGATCTCACCATCCGCGGCGTCACCAAGCCCGTCACCATCGACTTCGAGTACACGGGCAGTGCCGTCGACCCCTGGGGCAACCAGCGGCTCGGCTTCGAGGGCGAGACCACGATCAACCGCAAGGACTGGGGGGTCAACTGGAACGCCGCCCTCGAGGCCGGTGGCGTGCTCGTCAGCGAGAAGGTCAACCTGGAGTTCGAGATCGCGGCCGTCAAAGCCGCCGAGTGACGCAGTGCCCCCGGCCCGGCGGTGGGCTGGGCCGGGGTGCCGCTAATCGCCCTCCTGATCAGCGTTCGCACCGCCGAGCAGGCCGGCTGCCTTCAGCACAGCCCGCCTCGCGCGCCCGATGAGGCGCTCGTCAGCAGCAGCTGGAGCGCTCTGCCGGCTTATCGCCTCTCGCAGGCAGGCCTGCCCGATGTCGTCGAGCTCCTCGGCGATCTCTTCCAACCTCGACCTGATGGCAGCGGTGCGCTCGGTGTCCATGGGGTAATTCTCCTCCGCCGCCGGCCCGCAGTAGCGTCGTGCACCGTGCAAGAGCTACTGCTGGCCGGTTACGTAGACGAACGCCGGGAGGAGCTCCTGGCGACCCTCACCGAATGGCTGCGCATCCCGTCCATATCGGCCGATCCCGGCCACGCCCCCGACGTGGCCCGTTCCGCCGAGTTCTGTGCCGTCCTCATGCGCGACGCCGGGCTCGACAACGTCGAGGTGTTGCCCACCGGGCCGGACGGGGACGGCTCCGGCGGCCCGGCCGTGTACGGTGATTGGCTCCACGCCGGGCCGGAGGCCCTGACGGTGCTCGTGTACGGCCACCACGACGTGCAGCCCGTGGACCCTCTGGAGGAGTGGGCTTCGCCGCCTTTCGACCCCGAGGTGCGCGGCGGCGTGCTGCACGCCCGGGGTTGCTCGGACGACAAGGGCCAGGTCCTCATGCAGCTGGCCGCGGCACGGGGTGTGCTGAGCCGGCTCGGCCGGCTTCCCGTCAACCTCAAGGTCCTTGTCGAGGGCGAGGAGGAGCGCGGCAGCCCCCACTTCGAGGACCTGCTGCGCCGGGGTGGGGACAAGTTCGCATGTGACGTCGTAGTCGTCTCCGACACCACCATGGTCGCTGCGGACGTCCCCTCCACCACCGTCGGGATGCGTGGCCTCGTTGCCTTCGACGTCACCGTGCGTACTGCACGGTCCGACCTGCACAGCGGCATCTGGGGTGGCACGGTGCCCAACGCTGCCCTGGTGGCGGCGCAGATGGCCGCCGCCCTCCACGACGGGGCCGGCAGGGTCACCCTGCCGGGCTTCTACGACGACGTGCGCGAGCTGAGCCCACAGGAGGCCCGGTCGCAGGCCGAGCTCCCCTTCGACGAGCAGGAGCTCATGGACAAGGCCGGCGTAGGAGAGCTGAGCGGCGAGGCAGGCCGGACGCCGTACGAGCGCACCGGCACGAGGCCCACGGCCGAAGTGGTCGGCATCCACTCGGGCTACGGCGGCCCCGGCATCAAGACGATCGTGCCGGCCACCGCCAACTTCAAGGTCGCTCTCCGCTTGGTGCCCGACCAGGGACCAGCCTGCGTGGTCGAGCAGTTCAGGGCATGGGCGGCCGCCCACACCCCCCGCGGGGCCGAGGTCGAAGTCGTACCCGTGGGAGGTGTCTCGCCCCTGGTCACGCCCGTCGACCACCCCGCTGTCGCAGCACTGTCGCGTGCTGTCGAGCGGGTGTGGGGCAAGGCCCCCCTCTTCGAGCGCTCCGGCGGCAGTGGACCGGAGGAGGCCCTGCACAGGGTGCTCGGCGCCCCCGTCACGTTCCTCGGGGTGGCACTGCCCGAGGACAACTTCCATGCTCCAAACGAGCGCTTCGACCTGGCGCAGTTCTGGAGGGGCGTGCTGGCCGCCGGTGAGCTGCTGGTGGAGCTCGGGCGCCTGCCCCGCGCTGCGGGGCGGGCCAGGTGACGGTCGCCCGGCCTGCCGGCAAGGCGCCTGCCCGGTCCCGCACCGTCTCGCCCACCCCCATCGTCCGCGCCGAGACTTGGGCCGGCTCGCCGGCCGACGCCCACGAATGGGTCAGCTTCGAGGACCCGGTCGAGCTGCGTACCTGGCGCTTCGACGTGACTTTCCTACTGTCCAAGTGGCAATGCCTCTTCGGGCGAGGCTGCCAGGGCGTACTGACAGTGCCTACACCGGAGCGGTCCGAGGGGTGCTGCTCCTACGGCGCCCACTTCGTCGACGAGGAGGACGTGGAGCGGGTGCGGGCCGCCGCTCGCGAGCTCACGCCCGAGCAGTGGCAGTGGAAGGAACGCGCCAGGCACGGTGGGGTGGTGACGAGGCGGCGGGGCAAGCCGACGGTGACCCGCCAGGTGGAGGACGCCTGCATCTTCCTCAACCGCCCGGGCTTCCCGGGCGGTGCGGGTTGCGCGCTGCACCGGGCCGCCCTCGATGCGGGCGGGCGGCCCATGGACTGGAAGCCCGAGGTGTGCTGGCAACTGCCGTTGCGACGCGAGGACTCCGAGCCGGACGGAGGCCGGGTGGTCTCTACGCTGCGCCAGTGGGACCGGGCGGACTGGGGCCCGGGCGGCGACGAGTTCGCATGGTGGTGCACCGAGGCGCCTGAAGCCTTCACCGCCGCCGAGCCGGTGTGGCGCCACATGCGCGACGAGCTGGCGGGTCTCGTCGGGCCTGATGTCATGGCCATGCTCGGCGAGTTCCTCACCGCACGCGAGTCTGCCGGCTCGGTGCTCCCCCACCCCACCGTGAGACGCCGCGCCCGGGACGCCCGAGCCGGCTGAGAGCCCCCGCCGCCGTCCGGTCGGTACCGGTCAGAAAAAACGATTGCCCAACCGTCACCGGTCGGCGCTACCCTTGAGGGTGGCGTCGAGCTGGCAAAGAGGGTGGGTTGACGCGATAGCTCCAAAGGACCACAGAGAGGCGCGTCCGCACCCGCGAGGCGGTCCCACGGCGGACCTGGCTCGTCAACGATCAAGGCAGGGCCGGGCCTACATGCGCGACGCCATGCGCGGGCACTGGCATGTCCTGCTCACCTCCATCGCCGCCGCGCTCGTTTCGTCCGCGGCCGTCGCCAGCGTGCCGCTCCTCGTCGGCGACGCCGTCAACCAGGGCCTGCTCGACGGCCACTGGGGCCGGTTCGGCACCTACGTGGCCGTCATCGCCGCTCTCGGCCTGGTGCAGGCCCTGGCTTCGGGAGGCCGCCGCTGGTGGAACGGTGTGGCCTCGCGCCGGGTCGAGTCGCAGCTGCGGCGCAGGTTCCACGACCACCTGCTCTACCTCGACATCGGCTACCACTCCGACGTCAACCGGGGCCAGCTGCTTTCACGGGTCACCAGCGACCTGTTCCAGATACAGGCGGTGGTGTCCTCCGCCCCCTACTGGGTCGGAAGCGCAGCCCTGGCGCTAGGTGTAGCCGTCGTGCTGGTCGTGACCAGCCCCGCCCTGGCCGGCGTGGCCCTGGTCGGGCTGCCTCTTGTGGCGGTCACCTCGCAGCGCTTCTCCAAGCGCGTACGCGAAGCCATCGCCGACCTGCAGCGCCAGCGCGGCGCGCTGGCCGGCGTGGTAGAGGAGACCGTGTCCGGTGTTCGGGCGGTCAAGGGTTTCGGCGCCGAGCCGGTCATGCAGGACCGCCTCGACGGCTCTGCCGACCGGGTGCTCGCCGAGGCCATGCGGGTGGTCCGCTCCCGGGCGCGTTACCTCCCGCTGCTCAACACCGTCCCCCTGCTCGAGCTGGCCGCCGTCAACTGGTTCGGTGCGTACCTGGTCCTGCACCACGAACTGACCGTGGGCATGCTCGTCGCCTTCAACGCCTACCTGGCCGCACTCACCGGCCCCCTGCAATCCATCGGCGCCTACGTCGTCATGCTGCAAAGGGCCATCGTCTCCGCCTACCGCCTCAGCGTCATCGCCGAGCAGCAGAGCGCCGTGCCCGAACCGGACCGGCCTGTCGAGCTGCCACCGGGTCCGGGAGCGGTGCACTTCGAGGATGTGAGCTTCGCCTATCCCTCGGGGCGTCGGTCGAGCATGCCCCGTGTGCTCGAGCACATGGACGCCACCATTGCGGGAGGCGAGGTCGTGGCCGTCGTGGGCGCCACCGGCTCGGGTAAGACCACGATCCTGTCCCTCCTCGCCCGCCTCTACGACCCGGAGGAGGGCACCGTGCGCCTCGACGGAGCCGACCTGCGCCGCCTGCCGCTGTCCAGCGTGCGCCAGGCCGTGGCCGTCGTCTTCGAGGAGAGCTTCCTCTTCGACGACACGATCGCCGCCAACCTGCGTGTGGGCCGTCCGGAGGCCGACGAGGGCGAGATGGCGGCGGCGATCGCGCTGGCGCAGGCGGACGAGGTGGTCGCCGCACTCCCCGAGGGCCTCTCGACCCGTGTGGGCGAGCGCGGCATGTCGCTCTCTGGGGGCCAGCGCCAGCGCCTTGCCCTGGCGAGGGCACTGCTGGCCGAGCCCCGCGTGCTCATCCTCGACGATGCCACCTCGGCGGTGGACGCCCCCCGCGAGCTGCAGATGGTCAGAGCACTGGCGGAGGCTCGTTCCGACCGCACCACCATCATCATCTCGCACCGTCCGGCGACGATCGCCGTGGCCGACAGGGTCCTGCTCGTGGAGGGTGGCCGGATCGTCGACCAGGGCACCCACAGCTCGCTGTGCGCCACCAATCCCACCTACCGCCACGTGCTCGGTCTCGACGACCCCGACCGCAGGGGGCCCGTGTGCGTCGCCTGAGCCGCTCGGGCCACTCCACCGGGGGGGCCACCGGGCGCCCGGTGCCGCCCCGGCACGCAGCCCGCACCGGGGGCCCGGGAGACCGGGCCCGCAGAGGCCGGGACGGCGCCGCCACGTCCGCCCGCCCCGAGCCGCCACCTCCCCAGCGCCTCCTGCGCCCGTTGATCAGCTCCCTGCGCCCTTACCGGCGTCGGCTCGCCGTTGCCGTCGCAGTCCTGCTCGGCGCCCTCGGCGCCACCCTGGCCGGGCCGGCGCTCGTCGGCTACGCCATAAACGACGGCCTCGTACACCACCACTCGGTCCGCACGGTCGACATCGCCGGCGGCGCCTACGTCCTGGTGAGCCTTGCCTACTTCTTCCTGACCCGGTGGCAGACGCTCCTCGTCTCAGGCACCGGCGAGGCGTACCTCAACGGCCTGCGCAAGCAGGTCTTCAGCCACCTGCTGACCCAACCCCTCGCCTTCTTCGAGTCGGAGAGCTCGGGCCAGCTGCTGGCGCGCATGACGGCCGACATCGACGTGCTCGAGAGCCTGGTGCAGAGCGGCCTCTCGAGCTTCGTCACCAGCATCGGGCTGTTCGTGTCGGTCATGGTGGTCCTGGTCGTCATGTCACCGCTGCTCTGGCTCGTGGTGGTGGCGTCCCTGGTCCCGGCCGTGATAGCCGCTGCGCGCTACCGTACCCGCTCGACCAGGGCCTACGGCCGGGTCCGGGAGCTGATCGGTGACGCACTCGCAGCGCTGGACGAAAACCTGGCCGGCGTGCGGGTCGTCCAGGCCTTTCGCCAGGAGAGGGCCACCATCGAGCGCTTCGAGGCCGTCAACGCGACCCAGCTCGAGGGCGAGCTCGACACCGTCCGCCTGGCATCGCGGTTCTTCCCCAAGGTGGAGTGGTCGGGCGTCATGTCGACCGTCGTCGTACTGGTGGCCGGGGCGCTGATGGTCAGGGCCCACATGGTCAGCGTCGGCACCGTCGCGGCGTTCGTGCTGTACCTGGCCAACCTGTTCAACGCCATCACCAGCCTCTCGTCGCTGTTCGACCTCCTCCAGTCCTCGGGTGCCGCCCTGGCCACGGTGTACGCCCTGCTCGAGGTGGAACCGACCATGACGAGCCCGCCCCGGCCCCGCTCCCTGCCGGGCGCCGGCGTCCTGGAGCTGGACGGGGTCCATTTTGCCTACCACCCGGCCGGAGACGGCCGTCCTGGCCCGGGCGCCCGGCTCGTCCTCGAAGGGGTCGACCTGAGGGTGGAGGTCGGCGAGCGCCTGGCACTGGTCGGGCCCACCGGTGGCGGCAAGTCGACGCTCGCCAAGCTGGCCGGGCGCCTCTACGACCCGATCTCCGGCGCAGTGCGTTTCGGTGGGGTCGACCTGCGCGAGGCACTCGTGGCCCACGTGCGCGAGCGCATCGTCGTCCTGCCCCAAGAGGGGTTCCTCTTTCGCGGCACGGTCCTCGACAACGTGGCCCTCGGCAGGCCGGGCGCCACGCCGGAGGACGCCCGTAGGGCACTGTCGCAGGTAGGCCTGGACGATTGGGTGGCCAGCCTTCCCCGGGGGGAGGACACCGACGTGGGCGAGCGAGGCGCCCATCTGTCGGCGGGAGAGCGCCAGCTCGTGAGCCTGGCCCGCGCCGCCCTCACCGACCCGGCCGTCATCATCATGGACGAGGCCACGTCCAGCATCGACCCCGGGACGGAGCGGCGCACCGAGCGAGCGCTGGCCCGGCTGACCGAGGGGCGGACGGTGATCGTCGTGGCCCACCGCCTGGACGCGGCAGAGAAGGCAGACCGGGTGGCCGTCGTGCGCGACCGGGGACTGGCCGAGCTCGGCACGCACGACGAGCTGGTGGACGCAGGCGGGCACTACGCCCGGCTCTACCGGGCCTGGACCGGGCACCTGACCGGCGAAGACTGAGCCTTGCCTGCGTGGGCCCCCGGGACCGGCTCTCTCGGCCGTGACAGCCCGGCATGGCAGGCCGCGCCCGGCGGGGACGTCCAGAGGCCGTCGCAGCGTTGTGCTCAGAGGCGGGGTGGGCCGACCTCCACCCGCACCCGCTCGGCCGGGCGACCGGCCCCAGCCAGCGCGTCGGCCAGGGCCGCAGGGCCCGGTGCCCGCACGAGCCACGTGCCTGGCGCGGTGGCCACCACTTCGACGCGTCGGGCGCCGACCGCCAGACCGGCACCGGCAAGACCTTCGGTGGCCACGGCTCCGGCCTGTGTCAGCCGCTCCACCAGCTCGGCCGCTCCAGGCCCGCTGAGCAGGGCCAGGGAGCCGAAAGGAGGCAGGCGGAGGTCCCGGCGCAGCGGCTCCTCGAAGGCCGCCAGCCGCCCGGGATCCCCCGAGGCCGCAGCCAGGATGACCGGGTGCTCAGGCAGCCGCGTCTGGACCACGATGCGGCCGCCCCGGCTGCGGCCACCGAGCAACCGGCTGGCCCGGGCCAGCAGGGCCAGAGCCTGCTCGCCGGCCCGGTAGCGAGGGGCCAGGAGCTCCTGGTCGAAATCGAGGAACACCACGGCCGCAACCCCGCCTGCGTGCGCCAGCTCCCCGGCCCGGTGCAGCACCGCCTCGGTACCGACCAGGACGGGCGCTGCGGGCAGCGGTCCCGACCCTGCCGAGACCTCGCCGACCTCGCTGCCGGCAAGAGCCTGCAACTGCTCCCGGGCCCTGCCGATACCCACCTTCAGCACGCGCAAAGCCGTCGAGCCGCACGAAGCGCACACCTGAGGGCGCGAAGCACCGCAACGCCGGCAGACAAGGAGCTCGCCGTCGAGGACGACCGCGTTCGCGCACTGCTCGCACCGAGCCACCTCCCGGCAGGCCCCGCAGTCGAGGAGCTGCGCACGGCCCTTTCGATTGAGGACACACACCACCCGGCCCGCTCCCCTGCGCAAGCGCGTGACCAGGGCTTGGGGGAACAGCCCTGAACGAGGGTCCTCCAGGCGCAGGTCCAGCACGTCTAGCGGAGCCCAACCCGAGCGCTCCCGCACCTCTCCCCCGGTGTGGACCTCGTCGGCGGCCACCAGCAGGTCGAGCGTGGGGCACGCCGAGACCCAGAAGCAGGGGACGCCTGCATCGGCAGCCCGGCGGGCCGCCACCGTGGGTGCGTCCCAGGTAGGTGCCTGCTCCTGGTAGTGGGCCTCGTCGTGCGCGTCGAGCACGACGATGGAAGCCATGCCCGGGCACGGGGCCCAGGCAGCGGCCCTGGCTCCTATCACCACCGCCGACCCCGCTCGGGCCTGGGGCCAGTCCCCCGGGACCAGCGCCACCGGGAGGCCGCGCGCCCCCAGCGCGGCGGCGCCGGCCTCGGCCCGGCCCGTGCTGGGGGCAACCACGAGCACGGGGCCCCGCCGGGCCGCTGCCTCCACCAGCCCCGTCGCCCCCTCCGCCGGCCCGCACCGCAGCAGGTGGGTACCGGCTGGAGCGCGGGCCACGACGGCCGGCCACGGGCCCTCGCCCTGCACTGCGTGTGAAGCGGGCCGGGGCGTCCCCGCCCGCCACTCGAGGCGGGGAGGGGGCAGGGCCTTGACAAGCGTCGCGCTTCCGGCCGTGGCCAGCATCGACCTGCGTCGCCCCGCCCAGCGCCAAGCCGCCCAGCGGGCCAGGTCGAGCACACTGGGCTCCGGGCCCCACCCGAGCACTCCGGCCATCGGTCGCAGCGCGAGGCCTTCCGGTGGCTGGACCGGGTAGGCGAGCACCCAAGCCCGTGCCCGCCGGGCCTGCAGCGGCACCCGCACGACGCAGCCCGGTCGCAGCGCTGGTGCCATGGCCTCGGGGACGACGTAGTCGAGCTCGCGCTCGAACCCGGCGACATCGGGCAGGACGCGGACGGCCTGTCCGCCGCCGGCAGCGCCGCCCCCGTCGAGCATCAGAGGCCGACGGCGCGCTTGAACTCGGCCAAGCGGCTGGTGACCTCCCAGGTGAGCTCCTTGTCGGCCCGCCCGAAGTGCCCGTAGGTCGCGGTGCGCCGGTAGATCGGGCGGCGCAGGTCGAGGTCCCGGATGATGGCGGCAGGGCGCAGGTCGAAAACCTCCTCCACCGCCTTGACAACCCTGGCAGGGTCCACGGTCTCGGTGCCGAAGAGCTCCACCATCAGCGACACGGGCCGGGCAACGCCGATGGCGTAGGCGATCTGCACCTCGCAGCGAGCCGCTGCCCCGGAGGCGACGACGTGCTTGGCCACCCAGCGGGCGGCGTAGGCGCCCGACCGGTCGACCTTGGAGGGATCCTTGCCCGAGAAGGCGCCGCCGCCGTGCCGGGCGGCCCCGCCGTAGGTGTCGACGATGATCTTGCGCCCGGTCAGGCCGGCGTCGGCGCTCGGGCCCCCGTGCTCGAACCGGCCGGTCGGGTTGGCCAGGATCTCGTAGCCGTCGTCGGCGAACTCCGCCGGCACGATCGGCGCCACGACGTGGTCGCGGAGGTCAGGTTTGAGCAGGGTCTCGAGGTCCACCGTGGGCTTGTGCTGCGTCGAGACGAGCACCGTCTCGAGCCTTACCGGTCGACCGTCCTCGTACCCGAAAGTGACCTGGGTCTTGCCGTCGGGGCGCAGGTAAGGCAGCACACCGGCCTTGCGCACCTGTGCCAGGCGCTGAGCGAGGCGGTGGGCCAGCCAGATCGGCGCCGGCATGAAGTCGTCCGTCTCGTCGCAGGCGTAGCCGAACATCATGCCCTGGTCCCCCGCCCCCTGGCTGAACAGGACGTCCTCGCCGCTCACGCCCTGGCGGACCTCGTAGGCATTGTCGACGCCTATGGCGATGTCGGGCGACTGCTGGCCGATGGACACGGCCACGCCGCACGTATGGCCGTCGAAGCCCATCTCCGAGCTCGTGTAGCCGATGGAGGTCACCACCTCGCGCACGATCTGGGGGATCTCCACATACGCCTCGGTGGTGATCTCGCCGGCCACGACGACCAGGCCGGTGGTGAGCAGCGTCTCGCAGGCAACCCGCGACCTCGGATCCTGGTCGAGGATGGCGTCGAGGATGGCATCCGATATCTGGTCGGCCATCTTGTCGGGGTGGCCCTCGGTCACCGACTCGGACGTGAACACCCAGCGCCTCATCTGTTGGCTCCTTGTCTCGCTCTCAACTCCGGCAGGCAGCCTCACGCTGCCGACGGCACGGCCCCGTCGTCGCGGTGAGGGCCCTCAGGGCCGACCGCGCGCCGGCAGCAGCTGGGCGGCCATGTCCACCAGCTGGGCAGCCAGTGCCCGCTTGTCGACCAGTCCCAGCTCCCGGACCTGTCCGCGAGACACGATAACAGCGCTGCTGAGATCCTGGCCGAACCCGGCACCGGCGCCGCCGACGTCGTTGGCGACGACCAGGTCGGCTCCCTTGGCCTCCAGCTTCGCTCGGCCCAGGGTCACCAGCCGGTCCCCGGAGGCGGTCTCGGCCGCGAAGCCGACGAGCACCTGACCGGGTCGCCGCCGCCGGCCCAGCTCGGCCAGGATGTCCTCGGTGGGCACAAGGGTGAGCACCAGGGCCCCGGGCGACTTCTTGATCTTCGTACCCGCCGGGCTCTCCACCCTGTAGTCGGCCACGGCCGCCGCCATGACCACTATGTCGGAGGCGTCACCGGCCGCATGCACCGCTGCCGCCATCTCCGATGCCGTCGCCACGCGCTGCACGCTCGCCATCCCTACGGGTGGAGCGGACTCGCTGGCAGTTACGAGGGTGACCTGGGCACCCCGGGCGGCCAGCTCTGCGGCGATGGCGTAACCCTGCTTGCCCGAACTGCGGTTCGCGATGTAGCGCACCGGGTCCACCGGCTCGCGGGTGCCGCCCGCCGTAACCAGGGCCTTGACGCCCGCCAGGGACTGCGCCGCAGCGCCCTGGTGGGCCAGGCCCGCCCCGTCGGCTCCGGCTCGCCCCCCGCCCTGCCCGGGCACCGGCTCAGCGCTCGCGAGCAGCCTGGCCAGCTCCGCCACGACCGCTTCGGGCTCGGGCAGGCGGCCCTTGCCTCTGTCGCCGCCGGCGAGGCGGCCTTCCTCGGGCTCCATCACCCATGTGCCGCGCCGGCGCAGGGTGGCTACGTTGTCCCGCACGGCAGGGTGCTCCCACATCTCCGTGTGCATGGCTGGGCACACCAGAACCGGTGCCCTGGTGGCCAGCAGGGTGGCGATCAACAGGTCGGCCGCGAGGCCGGCGACGTAGCCAGCGAGGAAGTGGGCAGTGGCGGGGGCGACCAGCACCGCGTCAGCGCGGCGGGCCAGGCTGATGTGGGGAGAGGGCTCCGGCGAGCCCGGCCCGAACAGCGACGTCCGCGCCGGCTCGTCCGCCAGGGCGCTGAAGGTGAGCTCACCGACGAAGCGCATCGCGTCCCGGGTGAGCACCGGGCTGACGAGGGCTCCGGCGTCCGCAAGCCGGCGGCATATCTCCACGGCCTTGTACGCGGCGATACCGCCGCACACGCCGAGCACCACCCGTTTGCCGGAGAGCTCGCCGGCGCGGCCCGGCGCGCTCACAGCTGGACTTCGGGTGCCTCCCCGCCGTCCTGCTCCTCTTCGACCTCGACCCGGTGGTAGGTGATCTTGCCTGCGGATATCTCGTCCAGGGCGATGGAGAGGGGCTTGCGGGAGATGGACGTGACCTGGGGTGGCACGATGGAGCCGAGGCCCTCCCCCAGTTGGTTGAAGTAGGAGTTGACCTCACGGCCACGCTTGGCTGAGAGGCTCACCAGGGTGTACTTGGAGTCCACCCGCTCCAGCAGGGTCTCGATCGGCGGGTCCATCATCGTCGGCCGTCGCTCTGCCATCAAACTGCGCTCCTGTCGTTGGTGCCGCGCGCCTGGCGGCAGGTGTCGACTATACCGGCAAGCTGGTCCGATGCCCGCTCCAAGTCGTCGTTGACCACGACGTGGCGAGCCATGGAGCGGCCCACGGCCTCCTCCTGTGCCCCGACGGACAGCCGGCGCCGGACGCTCTCCTCGTCGTCGCCGCGCGCCCGCAGGCGTTGCTCCTGCACCTCGGGAGAGGGGGCAGCCACAAGGACCAGAACCGCGTCCGGGTAGAGCGCCGAGATCTGCCTGGCGCCGTGGGTCTCGATCTCGAGGACGATGTCGTCGCGCTCGTGACCCGGCGGCAGGTCGAGCGTGGGTGTGCCGTAGAGCCGGCCGTTGCCGGGGAACCGCGTCCACTCGACGAAGCCCCCCGCCCGCAACCGGGCCTCGAACTGCTCGGTCGTGGCGAAGACGTAGGCATCCTCGGGTTCGCCCGGCCGGCGGGGCCTGGTGGTCCACGAACGTGACAACCAGAGACCGTCGCGCATGGCCATTAGGCGGGAGACCAGGGTCCCCTTGCCCACCCCACCGGGGCCGAAGACCACGAACACCAAGCGGCGCTGCACGCCGGGCCCCGTCACCGCATCCGCGTCCTGAGCCATCCTCGAGGTACCCCTGTCAGCCTTGGCGCACCGGCGCGGGCCACCTCGCCCAGTCGCAGCAACCGCCGCCTGCGGGCCGGGATATCCCGATGCCCGTGCGCCCGGACCTCCGGGCCCGCAGGCACGGGCCGCCAGCAGTGCTTGGCAGTGTCAGCCGAGCTTCTCCAGCAGCTTGCGACGCTGCTGCTCACCGAGGCCCTGGACCCGTCGCGTCTCGCTGATACCGACTTCGTCCATGGCCCGACGCGCCTTGACCTTTCCGAGGCCGGGGAGGCTCTCGAGCACGTTGATGACCTTCATCTTGCCGATCACTTCGTCGCTCTGGCCCTGGTCGAGAAGCTCCTTGAGGGACACAGAGCCCATCTTGAGACGGTCCTTCAGCTCCGCGCGCTGCTTGCGCACGGCGGCTGCCTTCTCTAGGGCAGCCTGTCGTTGGTCCTGCGAAAGGGTGGGCGGCAAAGGCATGGTGCGCACCCTAGCGCGTCCTGTACCGACCGTGCAGGATCCGGGCCAAATTCCGCGAAGGCTTTACCGGCCGTGGCCTGCCCGTTAGCGTCCAGGGCCCTCCGTGGCGGCGGCCACCTCCTCCAGTACCTCGGCCGCGGCGGTCTCGGGGTCTGCGGCCTCGGTGACCGTGCGGCCCACCACCAGCAGGTCGGCTCCGCGGGCCAAGGCCTCCGCAGGAGTGGAAGCCCGGGCCTGGTCGTGACGGCCGGCGCCGGCTCGGCGGATGCCCGGTACCACCGTGAGCAGCTCCGGGGCCACCCCGCGCGCCAGGGGCAGGTCCGGTGCGGCGCACACTATGCCCCGGCAACCGGCATCCCGGGCCAGGGCGACACGGGCCGCAAGCACGTCGGCCGGGGCGTCGGCCTCGCTTGTCAGCACCGTCACGCCGAGCGGCACCGGCGCAGGCAGGCCCGCCCGCGCCGCACCCTGGAGCAGGCCCTCGACACCGGCGGCCAGGGTGGCCGGTCCGGTGCAGGTGTGGACCGTCAGGTAGGAGGCACCGATGGCGCCCAGCACGCGCGCCGCCTTTCGGGTGGTCGTGGGGATGTCGGCCAGCTTCAGGTCGACGAAGACCTTGAAGCCGGCTTCGACCAGCTCGGTCACGACTGGCGGCCCAGCAGCAGAGAACAGTTCCAAGCCGACCTTCGCTACGCCGAAGTACCCTTTCAGGCGCAGCGCCCACCGCATCGCCTCCACGGAATCGTCGAAGTCCAGCGCCAGGGCCAGCCGCGCCCTGGCATCCCCGCCGCGCGACCGGCGCACCATGTTGCCGTCGCCCGGCTCGGCGCCCGTCCCGCCGCTCCCGTGCCCCAACTGCTCGCTGCCGCTCATCGGTCTCCTCGGTACGTGCCCGGCCTGGTTCTCCCCGGCTGACGCTACCTGCCTCCGCCGGCGCAGAGCCACCGCTGCAGGCGGGCCACGGCGGTCACGTCGTTGGCGGCGCACCACGCCTGCAGGTCCTCCAGCACCCTGAGCGGGGCCCTGGGGTCGGCGAAGGTCGCCGTGCCCACCTGGACGGCGTCAGCGCCGGCGGCCAGCAACTCGGCGGCGTCGAAGCCGCTGCTCACACCGCCCACGCCGACGATGGCGGTCTGGGGGAAGGCCTGACGGCAGTCGTGCACGGCCCGCACCGCCACCGGGTGCAGAGCCGCCCCCGACAGGCCGCCCCCGCCGCCGCCGAGCACCGGGGCACCCGTCCGTGGGTCCACGGCCATGCCCATGAGGGTGTTGACCAGGGTCAGGCCGCCTGCCCCCGCCGAAAGCGCTGCACCGGCGATGTCGACGATGTCGGTGACGTTGGGGCTCAGCTTGGCCCAAACAGGCAGGCCCGTCCCCACCAGCACCCCGACAGCGGCCCCCACCGCCTCCGCAGCGGCCCCGGGCGAGTGGGCGAACATCCGATTGCGGTCCTCCACGTTCGGGCAGCTGATGTTGGCCTCGACGGCCACCACCGTGCCACCGGGCCCCGAGCTCCCACGGCTCGCTGCCACCGCCTCCAGCCCGGCCGCCAGCCGGGCCGCCACCTCGGCGTAGTCCCCGGCGCTGCGGCCCCAGATGCTGACGACCACCCTGGCCCCGGTGGCCAGCAGCGGGGGAAGGTCCCGCTCGAGCCAGGCGTCCACGCCCGGGTTCTCCAGGCCGACACTGTTGAGCATCCCGGCGCGCACCGGGTGCAGGCGCGGGGCCGGGTTGCCGGGCCAGGGCCGGGCCGAGAGGGACTTGACCACCACCGCTCCCAGTCTCGACAGGTCGAAGTACGCCGCCAGCTCGGCACCGTGGCCTGCCGTGCCGGAGGCAGTCATGACCGGGTTGGGCAAGCGCACGGCCCCGACCTGCACGTCCATGTCCACAGGGCGCGCTGGCGAGCCTCCGGGGCGGCTGCGCCTCGACGTCAAGGCCGCCCGTGGTGCTCTTGTAGCGACTTGACCGTGAAGGGCCGGCCCGACCGCTCCTGTATGCCCGCTGCCGCGGCCCGTGCAGCGGCCACCGTGGTGAGCAACGGCACCTTGTACTGGCGGGCGGCACGGCGGATGCGGGCGCCGTCGGCACGCGGTCCGCGGCCCCTGGGGGTGTTGACCACCAGCTGCACCTTGCCCGAGCGGATCAGCTCGACGGCGTCCACCCCGCTCGTCACCTCGCCCCTTCCGTCGGCGGCGCCGGGGCCGGTCACCTTGGCGACCACGGTGCCCACCGGTACACCGGCGGCCTCGAGGTACGCCGCTGTGCCCTCGGTGGCGGCGATGGTGAACCCGGCGGCGACGAAACGGGTGGCCGCCTCGAGGCCGGCCTTCTTGTCCCGGTCGGCCACCGAGAAGAAGACGGTGCCACCGTCGGCCAGGACGTCCCCGGCCGCCAGCTGGCTCTTGGAGAAAGCCAGGCCGAAGGTGGCGTCGATCCCCATGACCTCGCCTGTTGAGCGCATCTCCGGCCCGAGGAGGCTGTCGGCGTCCGGGAAGCGGTCGAAGGGCAGCACCGCCTCCTTGACGCTCACGTAGCCGGACACGGGCGGTACGAGCAGGCCCTCGACCCGCAGTTCCTCCAGCGTCGAGCCGGTCATCGCCCGGGCGGCGACCTTGGCCAGGGGCACGCCGGTCGCCTTGGAGACGAAGGGGACCGTCCGGCTGGCCCGCGGGTTGGCCTCGATCACGTACACCTGGGCCTGACCACGGCTGTCGCGTTGGACGGCGTACTGGACGTTGAGCGGGCCCAGCACGTCCAGCGCCTCGGCTATGGCCCTGGTGTGGGCTTCGATCAGCTCCACAACGGCCGGCTCCAGGGTGGGGGGTGGTACGACGCAGGCGCTGTCGCCCGAGTGCACCCCGGCCTCCTCGACGTGCTCCATGACGGCGCCGATGAGGGTCTCCCCCGTCCTGTCGCGAACGGCGTCCACGTCGACCTCGGTGGCGTCCTCGAGGAACTTGTCCACGAGCACCGGCCGCTCAGCCGAGAGCCCGCCCTCGCGCCCGAGCGAGCCGGAGGCGGCCATCGCGCCCATGGCCCTCACCAGGTCCTCCTCGCCGTAGGCGATCTCCATGGCGCGGCCGCCGAGCACGTAGCTCGGCCGCACCAGGACCGGGTAGCCGACCCTGGAGGCGATGGCCAGCGCCTCGTCGAGAGCGGTGGCCGTCCCGCCTGCCGCCTGAGGGACGCCGAGGCGCTCACAGGTGGCGTTCCAGCGCTCGCGGTCCTCGGCCAGGTCGATGCAGGCCGGCGAAGTGCCGAGCACGAGCCCCGGCGGTATGGACGATGCCAGCTTGAGCGGCGTCTGGCCGCCAAGGGCCACCACCACACCGGCCACGTGCCCGGTCGCCAACTCGACGTCGAGGACGTTTTGCACGTCCTCCCTGGTGACCGGCTCGAAGTAGAGCCGGTCGCTGGTGTCGTAGTCCGTTGACACCGTCTCGGGGTTGCAGTTGACCATCACGGTCTCGTAGCCGGCGTCACGCAGGGCGAAGCTGGCCTGCACACAGCAGTAGTCGAACTCGACGCCCTGCCCGATACGGTTGGGCCCCGACCCCAGGATCACGACCTTCGGCCGGCTCGAGGGCTGCACCTCGTCGGTGTCCTCGTAGGTCGAGTAGTGGTACGGGGTGCGGGCGGCGAACTCGGCGGCACAGGTGTCGACGGTCTTGAAGGTGGCGCGCGCACCCGAGGCCAGGCGGGCGGAGCGCACCTGCGCCTCCTGCACCCCCCACAGGTAGGCCAGCTGCGCGTCCGAGAAGCCGAGCCTCTTGGCCCGCCGCCAGGCAGCGCGGCCGAGGGCCCCCGGCGAGCCGAGCGCCGCCAGCCGGGAGCGTTCGTCGCAGATGCGCCCGATCTGGTCGAGGAACCACGGGTCCACGCCGCTCTCGTCGTGCAGGCGCTCCGGGCTCACGCCGCGACGCAGCGCCGCCTCGAGGTGGAACGGCCGGTCAGGGGTGGCAACGGACGCCCTGGCCACCAGCTCGTCGTCCGTCAGCCCGTCGAGCAGCTTCTCGGCGGGGTCGCAGTTGAGGCCAGCGCGGCCGGTCTCGAGGGAGCGCAGCGCCTTCTGCAGCGACTCGGGGAAGCTGCGGCCGATGGCCATGGCCTCCCCGACCGACTGCATGCGCGTCCCGAGCACCTCGGGGGTGCCCGGGAACTTCTCGAATGCCCAGCGCGGGACCTTTGTCACGACGTAGTCGATGGTCGGCTCGAAGCTCGCCGGCGTCTCGCCTGTGATGTCGTTGCGGATCTCGTCGAGGGTGTAGCCGACGGCGAGGCGGGCCGCGATCTTGGCAATGGGGAAGCCGGTCGCCTTGGAGGCGAGGGCGCTGGAACGCGAGACCCTGGGGTTCATCTCGATGACGACCATGTCCCCGTTGGCCGGGTTGATGGCGAACTGGATGTTGGAACCACCCGTCTCCACCCCGATCCGGCGTATGCAGGCGAACGCCGCGTCCCGCATGCGCTGGTACTCGACGTCTGAC
Organism: Actinomycetes bacterium; assembly: GCA_021828475.1. Lineage (GTDB taxonomy): Bacteria > Actinomycetota > Acidimicrobiia > Acidimicrobiales > Palsa-688 > JAJZMF01. Next base: position 103,830 of record JAJZIY010000006.1, read on the forward strand.
AGCGTCTGGGCGGGAGCGACCGTCACCGAGTCGCCGGTGTGCACCCCCATCGGGTCGAAGTTCTCGATCGAGCAGACGATCACGCAGTTGTCGGCCCGGTCGCGCATGACCTCGAGCTCGTACTCCTTCCAGCCTGCGATGGACCGCTCGATCAGGATCTCGCTGATCGGGCTGGCGGCCAGGCCCTCCGAGGCGGTCCTCTCCAGGGCCGCGCGGTCGTGGGCGATGCCCGTGCCGCCCCCGCCCAGGATGTAGGAGGGGCGCACTATGACCGGGAAGCCGATCCGCTCGCCGATGGCGACGGCCTCCTCCAGGTTGTTTGCGAAGCCCGAGTCGGGTACGGCCAGGCCGATCTCGTTCATGGCGGCGCGAAAGAGGCCCCTGTCCTCAGCCGTTGCGATCGCCACGGCGTTGGCACCGATCAGCTCCACCCCGAAGCGTTCGAGGCTGCCCCGCTCGTGCAGCTTCATCGCCAGGTTGAGGCCGGTCTGGCCGCCGAGGGTGGGCAGCAGGGCGTCCGGGCGCTCGCGCTCGATGACTGCCTCGAGCACCTCGGGCACCAGCGGCTCTATGTAGGTGCGGTCGGCCACCTCGGGGTCGGTCATTATGGTGGCGGGGTTGGAATTGACCAGCACGACCCGGTAGCCCTCGGCTTTCAGGGCGCGGCACGCCTGCGTGCCCGAGTAGTCGAACTCGCACGCCTGGCCGATGACGATCGGCCCCGAGCCGATCACCAGCACCGACGTGATGTCCTGCCTCCTAGGCACGGGCAGCGTCTCCTTTCGCTCCGCAACGCTCCATCAGGTCGGCGAACTCCGCGAAGAGGTACTTGGCGTCGTGCGGCCCGGGCCCGGCCTCGGGGTGGTACTGGACCGAGAACGCCGGCACGTCCCGGCAGGCCAGACCCTCGATCACCCCGTCGTTGAGGTTGACATGGGTGACCTCGACACCCTCGCCAAGGGTCCCGGCGGCGACGGCGTAGTTGTGGTTCTGGCTTGTGATCTCGACCCTCCCGGTGGCCAACCGCCTAACGGGGTGGTTGCCCCCGTGGTGGCCGAAGGGCAACTTGTAGGTCCGGGCTCCGAGCGCCTGGGCCAGGATCTGGTGCCCGAGGCAGATGCCGAACACCGGTACCTGCCCCAGCAGGGCCCTCACGGTCTCGACGGCCCCGGTGACCGCGGCGGGATCGCCGGGACCGTTGGAGAGGAACACGCCGTCGGGGGCCATGGCCAGCACGTCCTGCGCCGGGGTGGTGGCCGGCACGACGGTCACGGCGGCCAACTCCCCCAGGTTGCGCAGTATGTTGCGCTTGATCCCGAAGTCGTAGGCGACGACGGAGAACGGCCCAGCGCCGGCGCGGTAGCTCTCGGTGCAGCTGACCTCGCTCACCAGGTTGCGGCCCTGCGTCGGCGGCTCGGCCCGGGCGGCGGCCAGCAGGGCGACCTCGTCGAGCGAGCCCGGCCCCCCGTCGACGGGGCCGTAGGCGCCCGGCATCGAACCCTCGTCGCGCAGGCAGCGGGTGAGGCGCCTGGTGTCGACACCGCTCAGAGCCCGCAGACCGTGGCGGGCCATGAACCCACCGAGCGTCTCGACGGCCCGCCAGTTGCTCGGGCGGCCGGTCAGTTCGCGGACCACGACACCGCGGCAGAAGGGCCGGCGGCTCTCGTCGTCCTCGGGGACGACGCCATAGTTGCCGATGTGGGGGTAGGTGAAGGTCACTATCTGGCCGGCGTAGGAAGGATCGGTCATGACCTCCTGGTAGCCGGCCATCACGGTGTTGAAGACCACCTCGCCCGTCACCGGGCCCGTCGCGCCAGCGCCGAAACCGAGCACCTCTCCCTCGAAAACCGACCCGTCGGCCAGCACCAGCAGCCCCTCGCGCCAGGGCTGTGTCATCTCTGCGCCTCCTCTGCTACGACAACGGGCTCCCCGGCCAGCACGGTGTGCCGGGCGCGGCCGACCAGCTGCCGGCCGGCGAAAGGGGTATTGCGACTGCGGCTGGCCAGGGCCGAGGGGACGACCGTCCACCGGCGCGCCGGATCGAGCACGCACAGGTTGGCGGCCGCCCCGGGGACGACCGGGCCCCCTTGGGTACCGGTCAGCCCGGCGATGGCCGCCGGTTGCCAGGACATCAGGGCGAGGACCCTGTCGATGGGCAGCCCGAGGCAGGTGGAGGCGACGCCGAACGCCGTCTCCAGTCCCAGCATCCCGGGGGCGGCCTCGCAGAACGACACCTGCTTGGCCTCCGGCGGGTGGGGAGCATGGTCCGTGGCTATTGCGTCGACGACGCCCTGCGCCAGGGCCTCCAACAGGGCCGAGCGGTCGTCGTGGGAGCGCAGCGGCGGGTTCACCTTGTACGAGGTGTCGTAGCCGGCGACGCAGTCCTCCTCCAGGGCCAGATGGTGCGGCGTCGCCTCGGCTGTCACGGCCACTCCCACGGCCTTGGCTGCGCGGACGGCGGCGACCGCGCCGGCCGTCGAAACGTGCAGCAGGTGCAGGCGGGCGCCCGTCGCCCGGGCCAGCGCCAGGTCCCGCAGTACCATCACCTCCTCCGCCACGCCAGGACGGCCGGGCAGGCCGAGCAGGCTGGAGACGGCGCCCTCGTTCATGCACCCGTCCCCTGTGAGCGCCGGGTCCTCGCAGTGGTCGGCGATCACAGCCCCGAGCGAGCGTGAGTACTCCATGGCCCGGCGCATCAGGGCCGGGTCCGCCACGGCGTTGCCGTCGTCGGTGAAGATGCGCACACCCTCGGCCGCCATCTCCGCCAAGTTGGCGAGAGAGCGCCCGAGACGGCCGTCGGTGATCGTGCCGGCCGGGTGGACCTCGCACAGAGCGCCCCGGGACAGTTGCAGCACGTGGCGCACGACGGCCGCCGAGCTGGCGGCCGGCTCGGTGTTGGGCATCGCCACCACGGCGGTGTAGCCGCCCAGGGCCGCAGCCCGCGAGCCCGTCTCGATCGTCTCGGCCTCCTCGCCGCCGGGCTCGCGCAGGTGGCAGTGCAGGTCGACCAGGCCCGGGGCCACGACGCAGCCCTCCGCATCGAGCACGAGGGCGCCGGCCGGCCGGCCGAGCTCGCCCGGCAATGCCACTTCACTGACGACGTCGCCCTTGACGAGGACGTCGGCGCGCCGGGCCCCCGTCTGGTCGAGCACGGTCCCCCCGATCAACAACAACTGCCGTTCACGCGCCAACCGGGGCCCCCGATCCGAGCAGGTGGTACAGGACGGCCATGCGCACCGCAACCCCGTTGGCAACCTGGGTCGTGATCACCGACCTCGGGCTGTCGGCGACCTCGGCGGCGATCTCGATGCCCCGCCGCACCGGGCCGGGGTGCATCACCAGCGTCTCGGGGCCGAGCAGGCGCGCCCGCGACGCCGTGAGCCCGTAAGTTGCGGTGTACTCGTGCAGGGAGGGCACGAACTGCTCGGTCATGCGCTCGTTCTGCAGCCGCAACAGGTAGGCGACGTCGCACTTGGGCAGCACGGCCTCGAGGTCGTGGCTCAGAGCGACCGGCCATCCCTCGAGCGACGGGGGAAGCAACGTGGGCGGGGCCACCAGGGTCACCTCCGCTCCCAGCGCGTTGAAGGCCAGCACGTCCGAGCGCGCAACGCGGCTGTGGCGGATGTCGCCGACGATGGCGATGTGCAGGCCCTCCAGAGCACGCGGCCTCGTGGCGGCGCTGGCGAAACGGGCCCGGCGCTCCCTGGTGATCGTGAAGCAGTCCAGCAGGGCCTGGGTGGGGTGCTCGTGCGCCCCGTCCCCGGCGTTGACAACGACAGCCTCGCCGACCTCGCCCAACCACCCGGCGACCTGGGAGGGCACCCCTGCGCAGGAGTGCCGCACGACGAAGGCGTCCGCCCCCATGGCCTCGATGGTCAGCACCGTGTCGCGCAGCGACTCCCCCTTGTTGAGCGAGCTCGACGAGCTGGTGAAGGTCATCACGTCAGCCGACAGCCGCTTGGCGGCCGTCTCGAACGACAGGCGAGTCCTGGTCGAGCTCTCGAAGAAGGCCGACACCACCGTCTTGCCCCGCAGGGCGGCCACCCGGGGGATGGGCCGGCGGCCCACCTCCACGAAGGTGTCCGCCAGGCGCAGCAACTCGTCGATGCCCTCGGTACCGAGGTCTGCCACCCCGAGGAGGTGCCGCCCGCTCACGGCCGGCCCCCTTCGGGCCAGCCGCCCGGCGCAGGCACGTCCTCCACCGCCGCCGGGGCCACCTGCGCAACGGCGGCGAGGAGGTCCCCGAGCACGACGCCCCGGTCGCTCACGTCCACCATCTCCGTACGGCGCGTCGGAAGGTTCTTGCCGACGAAGTCCGGGCGCACAGGCAGCTCGCGGTGGCCACGGTCCACCATCACGGCCAGCTGGACACACGAGGGCCGGCCAAGGTCGCACAGCGCGTTGAGGGCCGCTCTCACCGTCCGGCCCGTGAACAGCACGTCGTCACATAGGACGACCACCGCACCGTCGACGGGGACAGGCATCTCGGTGGCGGCGAAGGGGACCACCGGGCGCAACCCGATGTCGTCGCGGTAGTAGGCCACGTCCAGGCTGCCAACAGGGACCGCGGCCCCTCCCACCTCGGCGATGACCCCGGCCAGGGCCTCGGCGAACCAGACGCCCCCGGTCTGCAGGCCGACGAGCACCAGGTCGGCAGTCCCCCGGTTGTGCTCGATCACCTCGTGTGCGATCCGCCAGATCGCCCTGCGGACGTCGCCGGCGTCCATCACAACGGCACGGCCCTGGAATGCTCCGCCGGGCGGGGCCACCAGAGCGCGCTCACGCTCACCCAACAGGGTTCTCCTCTCTCCCGTGCCAGCCTCGCTGGACCGGCTTCACGGTCGAGCTGAAATCTTATCCCCGTCCGGACGGACCTCGTGGGCTATCGCCGCCAGCAGACCGTTGACGAAGCCGCTCGACTCGTCGGTCGAGTAGGCCTTGGCCAATTCCACTGCCTCGGAGATGACGACGCTGGTAGGCACGTCGGGCCGCCAACCGAGCTCGTAGGTGGCCATGCGCAGCAGGGCCCGGTCCACCACAGGCATGCGCTCGAGCGCCCAGTCGATGGCGTGCCCGGTAATGAGCTCGTCGATGCGGGCGCGGTGGCCGGCGACGCCCGAGGCCAGGGCCACGGCGTACGGCTGGGGAGCGACCGGCAGCTCCCCGAGTACGTCGTCGACAGCGACGTCCTTCAGCTCCGCCTCGTAGAGGAGCTCGAGGGCGCGCTCCCTGGCGCTGCGCCGCCCGCCGACCGCTGACAGGGTCAGCTCCCGACGCGGGTCAGGTACTCACCGCTACGGGTGTCCACCTTGACCTTGTCCCCCGAGTTCACGAACAACGGGACCTGTACGGTGAGCCCCGTCTCCAGGGTCGCCGGCTTGCGGGCCCCCGACACCCGGTCCCCCTGCACGCCGGGCTCGGTCTGGGTGACCGTGAGCTCGACGGCGGCAGGCAGGTCAACCCCGATGATCTCGCCCTCGAAGAACTGAAGGAGAGCGGAGTCACCCTCCTTCAGGAAGTTGGCGGCGCTGCCGAGCGCCTCGCGGGGCGAGGTCATCTGCTCGTAGTCGCTGTTGTCCATGAAGACGTACGCCCCGCCGTCGGTGTAGAGGAACTGCATCTCGCGCTTGTCGACGATGGCCTGGTCGAGCTTCTCGTCGGCACGGTAGGTGCGGTCGATGACGGCGCCGGTGCGCACGTTTTTCAGCTTGGTACGCACGAACGCTCCGCCCTTGCCCGGCTTGACGTGCTGGAACTCGACTACGGAGAACAGGCCCTCCGGCAGGTTGAGGGTCATTCCGTTCTTCAGGTCGTTAGTCGACACAGCGGCCATGGTGGCGCCTCTTCTCCAGTCTCGGGTTTTCCGTCTGCGCTCTAGGGCGTCGGTTGGTACTTCGGTGCCAGGGTGAGGAGCTCGCAGCCGTCCTCGGTCACCACGACCGTGTCCTCCGTACGGGCGCCACCGAGCCCAGGGATGTACACGCCCGGCTCGACGGTCACCACCTGACCAGGCGAGAGTATATCCTCCGACGACGCTCCCAGCGAGGGGGCCTCGTGCACTTCGAGGCCCACCCCGTGGCCCGTGCCGTGGACGAAGCGTTCCGCCCATCCGGCTGCACCCACCACCTCCCTGCAGGCGCGGTCGACCTCGGCTGCCGGCACACCGGCCCGGACGGCGCTCAGGCCGGCGTCCTGGCTGGCCTGCACCACCGAGACCATGCGCCTCAGCTCCCCGGTCAGCGCAACACCCGCGCCACCCGGGCCCTCTCCCGCCCTCACGGTCCGGGTCATGTCGGAGCAGTAGCCCTCGACGCGGGCGCCGAAGTCGAGCACCACCAGGTCACCGGGCGCAACCGTGTGCCGGCCCGGACGGTGGTGGGGCTCGGCCGCTGCAGCGCCCGCTGCCACGATCGTCTCGAAGGCGGGCGCCTCCGCCCCGAGGCGACGCATCTCCCCGTCGAGTGCCGCTGCCACCTCCGCCTCGGTGGGGTGCTCTCGCAGCATGGCCAGGCAACCCTCCAGGGCGGCGTCCGCCACCGCCGCCGCCGCCCTGATGCGGGTCACCTCCGCCGGCTCCTTGCGCTCGCGCAACCGCTCGACCACACCGGTCGTGGGGACGAGGGTGCACCGGGGGCCCCAGGCGTCGCCGTAGGAACGCCTGCGGGCCCAGCTGACGTGCTCGGCCTCCAGGCCGACGCGGCCGGCGCCCCCGGACGTGGCCGCCACCACCAGTTCGGCCAGCACGCCCGCCTGTGCCGGCCCCGGCACGGCCTCCACCCTCACCGGCGAGCCCGAGCGCTCCACCTCCGCCGGCGCCTGTGTGGCGTAGCGGCCGTCCGTGAGCAGTACGGCGCCGTCCTCCGACAGCACGAGCAGGCCGGCCGACCCGCTGAAACCGGTCAGGTAACGTACGTTGACCAGGCAGGTCACCACGAGGGCAGCGCAGCCGAGCCGGCTCGTCGCCTCCCGGGCCTTGTCCATGCGGGAGGCGAACGCCATTGGCGGGAAGCTGCCGGTGGGGGCGGCGGCAACAGGATGGGCGGGCACGGCGCTCATCGTGGCACGCTTGAGCACTCATGAGCGATCCCCAGCACAGCGCGGGCGCACGCGCCCGGCTCCTGCTGTCCGCCCCCGACCGGCCCGGACTGGTGGCGGCAGTGGCCGAGTTCGTCTACCGCCACGGGGGTGACGTCACCCAGGCCGACCAGCACAACGACGAAGAAGAGGGCATGTTCTTCCAGCGCGTCGAGTTCCGCCTGGAGGGTTTCCGGCTGTCACGCGCCCAGCTGGCAGATGCCTTCGCAGAGCTGGCGGGGCCGATGCGCATGACGTGGTCACTGCGTTACTCGGACGAGGACAGGCGCGTGGCCGTCCTCGTTTCGCGCCAGGCCCACTGCCTGGTCGACCTGCTGGGGCGCTGGCACTCCCACGAGCTGCCGGGCAGGGCGGTGCTGGTCGCCTCCAACCACCCCGACCACGAGGCACTGGTCGGGCACTTCGGCCTTCCGTACCACCATCTCCCTGTCAGTGCCGCCGACCGCCCCGAGCAGGAGTCCGCCCTACTGTCCGTGCTGGAACAGGCCGGGGTGGAGCTGGTCGTCATGGCGCGCTACATGCAGATCCTCTCCGGGCGTGTCATCGACCGGTACCCGAGCCGCATAATAAACATCCACCACTCGTTCCTGCCCGCCTTCCAGGGTGGCCAGCCCTACCGCCAGGCCTTCTCCAGGGGCGTCAAGCTCATCGGTGCCACCGCCCACTACGCCACGGCCGACCTGGACGAGGGGCCGATCATCGACCAGGACACGGCGCGCGTGACCCACCGGGACGGGGTCGCCGACCTGGCCAGGACCGGCCGGGACCTGGAGACAGTCGTGCTCGCCCGGGCGGTCCGGCTCCACCTGACCGACCGGGTGCTCGTCCACGGCCACAAGACGATCGTGTTCTGACAGCCGGCGCCGTCTGCGCACCGCTCGACGCCGACCCACCCACCGCCGGGCCCCCAGCGGCCCGAGCGGGGCGGGCGTCGGCGCGGGGGCGTCTCACCGCTTCCAGCGCGCCGCCCTGTAGGTGTCGAGCACGAGGCTGAGGGCGCGGTAGCCGTCCTCCCCGCTGACAGGCGGCGCGCTGCCGTCCTGGAGGCTGGTGACGATGTCGGCCAACTGGGCCCGGTGGCCGTCCGGCATGCCGAGCCTCCCCAGGTCGGCCGGGGTGGGGACGTCTGCCCCCTGTAGCTGCACGTCGACCAGGGCGCCGTCCACCAGGCGCAGGCTGCCGCCGGTGCCGTGGACGTTGAGCTCCGCCGGGAAACCCGGGTAGCACAGGGTGCTGGCCACCAGGGCGCCGGCGGCGCCGGAGGGGAAGCGCAGCAACGCCAGTGCCAGGTCCTCGGCCTCCATCTCGTGGTCCAGCCGGGCGCAGTGCGCCGCCAGTACCGAGGGCTGGCCGAAGAGCCAGCACAGCAGGTCGGCGTAGTGGACACCCTGGTTCATGAACGCGCCGCCGCCGTCCATGGCCCAGGTGCCCCGCCAGGCGGCGCTGTCGTAGTAGGCCTGAGAGCGGTACCACGGGACGCGGGCCTCGACGAAAACGACGTCGCCGAGGCGGCCGGCGCGCAGCAGCGCCCGGGCGTGCAGAACGCCGGGGTTGTAGCGCTGCTGGGATACGACGTTGAGCGCCACAGCGTTGCGCGCTGCCGCCTCGATGAGGTGCCTGGCCGCCGCCTGGTCGACCTCGATCGGCTTCTCGACGACCAAGTGCTTGCCGGCCTCGGCCGCCACGACGGCCACCTGAGCGTGGAGGCCGCTCGGCACGCAGACGCACACGGCGTCGACGTCGGGCCGGCTCACGAGCTCCTCCAGCGAGGCGGACTGCGCTGTCCTGTGGCGCCGGCAGAAGGCGGCTGCCCTGTCCTGGTCGGCATCGTGGACGGCCACCAGCTCGGCGGAAGCCAGCCCGGCCAGGGCGGCCGCATAGGTGTCGGAGATGACGCCGCAACCGGCAAGGCCGAAGCGGACGCGGCGGTCCCCCAGGGCCGGGACCGTCATCGCCCGGCCACCCAGGCACGCAGCAGCTCGGCCTGCGGGCGCAGGGCCACGTCCGGAGGAGCAAGCTCAGGGTGCCACTTCTTCTCGAACTCGAGCGACAACCAGCCTTGGTAGCCCCGGGCCGAGAGCAGGCCGACCATCTCGCGCACCGGCACCTCCCCTTCCCCGAGGGGCACGAGCTGCCAGCTGTCCTCGCCGGGCAGGCGGCGGGCATCCTTGGCGTGCACGTGCCACACGTGCGGGCCGAGCACGTCCAGGACCTCCGATGGCGGCTCGCCCATGCGATGGGGGTGGTGGGAGTCGTACACCGCACCCACCGCTCCGCCTGCCATCTGCATCACACGGGCCACGAGGTGAGCGCTGGAGAAGTCGTCGTGGGTCTCGAGGGCGATGGCCACGCCATGGCGGGAGGCAACGGGCGCTGCCTGCACGAGGACGGCCCCCGCCTCCTCCAGGGCCGCCTCACGCTCCAGGTGGGCCGCAGGCAGGGGCCCGCCGAACACCCGCATGAGAGGCGCCCCCCACTGCGCTGCGATCTCCGCCATGGCTGCCACACCCTCCAGGAAAGGACGCCTCCCCTCGCTGAGGCGAAGAGAGGTGTCCAGGGCTGCGACGGCCACCCCGCTCGAGCGCAGGGCCGCCTCCGCCCTCCTGCGGGCCGGGGCGCTGATTGCGGGGGTGACCACCTCTCCGTCGAACAGGCGGATCTCCAGGCCGTCGAAGCCGTACGCCGCCACGGCCTCCACGGTGCGCTCGAAGCTCCAGTCCGGGCAGGCAAGGTTGCTGTAGCAGAGCCTCATACCGGCCGAACCTTAGCCCTGCAGCCACACAGCGGGGGGCGCGCCCGGCCAGCACCGCCGTGCGCAGCACGCATTTCTCCGCCCGGTCTTCGGCCGGCCCGTGCGGGGCCGTCCCGGCTCAGGCGTGCCGCGCCCGCAGGAGCGAGGCCACGGCCTCGATGGCCAGCCGGTAGCCCTCGCCTCCGAAGCCGGCGATCACCCCGGTCGCAACCGGCGTCACGACGGAGAGGTGACGCCATGGTTCGCGCCGGCCCGGGTGGGACAGGTGCAGCTCGACGACCGGCCCTTCGAAGGCGGCCAGTGCGTCGTGCAGCGCCCAGGAGTAGTGGGTGAGAGCCCCGGCGTTGACCACGATGGCGGCGGCCCTCCGGCGCGCTCCGTGCACGGCCTCCACGAGGGCGCCCTCGTACTCTGACTGCACGTGCTCCAGCGACAGCCCGTGCTCGGCCGCCGCCCGCGTGGCCGTGGCCACGTGGTCGTCGAGGCTCTGGTACCCGTAGACCTCGGGCTGGCGCTCCCCGAGCAGGGACAGGTTGGGCCCGGACAGGAGCAGGACGGTACCCGCGAGCGGCTCGGCGTCGTTGCGCAACACCGAGGCCTCACCCGGGCCGGTGGGGACGACGCTGAGCCCTGGCCTGCCTGGTGAGTGCTCCTGTCCCACGTCGTCCTCCTCTGGCCTGCGCATCGCGCGGCCGATCATGCTACTGCGGCTCCGGGAACGCCCTGCCCCAGGCCGCGCCGGTGCCCCGTCAGCAGGCTGCGCGCTTTTCCTCATCGCGCAACGCGGCGTGCCGGAAATCAGGGAAGGCGAATGACCTGCGGCTTCGTTCTCAAGTTCGCCTTCTTCCGGGCCGACTCTAAGCACGGAGAAC
>JAJZIY010000030.1 GCA_021828475.1 Actinomycetes bacterium
CACATCGGCCGGTCCGCCGGCGGGCGGCCCAACCCCACGGGCACCCCGGAGGCGCCGGCGCCCACCGGCAGTGGGCGGGGCGGGGCGCCGTGGCTCGTGTTCGCCGTCTGCTCGATCGCGCTCTTCATGTCATCGCTGGACGGCACCATCGTGGCCACGGGGCTGCCCACTCTCAACCGGGCGATGCACGCCGGGCTCAACTGGACGAGCTGGACCATGACCGCGTACCAGCTGGGCCTCGTCGTCGCCATGCCCATCGCAGGCCGGGTGGCGGACAACCTGGGCCGCAAGCGGGTCTTCCTTGGCGCCGCCGTGCTGTTCACCACCAGCTCCCTGCTGTGCGGAATGGCGGGCGATATCGGCCTGCTGATCGCGCTGCGGGTGGTGCAGGCCGCCGGTGGCGCCGCCTTCATGCCGGCGGCCAGCGGCATCGTGATGGAGATCTTCCCCCCGCAGCACCGCCAGAAGGCCCTGGGCATGTTCTCCAGCATCTTCCCGCTCGGGGCGCTGGTCGGGCCGATCATCGGGGGCATAATCCTCACCACCTGGACCTGGCGGGGCGTCTTCCTGGTCAACGTGCCCATCGGAGTGGCCTTCACGCTCCTGGCCTGGAAGGTGCTGCCCTCGACCGGCCGCCGCCAGATCCGCCCCGACCTGGCGGGGGCGTTCCTCATGGGCGGGGCCGCCCTCGGGCTCATGCTGGCCGTCACGGACATCGGCGACAAGTCGGCCGGGCTCACTTCGCCCTCGGTGTTCCTACCAGCGCTCGCTGCCATCGCCCTGGGCCGCCAGTTCCTGCGCCACTGCTCCCGGGTCGAGGACCCGCTCATCCCGGTCCACCTTCTGAGAGGCCGGGTCTTCCCTGCCACCAACGCCATCAACTTCGTTTGGGGCGCCTGCGCCATCGGGTTCGGGTCGCTCGTGCCGCTGTTCGCCGAGGAGCGCTACGGGCTCAGCCCCCTCGCGTCCGGCACGTTGCTCACGGCCAGGGCGATCGGTGAGATCCTGCTCGCCGTCACGGCATCGGTGCTCATCCACCGCACGGGCTACCGGCTGCCCATCATCGCCGGCATCGCGCTGATATCCGGTGGCCTGGTCATGATCGCCAGCCCGCCGCAACTGGTATCCCCGTACGTCTGGCTCACGCTCGGCGCCACTCTCACGGGCCTGGGGACCGGGCTGTCTGCACCGGCTGCCAACAACGCATCGATCGAACTGGCCCCGGACGACGTGGGAGCCATAACCGGGTTGAGGGGAGCGGCCCGGCAGGGGGGCGCCATCATCGGCATCTCCCTCGCCACGTCGGTTGCCGCCCACACCGGGCACGAGGTTGCCACCCTCACCAAGTCCTTCTTCCTGCTGGCCGTCCTGCTGGCCGCGATGGTGCCGCTGGTGTTCGTGATCCCCGACGGCCGCCGGGCGCGCCGGGCACGCCCACTGCTGGAGCCGGCCTAGGCGCACCGTCGTAAGAGCCGGGGGCACACCGGCCCGGCTGCTCCGGCCCGTACCATGCCGGTGTGTTCTGCCCCGGCTGTGCCGCGCCCCTGCCCAAGCACCCTCCCGTCACCTGCCAGGCATGCGGGACCAGCCACTGGCGCAACCCCAAGCCGTGCTCCGGGGCCCTGGTCACCTACCAGGGGAAGCTGCTCCTGGTCCGGCGAGCCCACGACCCCTGGGCGGGACGCTGGGACATACCCGGGGGCTTCTGCGAGCCCGGCGAGCACCCGGTGCTGACCGCAGTACGCGAGCTCGAGGAGGAGACGGGCCTGGCCATCGACGTGACCGCCCTGGCGGGGATGTGGATGGACACCTATGGGCCGCCCGGCGACGACGGCGTGGAGGAGTCGACGCTCAACCTCTACTACTTCGCCGAACTGGCGGGGCCGGACAACCCGCGCCCGGGCCCCACCGAGGTGAGCGAGGTCCGCTGGATGGGGCTCGACGAGCTGCCACCAGGGCACGAGCTGGCCTTCCCCGACCAGGAGGGACCGGTGCTCGCGCTGTGGAAGGCGGCGATGGCAGCGGGGGGCCCGCCCCGCCATCGCATGCCTGACGACCCCCGCCCGGACCGCTCTCGCTGAGGGCGCCCGCCCGGACAGTGCCCGGGACCGCCGATTTCGTGCGGGCGCGGCTGTGCTGGCACGACTTCGTCGGTTGGCCATCATGGGCGCTCAGCGCGAGCGGTGGTCTTGGTCGGGGTGCTCGAGCGACCGAAGGTCGAGTCCTTCGATGCCGGTGAAGTCGCCGGGGTTGACGGTGAAGAGGGGAAGCTCGTTGGCGATGGCGACCGCAGCGATCATGGCGTCATAGCTGCGGGCCTGCACCTTGCGGCCGGCCGCTCGCAAGGAGGCGGCCACGCGGCCGAATGCCCGGGCGGCGTCGGCGTCGAACGGTATGGGGTGGAAGTCCGCCTCGGCCTGCTGGAGCACGGCTTGGCGGGCGGCTCGCTCCTTACGGTTGGTCGTGACCAGCGGGCCCACCGACAACTCGGCGAGGGTGATCGTGGCGATGAGCAGCTCGTCGGGAAGGTCACGGGCATCCAGTCGGCCGAGGAGGACCACGGTCGACGTGTCGAGGAGCCCCCGCTCGGTCACAAGCCGGCGTCGAGCACCTGGTCGAGGTCCCGGCGAAGGCCTTCCGGCTCGACTCGAGGCAGCCGGGACCAGCGCTCGACCAGTACTCCAGCCTTCGCAGGAAGCGGCCCGAGAGGTCGTAGCTCAGCGACCTGGCGTCCGTCACGGGTCACGGTCAACCGCTCGCCTCGCTCTACACGGTCAATGACCTCACCGCCGTGATTGCGCAAATCCCGGATCGTCACCTCGCTCACCACCACATAGTATCACCGGTGAGACATCAGTTGTGGTAGGCAGGCCTCCCGAGAGGTTCCAGAGCTGCAGTAACATGCTTGCTAGCAAGCAATCGACCCTAGGGAGAGGACCGGCACGCAGGTGGCAGTGGAGACAGGGCTGGGCGCCGCCTTGAAAGACGAGGCGGACAAGGACAGGACCGGGGAAGCTCGGACGAGCGCCGGCGGGGACGAGGCCCGGCCACCCATCGCCGCAGGTGCTGACGTGGCCGCAGGCCGCCTGCGGATCGCCGTCGCCCGGATGTCGCGGTGGCTGCGGCCCACGTCGTCGGCAGGCAGCCTTACGGCCACTGAGGTCGACCTGGTCCTGGTCGCAGTCAAGCGTGGGCCCGCCTCGATGTCGGACATGGCCACCTTCTGCGGGGTCAACCCGACGATGCTGTCGCGCATGGTGCCCAGGCTCGTGGCCGCCGGCCTGCTGGAGCGCCACCAGGGCGACGACAGGCGGGTGTCGCTGGTCCAGGCGACGCCGCAGGGCCGGCGGCTCGTCGGCCGGGTGCTCTCCGAACGCGACGATGCCCTCTCGGTGCTGATGGAGGCCTTGACGAACGAGGAGCGCCGGGCGCTGGCTGCCGCCACACCCGTGCTCGAACGGCTGGCAGACACCCTCAGGGCCCAGGCGTACACCCCGGGAGACCGTCGGTGAGAGCCAGGGCGCTCAACCAGTTGAGGCGGACCTTCTCAGCGCTCTCGGTGCCGAATTTCCGGCGCTACTTCATAGGCCAGTCCATCTCGCTGGTCGGGACCTGGATGCAGTCGGTGGCCCAGTCCTGGCTCGTGTACAGCCTCACCGGGTCGGCCACCGACCTGGGCCTGGTCGTCGCCGTCCAGACCCTGCCCGTGCTCGTGCTCGGGCCCTACGCGGGCGTCATCGCCGACCGTACCGACAAGCGCCGGCTCATGGTCTACCTCCAGGCCCTGATGGGCGTGCAGGCCCTGGTCCTGGGCGTGCTCGCCCTCGCCAACGCCATCACCTTCTGGGAACTGTGCGTGCTCGCTCTGGCGCTCGGCCTCAACAACACCTTCGAGAACCCGGCCCGCCAGGCCTTCGTGCTCGAGATGGTCGGCGCTGGCAACGTCCGCAATGCCGTGAGCCTCAACTCGACCATGGTCAATGCCGCCCGCGCCGTCGGGCCCGCCGTCGCCGGCATTCTCATCGCCGTGGCGGGCGCCGGCGCCTGCTTCCTGCTCAACGCCGCCAGCTTCGTGGCCGTGGTCTACTCGCTGACCTCGATGGACCTCGGCGCGCTCGAGCCGAGCCCTCCCGCCACCCGGGCCAAGGGGCAGATGCGCGAGGGGCTGCGCTACGTGCGTCACGAGCCGCGCATCGGCGTACCCCTGCTCATGATGGCCCTGGTGGGCACCATCGCCTACGAGTTCCAGGTCAGCCTGCCCGTCCTGGCGGGCAGTACGTTCCACGGGGGGCCCGAGACATACGGCTTCCTGACGGCGGCCATGGGTGCGGGTGCCGTCCTCGGTGGTCTGTTCACCGCCACCCGGGGCCGCACCGGCCTGCGGCCGCTGACCATCGGCGCTGCCGTGTTCGGTGCCGCCATCCTCCTGGCGGCTGTGTCCCCCGTGCTCGCCGCCGAGTACGTCGCCCTGGGCCTGGTCGGGTGGGGCAGCGTGTCCTTCCTCGCCACCGGCAACTCGACCCTCCAGCTAGTGGCCGAGCCCTCGATGAGGGGGCGGGTCATGGCCCTGTGGGCCGTCGCCTTCCTCGGCTCGACCCCGGTCGGTGGCCCCCTGATCGGCTGGGTCATCGCCGTGGCAGGGGCCAGGATGGGCCTCGGTGCCGGCGCTGCGGCCTGCGGCGTCGCCGCCGCGATCGGCCTCGGTGCCGCGAGGCGCATCGCCGGCCGTCGTGGCGGGGTGCCGGCCGTGGGGGGTGAGGTGGCTCTGACGGTTAGGGGCTGAGCCGCCGGGTACATCAGTGTGGGGCCGCCAGGCTCTGTCGACCGGTGGCGTGCCCGCTCCCACTGGACATCGGGGCCCGGTCAGGACAACAGGAGGAGCGCCAGATGGCTCAGGAAACGACCGTCGCCGACTACATCCTGTCGAGGCTGCGCGAGTGGGATGTCGAGCTGGTGTTCGCTTATCCCGGTGACGGGATCAACGGCATCCTCGGGGCCTTCGGCAGGGCGGGCAACAAGCCCATGTTCGTGCAGTCCCGCCACGAGGAGATGAGCGCCTTCGAAGCGGTCGGCTACGCCAAGTTCACCGGCCGGGTCGGTGTCTGCATGGCCACCTCCGGCCCGGGCGCCATCCACCTGCTCAACGGGCTCTACGACGCAAAGCTCGACCACGTCCCGGTGGTGGCCATCGTCGGCCAGACGAGCCGCTCGGCGATGGGCGGCTCCTACCAGCAGGAAGTCGACCTGCTCACACTGTTCAAGGACTGCTGCCACCAGTTCGTGCAGACTGCGATGGTGCCCGAGCAGTTCCCCAACCTGGTGGACAGGGCGCTGCGCACCGCCATCGCAACCAGGTCTCCGACGTGCGTGATCGTGCCCTCCGACCTGCAGGAGGCCAAGTGGACGGCGCCGGCGCACGCCTTCAAGCAGGTGCCCTCGAGCCTTGGCATGGCCCGGCCGCGGGTGGCGCCCGACGACGATGCAATCCGGGCGGCCGCCGAAATCCTGAACAGGGGCAGCAAGGTCGCCATCCTGGTCGGCCAGGGCGCAAGAGGGGCAGCCAAAGAGGTGTCCGAGGTGGCCGACGTGCTCGGTGCCGGCGTGGCCAAGGCCCTCCTCGGCAAGGACGTCCTGGCGGACGACCTGGCATTCGTCACCGGCGCCATCGGCCTGCTCGGCACCCGCCCGAGCTACGAGATGATGATGGGTTGCGACACGCTGCTGACCGTCGGTTCCAGCTTCCCCTACACCCAGTTCATGCCCCAGCTCGACCAGGCCCGGGCGGTGCAGGTGGACCTCGACGGGACCTTCGTCGGGCTGCGTTACCCCTACGAGGTCAACATCGTCGCCGACGCGAAGGCCGCCCTGACCGCCCTGCTGCCGCACCTGCAGCGCAAGCAAGACCGTTCGTGGCGGGAGAAGATCGAGTCCGGCGTGCGCCGCTGGTGGGAGGTGATGGACCGCGAGGCCCACGTCGAGTCGGGTGCCACCGACATGGTCAACCCCATGAGGGTGGTGCACGAGCTGTCCCTGCGGGTGCCCGAGGACGCCATCGTCACCTCCGACTCGGGAAGCGCGGCGAACTGGTACGCCAGGCAGTTGCGGATGAGGGGCACGATGCGAGGCTCGCTCTCGGGCAACCTGGCGACTATGGGCCCTGGCGTGCCCTACGCCATCGGGGCCAAGTTCGCCCACCCGGACCGGCCGGTGATCGCACTCGTCGGCGACGGGGCCATGCAGATGAACGGGATGGCCGAGCTCATCACGATCCGGCGCTACTGGCAGCAGTGGGAGGACCCGCGCCTGGTCGTCTGCGTCTTCCACAACAACGACCTCAACCAGGTCACCTGGGAGATGCGGGCCATGGAGGGGTCGCCCAAGTTCGTCGAGAGCCAGTCGCTGCCCGACGTGGCCTTCTCCGCCTTCGCCCGCTCGCTCGGCCTGCACGCGATCGACGTCGGCAAGGACGGCGACCTCGGCGATGCCTGGGCCGAGGCGTTGTGCGCCGACGTGCCGACCGTGCTCGACGTGAGGACGGACCCCAACTACCCGCCCATACCGCCCCACGCCGACTGGGACCAGGTCAAGAACATGACCCGCGCCATGCTGGCCGGCGACGAGAACGGCTGGCAGGTGGTGCTGACCGGCATCAGGACCAAGGTCCAGGAGCTCCTGCCCGGTACCGGGCGCGGCTCCAGGTAGCTCCGCCGGCCCCGGCCGGACTGCCCGGCCCAGTCGGCCCGGCCCAGTCGGACCGGCCCAGTCGGGCCGGGAGCCCCGAGGACGGGCGGGGCATCGGGCGGGGCATGTGCACAGACACACGAGGAGGCTTCACTCTTGACAACCACCGCTCCGGCGGCACCGGCTGCACCGGCCCGCGGCATGCCGGGCGCCGCCACGGGCGCCGTCCAACTCGTGAACGACATCCGTACCGGCAGGTTCGAAAAGACCATGTCGGGCCTGACCGCCATGGGCGCCGCCATCACCGCTGTCGAGATCTGGACCTCGCACGACGGCGCGAGCTTCGGCAACAAGATGATGTGGCTGCCCGTGATCGTCGTGCCGGCCGCAATCCCGGCCGGCATCGCCGGCGTAGTCTCCGCACGCGCGGCGCGCACGGTGCTGCCCCTCATGTCGGCCCTGATCGTGGCAAACGGTCTGCAGGGCACCTACCTGCACTGGCGGGGCATAGCCCAGAAGCCGGGGGGGTTGCGGCAGAACCTGCGCTACAACCTCGAGATGGGGCCGCCGGTGTTCGCCCCCCTGCTCGCCAGCCTGGTGGGAGGCATGGGGCTGCTCGCCGGCCTCCTGCGGCGGGAGGGCTCGGACCAGTGAGCCGGCGCCTCCCCTACCCCGAAGGCACCACCCCGGGCGGCAAGGGACGCTTCGAGGGGTACGAGGTGCTGGGGCAGCGCCGCTACTGGGACGAGCAGACCCGCAAGCTTGTCATGGACCGCCTGGAGAACACCCCGGAGCTGAAGTTCTTCGGCCTGGCCGAGGCCGAGACGGCCGGTGCGCTGCTCGACGTCATCCTCGGCCAGCACGAGGAGCCCCGGGTACCGGTGCTCGCGATGGTCGACGCCAGGCTCCACGCCGGGCAGACCGACGGTTGGCGCCACGAGGCCATGCCCGAGGACGCCGTCGCGTGGCGCGAATCGCTCCTGTTCCTCGACGACGACGCCGAGCAGAGCTTCGGGCGCCGCTTCCACGCGTGCTCGCTGGAGGAGCGGGGCCAGGTGGTCCAGGGCGTCCAGGACGCCGAGGGGGCCTGGTACTCGCTGCCGGCGAAGCACGTGTGGTCGCTCTGGTCCCGCTACGCCTGCAGTGCCTTCTACTCCCATCCTCTGGCCTGGAACGAGATCGGTTTCGGCGGGCCCGCCTACCCGCGCGGGTACAAGGTCCTGCGCCCGGGCTGGAGGGAGCCGTGGGAGGTGGCCGAACAGCGCGCGGGCGACCCGGTGCCCTGGGCCACCCGGGTGGAGCGGGCCAAGCGTTCCCACGCTGTCAGGACCGGCACCGAGGCGGACAACCGTTGAGCCGGTTCTCCGACAAGGCCGTGCGCGAGCGCAACGAGTCGGCCTGGCTGGTGCCGACGGGCCAGCAGCGCACCAACTGGGAGCTACGCCGCCAGATGCGTCGCTACGACCACGACGACGAGGTCGACCTCGTGATCGTCGGCTGCGGTGCGGGCGGCGCGACGCTGGCCCAGCGCATGGCCCGGGCCGGCTTCAGCGTCGTGGCTCTCGACGCCGGGCCGTGGTGGGACCCCGACGCCGACTGGGTGAGCGACGAGGCCGGCTCCAACAAGTTGTACTGGACCGAGCCGAGGGTGATATCCGGTGACGACCCCGTGGCGATGGGCTCCAACAACTCCGGCCGGGGCGTCGGAGGATCGATGGTCCACTTCGCCGGCTACGTGCCACGCTTGCATCCTTCGGACTTCGAGACCATGACCCGTGACGGCGTGGGCGCCGACTGGCCGATCGGCTACCAGGATCTCAAGCCCTACTACGAGCAGATCGAGGAGGAGCTGCCGGCGGCGGGCGAGCACTGGCCGTGGGGCGACCCCCACGGCTACCCTCACAACGCTCATCCTCTCGGCCCAAACGGCGAGATCTTCAGGCGCGGGGCGACCAAGCTCGGCCTGCGCGCGAAAGTCGGGCCCGTTGCCATCCCCAACGGGCGCTTCGGCCACCGCAACCACTGCATATACCGCGGCTTCTGCCTGCAGGGCTGCAAGGTCAACGCGAAGGCCTCCCCGCTCATCACCCACATCCCCGACGCCCTGGCCCACGGGGCCGAGATCAGGCCCGGTTGCATGGTCTACGAGGTGGTGGTGAGCGCCGGGCGGGCCAAGGGCGTTCGCTACTTCCACGAGGGTGCCGGCTACTTCCAGCGGGCGCGCATGGTGGCGGTGGCCGGTTACTCCATCGAGACGCCGCGCCTGCTGTTGTTGTCGGCGTCCAGTGCGTTCCGTGACGGGCTCTGCAACGACTACGGCCAGGTCGGGCGCTACGTCATGGTCCAGGGCGCGCCGCAGACGGCGGGGCGCTTCTCCGAAGAGATCAGGATGTACAAGGCACCTCCGCCCGAGGTCACATGCGAGGAGTTCTACGAGACCGACCTGTCCAAGGACTACAAGCGCGGCTTCGCCATCCAGAACGTCTCACCGCTGCCGGTGACCTACTCCGAGCACGTGACGGCGCAGGGGCACTGGGGCGAGGTCATGCGCGAGTACATGCGCGACTACGTGCACTGGGCCGTGCTCGGGTCGCTGTGCGAGCTCCTGCCCCAGCAGCGCAACGGCGTGACCCTGGCCGACGACAAGGACGCGCACGGCCTGGCCGTGGCAAACTTCTCGCACTCCGAATGCGCCAACGACAAACTGCTCCAGAAGGCCGCCCAGTCCGTCATGGAGGACATCCTGCGGGCGGCCGGTGCCGAGGAGGTCATAACCGTCAAGCGGTACGCCCACCTCGTTGGCGGCTGCCGCATGGCCGCCTCGCCCGAGCAAGGCGTCGTCGACGCCGACCTGCGCACCTTCGCGGTGCCCAACCTGTTCGTCACCGACGGGAGCGTCCTGCCCACGCAGGGCTCGGCCAACCCGGCTCTCACGATCATGGCCCTGGCGGCGCGCTGCGCCGACTACCTGCGCTCGACCTCCAGGTCAGGCCTTCTGGCGCCCTAGCGCCGCCAGCAGCTTCGTACCGTCCGGCGATCCCAGGCCGGTGCAGGCGTCCCAGCCGGGGCCGGCGGAGTACGCCCCGTTGGAGCCCTTGGTGATGTCCCTCAGGCCCGGGGCTGCGGCGGCGGAGTACAGGAAGGGCTGCAGGAAGCCGACCGGGCGCCCCAGGGCCTCGTTGAGGAGCGCGACCAGGCCGGCCCAGAGCGGGGCGACCGCGCTCGTGCCTCCGATGACCATGGTCTGGCCGTCGACCCGTACCACGTAGCCCGTGGCCGGGTCGGCGTCACCGCACACGTCGGGCACCCCCCGCCCCGCGCCCCGGCCCGGGTTGGCCGACGGCGGCACCCCGGCCCCCTGCTGGTACGCCGGCACTGCGAAAACGGCGCTCACGCCACCGCCCGTGGCCCCGCCGCCGGGACCGTCGTCCCACACCGTCTCGGCCTCGATGATCGCACCCGAAGCCACCAGGTGCGTGCCACCGCAGCCGAGGGCATGGGGGGCCGAGGCGGGGAAGTCGACATGCGCGAGGCCGTCGTTCACCCCGTCGCCTGAGCCGTTGTCCCCGGCGGCCACGGTCACGGTGACACCCATGGCCGCAGCCGCGGCGAAGGCCTGCTCCATCTGCTTCATGGCGGAAGCGCTCCAGGTGCTCTCGGTGCTGCCCCAGCTGATGGACACCACGGAGGGCTTGCGGGTGCCGTCGTTGACCGCCGTCGTCACGGCGTCGATGAAGCCCTGGTCCGTATTGGGAGCGAAATAGACGGCGACCGCAGCCCCGGGAGCCACGGAGCCCACCACCTCGATGTCGAGCATCACCTCGCCGTCCGGGCCGTTGGGCTGGCCGGGGCTGTTGGTCGCCCCCAGCACGCCGACGGCTTCGACCGACGGGAGGGGCAGGCCGAGCGAGGAGAAATAGGCCTGCAGATCCGCCTGGCGGAAACCACCGCCCAGTTCGACGATCGCCACGCACTCGCCCTGGCCACCGGAGGGACCGGCCACCGGGAAGGCGTACGCCGTCGCGACCTGGGCCGGCGTGTACTGGATGGCGGTGTCGGCTGCAGGCCGGAAGTGGGGCCGGGCCTGGGGCCGCTGGTCGAGACCGAACACTCCGGTCACCACGCCGAGCAGGCTTGCCGGGACCATGAGATCCCCCTCAACGGCGGTGTACTCCTCGCCCTCGGGGGTGCGGTAACGCCCGAGCCTGGCGGCGAAGGCCGCAGCCAGGGCACTCGCCTCACCGCCCAGTTCGACCCTTCGCCTCGCCAGGTCGACGTCGGTGACGCTCAGGCCGCGCTCGGCAGCGAAAGCCACCACCGCGTCTGCGTCCTCACGGGACGCCCCATGGACGGCTGCGTACTCCTGCCTGCTCATACGGCCGGCGACCGGCTCCGGCCCGCGCATGTAGACGGTGACCACGGCGCGCTCGCCGCCCGGTGCAGCCTCACCGAGCCTCTCGTGGCGGGGGGTGGGACGTGCGGAACCGGGCAGAGGTACGAAGGGGCGGTCGGCCATACCCATATGCTTACCCGTCGCCGGCTCTAGTTCCAGGGCCCGGCCATAGCCGCAAGAGCGGCCCACCGGTGGACGCGTGGTGGCCCGGGCCCCGGGGGTTGCCCGGGCCACCTTCCGTGCCGTCAGTACGCGGGTTGCTTCGGCTGCGCTTCCTCAGACGACGCCTCCGGGCCGCCCAGCGACGCCAGGCCGGGTAGGGGGGCCCCGGCAGCGGCGGCATCGCTCTCACGGCCTGCGCGTGCCGTCGGCACGCCCTTGGTGGAGCCGCCTGACCGCTCGAGCCGCCGGGCTCTGAAACGGTCGAGGACGATGGCCACCAACAGGACCACACCCACCACCATCGACTGGTAGTACGCGTTGACGTTGACGGCCACCAGGCCGTCACGTAGCACGACAAGCAGCGCCGCCCCGGCCACGACACCGACAACGCGACCCTGGCCACCGGCCAGGCTCACCCCGCCGATCACGGCAGCGGCAATGGCGATCAGCTCCCAGCCGCTCACGCTGTCCGCCGTGCCCGAAGTCAGGTGGGAGGCCACGATTATGCCCACGACCCCGGCGCAGGCTCCGCTCACCATGTAGGCGGTGACGGTGCGGCGGGCCGTGGGGATGCCGGCCAGCCTGGCCGCCTCGCGGTTGCCCCCCACAGCGTAGATCTCCCTTCCCACGTAGGTCCTCTCCAGGAAGAACCAGGCCACCAGGGCTATCGCCACCAGCACGAGCACGGCTACGGGGACCCGGGCCACGTTGGAGCCGGCCACCGCCAGGAAGGTCGTGTTGGCGAACGGTATGGGGTTGGGGGCGATGGCCTCGTTTGCGCCGGCTGCGAATATGAACGTCACGAGCGTGGCTACGAAGGGTGCGATGCCCAGCCTGGTGATGAGGAAGCCGTGCCACAGGCCCCACAGGGCACCGAAGAGCACCGTCACCACGAAGACCAGCAGCACGGGCAGGTGCGCGGTGGCCAGCAACCAGGCCGAGATGACGCAGAAGAAGGCGGTGAGCGAGCCCGGGGAGAGATCGATCCCGCCGGTGATGATGGTGAAGCTCTCGCCGATCGCCAGGATGCCGAAGCCGGCGAGGTCCACGCCCAGGTTCTGCAACTCCGAGACGCTGGCCACGAGCGGGTTGATGGAGGCGAAGACCACGAACGCCAGCACGACGGCCAGGACGATGCCTATCTCGGGGATGTCGACCATGCCCTTCAGCGCCCGGCCCGCGATGGCTTTGCCGGCACCGGTAGCGCCAGCCCGGGCACCCCCGGCGGCTACGCCTTCCCCGGTTACCGGCGCCGTGTCAGCCACCTGCGCTGGCGCAACGGCTGAGCGGCCGGCCCCTGGCGTGGCGGTCGGGCCCGGCGGCCCGGCGGCCACCGCACCTTCCTGCCCGGGAACAGCACCGCCGCTCACAGCCGGGCCCCTGAGTCCAGAGCGGCAGCGGCGATCACGCGTTCTTTGGAGAACTCCGCCCGCGCCAGCGTGGCGGCGATGCGCCCACGGCGCATGACCACGATCCGGTCGCAGATGGTCAAGAGCTCTTCCAGCTCTGAGGATGCCACGAGAATCGCCATGCCCTTCCTTCGTTGTTCTGCGACGAGTTTGTAGATCTCGGCCTTGGCCCCCACGTCCACGCCCCGTGTCGGCTCGTCCAAGAGGAGCAAGTGGGGGCCGACGGCCATCCACCGCCCGAACACCAGCCGCTGCTGGTTGCCGCCCGACAGGGACCGGGCGGTCTGCTCGGGGGTTCGGCAGCGGACGCTGGCAGCGGCGACGATGCCCGCCGCCGCTGCCCGGTCACGGCGGGGAGTGAGCACCAGGCGGCGCCAGGCGACGCGGCGGGCCACGGCCAGGGTGGCGTTCCAGCGTATGGGTGAGTCGAGCAGCAGTGCCTGGGTCTTGCGGTCCTCTGGCACCAGGCCGACACCCGCGGCCACAGCGTCCCTCGTACTGCGGGGGGAGTACCGGGCCCCGTCCAGGCTCATCTCGCCCGACGTCGCCGGGATGGCGCCGGCGAGCACGTGGAGCAGGCGGCTGCGCCCGGCCCCCATGAGCCCGGCCACGCCCACGACCTCGCCGGCACCGACCTCGAGGTCGACCGGCCCCAGGTTGGCGGCACAGAGCCGGCGGGCCTCGAAGGCGGGGGTGCCTGCCGTGCCGGCAGCCCCATCGAGGTGCAGCACCTCGAGCTCGCGGCCGACCATGGCGCGCACCATGCGGGCCTCCGTGGCTTCCCGGGCCGGCATGTCCGCCACGACCCGGCCGTTGCGCAGCACCACGACCCGGTCGGCCACCGCCAGCACCTCGTGCATCCGGTGGCCGACGAAGACGACGATGCCGCCACTCGCGGCGTGCTCGCGTGCTATCTCGAGCACCCGCTTGGACTCCGCCTCGGCCAGTGCCGAGGTCGGCTCGTCGAGTATCAGGACCACGGGCTCGTGCCCCAGGGCCTTGGCGATCTCGAGCAACTGGCGTTGGCCCACGGCCAGCATGTCGACACGGCGGCGGGTGGAGACCTGCAGGCCGACCCGTTGCAGCATCCGGCGCGCCTCGGCGTCAAGAGCCTTCCGGTCGACCAGCGCCCGGTTGCCGCCGGGCCTCTTTCCGAGGAGCAGGTTCTCGGCCACGCTCAACTGGCCGACGAGCGGGAACTCCTGCGACACCATCGCGACGCCCAGCCGCTGCGCCTCGAGGGGGCCGCCGTGCAGCACCCGCCCGCAGACCGAGACCGTACCGCTGTCCGCCTGCACGGCTCCGGACACGATGCCCATCATCGTTGACTTGCCTGCGCCGTTCTCTCCGGCAAGGGCGACGACCTCGCCTCGGCGCAGGACCAGGTGCGCGACGTCGAGCACCACGGTGGAGCCGTACTGCTTGCTGACGCCGGTGAGGACGAGCTCCTCACCGGCGTCGGCAGCCGCGGCTACCGTACTTCCGGGAGCCGCCATCTCCTAGTACTTGTTGATCTTGGCTTGGTAGGAGAGATCGGCCGCCAGGTTGGCCTTGGTGAGGGTGCCCACTCCGGTGCTTATCTGCGGGGAGGCGCTGGCCGTGCCCGGCGCTGTCAGGTACGGCCGCATTATCCGTGCCACGTTGGCCGTGCCCAGTACGTGCATGGCTGCTGTCACATACGCGCCCAGGTAGCCCTGCATGAAGGGCTGCTGGATTATCGAGGAGTATATTGCTCCGTCGCGCAGGCCGGTGATCGTGCCCGGCTCCGTGTCGTCGGCGACGACCTTGATCTTGCCTATGTCGCCCTTTGCCTTCACTGCGACCGCTGCCGCCGGGCCGTCGTACGAGTAGACCCCGTAGATGCCCTTCAGGTTCGCGTCGCTGGCGATGACGGTGTCGGCATTGGTTGCGGCCTGGCCGGCTGCGCCGTTGTCGTTGGCGACGGTGACCACCTTGATACCCGAACCGGCCAGGGCGGCCTTGAAGCCCTGGATCCTCTGCAGCGAGTTCGTGGCAGTGAGCGAGCCCGTCAGGATCGCCACGTCGCCCCCGTGCGGCAGGGCCTTGCGCATGGCCTCCCCGGCGGCATGGCCGGCGGCGATGTTGGGCGTGCCGATGTAGACGAAGGTGTTGGCGTCCTTCCTCGGCACGGGCGAGTCGATGGCCACGACGTCGACACCCTTTGCCACCGCCTTGTTGATGATATTGCCCTCGGAGACGGGGTCGATGACCGAGGTGAAGTAACCCGTTGCGCCGGTGGACGCCAGCGTCTCGTACTCGGAGACCTGGGTCGTGAGCTGGCCCTGCGACGGGCCTTCGAAGTGCGCCGGGATGCCGAGCTCGCTCGCTGCCGCAGCGTCACCGTCCTTGCCGGCCACCCAATAGGTGGCCAGGATGTTGACCACCTCCCAGGTGTCGACCCCTCTCATGCTCTTGCCCTGCATCGCCCGATGGAGGGCGTTGCGCAAACCGAACAGCTTGGAGTCGTTGAAGGTGGGCGGGTGCAGGCTCGCCGGTATGAGCGCCGCTTGGGCGTGCGCAGCGGGCGCGGCGGCGGCAACCCCCGGCCCGGAGAGGACGGCGGCACTGCCGGCCAAGGCGACGGCCGTCAGCATGGCCGAGGTCTTGGCGCCTGGGCGGCGTCGGTTCAGTTCGTTCACTGCTCTGCCTCCTGAAATATGGTGATTGGCCGCTCGCGGCCACGGTTGGCTACCCTGCCGTCGCGACGACACGGCCGCGACGGTTCACGGATGCGGCTCGCGCTGCCCCGACCCAGGGCTGTCTGCGGGCAGGGCCGGCTGCGGCCTCGTGAGACCGGTGAGCCGGCCCGGCGGAGACCGCATCTCCTGCAATTGCTGCCCCTCCGGTCGGAGCTGGCTCCGAGCGATCAGTCAGGGCTGTAGGTGATGAGAACGCTAACATCCTGGGATCGGGTCGTCAAGTGATCGATGGTGATTTCGCCGGCGGTGACCCTCCACCTCGATGGGCGCACCCGGGTGCCGGCCCGGCACGCGGGCAGGAGAGCGACCGGCCATGGCTGCGGCGACGGGAACAGCCTTGAGATAAGGCATAGACACCAGAACCGGGGGCTGGCCGGCTCGGCCCGCGGCGTGAGGCCGGACTACGGGCCAGGGTACCTGACGTGTACCTCGACGCCCTAGGCGCACCGCTGAGCAGTGCGTGCGCGAACGAGCCAAGTCTCTCCCCCGGTTTCTTTGAGAACGCTAACATTCACCATAACGGTTATGGCTCCCGCGGTCAAGGGCGGTTGCGACAACGACTGACGGCAAAGGCACCTCGCGCGTGGCGCCCCGCCGCGCCCGAGCGCTGCCGCGCCGGTGCGGCCCCCCTCGCGTCAGTTTGGGACCGTCGGGCCTGCCGGGTTAGAGACCGTAGGTCTCGAGGAGCCGCAACCAGATTTCACTGACTGTCGGGTACGACGGGACGGCGTGCCAGAGACGTTCCAGCGGGACCTCGCCCACCACAGCCACGGTGGCTGCGTGCACCAGCTCGCTCGCGCCCGCGCCGACGAAGGTCGCACCGACGACGACCTCGCGGCTGCGGTCCACCACCATGCGGGCCCGGCCGCCGTAACCGTCGGCGAGGAGCGCTGCGCCGGCGACGTCGCCCAGCTCGTAGTCGACTACTTCGACATCCAGCCCGGCACCCCGGGCCTGAGCCTGCGTCAAACCCACCGCCGCCACCTCGGGATCGGTGAACACGACCTGGGGCACGGCGGCGTGGTCAGCGGTCGCCCTGTACTTCCCCCAGGGGGCAAGCGCGCCATCACCCGGCTTGGCCTCCCCCCGGGCCAGCGCTGCGATGTAGTCGCCGCACACCCGGGCCTGGTACTTGCCCTGGTGCGTGAGCAGTGCCCTCCTGTTCACGTCGCCGACGGCGAAAAGCCAACCCCCGTCGACGCCTTCTACCGCCATGGAGTCGTCCACCTCCAGCCAGGACCCCGGTGCCAGGCCCACCGTCTCCAGGCCTATGTCGTCGGTGCGCGGGCGGCGGCCTGCGGCCACCAGCAGCCGGCGCCCCCGCACCCGCTCGCCCCCGATGTCCAGCACGTAGCCGTGGCCTTCGCGCTCCACCGAGGTGACGGCCCGGCCCGTGCGGACATCCACGGCCATGGCCTGCATCGCCTGGCCGAGGAGCTCCCCGACGAAGGGTTCGTTCGCAGGCAGGAGGCGCTCGGCCATCTCCACCAGGGTCACGGCACTGCCCAGGCTGCGAAAGACCTGTGCCAGCTCACAACCGGCGGCGCCCCCTCCGAGGACCAGCATGCTCTCTGGTACCTCGTGGGCACTGGTCGCTTCCCGCGTCGTCCAGGCATTGGCCTCACGCAGGCCCGGTACGGGGGGCACGGCCCCCGCCGAACCGGTGGCGACCACCACGGCGCGGCGGGCTTTGAGGCGCTGCGGGCCGGACCGGGTGGCGACGTGGACGCGGCGGGGGCCTGCAAGCCGACCATGGCCGCGGACCAGCTCGACACCGGCGCCTCGGAGCCACTCGACTTGCCCCCCGTCGTCCCAGTGGTTGGTGAAACCGTCGCGCCGGGCCAGGACGGCGTCCGCGTCGAGGTCCGCTGTGACCGACTGGCGTGCCCCGTCGACCCTGAGGGCCCCCAGGCGGGCGTGCAGCGGGCGGAGCAGTGCCTTGCTCGGCATACAGGCCCAGTAGGAGCACTCGCCACCGACGAGCTCGTTCTCCACGACGGCGGCGGACAGCCCGCCCCTGGTGGCCCGGTCAGCCACGTTCTCGCCCACCGGGCCCGCCCCGATCACCACGACGTCGAACACGCGCTCGTCTGCCACATGGGCCTCCGTTCAACAGGCGGGCCGGGCCCGCCCCCTACCCGGTGCCGCCGGGGCCCCCTGGCCCGCTCAGCGGAACACCGCCACACATGCGGTGAAACTGTGCAGGAAGTTCCTGCCCCCGACCGGGCCGAGCTCTCCTGCGCAGAAGGCTCCCGCAACGGGCACGTCTCCGAGGAGCTTGGAGACGAGTGCCGCATCGTGGTCGGGGTGCTCGAACAGCCTCATGCCCCTGCCGTTGCAGGTGAAGACCAGGGCCCCCTGCACCGCCATGCCCTCCAGCCCGGCCACTTCCTGCTCGAGCGTCTCGACGAGGTCCTCGTCCGCCGAAGCCGCATCACGGACGTGGAACTGCAACGTCTGCCCGAGGCGGACGTCGGCACCTACGACGATGGCGCCCGAGCCCGGGTCGGCCCCGACGACGCTGTGAACGAGGAAGTCACCCCGACGTTGTTCGTGGCGGTACTCGTCGATGACCTGGCCGACCTGCAGGCCGCCCTCGGCCAGCAGTTGGCGGTCGGCCTCCGGCAGGGTGGCCACCAGCTCCTGCAGCCTCTGGAACGGCGGCCGCCCACCGATGCCGTGCACGACATTGCCCTCGCAGCCCGTGACCGTGTACGGGTTGCCGATGGGCCGGCAGCCCTGGGAGACCAGGAGGTCGACCTGGGCGCCGGTCAGCGTCGCCACGACCGCGCCCGAGCGGAGAACCTGGTCGTCGAGGAAAAGGGTGCTGGAGCCGAGGCTCTCTCCCGCGCCCGCCAGACCACCGATGACGGTCGCCTGCGGCACATTGTCGTCGAGATGGGCGAGCAGGTCGGGCACCGGGAAGCCGAATGGGTCGGCGAGCACGAGGTACGGCCCGCCGCCGGCTTCGAAGCGGTCCCCGACGAACAAACCTCCCCCCGGGGTCGCCAGGTGCTCGACCGAGAACGTCTCCACCGGGCCGGTCCCGGCCGCCAACCACAGGGACACCGCCGGAGCGTCCTCGACCTCCTGCGCCCCACCGATCACGGACTCGGCTGCGCACCCGATGAGCGGCACGTGACCGAGCACCTCGTTGAGAGCACGCAGGAAATAGGCTGCTTCCCGGTGGTAGTGGCGGCTGACGAAGACAACGGCCAGGTCGGGGGTGAGGCCACCCAGGCCGTCGCATGCCTCGAGGGCAGCGCGCACCGCCGCCTCCTCTGTGCCGACGTCGCCCACCACCAGCGCGGCTGAGGCCTTCATTACCCGCGCAGCCTACATCCCCGTACTATCAGGGCAGCCTACATCCCCGGCTGCGCCGTGCCGAAAGGCGCTCCTGGCCGCGGCGCCGGCCCGGACTGCTGCTCCGGCACCAGCCCTGGTCGCGCGCGCCCCGTCGGACCATGGCGGGCTCGGAGGGCCAGCGACGGAGCCGACGACGACCGAGAGAGGGTGACAACGGGATCGGGGCACGCCCGGGCCCCCGTCGGGCACCGAGTGCGCCCGGGCCGGTCCCCCCTTGGCCCAGCCCGGGTCAACCGCCATCGCACTGTCTACCAAACGCCGGCGTAACCTGCCCGGAATAGGCCCCTCACCAGGCGAAGTCCTCCGGCGAGGTCTTGTAGCCAGGGAAGAGCTCCTCCAGGCGGTCGAGCGTCTTGTCGTCGAGGTCCACCGTCAGAGCGGCCATGGCGCCGTCGAGGTGCTCGGGGGTGCGGGGCCCGATGATCGGCGCAGTGACCTCGGGGCGCGTAAGCAGCCACGCCAGGGCCACGGCCGACGGCTCGACGCCGAGGTCTGCGCACAGGTCCTCGTAGGCCTCCAGCTGGCTGCGCTTGTTCGCCAGCGTCTCGGCAGCGCGGCCCTCGGTGCGCCGCCTGCCTTCACGCTCCTTGCGGACCACGCCGCCCAGCAGGCCGCCGTGCAGGGGCGACCACGGGATCACGCCGAGGCCGTAGTCGAGGGCGGCCGGCAGCACCTCACGCTCGACGTCGCGCTGCAGCAGGTTGTAGATGCACTGCTCGCTCACCAGCCCCAGGAAGTGGCGGCGGTCGGCCGCCTCCTGCGCCTTGGCTATGTGCCAGCCGGCGAAGTTGGACGAGCCGGCATAGAGGATCTTGCCCTGGTGGCGCAGCGTCTCCATCCCCTCCCAGATCTCCTCCCACGGGGTGTCCCGGTCCACGTGGTGCATCTGGTAGAGGTCTATGTAGTCGGTCTGCAGCCGCCGGAGGGACTCGTCGCAGGCGCGCCGGATGTTGAGCGCCGACAGCTTGCCCTCGTTGGGCCAGTCGCCCATGCCGCCGTAGAGCTTGGTGGCTATGACCGTGCGCTCGCGCCGGCCGCCTCCCTGGGCGAACCAGTGGCCCACGATCTGCTCGGTGGCGCCACGCCCCACGTCGCGACCGTAGACGTTGGCCGTGTCGAAGAAGTTGACGCCGAGCTCGTGGGCCCGGTCCATGATGGCGAAGGAGGTCGCCTCGTCGGTGAGGGGACCGAAGTTCATCGTGCCGAGGCAGAGCCGGCTGACGGACAGGCCGCTACGACCCAGATGTGAGTACTCCATGAGGCGACCCTACCGGCGCTGCGCAGCAAGACGGCCAGCCCGCAGCGCCGGCTGCGCGCCGCGCTCATGGGGCCGGCAGCGCCTTCGTGACGGCATCGACGAGGTAGGGCGAGGCGAAGCGCGTCCGCTCCCCCGCCCGGGCGCCGGGGAACGGCATGAGGCGCGCCGACAGCGGCTTGTCGTAGCGCACGGCCAGGCTGGCCATGTCCGTTGCGACCCGCGCCAATTGTGCGGCCGGCGTGGCGCCCGGCAAGGGTACGGTGTCCAGGCCGGTGCCACAGACGGCCGAGAAGGCGAGCAACTGGTCGATGCCGACCAGTCCTTGCTCCCATCGCCGGGCGAGGACCGAGTCCTCCATCACCGGGAGCATCAAACCGCAGTAACCGCACGTGGGCAGCCCCGTGGACCGGAGCCCGGCGGTGACGGCGGCGCAGAGCGCCAGGGTCCCCGGGCCCCCGAAGGAGCCGTGGCCGGCACCTTCCATTGCGGCCACGATGCTGTCCGGCCCCGCCGGTGCCGGGGACAGGTCGATCCCGCCGAAGCGGACGCCTGCCTCTTCGCACACCCGCATGCACAGCTCGACGGGTGGACGCCCGGCCGCTCCAACGGCACTGGCAACCCGTCGCTGCACCTCGCCCAGCGGCGCTCCCCCTTCCAGGGCGGCTCGCACCACTCCGGCCGCCTGCAGGCCCAGACCGAGCGTGCCCGGCCCGTCGTGGTAGGCAGCCGGGAAGAACGGCGTCCCGGGCCTGACCCGGGCCACTGCGGCGAAGTTGAAGTTGCCGAGACCCTCGGCGTCGGCCGACGCCAGTTGTGCCATCACCCGGCCTGCAGCCTCGGCCGCCGGCACGTCCACCCCCTCCCCGGGAGCAGCCACCATCACCGACCAACTGAGAGAGCGCAACGGTGCCAGGGTCGCGGCCAGGTGCTCGGCCCGCCCGAGCTGGCGGGCGAGGGGCCAGAGCGGACCGAGCGCCAGGAAGCTCACGCCGAGGGCGCCGAGCCGGTCGTGCAACCAGCTCAGGTAGCCCTCGACCTCGACCTCGCCTGCGGCCCCCATGTCCCCTAGCAGGGGGCGTGCCGAAAGGCGCACCGTCTGGACCTCGTAGCCCCGGGTCACGAAGATGTCCCGGGCCGTGCCCAAGACCTCGGCCGCCCGTTCGAGTGTGCCGTCGCCGAGCGGGTGGGCGTCCGCCAGGCCCAGCGTCAGTGTCCGTACGGGGGGCGTGCAGCCACCCGGGCCACCCTGCGCCGAGGCCGCGTCGACGCTCATGGCGACAAGCTAGCTCCGGGCCGGGGAAGTCACCTCGGCCCCGTCCCAGCCGGTCCCCGGGCACCTCGTGACCCTGCTGAAGGGAGGAGGGCGGCGGCCAGGCCACCGGCGAGGCCCTGCCGGCGAGGAGCGCCGAAAAGCTGGAAGAAGTGGAAGGTCCGCACGGGCGAGGCGGACCTGCGACGGTCGGGTGGGCTGCGCAGCGCAAGCCGGCTCCGGGTCGGGCCGGGCGCCCGGTGGCCAGGCCGCGCTCGCTGGCCCCGGTTGCGGCAAGCGCCCAGCAAGTCGCCGCAAGCACTCGCGCCCGGACGGCAACCACCCCGGCCGGTCGCAGGCCCGTGCCCGGTGCCCGGCTGCCGGCAGGTGCCCGCGGGCAACACCCCCCTGACAGTGCCGACGAAGGGCCCGCAACTTTGCACAACTCTCTTCCAAAGGAGATGCCCGGACGGGCCTAAAGAAGCAGGCTACGGCAACCGAGGAGTTCGGGGAAGCAGATGCAGGGCCCGCTGTGCGCGCGGCGGCCTCGGACAAACCGACAAGGGGAGAACTTTGATGCCAGGGACCGAGCGCCAGACCGGCGCCGATGGCGCCGCGACCACCGAAGTCGCCCCGGATGCCGACCTGGGCACCGAAGAAGGTCTTGCCAACGCTCTGTCTGCTTTCCTCGCACAGCTCCATACCGGTTTCGACGACGACCAAGGGGTGTACGGCATGGGCGTGCCCGACCTGTCGGCCACCTCCTCGCTCAACAAGCTGCCCGTCGCGCCCACGGGGGCGGCGGCGGCCAGGGGCAGCGCTCCCCTCCCCCACCGTCAGGCCGTCGCCGCCCGGCTCCAGCCGACCAAGCTCCCCCCTGCCCCCGCTCCCAGAGCCCCCCAGGGCGCCACCACGGGCCCCCGCGTCACGGGCGACGGCTGGACGGCAGCGGCCGCCCTCGCCGGCCAGCGCGACGGGCAGAACGCCCGGCACGCTGTCCGGACCGGTATCGCAGCCGCGGCAGCAAGGCCAGTGCCTGCTCAGCCGGCCGGCCAGGCGCCCGCAGGCAAGCCCAGGTCCGTCGCAGGCGACGTCGGCACCAAGACGCCGGCGACAGGGGGCCCCGCCACGGTCACAGCCTCCCGGCCGGCCACGGCAACAGCCTCCCGCCAGCGCCCCGGTGCTCCCACGGCGGTACAGCTCGGGGCCACCGCGCCGGCCACGGCGGTCGCCACAGTCGAGCCTGTTCGGCCCGAGCCGGCCAACCCGACGGCACGCCGGAGTGGTACGTGGCGCGGCCCGCGACCGAGGGCCATCGCCGCCGGCGCTGCGGCCCTGGCACTGGTCGCCGGCCTGGCCGGCGCCGTCGCCTGGGGTAGCGGCTTGTCCTCGAGACTGGGCAGCACGTCCGCCCAGTTGTCGGCGACCCGGGCCGAGCTGGTCAGCGCCCGGGCCGGCGCATCGGCGGCCACGGCGAGGGTGGGCAGGCAGCTGGTGGGCATCCGCGCCCTCGACCACCAGTTCAGCGCCACCCGGGCGCGGCTGGCACGGGTCGACGCCGAGCTTGCCACCACCCAGGGGCGCCTGGCCCAGGCCCAGGCACAGGTGGCCCAGGCCCAGGGCCGGTTGGGCGAGGCGCAGGGCCGGTTGGGCGAGGCGCAGGGCCGGTTGGGCAGCACCCAGCACAACCTGGTCGCCACCCAGGCGCACGCCACGGTCTGCGAGCAGGGCGCCCAGCTGGGCCAGCAGAGCCTGCAGGTCTTCGGCTCCCTCGTGCTGCTGCAGACCGACTACCTGACTGCGAGCCAGTCCTCGAACCGCTCGCAGATGCGAAGCGACCTCGCCAGGATGCGGTCCCTCGAGAAGCAGGCGCAGTCGATCGGGCCGAGGTTCGCCAGCTCGGTGGCCCTCTGCACCCGCGCCTGACTCGCCGGCTGCACCCCCGTCGCTTCCGCAGCTCCCCATGCCCGTGTCGGCCCCTCGCTTCTTCAGCTCCCCATACGGCGGCCGGGCCCGCTAGCTTCCCCGACGAACGCCCGCCGCCAGGGCCGGACCTCCCAGGCCCGGCCACAGGGCCGGGCAGGGGAGGTGGTGCCAGCATGCTGGCCCGCAAGATGGACGCCTCGGACCTCACTCGCCAGGAGGCGCTCCTGGCACCGATGTACGGCTCGCGCGAACTGGGCGAGCCTGTACCCCGCTACGAGCTGCCCGATGGACGAATGCCGGCCCAGGTCGCCTACCAACTGGTGCACGACGAGCTCAACCTGGACGGCAACCCGGCGCTCAACCTGGCCAGTTTCGTGACCACCTGGATGGAGCCCGAGGCCGACCGGCTCATGGCGGAGTCGTTCGGCCGCAACTACATCGACGCCGACGAGTACCCCCAGACCACTGAGATCCACAACCGCTGCGTCAACATGCTTGCGGGACTGTTCCACGCCCCCTCCGGCGAGGGAGCGGCCGTGGGCTGCGCGACCGTCGGCTCCAGCGAAGCCATACACCTGGCCGGACTGGCCATGAAGTGGCGCTGGCGGGCGCGGCGTGCGGCGCAGGGGCTCCCGACTGGGGCGCCCAACATCGTCATGGGAGCCAACGTCCAGGTCTGCTGGGAGAAGTTCGCCCGGTACTTCGACGTCGAAGCGCGTTACGTACCGCTCACGGGCGAGCGCTTCGTCATCGGGGTCGAGGAGGCGATGTCCATGGTGGACGAGAACACCATCGGCGTGGTGGGCATACTCGGCAGCACCTATACGGGTGAGTACGAGCCGGTCAAGGAGCTCAACGACGCCATCGTCGCGCTCAACTCGGAGAGGGGCTGGGACGTTGCCCTGCACGTCGACGGCGCCAGCGGCGCTTTCGTCGCCCCTTTCACGGCGCCCGATCTCGAATGGGACTTCAGGCTCCCCGCCGTGCGCTCCATCAATGCGTCGGGGCACAAGTACGGCCTCGTCTACCCCGGTGTCGGCTGGGTGGTATGGCGCAGTGAGGACGACCTGCCCTCCGACCTCATCTTCCACGTCAACTACCTGGGCGGCGACCAGCCGACCTTCAACCTCAACTTCAGCCGGGGCGCCGGGCAGATCCTGGCCCAGTACTACAACTTCCTGCGCCTGGGCCGGCAAGGTTACACGGAGGTCATGAGAACGCTGGAGCAGACCGCGTCCCACCTGGCATCGGCCGTGGCTTGCATAGGCCCGTTCGAGATATTGAGCAAGCCCCGCACGGTCCCGCTGGTCTGTTTCCGTTTGGAGGATGCCGCCGCACGCCCCTACAGCGTGTTCGACATATCCTCCGAGCTGCGCCAGCGAGGCTGGATCGTGCCTGCGTACACCATGGCTCCCGACGCGGAGGAAGTGGCGGTCCTCCGAGTTGTCGTCAAGGAGAACTTCTCACGCGACCTGGCGGACATGCTCGCCTCGGACCTGGCGCGCTCGGTCGAGCACCTCGAGGCCCACGGCCCCTCGCGCCACGGCACGAGCCACGCCGGGCCGGGCTCGTCCCACATACGCGCCGCTGCCCCGGCCAAGGCGCACGCCGCAAACCACCGCCGGGCACACGGCGTCTGCTGAAGCGCTCCCGCCCCTCCAGTCGTGGCGCCCGCTGTCTCGGGCGGGCGCCACGGCCGAAGAGAAGCCCGTCAGGTGTGGGCCTGCTCGGCGTGCCCGCCGAACTCCTTGCGCATTGCCGACAGCACCCTGTCGGCGAAATCCGCCTCGCCGCGGCTACTGAAGCGCTCGTAAAGGGCGGCCGTGAGCACGTGGGCGGGCACCGCCTCGTCGATGGCCGCCTTTATCGTCCAGCGGCCCTCCCCCGAGTCGGACACCCTGCCCTCGAAGCCGGCCAGCTGCGGATCCTGGTGCAGGGCGTGGGCGGTCAGGTCGAGCAACCAGGAGGCGATGACGCTCCCCCTGCGCCAGACCTCGGCGATCTCGGGGATGTCCATGTCGTACTGGTAGTGCTCCGGGTCGCCGAGCGGCGTGTTCTCGGCGTCGTAGCCGGCGCTCGCCGCCTTGCCGATGTTGGCCTTGGCCAGCACGCCGAGCCCCTCGGCGTAAGCGGCCATGATGCCGTACTCGATGCCGTTGTGGACCATCTTGACGAAATGGCCGGCTCCGGCAGGACCGCAGTGGAGGTAGCCCTTTTCGGACGGCGCAAGTTCGCCCGTGCGGCCGTCGGTGCGCGGGGCTGCTCCGTGGCCCGGCGCTATCGCGGCGAATATCGGGTCGAGCCGGCCGACCACCTCGGCCTCGCCCCCGATCATCAGGCAGTAGCCGCGCCCAAGCCCGAACACGCCCCCGCTGGTACCGACGTCGACATAGTGGACGCCCCGCTCCTCGAGCTTGGCGGCGCGTGCGATGTCGTCGTGGTAGTGGGAATTGCCGCCGTCGATCACGGTGTCGCCTGTCGACATCAGGGCCGCCAGGTTGGTGACCGTTTCACCCGTGTACCCTGCCGGCACCATCACCCACGCTGCGCGGGGCGCGTCGAGCCTGGTCACGAAGTCCTCCAGGCTCGTGGCCCCAGTGGCGCCCTCTGCCGCCATCGCCGCGACCGCATCGCTGTCGACGTCGTAGACGACGCAGGTGTGACCAGCCCGCATGAGGCGGCGCACCATGTTGGCGCCCATGCGCCCGAGCCCGACCATCCCCAGTTGCACGGCTACCTCCCGGTACCTCGGCATCGGCGGCCGACCGGCCGCCCCGGGGTGCAACCTAGCGCCTCGGGCGCCGCTCCCGCCTCGGAGCCGTCGACGGGACAGGGCGGCGCCAGGCCGGCAATCCGCGCCCCGGGCGGCGATGTGGACGAGAATATGGCGTGACCCAGTACAGGCCGAGGCACGTCCACAGCGCCGGTGACGGTCCCGGCTCGCCCGGGAACGCCGGCGGGGAGGCAGGGCTGCCGACACCGCCGGCAGGCACGCCAGCGGTCCCCGGCCCGCAGGCAGGCAGGCGGCGCAGGGGGGCGGCGCGGCGGCGCAATGGCCCGTTGCGACCACCGCGCCTGGGCACCGGCACATCGCTCGCCTTGGTCGGTCTCGGCGTCCTCGCCGTCATGGCCGGACTGGTGGTCCTCTCCCTTCCGGCCACGACCAGCTACCCCCGCCTGGCCTCGGGCACCGCGCACGGCAAAGCGGACCGTAAGGCGGCCGGCCGCCCGGCAGCGAGCACACCCGTGACGGGAGCCCCCGGCGCTCGCCACGTTGCCCGCTCCGGCGGCACAGGGCCGGCGCACCACCCCTACACCGCAGCCGGCCACTCCACCGGCGGCACTGCGCTCAGCGCCGCCGACATGACCGCCCCCGCCGCCAACCTCCCCGCCCCCGCCGGCTTCGGCCCGGTGCTGCGCCAGGCCTGGGTGGCTGCCCAGCACGCCCGCACCGCCATGACGGCCGCTGATGTCCAGTCGACCGCTCCGGGCACGGTCTTCTACGCCGTGCAGCAGGGCACCGGCTACGCGTGGGCCATCTCCCGCTTCCTCCCCACGGCTGCCGCCGGCACCCAGGCCGGCACCACGGCAGGCAAGGCGCTGGTGGCGGCCTTCGCCGACTACGGCGCCTTCCGCCGCCCCCCCGGTGGGCGATGGTCGTACATCGCCTCTTTCGCTCCTGGCACCTGCCCTCCAGCCGTGCCGCCCCCGGTGCTCACCGCCTGGGGCATGTGCGGCAACGTCGGATCCTGACGGGCCGGCGCAGTGCTCACCTGCGAGCCGCTCGGCGGGCTGCCGCCCGGCCGGCAGGCGAGGCGGTCGGGCCAGCGGCCCCTCAGGGCAGCAGCACGAGGTCGTCGCGGTGCACGACCTCCGGGGGAACGTCCGGGGGTAGCTCGGACGTCCTGCGTCCGGCCCACTCGCCAAGGGCCTTGGCACTGTGGCGCACCAGGCCCTTGGCGAACACTGCCCCGTCGGGCCCGGCAAGTTCGACGGCGTCGTCGGGCTGGAAGTCACCCAGGACCCGGGCCACGCCCGCAGGAAGCAGGGACACCCCCCTCTCGATGAGGGCCTGCCTGGCCCCGGCATCGACCACAACCCGACCTGCGGGAGCGAGGGCGAACGCGATCCACAGCTTGCGGGCCGGGAGCCGGCCCGGGCGGGCCCGCACCAGGGTACCCACGCCGGACTGCCCTGCCAACGCGTCGGTGAGGACGTCCGAGCGCTCGGCCGAGGCGATGACGACCGGCACCCCCGACCACGCGGCCATCTTGGCCGCCGCGAGCTTCGAGGCCATGCCGCCACTGCCGCGCTCGCTGCCGGCGCCTCCCGCCAGAGCCAGCACCTGGTCGACCTCGGCCACCTCCTCGACCAGGCGCGCCTCGCCGTCCACACGCGGGTCTGCCGTGAAGAGGCCGGCGGCGTCGGTCAGCAGCACGAGCATGTCCGCCTGGACGAGGTGGGCGACCAGGGCCGCCAGGCGGTCGTTGTCGCCGAAGCGGATCTCGTCGTCGGCGACCGCATCGTTCTCGTTGACGACCGGGACGACGCCCAGGCCCACGAGCAGGCGCAGGGTCTGGCGGGCGTGCAGGTACTGCGCCCGGTTGAAGAAGTCCAGGGGGGCGAGCAGGACCTGCCCGCAGGCCAGGCCCACGGCCTCCATGCCCCGCTCGTAGTGGCGCATGAGGCGGCTCTGGCCGACGGCCGATGCGGCCTGCAGCAGCGCCGGGTCCGTCGGGCGTGGCTGGATCCCGAGCACCTTCAGGCCGGCGGCCACCGCACCGCTGGTCACAAGGACGACGTGGTCACCACCGGCGTGGACGGCAGCCACCTCGGTGCTGAGCTTGGCGATGGCCGCATCCGACACCCTGCCCTGCTCGTCCGTCACGGACGACGAGCCGATCTTGACCACCACCGTGCGGCCGCTGCCGTGCTGGCCGGCTGTTGGGGCGCTCATCAGTCCGGCTCCCAATCGAACTCGAGCCTGCCGATGCGCACCCGGTCCCCCGGCCTCGCCCCCGCCCTGGCCAGAGCCCGGTCGACACCCAAGCGGCGCAGCCGCCCCTGCGCGTAGGCCAGCGCCGTCGGGTCGGTGAGGTCGGACAGGGCCACTGCCCGCTCAGCCTGCCTGCCCTTGACGACGAGAGCCCCGTCTGGCGCCCTTTCGACCACCACTCCGGCAGGCACGGGACGGTGCACCACCATGCCCCGGGGCGCCGGCCGGGCCGACCGGGCCTCCTCCACCATCACGGCCAGGCGCCCGAGCAGCCACTGCACCCCCTCCCCGGTCACGGCCGAGATGACGGGCAGCCCCTCAGCCAGGGCAGTCCTCGCGTCGGGGCCGACCATGTCCGCCCTCGAGCCCACGACGAGCCTCGGGCGCTCAACCAGGTCCGGCTGGTAGCTGGCCAGCTCGGCGAGCAGCGCCGCCTCCTGGTCGCGGGGGCTGCGCCCGTCGTCGGGGGCCAGGTCGACCAGTACGAGCAGGGCCCGGGCCCGCTCGATGTGGCGCAGGAAGCGGTGACCGAGCCCTTTGCCCTCGCTTGCCCCGTCGACCAGGCCGGGGATGTCAGCGGCGACGAACTCGTGGTCGTCGAAGCGGACGACCCCGAGGTGGGGCTCCAGCGTGGTGAAGGGGTAGTTGGCGATCTTCGGCTTGGCCGCCGAGATACGCGATATCAACGTGGACTTGCCGGCATTGGGGAAGCCGACCAGGGCCACGTCCGCCATGAGCTTGAGCTCGAGGTTGTACCAGACCTCCTCGCCCACCTCGCCCTGCTCGGCGAACGCCGGCGCACGGCGGCGGTTGGAGAGGAACCTGGCGTTGCCGCGCCCACCCTGGCCACCACGGGCCGCCATCCAGCGCGCCCCGGCCTGGCTCAGGTCTGCCAGCACCTCGCCGTCGCGGTCACGCACCACGGTGCCTTCGGGTACGGGCACCTCGACGTCCGAGCCGCCCCGGCCGTGCCGGCCCTTGCCCATGCCGTGCGTGCCCGATGTCGCCCGCCGGTGGGGATGGTCCTTGAACGAGAGCAAAGAGGCGACGTTGTGGTCCGCCAGGAGCCATACGTCCCCACCCCTGCCACCGTCGCCGCCGTCTGGGCCGCCCTCGGAGACGTGTGCCTCCCGGCGGAACGAGACCGCCCCGGCGCCGCCGTCACCGGCCTTGACGTGCAGCTGGCATTCGTCAACGAACACGGCTGGCCTTTCCTTGACCCGCCCGGGCGGGCCGGGGAGCCAACTGGCGCAGCGCCGTCAGGGTGAGGGCGGAGTCAGTTGGCCGAAGCGGCCGCTGGCTCGACGTCGACCAGGCGGCGGCCGTTGCGGCTGCCGAAGCGGACCTGACCGTCGACCAGTGCGAACAGGGTGTCGTCCGAACCCTTGCCGACCCCCGAGCCGGGATGGAACCTGGTGCCACGCTGGCGGACGATGATCGAACCGGCGGTGACCACGCCACCGTCGAACACCTTGACGCCGAGCCTTTGGGCGGCGCTGTCGCGCCCGTTGCGGGTGCTGCCTCCACCCTTGGTCTTCGACACGTCTAAGCCTCCCTGGTGATCGACATCACTTCGATGGTGCTGTAATGCTGCCGGTGGCCCCACCTGCGCCGGCCACGGGTCTTCGACTTGTAGACGAAGCCCCGGATCTTCGGCCCCTTCTCCTCGCCGACGACCCGGGCACTGACCCTGGCGCCGGCCAGCTCGCCCGGCGTCGACAGGACGGTGGTACCGTCGACCAGCATCACCGGGGCGAAGGAGACCTCCTCGCCGTCACCGACCCCGAGGAGCTCGACCGCCAGCCTCTGGCCCTCCTCGACGCGCTCCTGCTTGCCGCCTGTCTTGATCACTGCGTACACAAGAGGAGAAGTATAACGGAAACCGCGCAGGGCCCCGCCAGGCGCCGTCCCCTCGCTCTGAGCGCAACCCCCACTGCCTGGCTCCTGGCGGGCGTGCCGTGGCTGTCCGGGCACCGGTAGGCTGCCCGTCGAAAGGAAAGGAGGGCTCGACCCCCATGCCCAGTTCTGCTGAAGAAGCCCTTGGGCCGGCAAACCTCACGGTCGGCGGCGAAACCATTGAGCTGCCCGTCCAGCAGCCCACGCTCGGTCGGAAGACGATCGATGTGAGCTCTCTCGGCCAGCACGGCCTGGCCGTTTTCGATCCGGGTTACGCTGACACCGCTGCGTACACCTCGGCTATCACCTTCGTGGACGGTGAGGCTGGACGGCTCTACTTCCGGGGTTACCCGGTCGAGCAGCTGGCCACGTCGCACTCCTTCCTGGAGGTGGCCTACCTCCTCATCTACGGCGAGCTGCCCGGCGCCGAGGCGGCGGACAACTTCGTCGCCAAGGTACGGGACCCCAAGCTGGCCATCCACGTGGGCATCGAGCGCATGTTCGACACCTTCCCCCAGTCCATGCACCCCATGGCCATGATGTCCATCGCCACCGAGGCGCTGACCGCCTACGCCGACGAGGACGCAGGCCTGGACGCACGGGCACGGGTCGAGCAGGCCGGCATCCGCCTGCTGTCGTCCATGCCCGTGTTCGCCGGCTACGCCCACGCCGTGCTTCGCGGCGTCGCGCACGGCAAGAGCAACCGCTCGCTCGACTACGTCGAGGACTTCCTCCAGCTGTGCTTCTCCCTCCCGGGCAGCGACCACCTGCCCGACAACGCCACCGCCCGCGCCCTCAACACCCTGCTCATCCTCCATGCCGACCACGAGCTCAACTGCTCGACGGCGACACTGCGCATGGTGGCCTCGTCCGGAGCCTCCTTCTACGCCGGTGTCTCGGCTGCGATCAACGCCCTCTGGGGACCGCTCCACGGTGGCGCCAACCAGGAGGTCATCCGGATGCTCCAGGAGATAAAGGACTCCGGCAAGCCGCTCAGCGCCATCATCGACAAGGCCAAGGACAAGAACGACCCCTTCCGGCTGATGGGCTTCGGGCACCGCGTGTACAAGACAACGGACGCCCGTGCCCGCGTGATCCGCCAGATCGCCCTCGACCTGGTGGAGAAGCTGGCGCCCGAGGACCCCCTGCTCGAGATCGCCATGAAGCTCGAGGAGGTCGCCCTCGCCGACGACTACTTCATCTCGCGCCGGCTGTACCCCAACGTGGACTTCTACTCGGGGATCATCTACCGGGCGATCGGGTTCCCCGATGCCATGTTCACCCCTCTGTTCGTGCTCGGCCGCAGTGCCGGGTGGGTCGCCCACTGGCTCGAGATGGCGTCCGGCCCGGGCCGTATCGGCCGCCCCACGCAGTTCTACAACGGCTCAGCTGAGCGCAACGTGCCGGCGAGGCCGGGCGCCTCCTGAGCGCAACCGAGCCAGGCACACGGCTGCCCGGCCCGGCCCGGCCCGTTCCGAGATCCTGCCCCGGTTCCCGGCCCCTCGCCAACGGCCGGTCCTGACTCGTTCCGAGGCCCAGCCCGGAGCGTGCCAGGACCGGCACAGCGCTCAGCGAGCCGGGCGGAGGGGCGGGGAAAGCACACCGATCCTCGCTAGGCTCACCGCGTTGCCGGCCAGACCGGCGTTGTGCTTCCCACAAGGAGGTAGTAACCGTGCTCGAACGCCCTCAGAGCCCCAGCCCCTACGAGCTACTGCCGCCCGTCCCGAGCTTCACCCTGGAGAGTGAGGACCTCGTCGACGGCGGCGAGCTGCCCAACCTGCACGTGAGCGCCTGGAACGGCGCCGGCGGCAACGATGTCAGCCCCCACCTGCGGTGGTCGGGTTTCCCCGAGGGCACAGCCGGTTTCGCCGTCACCTGCTACGACCCTGACGCCCCTACCGGCAGCGGGTTCTGGCACTGGGCCGTCGCCAACCTCCCCCGCTCGGTCACCGAGCTGCCCCAGGGTGCCGGCGCTCCCTCAGGCGAGCACATGCCGAGCGGAGCCGTGCAACTCCGCAACGACGGCGGCCAGGCCGGCTACATGGGGGCAGCCCCGCCCAAGGGCGACCGGCCCCACCGCTACATCTTCGCCGTGCATGCCCTGAGCAGCGAGAAGCTCGGCGTGGGCCCGGATGCCGCGCCCGCCATCCTCGGCTTCAACATCACTTTCAACATCCTCGCCAGGGCCACGCTGACAGCGCTCTACCAGGCCAGGTAACCCGGCTTCGGCGCCAGGGGCGGGTGGCACCGCACCGGCTCGCCGGGCGCCCCGGGGTAGGCGCGGCCCGCGAAAAGGCGGCCGGTCCCGAGGAACGGGACAGGAGACGGCCACTTTGGGGCGCAGGATGAGAGCGCAAGCCGACTGCGCCAGAGCGCCGATAGCCCCAGGAGGGACTAGAGCAGGGTCTGGTCGAAGACGATGCCGCGTCCGGCGCAGGTAGGGCACGTCTCCGAGTAGGACTCGACGAGGCCCTCCGAGATGCGCTTGCGCGTCATCTCGACCAGGCCGAGCTCGGAGATGTCGAAGACCTGCGAGCGGGTCTTGTCCCGGGCCAGAGCCTCGCGGAAGGTGCGTATGACATCCGCTCTGTTGGCCATCACCTCCATGTCGATGAAGTCGATGACGATGATCCCGCCGATGTCGCGGAGGCGGAGCTGCCTGGCGATCTCCTCGGCGGCCTCGAGGTTGTTGCGGAAGACGGTCTCCTCGAGGTTGGAGGTGCCGACGTTCTTGCCCGTGTTGACGTCGATGACGGTCAGCGCCTCCGTCCGCTCGATGATGAGCGAACCCCCCGAGGGCAGCCAGACCTTCCTGTCCAGGGCCTTGTGCACCTGCTCGTGCACCCGGAACCTCTCGAAGAGCGGCAGAGGCTCCTCCGCCGGGTCGACAAGCTCGACGCGGTCTGCGAGCTCGGGGGTGATGCTGGAGACGTACTCCTTGACCTGCTCGTACAGGCCCGGGTCGTCGATTACGACGCCCCGGTAGTCACGGTTGAACTCCTCCCGGATCACCCGGACCGCCAGGTCCGGCTCGCGGTAGAGCAACTGCGGCGCACGCGACGAAGCCGCCAGTTGCTGTACATGGTCCCATTGGCGCATCAGCCGGGCGACGTCGCGGCCCAGCTCGTCGGCGCTCGCCCCCTCGGCAGCTGTGCGCACGATCAGGCCGTGGCCCGCCGGGCGGATCTCGTCCAGGATCTTGCGCAGGCGCTTGCGCTCGTCGTCACCGAGCCGCTTGGAGATCCCGTACGTGTCGCTGTTGGGGATCAGCACGACGAAGCGGCCTGGCAGCGACACCTCCTGGGTGAGCCGGGCGCCCTTGGTGCCGATCGGGTTCTTGGTGACCTGGCAGATGATGTTCTGCCCGGTCCGCAGCAGCTGTTCGATGCGGGCGTCGCGGGCCACCCCTCCCAGCCGGCCACGCGTCGGCTTGCTGGCATCATCGGCGGCCGGTCCAACCTCGTCGTCGTCGTAGCGCAGGTCGCCGCGGTAAAGGACGGCGTTTTTCGGCGTGCCGATGTCGACGAAGGCCGCCTCCATCCCGGGCAGGACGTTCTGGACACGGCCCAGGTAGATGTTGCCGTCTATCTGGGTGGTGTCGTCTGCAGGACGCGAAACGTAGTGCTCGATCAGGGTCCGGCCCTCGAGCACGGCGATCTGGTTGGCTGTCGGGCCGACGTGCACCACCATGAGGTACCGGCCGAGCGGGCGGTTGCGCTTGTCCTGGCCGCCGCGCCGTCCCTGCCGCTCGGCGGCGCGCTCCGCCGCCATCACACCGCCGCTGCGCTCTGCGGGGACCGGGCGGCGCTCGGTTGCCCCGGTCCCGACCGGAGTGATTGCCCCGGTCCCCGCTGCGCCGGTGTCTGCCCCGGGGCGCTTGCGCCGGGAGCGGCGCGCCCGGACGGCACCGCTCTCGGTCCCGGCGGCGTCGGGCGCCGGCCC
The DNA here is from genome assembly GCA_021828475.1 of Actinomycetes bacterium. Lineage (GTDB taxonomy): Bacteria > Actinomycetota > Acidimicrobiia > Acidimicrobiales > Palsa-688 > JAJZMF01. The sequence goes on from JAJZIY010000030.1 coordinate 33,999, forward strand.
GGCCGGAGGAGGTGCGGCCGAGGTCGAGGCAACCGCACCGGGACCGTCGGGACTGCCGGCCCTGCGGGCGCGCCGACGGGGCGCCGGTGGGGAGCCGGGCCGCGTGTCGCCGATGTGGGGCCTGGGTGCACCGGGGCCAGCGGATCCGTTGGTCGCCTCCGGGCCCGGCGCGGGACCAACACCCGCCTCGGGGGGCGAAGAACTGCCCCCGCCGGTGGCGTCCAAGCCCCCGTCAGGCGCATCGTCCTCTCCGGTGGCGCCGTCTTCGGCCCCGTTGGCACCCGCCGGTTTGCGGCCACGGCCACCGCGCGACCCGCGCCGGCGACGGCGGGCCCTGTTGGCGGAAGCGGTATCTAGGTCGTCAGGACCTGGAGCGCCATCGGCGCCCCCGGGTGCATCGGGGGGCGACGCGCCGGGCCCGTCGCCCAGGGGCGACGGCCGGGGGGCCATATCGGCTGCCTCGCCGAGCAGTGGTTCGGGCATCGAAATCTTCCCTTCGGAGCGGGCGCGCTCCGCAGCGCGCCCGGCGCACGTCGCGACAAGGGCACACAGCCGTGCCCCCGGCGGGTCCGGTGCGGGGCCCGCCGCGCGCCGTCGCGCGCCATAGCCATGGAAACCTGTGGGTTTGCACCCTTGTTGGCCGGCCCCCGCTGCGGCGCTCGCCGCCGCTGCGAAGGGACCGGCTGGGAGCGACCAGCCTCGAGGGTGGCCGGTCCCGCCACCTCACGTCGCCCTGCGATGCGGCTGCACAGGCGGGACCAGATGCGCAGCATCACGACTGCGCTCCGGTGGTGGCCGGGGCGCAGCGCAGGTTCGCAATGGTCGGTGAGGTCATCTCAATTGACGAGTGTAGCCACCTGAAGTGGCGAAACCGGCGCTCAGCTGGAACGGTTCAGGAGAAACGGCGCATCCCGACGTTTACAACCAGACCGATGGCCACCCAGTCGACGACCATCGAGGACCCCCCGTAGCTCATGAAAGGCAGCGTGATACCGGCAACGGGCATGATCCCCATCGTCATGCCGACGTTCTCGAACACCTGGAAGGTCAGCATGGCCAGGACGCCGATGCAGATGAGGGTGCCTGCGAGGTCCCGGCTGCGCACGGCTGCTCGCCACGTCCGCCAGACCATCAGCACGAACAGAGCCAGCAGCAGCACCGACCCCACGAAGCCGAACTGCTCGGCGACGGAGGTGAAGATGAAGTCCGTCGACTGGTTGGGGACGTAGGACAGGTTGGTGAGCAGGCCGTTGAACAGGCCCTTGCCGTAGATCCCCCCGTCGGCGATGGCGGTCTTGGACTGGTCGAGGTTGTACTGGATGGTCGCCGCGTAAGGGTTGTTGGCGTTGACCGCTGGGCGCCCGAGCCCGCTCGGCGCCGTGAGGAAGGTCGTCAGCCGGTCCCTCTGGTACTGCTTGAGGACCCCGAGCTGGACGACGGCGCCGATCCCGACCGCAGCCACGAGCGCCAGCACGACCATGTGACGGCCCTTGGTGCCGCCCATCAGCAGCATGCCCACCAGCACGACCGCCAGGACAAGGGCGCTGCCGAGGGCGTCCTGTTTGAAGATGAGCAGGAAGGGCACCATGGCCAGGCCGAGCACCACCAGCAGCAGACGGCCCGAGACGTTGCCCTTGCGGCTGGCCAGCAGGGCGGCGAGCGACAGGATGAGGGTGACCTTGACCACTTCCGAAGGCTCGAACTGGAAGCTGCCAACCTGGATCCACGAGGTGGCACCCAGGGTCCGCCGGCCGATGGCGAGAGTCGCCAGGAGCATGAGGAGGCTCCCGGCGTAGAGGGCGGGCGCCCACGCCAGGTACCTCTTGTAGTCGAAGAAGACGGTGCCCATGAAGGCAGCCATGCCGATGACGGTGAAGATGAGCTGCTTCTTCATCTCGGCCTGGGGGTCGCCACCGGCCGTGGCGAGCGCGAAGCGGGTGGTGGAGTAGACCATCACAACGCCCAGAACACTGACAGCGCCGGTCATGGCGACCAGGAAGAAGTCGATGTGGCGCCACGCCGGGCTGCCGACCGGCCGGCGGGGCGCGGCGGGACCGCTGGCGGGGGGTGCCGCTGCAGGGCGGGTGAGCAGCATCAGCCCTTCTTTGCCGGCTTGTTGAGACCGAACAGCGTCTGGTACTCCTGGCGGACGGCCGGGGCCGCGATACTGGCGCCGTAACCCGCCTGCTCGAAAAAGGCATCGACGACGTAGCGGGGTGCGGGGGCGGGGGCGAAGCTGGTGAACACCGAGGTGTCCTGGATGTACTTGGGCCAACCAACGGCGCCGAAGTCCGGCCCGACCTGCGCCGTGCCCGTCTTGCCTGCGACCGGGTACTGGCTGAGGGGGAAGCCCTGGAAGGCCGTGCCAGCGGTGCCGAGGGCCACGTTGGAGGCGACCCCTTCGAAGCCGGTCAGCATCGCTGCCCGGTTGGCTGCGTCGGGCATCTGGACCCTGTCCTTGACCTCTGGGGTGAAGAGCTTGACGATCTTGTTGCTCGGCCTGGTGCCGTTGCCCGGCTTCTCCACCGCCAGGGCAACCTGGGGCACGTACAGGGTGCCGCCGTTCGCGAAGGTCGAGTAGGCGTCGGCGAGCTGGAGCGGGGTCACCAGGTCGGCGCCCTGGCCGATGGCCTCCAGTACCTCCTGGCCAGGGTAGAAGTAGGGGTCCGGGTAGGCCTTGGGGTACTGGTCGTGCTCCTTGGTGAACACCTGCTGGCTCGGTACCAGGCCCGGCGCCTCGCCCGGCAGCTGGATGCCGCTGTAGCGGCCCAGGCCGTACTCGGATGCGATCTTCTGAAGGTACTCGGGGTGCCCCTTCTGGCCGGCCCACATCTGCCAGAACTGGTAACCGAGGCTGTAGAAGTAGGCGTCGCTCGACACGGTGATGGCCTCGGACAGGTCCACGGGGCCGAACCCGCTGTCGGCGTTGTCGTGGAAGACCTGTGTGCCCACCGTGAAGCTGCCGGTGTCGTTGTAGACCTGGTACGCACCCCGCAGGCCGTAGTCCAGCTGAGCCGTGGCGGTGATCAGCTTCCACGTCGAACCAGGGGCGTAGCCCTCGCTGATCGCCCTGTCGAGCAGGGGGAAGTGGTTGGCCGGGTCGTTGTAGTACTTCCACTTGGCCACGCTGATACCGCCGAGGAAGTCGTTGGGGTTGTAGTCGGGATAGGTGGCCAGGGCCAGGATCTGGCCGTTCCTCGGGTCCTCCACGACCATCGACGCCGCCGGTGCGCGGTAGTGGTAGCCGCTGGCGATGTCGGCGGGGCCGTTGCGGGCGCTGAGCACACCCTGGCGAAGCGCCTGGACCGCCGCCCGCTGGTCCTTCAGCGAGACTGACAGGACCAGGTCGTCACCAGGTACCGGCGGGACGACCTTGACCGTGGCCAGGACGTGGCCCTGGGAGTCCACCTGGACGATCTCCTTGCCGGGGGTGCCCCTCAGGTACTTCTCGAAGGTGGCCTCCACGCCGGCCTGGCCGATCTGGGAGTTGGTCTGGTAGCAGGGAACGCCCGGCCCGCACGTGGCCGACTTGTCCGCCGCGTACTCCGAGCCGGTTATCTGGCTCACGTAGCCGACGATGTTGGCCATTGTCTTGGCGTGGGGGTAGTAGCGGACCGGCTCCGCCTGGACCTGCACCCCCGGGAGCAGCGACTGGTTCTCGTCGATGGCCAGCACCACCGACTGTGGCACGCCGGTGGCGACCGGCACAGGCTGGTAGGGGCTGTACTGGGGGTTCTGGATGGCGGCCTTGACCTGGGCGACGGGCACACCGAGGACGGCCGACAGCTCGTTGGCGATGGTTGGGTGAGCTGCGAGTGCGCCCGGGTTGACCGTGACCACTTCCTCGATCCGGTCGCCCGCCAGCAGCACACCGTTGCGGTCGAAGATCTCGCCACGGGGCGCCGGTATGTAGATGGTCTGCAGCCCCTCGCCCACAGCCGTCTTCAGCTGGGGCGCCTGGGACTCGACTCCCTGCAAGTACCACAGGCGGCCCATCAGGGTCCCGAAGAGGCACACGACAACGACGAGGACCGCCATAGCCCGGACTTTCACCGAGGGGGTCTCGCCGGAAGGAGCGTTCACCGGTTGAGACACCCTCTTACCGTACCTTGACCCTCGCCCGCCGCCGTCGTCGCGCCCTGGGGGCAGGCATGGCGTGCCTGCGCCCGGCCGCCTCCCCCGGCCCCACACCCGGCACCTCGCCCATGGAGGACACCGGCACCCTGGGGCCTCGCAGGGCCAAGCTCATCAACCAGGTGGCGGGCACGGCGAACAAAGCGGCGTAGGCCGCCTCCACGACCGCCAGCACCAGCAGCCAACGCTTGCCCGGGGCCACCAGCTGCGCCTGCCCGAGCACGTAGCCGAGGGCGACGAAGACGAACACCCCGAACATCGTCCCCGTTGCGGCCGCCAGTGGCGCAAGCACCAGCCGGGGGTGCATGAAGTTGCTCGTCGTCCACCCCACAGCGAAGCCGACCAGGCACAGCGCGAGGGCGCTCAGGCCGATCGGGGTGCCGAGCAGGAACAGGTCGGCCAGCAGGCCGGCTCCGAAGCCGATGACCGCACCGGCGTCCGGCCCCCCGCAGAAGCCACCGGTCACGGCCAGCAGGACCATGAAGTCCGGCGCCACCTCGTGCACACGAAGGTCGTTGCCGAAGGTCGTCTGGACGACGATGCCGACAACGAGCAGGGCCGCCACCTTGACCAGGCGGCGGGCCGCCGGGCTGCTCACCCTGTCTGGGGAGACCAGAGCAGCACGCGGACGAACTGCAGGTTGACGAGATCCGCCATCGGGCGCATCGACACGTCGAGCTGGAAGGCGCCCGAGGGGGTCAGGACAGAGGTCACCCGGCCGACGGGGATACCCGCCGGGAAGTGCTCCAGCGGAAGGCCGCTCGTGACCATGTAGTCGCCCTTCTTCAACTGCTGGCCCACGTTCACGTTGATCACCTGGTCGTCATTG
>JAJZIY010000086.1 GCA_021828475.1 Actinomycetes bacterium
GTACCCTGCGTTCCCCTTCGGCCAGCGGATGCCCAATGTCAGCGCCTGGTACGACGAGGGCCGCCGCCGGGTGCGGGTGGAGATGTCAGGGGTCGAGCGCCGGGCGCCTACCGGCCCGTGGCGCCTGGCTGGTCCCTGCTAGTCCTATGGGACCAGCTGGCGGTCGTCACCCTAGTCCTCGCGGCAGCGGAGGCCGGGGCAGGATGGGGCTGCGGCTGGTACCTGTGACAACGACGGTCGCCTTCCATTCAAGGACGGCACGGCAGGCCACCTGGCTCCCGCGTGGGGGCGCGCAGGCCGGCCGCTGCGAGGTCAGTGCGACCTGGCCGGGGCGAACAGCCGCAAGCTTCTGTGCCGTCACGTTGAGCTCGAAGCGCTGGCCGAGGGGCACCACTGCCAGGACACCGGCGTGTGAGACGTGGATCTGTTGCCAGTGCACGAAGCTGCCCGAGGGTGCGGACAGGCGTACGAGGAGCTTCTGGCCTACGGCGAGGCACACCCTCTCTCCGCTGTGCGCGTTGGTCAACAGGGCCTCGGAGCCACCGCTCTGGCGGGTGGCAGGCGCACAGTGGGCCACAGCGGGCGTGCTGGCATGAAGCCGTGTGGTGGCTGCCGCCAGGCCGGGGCCGGCTGGTGAGGCAAGGCCCGTAGCGAGCGTTGCCAGCAGCCCCAGGAGCGTGAGGACACGTCTTGTCACCAAAGGCACCTCTCGGTATCAACCGTACCCCTCGGGCCACTCTGTCATACAGCGGGCAGCCCGGGTGCAGGTGAGCCCACTGGGCGGAGGTCAGCGCCTACGCCCCTTGCGTCTGGGAGTGGGCTGGCGACGCCTTCCAGGGCTGGAGAGGTCAGGCCAGCCCAGCCCTGGAAGCGTGGGCCGGGGCAGCCTCGGCCACCCCAGCCCTCACCCTGGCCTCAGTGCCCTCCTGGGCCTCCGTGCCCTCCTGGGCCTCCGTGCCCTCCTGGGCCTCCGTGCCCTCCTGGGCCTCGGTCCCGGTTCGCGCTGTCCACCACCACGAGGGTGACCGTCCTCGTCGCCGTGCTGGTGGCGTTGGCGGCCGAGATGGCAATGGGGTAGCTACCGGCTGAGCCGGGCTCCGGGGTGCCGGACACGACGAGCATCCCGTCGCTCCCGTCACTGGCGGCGAGCCCAGCGGGCAGCGTGCCGGAGCTGATGGACAGTGCCGGCGTCGGGTAGCCCGTGCCCGTGGCGGTGAAGCTGAACGGCGCCCCGACGAGGGCGACGACACGGAAGGGGGCCCGGATGCCCGGCGCCTCGTCGACCGTGAGAGTGAACGGCTGCGTCTGCGAGCCGGCTCCGTTGGTGGCGACGAGCGAGAAGTAGTAGATACCGCCGCTGCCGCGTTGCGGGGTGCCCTGGAGCGTGGCCCCGTCACGGTCGTGGTTCAACCTGATGCCCCGTGGCAGTGGTCCGGACTCGCTCACCCAGATCGGCGGTACCCCGCCGACGGTGACCTTGAAGGAGAAGTATGTACCCACCTGGGCGGTGGCCGAGTCAGGGCTGGTGATGACCCCCGAACCGGGCGAGCCCGTGTAGCTGAAGGTGGCATCACTGGTCGGCTGGCTCGGCGCCAGGACGCTCTCGGCGGTCTCGACTTTCACGGGCACAGTGGACCCGGGAGCCCCGGGCGGTGAGGTGGCGGTCAAGCTGGTCGTCTGGCCGCAGTCGAGGATCGCCTGCTGGTTGGAGAAGGTCTCGGCCTGGACCGTGCCGAAGCCGACGCTGACGGCGCAACCGAGGTTCTGACCGCTGACCACGACCGGCGTGCCGCCGGCTGGTGGGCCCGAGCTCGGCGACACGGCCGTGACGACGGGGGCACCTGGTGGGTAGATCACCAGTTCGTCGGCGGTCGATGGTGGCGACTGCGCCGACGTGGGCGCAGAGCAGCCCGTGTTGGAGCACACCTCCGTGTCGGCTATAGCCGGGTTCTGTGCCACCGACTGGGTCGTGAGCTGGGTGTCGCTGTCGAGGGTGTAGGTGTACTGGGTCCCTAGCGAGTAGGGCGTGTAGGCGTCCACGAAGCCGATCGGCCCGACGGCCTGCAGGAACCCGGCCCCCGTTATGCGCAGGGGCGCACCGCCTGTGTCGGGGGCGCCGTAGACGCCCCCCAGCGTGTTGGGGTTGGAGGTGTTGACCACCGAGCTCACCTGGGGCACGCCTGCGTACAGGATCGTGCCTGCGCTTGGCGAGGTTGTCCCGGCAAGTGTCTGGAAGCCGAAGGGCAGGCCGTACGGCCCGACGGTGGGCGTGCCGCCCGAGGCCAGGATCCCAGGCGCTTCCAGGAGGAAGTAGGTACCGGCTTCGACGACGGGGTAGTAGGTGGTGCTGTCGATGATGACGCCGCTGAAGGTGAGAGGGTCCATGCCGGTGCCCGTGACCTCGACGAGGTTGGAGGATGCTCCACCGAACTCGCTGGCCAGGTCGGGAGCGTTAGCCGGTAGGTCGTTGACGGTGCCGGTGGACACGCCGGTGACGGTGGGCGCCGGCGAGTAGTCGTACTCGTCCGGCTGCGGCATGTACTCGCAGTTGCAGCCGGGCGGGAGCACGGGTGCACCCATGCTGTCGGTGCCAAGGGCACCCTCGTACGGCGCCAAGGGCGAGGCGGTGGTGCTCGTGCCTGCTGCCGTCGTCACGGTGACCTCGACCTGGCACACGTCGCTCGTCGGGCTGAGGGGCTGGCCGGGGGCGCCGTTGTCGACGGGGCAGGCGCTGGTCGGGTCGAGCTGTGACAGCTTGGGAGGTGTGGCCGTCAGCTCGTACGGTGAGACGACCTTGACGTTGGTGGCAGCGACGTTGCCGAAATCGACAGTCTCGACGGTTGCTGTCAGGTCCTTGGCGGGGCAGGACGTGCCGCCTCCGTTGGCGCAGGCCTCGAACCCGGACCCGAGCACCGTGACCCTGGCCGGTCCGGTGGCGAGCCCTCCATAGGGGCTCAGCCCGGTGACGCTAGGCACACCTGCGGAGGAGGACGCGGCCTCGTCGACGTACTCGTACAGCGACGCCGCGCTCGGGGCGCTGGAGAGCCCGTTGTCGAGCGTCACCACGATGTGTGCCGGCCCGGCGCCGTCCTGGGTCGGGTTGGGCGACCCCGGGGGCGTGGTGGCGACCGCTGGCGGCATGGTGACCTGGAGGCTGGTGGAGCTCTGCACCGTGAACGCCGTCGCTGTCACCGAGCCCACCTGGACGCTTTCAACCAGCGGGGTGCCGCTGGTGTTCTCGAAACCGTTGCCTGTGACGCTCACGAGCTGACCACCGGCCACCGGGCCGTAGGTCGGGCTGACGGCGGTGACGACGGGCGGGTGCAGCTGGCTGGCGTACTCGCACATGTAGTAGGCCAGCCCGTTGCCCCCGCTGGGGGTGGTGAGCTGGGGCGAGCCGAGGCCAGATGCCATGTCGTAGCCCGCGCGGGCGGGGAACAGAAGGCCGTTGTCCAGGCCGTAGATGTCGTTGTTGCCGGACGTTATGTCGTTGAAGGAGGCCTTGTATGCCGCCGGGTTGGCGGCCACCCCGTAGAGGATGGGGCTGGCGAAGCCCGCGTCCTGCACCGCTCCTCCACTGAAGGGCACGGTGTCCGCCGAGCAGGAGCTGGAGGCGTTCACCAGGGCGAGCATGGAGGCCCAGAGCGGGGTGGCGGACGAGGTGCCTCCGATCGTGAGCCAGCCACCGAAGCTGCTGGCGTAGATGGTCACGGCGCCGGTGAACTCGTCGGCTTGTGCGCTCACGTCCGGCACCTCGCGACATGGCGTACCGGGCGGCAGGCCGTTGGCGCCGTCACAGAAGGTCGGTGTGGTGTAGGGGGCGGAGACGTTCGCGGTGGACGTCTCGAAGCTCTGGGCGTTGGAGACGTCGGTGGCATTGGCAGTCGTCAGTGCGAGCGGCCGCTGCCAGCTGGGCATCTGCCAGGACTCGGAGATACCGCCGCCACCGCCGCCCCACTGGGCGCCGTCGTTCCAGACGTGCTCCGACGGCGGCTGGGTGGCGTTGTCGATCGTGGTGCCCCCTACGGAGACCACGTAGGGCTGGCTGGCGGGGTCCAGCACCGAGAGCAGGTTCTGGCCCGCCGGTGGCGCCGTCTGGCGCAGCTCGTTGCACGAGTCGTTGCCGGTGTCGCCCTCAGCGGACAGCACGGTCTGGCCCTGGGCCGCGGCCTGCTGGAAGAGGTAGTTCTCGGCCTCCTGCAGCCCCGGTTCGGCCAGCTGCGCGAACTGCTCGCACAGGCCCCAGCTGGAGGTGATGACCTGGTCGACATCGGAGTTGACGATGGTCGCGTACTCGTCGAGACCGCCGAAAGTGGTGTTGGGCGCCTCGTACACGTCGATGTTGGCCTTGGGGGCGATGGCCGAGACGTCCTCCACGTCGAGGACGGCCTCCCCGCTGCCCGGCCCGGCGGGCACACCCCCGTCGACGGGCACCACCTGGAGCCGGCTGCCGCTCAGGTTGCCGTTGGAGCCCGACATGTTGGCCGCCTCGGCGGCGCCGAAATAGCAGGTGTCGAAGGCTTGGATGTCCGTGGGCGAGAAGGGCTCGAGCTCGTAGACCGCTATGTGCTGGCCCTGGCCCAGGTCGCCCTGCCTGTACAGCCCGAAGGCGCCGTAGGCATTGGCGATCTGGTTGTCGGTCAGGCCGCCGAACTGGGTGGCATCGGCCTGAGCTGCGCTGCAGGCCGTCGGGGCGCCCTTCACGGGAGTGAGCGCCGGCGCCTTGGCTGCCGGCCGGCCGGACTGGGAAGGCGGCTGGCCGGGCTGGATGCCGGCGGACTGGGCGCGCAGCAGGTCGTTGAGGCCGATCACGCCGGCCACGGCGCCGGTCAGGTTGGAAGGCAGCTGGAGCGAGACCGGCCCGGTGGTGGCCCGCCCGGTCCAGCCTCCGCGCATCCGGTAGGAGTCGATGTGGGTGTGGAAGGTCGTATCGGCTTGAGCGGCCGTCCCTGAGAAGTTGACCAGCAGCCCGTCGCTGGAGACGCCGCTGACGGTAAGACCATCAGCCCGGATGGCCTGCTCGACCGCCGAGATCGTGGCCTGGGAGGGGCCGAAGCGGGCCGCGAACGCCCCGGGGGCCAGGTATTGGTGGTACGAGGGGGAGCTCTTGTCGGTGACGGCGCTGATGAAGGCCTGGAGCCCGGCTTCGTTGCCTGGGGCGAGCGCCACGGCACCGGCCAGGGGAGTCGAGCCGCTGGTGGAGCCGAGCAGCGTGCTGCCGGCCGGGACCTGTGGCGCGGGCTGGATCTTCGTCACAGCGGGGGGAGCAGGGACGTCGGCCGCGATCTTGCTGGCACTGGCCGCGTTGGTGGGGATGGCGGCCAGAGAGGGCACCATGAGGAAGGCGGCGGCCGCAGCGAGGCGGCCGGCGAATTTTGGCGGTTTCATTCAAACCTCCTGAGCGAGCGGCGTGTCGGTACACCGACGTCGTGTTCGTCGGCGCCCCCTGTAGTCCTTGCTGTGAGCCAACGCTGACGAAGGCTAGGCCCCCCCTCGTTGTCGCTCAAGGGTGGAAAGCACCAAATATGGCTTCCGTTTGCGGCACCGATCTGGTAGGGCTGCGGTGGGCGTAGAGGCTCGACGCCCGCGCTCGGCTGGGTGTGCTCCGATTTCGGTGGCGCGCTCTTTGCGACCTTTCAAGGGTAAGGCGCTGGCCCCTCGAGGCAAAGGTTGGGTAAAGGGCGCGCCGGGGGCTTCGGTAGGTCCGCCGGCTGCCGAGCCGGGGCGGGAAGGAGGTGATCCAACATGACCATCAACCCTGTGGCGTCGGCCGCTTCAATGGCTGCATCACTCACCGCGCAGGCAGCTTCCGGTAGCGTCCCCGACGGGGACGGGGACCACGGAGTGGAGCCGGCCGCCGGCGCCAGCCAGCCGGCGCTGCCGTCCAACAGCACAATTTCCAGGTACGCCTGAGCTCCAGGCGTGACTGGGCCACGCTGTCCAGGGGCGGGGCTGCCCAAATTGCCCCGGCCCTGGACATCCGGCGAGGGCCCCCACCTGTTTGTCTCAGTGCAGGGTGGCAAAGGTGCCGGGGACGGCCCCTGACCTGGGGGTTTGACGGGCAGCTGGCCGCCGCCGACGTAGGCCTGGGGCGCAGCCAGCGGTACCCTCGCCTCCGGCGTGAAGGCTAGGTGCAGGCCAGCGCTTGGGCCACTGCAAGTGCAGACAAGGCCCAAGACGCCGCGTGTAGCGCCGTTTCAGCCGGCCGAGCGGGCGAGGGCCTGCTCGCGCGCCGGCGACGGCCCCATGGCCCAGCCGAGCAGCCCGACCAGGGCACGCGCTGCCGGCTCGCAGGCGAGGCGACCCCCGATCGGTCCCGGCAGGACCAGCCCGAGGCGCAGCCTCTGGCGCAGCGGTACGAGGTTTATGGCGGCGGCCAGGAGCACGGCGTAGGGCGCCCGGGCCTGGGCCGGCAGCGGTGGGTAGACGAGGAAGCGCACAGCCCGCCGCGCCTGGGCCGTGGCCGTCTGGTCGGGGTGCTCGGCCACGAACGAACGCAGGCCGGCTACGTCGGTCATGAGAGGTGAGGCTCCCATGAGATGGCCTACGGTTGCCATCTCGGCCACGTAGCGGTCGCTGTCGGCGGCGTCGAGGCCCGGCCCGATGCGCTGGTACGCCAGGAGGAAGCTCTCGACCTCGACGTGGTGCACCCACGAGAGCAGAGCCGGGTCGTCGGCGCGGTAGGGACGCCCGTCCGGGGCGGTCCCGGAGACGCCGGCGTGGACACGCCGTACGGCCTCGACGGCCGCCGTGGCTTGGGCCGTACTGCCGTAAGTGGTGGACGCGATGAAAGCGGCCGTGCGCTGGAGGCGGCCGAGCGGGTCGTCCTCGTAGGCCGAATAGTCGGCCACGCCGGCCATGGCCAGGGGGTGCAGCGTCTGCACGAGCAGTGACCGGATACCACCGACCAGCATCGCCATGTGGGCGTGGACCCGCCAGGTCACGCTGGTGGGGCCGAACAGCCCAGGGTCGTGGTCACCCGGGGCCGCCATCGGCGGGGGAGGCCCGAGCAACTGGCGTACGACGGCACCGGTGCTCTGTCGGAACTGGGCCAAGGGTGACGCCGTCGACGTGGTCCTCACCATTGGGGCCAAGATAGGTCGCGCCGTGGCGGGGCGGGTGAGGCAGTTGGCACGCCGGTGCCCCACGTGGCCCGGGCTAACGTCTGGCATGGCCACTGCCCTCGGCGCCGGCTCGTTTCCGGGTTCTTCCCGAGGCGGACGCCGGGGGGAGCGCAGTGCGCCCGGCCATGTCCGAGGGGTGCCTGCGCCGTGAGGCCGTCGGACGCGCTCAGGCGGATCGCCTACCTGCTCGAGGCGGAGCGGGCAGAGAGCTACAAGGCCGAGGCGTTCCGCCGGGCTGCGGCTGCTGTCGACGCCGTCGCTGCGCCCCGGCTGGAGGAGCTCTGGCGCCACGGTCGCCTGGAGAGCCTGCCGAGGGTCGGCAGGACGACCGCCGCCGTCGTCGCGGAGGCGCTGGCCGGCCAGGTGCCGGAGTACCTCCATGTCCTGGAGCAGCGGGCGGCCGGCGAACCGGAAGGGCCCGTACTGGCGCTCCTGCGGGCGCTCAGGGGCGACTGTCACAGCCACTCGGACTGGTCGGACGGCGGCACGACTATCGAGGAGATGGCGGCGTCGGCAGCCGCCATCGGCCACGAGTACCTGGTCCTCACCGACCACAGCCCCCGCCTCACGGTCGCTCACGGGCTCTCCGCAGACGACCTGCGGCGCCAGCTCGAAGTGGTGGCCCGGGTCAACGAGGAGATGGCGCCTTTCCGGCTGTTGAGCGGTACCGAGGTGGACATCCTGGACGACGGGTCGCTCGACCAGGAGGAGGACCTGCTGGCGAGGCTCGACATAGTCGTGGCCAGCGTCCACTCCAAGCTGCGTATGGAGCGCGGCCCCATGACGAGGCGCAT
>JAJZIY010000031.1:0-34279 GCA_021828475.1 Actinomycetes bacterium
CATCGGCATGGCCGGGTTGCCGAGCGGCGAGACCCTGAGGAGGCGCTCGTAGTCCTTGTGGATGATGTTGAGCCCGTAGAAGGTGAAGAACACCGACGCCTCCATGCCCGACGCAGCCGCGGTCGTGGCGAGGATGAGCGGAGGGTAGGCCCAGTCCAGGGTGCCCTGGGACGCGATGATGGCAGCCCGGTTGGCCCCCGGGTCCCGCACCGCACGGTCCTCCAGTTCCGAGCGGACGATCCGCCTGACCTCCGCCTCGCTCAGCCCCGCGACCGCCTGTGTTGCATCTGCCACCTGAGCGCCAGCCGGGTCTGCCATAACGACACTGTGCAGCCACCACAGCGGGTACGAACAGTGCCGCTCGTCTGGATGATTAGGGGCGAATTACCTTACCCCGTGGGGTATATACAACATTATTGAAAAAGGACGGCGTTCCGTCAGAAGGCACAACGGGGGCGCTACAGGCCCTGTCGCGGGGGGTCACACGGGCCTGGTCGAGCCGTCCCGCATGTCGCCGTAAGGGCAAGGGTAGGCGCCTCGCAGCGTGGCCCCGACACCCCGGGTGCGGCGGGGCTCACGGCTGCCAGTCGCCGCCGGCAGAGCGGGAGCGGACGGGAGCGGAGGCGGGAGCGGAGGCGGCCCTCCTGTGCAGGGCGCGTTGGCGCGCACGGGAGAGCGGCGCTGGTGCCCTCACAGGACGATGCAGCGCCGCCAGGTGGCGGCGGGCAGTGACTGCGCCGAAGCCCGGTCCAGCACCAGGCACCAGTCCGGGTGCCCTAGCAGCGCCGAGGCGGGGAGCTCGGCGCTCACGGCGTCCGCCGCCATCAATCGTGCAACGGCTCGGGCCTTGGCCGCCCGCGGCACCACGGACACGATCGCGCGCGACAACAGGATCTGGCGTACCGACATCGTGACCGCACCGGACGGGACGTCCTGAGCCGTGGCGAACCAACCCTCGCCTACCTGCTGAGCCCGGCAGGCGGCGTCCAGTTGGACGAGGATGTAGGGCTCCTCGGTCTCCATGTCGGCCGGGGGGTCGTTGAAGGCGATGTGCCCGTTCTCGCCCACGCCCACGAGCGCGACGTCGATCGGCGCCGCCGACACCGCCTCGGCAACCTCCTCCATCGCCTCCCTGGACGAGGGTTCCACGTAGTGCACGTCCACCGGCACGATGTCGGCAACGCGCTCCCTCAGGTAACGCCGGAAGCTGGCCGGGTGGTCGGCGCCCAGGCCGACGTACTCGTCGAGGTGGAACACGTCGACGCGGCGCCAGTCCACGTCCGAACGCACCAGATTGCTCAGTACCTCGAACTGCGACTGGCCCGTCGACAGCAACAACCGGGCCCTGGCCCGCTCCGCCAGCACCTGGTTGAGCGCGGCCGAGACCTCGGCGGCCCCGTACCGGCCAGCTTCGGCGGCGCTGGCACAGACCACAACCCGCCTGCGTGCCCACGCGCCGCTCAAAGGGCACCACCTCTCGCCTCTGGGCCCTGGTGAAGCCGGTGGCCTTCCCCGACGCCCGCTTCCGGGCGCGCCACGAAGGCACGGGGCACGCAGAGGCCCCGTGCTGCGCTCACACCGGCGTTCGCCCACGGCGCCTGCACCACCGGTTGGCAAAGCTACCGCCGCCGGCGGCATTATGCTGTCAGCGACTATGGGCAGGTGCACCGGCTTGTGACGACTGTGAGCAGGCCGGCCCTGTCACTGGCCACGCTGGGCCGGCTGCCCCAGGAGATGCGTCCAGCCCTCGACCCGGGAGCGCTCAGCATCGGCGTCGTCCACTTGGGTCTCGGCGCCTTCCACAGGGCCCACCAGGCGGTGTACACCGAGGTCGCAGCGGAGCGCTCCGGGGAGCACGGTTGGGGCATCTGCGGCGTCAGCCAGCGCAGCGCCGGTGCGGCCGACGTGCTCAGCGCCCAGGACGGGCTCTACTCCGTACTGTGCCTAGGGCCCGACGACCGGTCCGTCCGCGTCGTCGGGTCGCTGCGAAGCGCGCTGTTCGCCCAGCGCGACTCTGAAGCGCTCAACGCTGCGCTGGCGGCACCGGAGGTCAAGGTCGTGACCCTCACGGTCACGGAAAAGGGCTACCGGTACTCTTCCGGCGACCGCCGGCTGCAGACCGCTGACCCCGAGCTGCTCGCCGACGCTGCAGGGCGCCCCGCCGTGACCGTCCTGGGGCAGCTGGCGCGCGGGCTCGAGCGCCGCAAGAGGGCAGGCGCGGGGCCGCTGACGGTCGTGCCCTGCGACAACATCTCCGCCAACGGCGAGCTCGTGGGCCAGCTCGTGCGGGAGCTCCTGTCGCTGCCCGGAGGCCGCTTCGAGCCCGGTCTGGCCGACTGGGTGGACACGAACGTGCGCTTCCCCTGCACCATGGTCGACCGCATCGTGCCGGCCACGACCGAGCGGTGGCGGGAGGAGGCGTCGGGCATGCTCGGTTTGACCGACATGGCTCCCGTGGTCACCGAACCCTTCAGCCAGTGGGTCGTGCAAGACGAGTTCGCCGCGGCCCGACCGGCCTGGGAACTGGCCGGCGCCGACCTCGTCGAGGACGTGGCCCCTTACGAGGCCTTGAAGCTGCGGGCGCTCAACGGCACCCATTCCGCCCTGGCCTACCTCGGGCTGCTGTCGGGTGCGGCGACCATCGCCGAAGCACTCCGTCACCCCGAGCTGGAGGGCTTCGTCCGCCGGATGCTCGACGAGGAGGTCAGGCCCACCCTGGACCTGCCGCCCGGGGTGAGCTTCGAGTCCTACCGCGACAGCGTCCTCAGCCGTTTCGCCAACGCCTCCCTGCCCTACCGCTGCTCGCAGGTGGCAACCGACGGCTCACAGAAGCTGCCCCAGCGTGTGCTGGGCACGGTACGCGACTCGCTGGCCCGAGGCGTCGTGCCCCGCACAGCCGTGACGGTCGTCGCCGCCTGGCTGCTGGCCGTGCGCGACGGCAGGGACGACAAGGGGGGCAGCTTCGAGGTCAGCGACCCGCTCGGGGTTGAGCTGAGGCGGGCGATGGGCACGGCAGACGGAGCGGAGCGGGCTGTAGCCGGTGCCCTCACGTTGCCCCAGGTGTTCGGCGACGATCTGGCGGGTGACGACAGGTTTGCCGACGCCCTCACCGAGAGGTTCGACGCGCTGGCGCGAGCCGGCGCCCTCAGCGTGGCCTCCGATCTGGCGGCCGGAAGATGAGCAGCCCCGCTGCTGCTGGTGCGCCGGCAGCCTCCCAGCGGGGCCCGAGGAGGTAGAGACCGTATGGCAGCAGCCGTCATCGCCCTGCGACTGCGCCCAGGCGACGCCGTCGCCGTTGTGGGCGCCAGTGCCCCAGCAGGCACCGACCTTCAGGTCGGGGACATGGTCGTGCGGGTCACCGAGGACGTGCCCGCCGGGCACAAGGTGGCCGTCGCCGACGTGCCCGCCGGGGGCGAGGTCCGCAAGTACGGCCAGGTCATCGGCCTGGCCACCCGTCCCATCGCCGCGGGCCAGCACGTCCACAGCCACAATCTCGCCTTCGCGCCGGTCGGCCACGACTACGCCTTCTGCGCCGACCTCGATGCCGCCCGCCTCGGCGCCGCGGCTTCGCCGGCCACCTTCGAGGGGATCCTGAGATCCGACGGCAGGGTGGCCACCCGCAACTACATCGGTATCCTCACCACCGTCAACTGCTCGGCCACGGTGGCCAAGATGGTCGCCGGGCGCTTCCACAAGGAGCTCGGGCTCCTCGACGAGTTCGCGCTAGTGGACGGCGTCGTGGCCCTCACTCACGGGTCGGGCTGCGGCATGGCAGGCTCGGGCGAGGGCTTCGAGCTGCTACGCCGCACCCTGGCGGGCTACGCCGCCCATCCCAATTTCGCCGGGATCGTCGTCCTCGGGCTCGGCTGCGAGGTCAATCAGGTCCGCTCGCTGACCGAGGACTTCGGCCCGGACGTGACAGCGCCGGTGGTAGCCATGACGATCCAGGGGTCAGGCGGCACCCGCAGCACCGTCGAGGAGGCGACCCGGGCGGTCCTGGAGATGGCCGAGCAGGCCAACGACGTCCACCGGGTCGCGGTGCCGGCAAGCAGGCTGGTCGTAGGACTCGAGTGCGGAGGCTCGGACGGCTATTCCGGGATCACCGCCAACCCCGCGCTCGGCGCAGCTGCCGACCTCGTGGTCCAGCAGGGTGGCACGGTCGTGCTGGGCGAGACGCCCGAGATATACGGGGCCGAGCACCTGCTGACACGGCGGGCGACGACGCCCGAGGTCGGCAAGCGCCTGGTCGAGCGCATCCGGTGGTGGGAGAGCTACGTCAGCGCACTCGGTGCCAGCCTCGACAACAACCCCTCGCCCGGCAACAAAGAGGGCGGCCTCACGACCATCCTCGAGAAGTCGCTCGGCGCGGTGGCAAAGGCTGGTAGCAGCCCGCTCACGGCCGTCTACGAGTACGCCCAGCACGTCGGCACGGCGGGCTTCGTCTTCATGGACACCCCGGGTTACGACCCGGTGTCCGTCACCGGCATGGTGGCCGGCGGGGCCAACGTGATCTGCTTCACCACCGGGCGCGGGTCGGTGTTCGGCTCCAAACCGGCGCCCTGCCTGAAGCTTGCCACCAACAGCGCTATGTACCGGCGCATGGAGGACGATATGGACGTCAACTGCGGTGCCATCCTCGACGGCGAGACCACCGTCGCGACCCTCGGGGAGGAGATTTTCCGCAAGGTCCTGGAGGTTGCTTCGGGCCGTCCGAGCAAGAGCGAGGCGCTCGGCTTCGGCGAGGAGGAGTTCACCCCATGGCAGATCGGAGCTGTCCTGTGACGGGGCCGGGTGCGGCCACCCTGTCAGCGATCTCCGAGCTCGGCATCGTCCCGGTGGTCACCTTCACCGACCCGGAGCTCGCTGAACCGGTGCTCGAGGCCCTGTGCGCCGGCGGCCTCCCGGTCGTCGAGGTGACGCTCCGGGTGCCCGGAGCCATCGACGTCGTGGGGCGGCTGGTGGACGCCTTCCCGGACGCCATCGTCGGAGCGGGCAGCGTGCTCAGCGTCGAGGACGCCACGGCGGTCATGGACAACGGCGCCCGGTTCGTCGTCTCCCCCCTGACCGACCCGGCGGTCATGGCCACCTGCCTCCGGCGCGACGTCCCGGTGGTACCGGGAGCCTGCACTCCGACCGAGGTGCGCCGGGCACAGGAGGCCGGCGCCGAGCTGGTCAAGTTCTTCCCGGCCGAGCCCATGGGCGGCCGTGCCTTCCTCCAGGCCGTTGCCGGGCCAATGCCCGCCGCGCGCTTCGTGCCTACGGGCGGCCTCAACGCCGCCAACCTGGCCGGCTATGCCGCCCTTCCCAACGTGGCCGCATGCGGGGGGAGCTGGATGGTGCCGAGAACCGCCCTGGCCGAGCACAGGTTCGGCGACGTGAGCAGGCTCGCCGGCGAAGCGCTGGCCATCGTGGCACAGGCACGGGGCCGTGACTGACGCCGGCTCCGCCCTACCGGTGGGCGAGCTGCGCCCGGCCCCCGACTGCCGCTGGGACCTTGTCGCCCTCGGAGAGGTGATGCTGCGCCTCGACCCCGGCGAGGGGCGGGTCTCCACCACCCGCATGTTCCAGGCGTGGGAGGGCGGCGGGGAGTACAACGTTGCCCGGGGCCTTCGGCGCTGCTTCGGGCTCCGGACGGCGGTCGTCACCGCCCTGGCCGACAACCCGGTCGGCCGCCTTGTGGAGGACCTCATGCTCCAGGGCGGGGTCGGCACGGACCACGTGCGCTGGGTGCCCTACGACGGCGTCGGCCGCAGCGTGCGCAACGGCCTCAACTTCACAGAGCGCGGGTTCGGGCCCCGAGGAGCGCTGGGGTGCTCCGACCGGGGCAACACCGCCGCCAGCCAGATGGCTCAGGGGGACGTCGACTGGAACGCCATCTTCTCCGCCGAAGGCGCCAGGTGGTTCCACACCGGGGGGATCTTCGCCGCCCTGTCCCCCACCACACCCGGAGCCGTCGAAGAGGCCATGCGCGCCGCCCGCTCCGCGGGGACGATCGTCTCGTACGACCTCAACTACCGGCCTTCCCTGTGGCAGGCGATCGGCGGGCGCGAAAAGGCGGCCGAGGTCAACCGGCGCCTGGTCTCGCTCACCGACGTCGTCTTCGGCAACGAGGAGGATTTCAGCGCCGCCCTTGGATATCCGGCGCCCGCCGGGAGCAGCGGCTTCGCATCGCTCGACCGGGCCGCCTACGCCTCCATGATGTCCGACGTCTCCGCCGACTTCCCGGACCTCAAGGTCATCGCCACCAGCCTGCGCGAGGTGCGCTCGGCATCGCGCAACGCCTGGGGCGGCATCTGCTGGGCGAGGGGTGGGGCCATCGAGGCGACCGAGAGCACCGAGATCGAGGTGCTCGACCGAGTCGGCGGCGGCGATTCCTTTGCCTCCGGGCTCATCTACGGGCTCCTCGAAGGTTTCCCTCTGTCCGAGGCCCTCGGCTACGGCGTGGCACACGGAGCTCTCGCCATGACGACACCCGGGGACACCTCCATGGCCACGCTCGCCGAAGTGGCCCACCTGAGCAAGGGCGGTTCCGCCCGGGTGGTGCGCTGAGGCGACCCGGCGCCGCACGTCCGAACGTGGCGCCGTCGCGTCCCGACGGGCAGTAGAGCCAAACCACCAGTCGACGCTACCCCTCCCTAAGTTTTGGGGGTGACCCCCATGTTACTCCCAGGCTCAGGGGTCAACATCACATTCGATGAGCCACCGACGCTGGCAGTGGCAGGTACCGGCCGCTGTGGTGACACTGTCGATGTTCGTCGCTCTGTCAGCCCAACCTGGCGTACCGGGAGGGGCGGCACCGGTTGCCTGGCCGGCCGGTCGCCGGTCCGCCCAGGTCCAACGTCCCCCGGACGTGGTCCATCCCTCGGCGACACCGCCGCCGGTAGGCCCGGGCTACTGGCTGGCGGGACGTGACGGCGGGGTCTTCGCCTTCGGGAGCGCCGGCTTCTTCGGCAGCTCCGGCGGAGGGGGGAGCGGTCACGCAATTGCAGGGGTGAGCGCGACGCCGGACGGCCGAGGCTACTGGCTCGTGTCCTCGTACGGCGCCGTGACGGCCTTCGGCAGCGCCCGCAACTTCGGCGGGGAGAACGGCCGCAAGCTCAACGCGCCGATCGTAGGCATCACCCCCACCCCGCACGGGACAGGCTACTGGCTGGCCGGACGCGACGGCGGGGTCTTCGCCTTCGGGAGCGCGCGGTTCTTGGGCTCGAAAGGGCGCTCCCGGCCAGGCGCCCCCGTGGTCGCCATGGCGGCTACCCCGGACGGCGCAGGCTACTGGCTGGCTACCTCCAAGGGAGGCGTCTTTCATTTCGGTGATGCTCGCTACCTGGGCTCTCACGCGCCCTCGCCCCTCAGCGCCCCCGTGGTCGCCATGGCGGCTACCCCGGACGGCGCAGGCTACTGGCTGGTAACCGGCAAAGGTACGGTTTACCCCTTTGGCGACGCGCGCTCCTTCGGCCACCTCCACGCCCCTTCCGGGGCCTCGATAACCTCCATCACCCCCACTCCCGACGGAGCCGGCTACTGGCTGGCCGCCGCCAATGGCAGGGTCTTTGCCTTTGGTGACGCCACGAACAAGGGCTCGATGGGCGGCCGCAGGCTCCGCGGGCCGGTGATCGGGATCGCTGCCAACCCGCTGGCCGTACCCTCGAACGCGCTCAGCATCGTGACAAGGAGGCTGAGGCCGGCCGCCGTTTCGTCGCCTTACCAAGATCAGCTCAGCGCGGCAGGTGGGCTGCCTCCTTATTCGTGGGCCATTTCCGGGGGCCAGCTTCCCCCCGGCCTGGCCTTCGACAGTTCGCACGGCCTGATCGAAGGCACCGTCGCCAGCCCGGCAGTGCAACCGCTCATAATCCGGGTCCAGGACAAGCGCGGGGCGGTCGCGACCACCTCCCTGACGCTGGTCGCCGGCCTCGCCCCGGTGCGCCCGCCAAGAGGCGAGGGAGCGCTGGCGGTTTCGGTCGACCAGCTGCCGGCGGGAGTGGCGGCCTCGGTCAGCGTTGCCGGCCCGCGTGGCTTCGAGCGTAGCTTGAGCGCAACAACCGAGATCGACCTCAGGCCCGGTACCTATGTGCTGTCGGCACGCAAAGTGGACGACGGGACGGACACCTTCTACCCCGCTCTGACCGGCAGCCCGGTTCGGGTGAGCGCGGGCAGCGTGGCCGTCGTGGGTGTGAGTTACCTGACCGAGGTCGCCGACACGACCAAAGTGGTCGGCCCGACCGCTCTTTCCGACCTACGGTCGTTCTCCGGCGAAACCCTCGTCTTCTCGCCCCCTCCGACGAGCCTGGCCGGCCTCCAAGCCGGCGATGTGGTGGTGGCCCGCCCCAGCACGGCGGCGCCTGACGGCTTCCTCCGGCGCGTGACGAGCGTCGCCCAGGTGGACGGTCAACTGGTACTGCGGACAGCCTTCGCCGGTCTCGCTCAAGCTGTGCCGCGGGCCTCCTTCAGTGTCAACTGGCCCGCGAGCCCGGTCAGCGCCAAGGAGATCAGCTTCCTCGCACCGACGAGGGGGCCGGCTGGCGTACGAAGTGTGAAGGCCGCGCCGCTACGACCGCAGGGAAGCGGCGTCGGCGGTCCGTGCAGCCAGTCGTTCCCGTGCCAGTTCACGATGGGCCCCAAAGGTAAGCCGGCCTGCGGGTTTGCATCTGGGACCCAGGCGGCACAGCCGGGGGCGCCTCCGGTCTCGGTGGATGTCAGCCCCCGCTTCTCGGTGACGCCGCACTTCGACGCTTCCTACAGTTTCCCGACAACCCTGCAGGCGGACGCCTACGTCGTGGTGTCCGAGAGCGTCAGCATGAGCGCCACTGTCCAGCCCAACGTGGTGTGCCAGTACTCCAAAACGCTCTGGGGACCGCAGACGTTCGGCATCCCGGACATTGTCTTCTCCATCGGGCCCGTCCCGGTGGACTTCGCCTTCTTGCTGGAGATCGACGCCTCGATAAAGGCCCAGACGACCTCGCTAATCACCGTGCCGACCGAGACCCAGGGCTTCACGCTCACCCAAGGCGTCCGTTACGACAGCCAGGCGAGCCCGAACTTCCAGGCGTACTGCACGTCGGACTGCGTCCAACAAGACAACCAGTTCAGCTCGCCGACGGGCAGCGGCTACCTGAAGGCGTCGATCGGCCCGAAGTTCACCTTCGCTCTCTACCACGTCGTGGGGCCCACGGCGGGCATCGACGGCTTCGTGCGGGCGGACCTGCAAAGCACGGCACCGACATGGGACGTAGGCATAGGTTTGGAGGCGAGCCTCGGCTTTCAGCTGGCGGTCCTCGGCTGGAAGCTGGCCTTCCAGGTGACCATCCCGATACTCACGGCCTACCTGGCGTCAGAACCGCCCCAGTTCACCTCCACGACGCAGTTGCCGACCGACGAGACGGGATCGGTTGGCAAGCCCTACAAGGCCTACTTGTCCGCTCTCGGCTTCAACAAACCGCCGATCACCTGGGGGCCCCCACCGGCGAGCACGCCAAAGTTACCCCTCCAATGGGGCCTCGGCAACTGCCAGATCTCCGTGAACGGCGGTGATTACAACGGCTACATACCGGGCTCGGTGGCGAGCGGGGGCGGCCAACAGCGGGGCCAGTACGTGCTCGTCGGTGACGACGCCGAGTTCCCGAACGACGGTGTGGTGACGCTTCCTCCGGTGCCCGGTGCCGACGCCGGCATGACTCTCACATTCGACGTCCAGGTCACCGACTCGCTCGGCCAGTGCAGCTCCGAGCCCGTTTCGCTCCCGATCATCGCCGGCCCTCACGACGAGAACTACCCGCTCGCCAACCCCGAGATAGGCCAGCCCTACGTCAACTACCTCCAGGCCGCCATGTGGGGGTTCTACAACCCGACTCAGGGCGGCACGCCTCCGTACACCTGCCCTGCGCCGCCAGCCGCCGTGCGTCACTACAACAACGGCAACGTGACCTACTACCCCAACGACCCTACGTACCCGTACTTCGCCGACGGGATCGGCCTCTCGGTCTCGCAGAGCCCGGCCGACCAGACCTACAACGACGCCGGCCAGGCGGTGGGGCCCGACTGCACGATCAGAGGGACGGTGCCTGCATCGGTCGACCCCTCCGTCGCCTCCAAAGGGCTGGACCAGCCGCTGTACGTAGTGGACGCCAGGTCCGGCACGGCCTGGGACACGCTCCAGATGGGCCCGGTGGCCGAGCCGCTCGAGTTCTGCGACTACCAGAGCGCGACCGGCGCCTGCCCACCGTGGCCACTCCAGTCGCAGCAACCAGGCATCGTCACCGCCGAGCAGGGGGTCGCGTTTTCCAGCCCGATCAAGGCTGCCTACGGCGTGCCCCTCGACCAGGGCACAGGGGCGAGCTCCACTTACTCGTACCTGCTGGGCAGCGCCTGCGGGCAGACCGGCTATGCGACGCCGCCCGGGATCTCCATCGGTACCGACGGGGTTCTCTCGGGCACCCCCACGCAGACGGGCTCCTACAGGTTCCCCGTCCAGGCCGTCGACGAGGCGGCGGCCTGCGCCTGGACGTGGGCGTACATGCAGATCGTGAGCCCGGTCACGACCGGCGCCGCTTCCCTACCGCCGGCCGAAGTGGGCGTGCCCTACCGGAGCGGTCCCTTGGACGCCTCCGGAGGCGCGGCACCCTACGGGTGGCAGGTCACCTCGGTGACCGGTCAGCGCGCCAGCACAGTCCCATTGCCCATCGGCCTTTCGGTCGACTCCGCCTCCGGCGAGATCACGGGCACCCCGGGAGCCGGAAGCAACGGGCCCGGCCAGACCGACCCTCAGCCCGGGACGGCCGGCAGCTACCAGGTGGAGTTCACCGTCGCGGACGGCGCCGGCGGCACCGCCAGCGAGACGCTCCCTCTCGTGGTCGCCCCTCCCATCCAGATCACGAGCCCGGTCCAGCTGCCTCCATCGACAAAGGGCCGCCAATACGAGGCCCGGCTCCTCTCTTCGGGCGGGACGGGGCACGACAGGTGGTCCCTCGTGAACGGCTCCCTGCCCACAGGCCTCTCGCTCTCGCGGGGGGGCTGGTCACGGGAACCCCGGCCAGTAGCGCCAGGACCGAGATCGCCTACGTCCAGGTCACCGACAGCGCGGGGGGCAAAGCCCTGGCAGCCTTCGTGGTGCCGGTCGGGGTGGCAGTCACGACCACCACCCTCGACGATGCTGAGGTGGGCGTCGCCTATTCTTTCGCCTTGCGGGCCGGCGGAGGGACGCCCGGTTACACGTGGCGCCTTGCAGTGGGCTCCGGGCCGTTACCCGACGGGTTGGTGCTGTCGACCGGCGGGGTGCTGGCCGGGACCCCCGCCGCTGCTTCCTCGGGCGCGTACCCGATTGCGGTGCAGGTGCGAGATGCCGGCCAGGGCAGCTGGACAGCGCAGTTCACCGTCGAAGTCGCTGCGCACCCGGCCGTCGAGGCCGATATGTTGGCAGCGGATCTCTCCCGTGGTTACTCCTTCGCCCCTGAGGTCTTGGGGGGAGTAGGGCCGTTCACCTGGAGCGTCGTCCCCGGTCATGGGCCCTTGCCGCCAGGGTTGTCCCTCGACGCCAAGGGCGCGACAACCGGGACGGCCGGGATGGTCTACGGCACGCCGAGCGCCCTCGGCAACTACAGCTTCGAGCTGGAGGTAACCGACGCCGACGGCCAGAGCGCCACCGGCTCTGCTTCCATCTCGGTGCTGAGCGACCCGACCGTCACAACCTCCTACCTCCCGGACGGTAACGCCGGGGTGCCGTACAGCGCGGCGCTCGTGGCAGCCGGCGGCGTGACTACGTCGTCCGAACCGTACACGTGGTCCCTGGCTCCGGGCGAGAGCCTCCCACCAGGCGTGCTCCTGACACCGGACGGGACGCTCTACGGCACGCCGGAGGCCATCGCCGGTGGGACCGCGACCGTGCTGGACGTATGGGTGCGGGACTACTGGGGCGCGACGGCCACTGCCGCCGTCGGGCTCCGCATCGACCTGCCGCTCGGGCTCTCCGCCCTGTCCTGGCCCGAAGGCGAGGTAGGCCTGCCCTACTGGGCGCAGACCGAGCCCGAAGGCGGCTATGCCCCCTATCGCTGGGACAGCGTTGGGGCGCCCCCGACCGGCTTGGCCGTGAGTGGCGGCAACACGCTGTCCGGCACGCCGACGCAGGCGGGCTACGACGCGGCCTTCGTGCTGTGCGCCACCGACAGCACCGGTACTCCGGGCTGCACCTCACCCGGAGTCGAGATCGCCCCCGCCCTCGAGGTGGGGACAGCCGCGCTCCCAAGCGAACCTGGAGGTCAAAGCTTCTCGTTGCAGTTGGAGGCGACCGGGGGGGTCCTTGGCACCGTCGGGTACACCTGGTCGCTACCTGCTTCGGCCACTGCGCAGGGCTACCCGTTGCCACCCTGGCTGTCCCTCACCGGCGATGGTCGTCTCATCGGGGACGCCCCTGTCGGCACCGCCGGCGAGAGCTTCGAGGTGCCGGCGCAGGTCAACGACGCGGCTGGTGCCTCCGCAACGGCGACCCTGACGCTTGCCATAGTCCCGGCTCCGTCACCGACAACGCCTACGCCTGGGACAACGACGTCCACCACTACGGCCGGAGCGACGACCACGACGGCACCGGGGGGCACGACCACCACGGCGGTGTCCTCGACAACTGCGGTCTCCTCGACAACTGCGGTGTCCTCGACCACCACCGGTTTGCCCGACCTGACCATGGCGACGGTCTCCGTGGCGCCCACGTCGGCACAGGCCGGCGCCGCCGTCCAGATGTCGTGGACGGTGGACAACTCGGGCAGCGCGCCCGCTTCAGGCAGCTGGGAGGACGCTGTCTACCTGGGCGTGACGCCGGGTGCAACCACGAACCTGCTCCAGCTCTTCGCCGAACCGGCAAGCTCGCCAGTCGGAGCGGGTAGCAGCTACTCCGACACCGAGCCCGTGACCATCCCCGCAGGGACGAGCGCCGGCAGCTACTACCTGACGGTAGTGGCCGACTCCAACGGGGCCCTGGCCGTCTCGTCCACTGCAAACAGCTCGGGCTCGGCCGCCATCACGCTCACCGCGCCAGCGGCCCAACCCGCGCTGCGGGCGGTGGCGTCCGAACTTGGCAACGCGGGAGCTATCGCCGTCGGGGACGGGGGGACGATCGTCACCTACGACGGCAGCTCCTGGACGGCGCGCAGCTCCGGTACCACCGACAACCTCTACGGCGTGGCCTACGACGGCACGGGCAGCTCGGACGCCTGGGCCGTCGGTGCGCACGGCACCGTGCTGGCCACGACGGACAATGGTTCGTCCTGGGCTGCAGAGTCCTCGGCCACCACCCAGGACCTCTACGCTATTTCGTGCCCTTACATCACGACCTGTTGGGCCGTGGGCGCGGGTGGCACGGTCCTCGACACAACCAATGGCACGACATGGAAGCTCCAGACGTCCGGGACGAGCAACGACCTATACGCAGTGAGCTGCTCCTCGGCGTCGGACTGTTGGGCAGCCGGCGCCAACGGCGTCATTGTCGCCACCGCTGATGGCGGCACGTCCTGGAACGCTCAGGTCTCTGGCACGACCGAACCGCTGTACGGCATCTCCTGCGCGGGCCCTGCAGGGTGCTGGGCTGTCGGCGCCGCGGGCACGATCGTCTCGACGTACCAGGGCTCGGGTGGCGGCTCGGGTTGGAACACGGAAGCCAGCGGCACAACCTCCGACCTGTACGCAGTGGACGTGGGGGGGTACTGCGGGGTAGCACCATTTTCGGACTGCGCCTACGCCGTCGGTGCAGGGGGCTCCATCCTCTACTACGGGACGTCAGGGTGGGTCGCAGCGTCGTCCGGGACTACCCGGGACCTCTACGCCCTCAGCTATCTCGGGCCGTACTTCACCCAGTACGCGGCAGTTGGTGCCGATGACACCGAGGTGACGGGTGTACCTCTAGGCGCCTGATCACCAGCTCCTTGGACCTGACAACGGCCAGCTCCTTGGACCTGACAACGGGCAGCTCCTTGGACCGGACAACGGGCAGCTCCTTGCGGGGACCACCGCCAGACCCGGTTCAGGACGTGAGCGTCTTGACGAAGGCGCTGCCCCCGTTGACAGTGGCACGCCCGAGGCGCTCGGCACCCTTGAACGTCGCCCAGCCGAGGCGCCGTCCGAGCTCGCTGCCGACGGTCGCGCCCACGACGGCACCGAGGACCGGGCCCAGCACAGGCACGGGTACCAGCGACCTGGTCATGACGGCCCCCGTGATCCCTCCGGCCACGGACCCGGCTCTCCTCGCCACCCTCTCGGCGGCCTGTACGTCCCAGCTCTCGGCCCGTTCCCGCCGGTCCGCGTGCTCCTGGCTCCCGGTGTTGTCTTCCACGGTCGTCCTCCTTGTCCGCTGGACGAGGCTCAACGTAACACCGTGCGCACGGGAGGCACTCTCGGGGATCGCCCTGGTGCTGCCCTGAACCGGCCGGCCGCCTGCGCCCGGCTCCCCAGGGTCTACCGACGCCGTCAGGGCGTAGCCGGGTGCGCCATGTGCTGCACGACTGCGTCCGGGCCCGGGAAGAACAGGTTCTCGTGCCCGTCCGACCAACGGACCACGTACGGGGGTTGCCCGCCGGCGCCGTGCACCTCGACGATCTTTCCCCGGCGCCCCTTCTCGGCGACGTGCCTACCACGGACCTCGATATGGTCACCTACCACTGCGTACACGGTCGCCCTCCTCGCTGTCCTCTCACCGGTCGATCTTCATTCGCGGGGCGGTCGCCGGAGTGGAGGCCGGGCGTAGACGAGGTGGAGAACGAGTGGGCGGCGCGATACCGGGCGCGCTCACCGCGCTTCGCTGTGAACGATCGCCGGCGCTGGTCGGCGGCTACAGGCTGGCCGCCCACCGCTGGTCCGACGTCACCGGTCGGCAGCGAGACCGCGCGCAGCGCCAGCGGCCGGGCGGCTCGTGCAGCCGCTCCCAGAGCCGCACACGGGTGCTCCGGCCCCACCACAGTTAGCTTGGAGGGGTGCCCGGTATGAAAGCTGCTCCGCTCCATCCGGGCAGGCGCACACCGCCGGGACGGGCCCCAATGCGAGCGTCCAGCGCCCGCGTCGGGCAGGCGGCCCCGAAGCGCACGGTGCTCGGCGCCGGCACGACCTCCATGGCCCGCGTCGGACGGGCGGCCCACGGGGAGCGGTGCAGCGACGGTCACGCGGGCGCCAGGGCCCGCTTCGGGCGAGCCCGCGTCGTGCGGGCGGCCCGGGTGGGCCCTGGGCCCTGGTCGGCCGGGCGGCCCAGGTGAACGCCGTCACTGTCTACGGGGTCGTCGTCCTCGTCTTCATGATGGGCATGTACGCCCTGGAGGGCAGGCACCGCCGCTACGTCGCCGCTTTCGCCCTCGGCTGTGCCCTTTCCTCGATCTACGGTTTCGTATCGGGGGCATGGCCCTTCGGGGCGGTCGAGGCGGTCTGGTGCCTCGTCGCGCTGCGCCGCTACCTCACCAGCCGCCCGGTGCCTGCAGCCGGGCCGATCGGGCCCGGGGACGCCTCCGGGCACGCAGCGGCGCGCTGAACGTTCGAGGCAGAGCCGTGCGCAGCCCGGCACGGACCCCTCATGTCACCGCCACCCACGCCGCATAGCCGGCCAGCACGGCGAGCACGGCCGCGCTGAACTGGCTTGCCCGACGGGGGTCGACGACGCGCAGGAGGGTGCGCCCCCCGGTCACGGCCAGAGCGGCGACCGCCCACAGGGCGGCGATGGCGCCGATCCCGACCGACAAGGGGTCCCCGTACCTGGCCGCCAGGTTGGCGGTCACTATCTGGGTGAGGTCACCCCACTCGGCGACGAACAGGACGCCGAAAGCCCTCAGGGCGACCCGGTGCGCCCCCGGCGTACCCGCGAGCTCCTCCCGGCGCCCGGAGCGGGAGGCTTTCCACGCCAGCACCGCTGCGACGCAGAAGCCTGCGGCCACGACCCCCTCCATCACCCGGCGCGGCACCAGGGCGAAGAGGCCGGCGCCGAGGGTGACAGCGATAGCGACGTGGACAGCGAACGCGGCGGCAGCACCCAGCCAGACATGAAGGGGGCGACCCCGGGTGGCCATCACGAGACTGGCGAACATGCTCCTGTCCGGCAGCTCGGCGATGAAGACCAGGGGGAAGGTCGCCAGGGTCACGGCGGGCGACACGGAGCTGAGCCCCCCTTCCGCCGGGCGGGGCCGGGCCACCGCTCGGTCACGACGACATGGACCGGACGGATGGTCTTGCCCACCCGCCGGAGCGGGCCCGGGGGCCGGGTGCCCGCAGGCACCAGCATGTCGACCTCCCGGCTGAGGGCTACTCCCCAACCACCCGCAACGTTACCAGGGCCGGCCGGGCAGCTGGGGGCCCCCACACAACCTGGCCGGCCATGCCGGCACGCCGTCCGGCCGCGTCGGGCGCCCGATGTCCCACGGAGCACCCACGGAGGGTTGCGCGCCGGGCGGAGGACCTATTTCTCTAGTGCGCTCTAGAGATAGGTTGCTAGCATCGGGGTTGGCGCGGCGTGGGGCGCAGGAACCCGCGGGCTAGTAGCCCGAGCCCCGCCGCCGCCGCCGACCGAGACAGCACAAGCAACCATCCGAGTGACCAGGAGGCCGGCAATGACGACCGGGACCGCCGACGCCGAGCACCCGAGGCCTCGGGGCCCCAGCCGAGCGCTTGCCGCAGCCGGCGAGCATGGTGCTGCTCCCGAGCATGGTGCTGCTCCCGAGCATGGTGCTGCTCCCGGGCATGGTGCTGCTCCCGAGCATGGGCGACGCCCGGCCCGCCAACGCTCCCTCTGGCGCACCGTCGCCGTCCCCGCCGAGCACGGGGGCTGGGGGCTGACCGCCGAGCCGGTCCTGCTCGGCCTGCTCGTGGCCCCCAGTGCCAGCGGAGCGCTGATCGGAGCCGTGGCGACTCTCGCCTTCCTGTCGCGCACGCCGGCCAAGCTGGCGCTCGTCGACCGTTGGAGGCACCGCCGCTTGCCGCGCACTGCTGCCGCCGAGCGGGTGGCTGCAGCCGAGCTCGCCCTCATGGGCGTCCTGGCGGCCGTGGTGGCGCTGCGCGCCGGCGGCTCCTGGTGGCTCCCACCGGCGGTAGCGGCACCCCTCGTGACCGTCGAGCTGTGGTTCGACATCCGTAGCCGGGGGCGGCGGCTGGCCCCAGAGCTGTGCGGCGCCGCCGGCATCGCCTCGACAGCCGCGGCAATTGCCCGTGCTGGCGGAGCGAGCTGGGCCGTCTCCGCCGGGCTGTGGCTGGTCCTGGCCGCCCGCTCGACAGGCGCCATCCCCTTCGCGCGCTCACAGGTTTTCCGGTCCAGGGGACGTCAGGCGGCGACCCGGGCGACATCACTCTGGCAGGCGGTCGCCGTAGGGCTCGTGCTGGCGGGGTGGGTTGCGGGCGCCGTGCCGCTGGCGGCCCTCCTGGCCGTTGCGGCCGTGGCCACGTGGGCGGCCTGGGCACTGCACCGCCCGGTACCTCCGATAAAGGTGGTGGGCTTCACACAGCTCGGCATCGGGCTCGCCCTGGTCCTCGTCACCGCCGCAGCCCTACGCCTCGCTTAGCCAGCACCGGCTGCAGGCGTAGGCACTGTGGAGCAGCAGCTCCTCGAGCCCGCCAGGCCGGCACCGTCCTCCGTGGCATCGCGCAACTGTGGGGCATCACACCGGCATGCAGGAGGAAGCGGTCCTTGCGGCCCAGCGTTCCCTCGTCACGGAGGAGGAGATCGTCGACGAGCTCGAGCCACGCCCAGGCGGAGTGGTGCTGCCGTCATGGGTCGCCAGTACGTTGGCTGCCGTCCCTGGAGGTGCCCACCCCGCCTACGCGCTCGCCTACTGCGAGCGCGACGACGACTCCTGCGTGGCCCGGGATGCCATCAGCCGGGAACGACGCCGCTTCCTGGAGCTCCGAGCACTTTTCGTCGTGGACGACGTCGATGGTGCGCCGTCGCGAACCACCTGACGACTTCGAGGAGACACTGCGGTTGCCGCAACTTCGCTACGTTGCCGGCTCGGAGGCCGCCACCACCACACTGGCCGAAAACTACCCCGGCCCCGCCTCCCGAGCGCAGGTCTCGGTGCTCGGCACCCGCCGGCCTACACGAGTTTGGCGAACATCTTCTGCAGCGCCTCGATGCCCTGGCCGTCGGCATCGGCCGTTTCCGGGTGCTCGATGCAGTAGGTGAGGCTGGCTGTGAGGAGGCGGAAGCCGGCCTGCTCGAGCGCCTTGGTCGCGGCCGCCAACTGGGGCACCACCTCGGCGCAGTCGCGGCCCTCCTCGAGCATGCGCTCCACACCCTTGACCTGGCCGGCGACCCGGCGAAGCCGCATACGGACCTCCGCAGTCACGTCTACGGGGAGCTCCATCGCCGTACCTCCTTCGCATGCGCCCCGGCACCGGTGCCGCTCGTCGGCACCGGGTGCTCGACCGGGACTTTCGTCCCATGAGCCGCTAGGGGGGAATGGCCGGCTCGGCCGAGGACGTTGAGTGTAGTATACCCATAGGGGTATCCAGGAGGTTGAGGAACAATGTCGTTCGTCCGTATGATGTCGAGCCCAGCCGGCCGGCTCGCCCGTGTCGTCGCCGGCCTCGTCCTGATGGGCCTGGGGGCCTGGGGCGGGGGTGGCTGGTGGGCCCTCTTCGCTGTGGGCCTCGCACCTCTGGGAGCCGGACTGGGCAATGTCTGCCTGGCCGCCCCCCTCTTCCACGCCCGGCTGCGCCAGGCGCACCAGGCCTGAGCCGGCAGCCATGAGCCAGGCCAACACGGCGCGGGCGCACCGCGTACTGGTCTTCACCACGCCCACCTGCCCCTGGTGCAACCGGGCCAAGAGCTACCTGCGATCCAGAGGGGTCGCCTTCAAGGAGGTCGACGTCTCACGCGACGCCCGGACCGCCAACGACCTCGTGCGCCGCACGGGGCAGATGGGCGTGCCCGTGATCGAGATAGACGGGCGGCCCGTCGTCGGCTTCGACCAGCGCCAGGTGGACCGCCTGCTCGGGCTCGGACCCGCACGCGCCTGAAACGTCGTGGCCGCAGCTCCGGGGCCGACCGCCAACGGGGGCCACTCCCCCAGGCGGAGACTGAGGCGTCGGAGCCTCGGCGCCAGGTGGACCGCCTGCTCGGGCTCGGCCCGCGCACGGGCCCGAGGCCCCGCGGCCGGACAGCCCTGCTTACCGGCCGGCCCCCCAGGCACTGACGTTGCACCGCCAGCGCCGTACCCACATCCCTCAAACCACCGACAGGACAGGAGAACTTCCACATGGCAGAGACCGTTAGACCGCTCGGGGCCCGCGTGCTCGTGCGGGTGCTCGAAGAGGAGAGCGTCACCTCCAGCGGCCTGGTGATACCCGACACCGCCAAGGAAAAGCCACAACGCGGCGTCGTGGTGGCCGTCGGTGACGACGACGAGGCGATCAAGGTCTCCCCCGGAGACGAGGTGCTCTATCCCCGCTATACCGGCACAGAGGTCCGACTGCAGGGCAACGACCACCTGATCGTCGAGGCCAACGACTTGCTTGCGGTGTTCGACAAGACCGCCGCGGCCTGAGACCGCCCACCCCTACCGAGCACGACCGATGGGCGGCCGCTGCGAGGACCCTCGCCATCACGCGATCTGGCAGTTTGTCAGGTCCCAGCTCCCCCCACCGCCCGCCCGGGTGGTGGAACTGGGGTGCGGCAACGACGGCGGCCTCGTTCCCTGCCTGCGCCGGAGCGGGTACCGTGCTGTCGGAGTAGACCCCGAGGCGCCGCCGGGCCACGCCTACTGCCAGTCCAGCTTCGAGGAGTTCCGGCCTGTGAAGCCCATCGACGCCTTCGTCACGTCGGCCGCGCTCCACCACGTCGGCGACCTCGGGTACCTCCTCGACCAGGTGGCGGCCATGCTGGCACCCGGGGGTGTCGT
This sequence comes from Actinomycetes bacterium, assembly GCA_021828475.1. GTDB lineage: Bacteria > Actinomycetota > Acidimicrobiia > Acidimicrobiales > Palsa-688 > JAJZMF01. Next base: position 19,845 of record JAJZIY010000031.1, read on the forward strand.
CGTCGTCGTCGAATGGGCCTGGGAGCTCTTCGACGAGCTCACAGCCAGCTGGTGCTTCGCCCGCCTCGCCCCGGACAGGTCCCGCCCCAACTGGTTGCGAGGCCTGGAGGAGGGGTGGACCGCCTCCGGTCTCGGCTGGCGGGGTTACGAGGAGCAGTGGGCGCTACAAGCGCGCTGCCACCGGGGGGAGGAGATGCTCGACCATCTGAACCGCCGTTTCGAGCGACGCGTGCTGGAAAGGTCGCCCTACTTCCACTACGACCTCGAGGCCACCACCGAGGCCGCCGAACGGGCGGCCGTCGAGGTCGGCTTGGTCAAGGCCACCGGCATCCGTTACGCCGGCACCAAGCCGGGCTAACCCCACAGCCCACCCCGACGACGGGCTGGCGCCGGCAAGGCCACGGGCAGGGCCGCCGGCGAGTGCCTACCGCGGCACTGACGTGGACCGTGACGCAGTAGCGCAACCACGCCCGTGGCAGCCACGCCCCTGGCGGCCGCGCGCGGCCGGTGCAGTCACATCCCGCCCCGGCACCCGAGATGGACGAGCCGGCCCTCGCGCGGCCGCTGCGGCCAGCGTCGAAACGGTGCCGCAACGAACATACGTTCTGCTATGCTGAGCACAGCTACGCCAACGCTTCGAGGTCCGCGGGAGGGCCTCCTCCTCACCGTCCGCGATCTGGGGAAGTGAAGCGTGTCGATCCTGATACTGACCACGGCGTCGTCCCTGCGTTCGCAACTGGCAAGCTTCGACGCCGGCCAGTTCACCGGGACCGATTGCGCACGCCTCGCAGAGGAGTTGGCCGCAACCGAGAAGGCGTGTGCGGCTGCACGCATCATGGCGGCCTCCCGGGCTATCGCTCGAGGAGCACACGAGGGCCGGGGCTTCCGCGACGGGCCGGCATGGGTTGCACGCCAGGGCGGTGCCACGACAAGCCAAGCGCGCCAGGCGCTCGAGGCAGCATCGGGCCTCGGAGCCTGTCCCGAGACCAGGACGGCCCTATTGGCGGGGGAGCTGTCGTGGGCGGAGGCGAGCGAGATCACCAAGACCGAGCAGGACGTGCCCGGCACAGAGGCCGCCATGCTAGGCACGGCTCGCGAAGCCGGGCTCGGCGCGCTGCGAGACAAGGCCCGCGAGCAGCGCCTCGCCGGCACTTCAGCAGATGAGCTTCATCGTCAACAACAGCGTGCGAGGCATTTTCGGCACTGGCGCGACCGCCTCGGTATGGTCCGCTTCGTCGGAGCGCTACCGCCTGCGACGGGCGTGCCCCTCGTGCGCCGGATCGAGCTCGCCGCCCAGCGTCTTCGTCGGGACGCAACGCCGGGGGACGGGCAACGCGAGCCTTTCGACGCTCTCACCGCCGACGCGCTCGTCGCTGTCGCCTCTGGTGACGGTGAGCGCCGGAGCCCACGCGTCGAATTGGTTGTCGTGTGCGACATCAATGCATGGAGGAGGGGCCATGCCCACCCTGGCGAGGTGTGCCACATCGTCGACGGTGGCCCGGTCCCCGTACAGGTCGCCAAAGAGTTGGCGGAGGACGCCTTCCTAAAGGCTGTGCTGCATGACGGTGTCGCCGTGCACACGATCAAACACTTCGGCCGGCACATCCCAACAGAGCTGCGCACTGCCCTGGACCTCGGGCCCGCTCCCACGTTCGCCGGAGCACAATGCGCTGATTGCGGGCGCCGGTTCGGCTTGGAGTACGACCATGTCGACCCTGTTGCCAATCACGGGCCCACCTCGCTCGCCAACCTTCAACCACGATGTTGGCCTGATCACCAAGCCAAGACTGAGCGCGACAGGCAGGCAGGCCTATTGGGCCCAGACCCTCCACGCCACCCCACCGGCTCTGGACGACGGCAAGCGGGCGTTGCACGAGCGCGCCCGTCACCACCGCAGTCCTGAAGCTGCGAGCGAGCACGGAGACACTGTGTATGGGTGAAGCACGAAATGTGCCACTATCACATGTCTTGTCCGGTACACACGCCGTCGGCTTGGCACGTCGGTCTGCTCGAACGCGGCCCTTGGCTGCCCTCCCAGCAGGCAGCAGGCAGCAGGCAGCAGGCAGCAGGCAGCAGGCAGCAGGCAGCAGTACCTACGTCTGCTTCTCGGGCGAACCCTACTGATCCCAGCCCCCGACAGCCCCCACGGAGCCATGCCGCCGGGCACTTCCCCCGTCCCGAGAGCGCCCGCTCAGCGACACCACCGGGGGCTTCCCCGTGCCGACACGGTGCCCGAACGAGGTAGAGCGTCACCCGCCGCGGGGGCGACCCGCTCAATGCATTGGTGACTACAGGCCCTATCCCCTACCGTGAGGCACCGCGATCATGGGCTGAAGTGAAGGCTAAGCCCGACCTTACAGCGCCGCCCAACCTGGCACACGGTCAGTCCCGCACCGGCCCTGCCCGCACCCGGCGCCCTATCTACCTAGACCTGCTCCCCCCGTGCAACGTCGCCTGTCCGGCCGGCGAGGACATCCAGGGCTGGCTGGCCCACGCCGAGGCCGGCCGGTACGAGGAAGCCTGGCGAGCGCTCGTCGCCGACAACCCTCTGCCCGCCGTCCACGGACGGGTCTGCTACCACCCCTGCGAAGGGGCCTGCAACCGGGGGGAGCTCGACGACCCTGTCGCCATCCACAGCGTCGAGCGCTTCCTCGGCGACCTCGCTCTCGAGCAGGGCTGGCAGTTCAACGCCCCACCGCCACCGAGCGGCAAGCGGGTACTGGTGGTGGGCGCGGGCCCCAGCGGGCTGTCCGCCGCTTACCACCTCGCACGCCTCGGCCACGAGGTGGAGGTGCGCGACGCCGGCCCGGCACCGGGCGGCATGATGCGCTACGGGATACCGGCCTACCGGTTGCCCCGCGACGTCCTCGGCGCCGAGATCGAGCGGATCGAGGCGCTCGGGGCCCGCATCGCCACCGGCCACCGCGTCACCGACCTGGCTGCCGAGAGGGCCGAGGGCCGCTTCGACGCCATCTTCGTCGCCGTGGGCGCCCACCTGTCCAAACGGGTGGACATCCCCGCCGCCGACGCCTCCCGGGTTGTCGATGCCCTCTCCTTCCTCGAGAGCGTGGCTTCGGGCGACCGTCCGACGATCGGTCGCCGGGTTGCTGTGTACGGGGGCGGCAACACCGCCATGGACGCCGCTCGCACTGCTCGCCGCCTCGGGGCCTCCGAGACGACCATCGTCTACCGGCGGACCCGTGCGCAGATGCCGGCCCACGAGGACGAGGCAGCAGACGCCGAACGGGAAGGGGTCCGCATCAACTGGCTGCGCACCATCGCCGCGTTCGACGGCCCTGAGCTCACTGTCGAGACGATGGAGCTCGACGAGACCGGTTTCCCCCGGCCGACCGGCCGCTTCGAGACGCTGGCTGCCGACACCGTCATCCTGGCGCTGGGCCAGGACACCGATACGGGCTTCCTGGCGGCGGTCCCAGAAGTCGAGCTCGCCAAGGACGGTACGGTCAAGGTGTCCAGCACGATGATGACCGGTGCCCCGGGGCTGTTCGCGGGCGGTGACATGGTACCTGCCGAACGCACCGTGACAGTCGGCGTCGGCCACGGCAAGAAGGCCGCGCGCAACATAGACGCCTGGTTGCGCGGTGCCGCCACCGTCACGCCGGCCAAGCACCAGGAGGCGGCCTTCTCGGGGCTCCACCTCTGGTACTTCGGTGACCACTCACGCCGCTCGCAGCCCGAGCTCAAACCGGCTGAGCGGGTCGCGGACTTCACCGAGGTGGTGGGGGGCCTCGGCGCTGACGACGCCCGGTACGAGGCGGCCCGCTGCCTGTCCTGCGGCAACTGCTTCGAGTGCGACGGCTGCCTCGGCGCCTGCCCCGAGGACGCCGTCGTGAAACTGGGCCTTGGCAAGCGCTACCGCTTCGACTACGCCCGCTGTACCGCGTGCGGTGCCTGCTACGAGCAGTGCCCGGTGCACGCCATCGAGATGGTCGCCGAACCGCAATCCGCGCAGGAGGTCCAGTGATGACCGGGCCCGTGGCTCGTGCGACGATCGACGGCAACGAGGCAACTGCCTCGGTTGCCTACCGGCTCAACGAGATCTGCTGCATCTACCCCATCACCCCGTCCTCGGCCATGGCCGAACTGGCCGACGAGTGGTCCGCCAAGGGTATGCGGAACGTGTTCGGATCGGTGCCGGCGGTTGTGGAGATGCAGAGCGAAGGGGGTGCCGCCGGCGCGCTGCACGGGTCGTTGCAGGGTGGTGCCCTGGCGACAACCTTCACCGCCTCGCAGGGGCTCCTGCTCATGATCCCCAACATGTACAAGATCGCCGGCGAGCTGACGCCCGCCGTCATACACGTGGCAGCCCGCTCCATCGCCGCTCAGGGCCTGTCGATCTTCGGGGACCACCAGGACGTCATGGCCGTGCGCGAGACGGGCTTCGCCCTGCTCGGCTCGTCCAGCGTCCAGGAGGCCCACGACATGGCGGCCGTCGCCCAGGCGGCGACCCTCTCCGCCCGGGTGCCGTTCCTGCACTTCTTCGACGGCTTCCGGACCTCGCACGAGCTCAACACCATCGAGCTCCTCTCCGACGACGACCTGCGCGCCCTCGTCCCTCAAACGCTGGTCCGGTCCCACCGGGCGCGCTCGCTGTCACCGGAGCACCCGTTCGTACGCGGCACGGCCCAAAACCCGGATGTCTACTTCCAGGCGCGCGAGACCGTGAACCCGTACTATGCCCGCGTGCCCGAGATCGTCGAGGCGGCGATGGCCAAGCTCTTTGACCGTACAGGTCGCCGCTACCACCTCGTGAGCTACACGGGCCATCCCGAGGCGGAGCGTGTGGTGGTGGCCATGGGCTCGGGAGCGGAGACGGTGCGAGCGACCGTGTCCCACCTCTACGCCCGCGGCGAGCGGGTGGGGGCGCTGACGGTGCGCCTTTACCGTCCGTTCCCGGCAGCTGAGCTCGTGGCCGCGCTGCCTCCATCAGTCAAGGCCGTGGCGGTGCTCGACCGGACCAAGGAGCCCGGCTCGTTCGGCGAGCCGCTCTTCCTCGACGTGCTGGGTGTCCTGGCGGAGGCGCACAACGCTGGCCGGCGTGCCGACATGCCCATGGTGACCGGTGGCCGTTACGGCCTGTCCTCCAAGGAGTTCACCCCGGCCATGGCCGCGGGCGTCCTGGCGGAGCTGGCCCGCCCGGCCCCCAAGCGCCGCTTCACCGTCGGGATCACCGACGACGTCTCCGGCACCAGCATCGCCTACGACGACGGCCTCGACATCGAACCCGGGTCCACCACCAGGGCGGTGTTCTTCGGCCTCGGTGCCGACGGCACCGTAGGCGCCAACAAGAACACCATCAAGATCCTTGGCGCGGAGGGCCTGTTCGCACAGGGGTACTTCGTGTACGACTCCAAGAAGTCGGGGTCCCAAACCGTCTCCCACCTACGCTTCGGCCCCGAACCGGTCAAGGCGCCGTACCTCATCAGCCAGGCCAGCTTCGTCGGTTGCCACCAAGCCGGCCTGCTCGACCGGCCCGAAGTGCTCGACCGGGCCGCGCCGGGTGCCACCCTGCTCCTGAACACACCCCACCCCGCCGGCGAGGTCTGGGGCACCCTGACGCGTACCGTCCAGGAGAAGATCCTCGGCAAGGACATCGCCCTCTACGTCGTGGACGCCAACCGCGTCGCCCGCGAGGTGGGCCTCGGTCAGCGGGTGAACACCGTGCTGCAGGCATGCTTCTTCTCCATCTCGGGCGTGCTCGACAGCACCACGGCAGTAGAACGCATGAAGCAGGCCATTACCAAGACCTACGCCAGACGCGGGCCCAAGGTCGTCGAGGCCAACCTCGCCGCCGTGGACCGTGCGCTCGAAGGGCTGGCCCGGGTGGCGGTCCCGGACCGTCCCACTTCGCAGCGCGAGGCCGATGCCCCGGTCCCGGCGGACGCACCAGAGTTCGTCCGGCGCGTCACCGCCGCGATGATGGCCGGCCTGGGCGACACCCTGCCTGTGAGCGCCCTCCCCGACGACGGCACCTGGCCGAGCGGCACGACCGCCTACGAGAAGCGGGGCATCTCGGACACGGTCGCCCAATGGGACCCTGAGCTCTGCATCCAGTGCGGCAACTGCAGTTTCGTCTGCCCCCACGCCGCCATCCGCTCCAAGTACTACCCCGGCCCCGAGCTCGACGGCGCACCCGCCGGCTTCGCGTCTGCCCCACTGCGTGCCCGTGGCCTGCCCGGGACGGTCTACACCCTGCAGATCTACGCAGAGGACTGCACGGGCTGTGGCCTTTGCGTCGAGGCCTGCCCGGTGAGCGCACCAGGCCAACCCGACCGCAAGGCGGTCAACCTGGCCTGGGCCGAGCCTCTGATCGGGCCGGGCCGCCAGCACATCGGGTTCTTCGAGTCGCTGCCGGTACCCGAACGCCCCCGGGTCGACTTCGGCACGGTGCGCGGGGCGCAGTTCCTGACGCCCCTGTTCGAGTTCTCAGGTGCCTGCGCCGGCTGCGGGGAGACGCCCTATGTCAAATTGCTGTCGCAGCTGTTCGGCGACAGGGCGGTCATCGCCAACGCCACGGGGTGCTCGTCCATCTACGGTGGCAACCTCCCGACGACCCCGTGGGCCAAGAACGCCGACGGTCGGGGGCCTGCGTGGTCCAACTCGCTTTTCGAGGACAACGCCGAATTCGGTCTCGGGCTACGCCTGGCGGCCGACCATCATCTGTCCCTGGCCCGGCAAGGGCTCAGCACCCTGCGTGACGCCCTCGGAGCCGACCTCGTCGACTCGGTGCTCTCGGCCCCGCAGCGCTCGGAGTCCGAACTGGCTTCCCAGAGACAACGCCTGGCCGTACTGAGCGACCGCTTGGCCGGGCTCGATGGGCCGGTTGTCGACGACCTGCGCAGCGTGCTCGACCACCTACTGCGACGCAGCGTATGGATCGTCGGCGGGGACGGTTGGGCGTACGACATCGGCTCGGGTGGGCTGGACCATGTCCTGGCCAGCGGCAGGGACGTCAACGTCCTCGTCCTGGACACCGAGGTGTACTCCAATACCGGAGGCCAGATGTCCAAGGCCACCCCGCTGGGGGCGATGGCCAAGTTCGCCACGGCGGGCAAGGCGGTGGAGAAGAAGGACCTCGCCCTCCAAGCCATGGCGTACGGGAGCGTCTACGTCGCCCGGGTCGCCATGGGCGCGGACCCTGAGCAAACCCTCAGGGCTTTCCGGGAAGCTGAGGCCTATGACGGCCCCTCGCTGATAATCGCCTACAGCCACTGCATCGCCCACGGGATCGAGATGAGGACGGGGCTGGACCAGCAGCACCGGGCGGTAGCCAGCGGGTACTGGCCACTGGTGCGTTACGACCCCGTCCTGCGGGCTGCCGGGGACAACCCCTTCCTGCTGGACTCGCCCAGGCCCCGCCTCGCGCTTTCGGAGTACACCGGGCGCGAGCTGCGCTTCGCCGCCCTCGCCCGCACCAACCCCGAGGAGGCGGAGCGTCTGGGGGCCCTGGCCCAGGAGGCGGTCGAGTTGCGTTGGGCTACCTACGAGGAGATGGCCACCCGCCCGGCCGAACGCTTCCCCGCCGATGCCAGGAAGGAGGGCTAGGCATGGATCTCTCGACGACCTACATGGGCATCAAGCTGCGCAACCCGCTCGTGGCATCGCCGTCACCGCTGTCGCACACCCTGGACGGGGTACGTCGCCTCGCCGACGGAGGAGCGGCCGCAGTGGTTCTGCACTCGCTCTTCGAGGAGGACCTCCTGAGCCAGGCCGAGCACCAGATCGCTCTCGCGGAGGCAGGCAGTGAGAGCTCCCCCGAGTCGCTCTCGTTCTTCCCCGAGATCCCCGGAGCGGATGCTGAGCCCCGCCGCTACCTCAGCCTCCTCGAGCGTTCTGCCGCAACCGTCGGTGTGCCGGTCGTGGCCAGCCTCAACGGGGCCAGCCCCGGCAGCTGGTCACGCTACGCCCGCCAGATGCAGGACGCGGGGGCGGCCGGCATCGAGCTCAACCTGTATGCCTCCCCGGCCGGGCCTGCCACGGCGGCGCGTACCGTCGAGGAGACCCACCTGGAGATCCTCGGGCTGGTGAAGGCAGCTGTCGCATTGCCCGTCGCGGTCAAGATGTCGCCTTACTACAGTTCGGTCGGCGAGATGGCGGCCCGCCTGGCCGACGCCGGCGCCGACGCGCTGGTGCTCTTCAACCGTTTCATGCACCCCGACATAGATACCGACGCGCTCTCCCTGGTGCCGGGCATCGGCTTGTCCTCCCCGCCCGAGGCACGCCTGCCCCGCACCTGGGTGGCGCTCCTGCGGCCCAGCCTCAGCGCCAGCCTGGCCATATCGACAGGTACTCACAGCAGCAGCGACCTTGTCAAGGGCTTGCTGGCGGGAGCCGACGTGGTGATGGCCACTTCGGTGCTGCTCAACCATGGCCCTGGCCACTCCGAGGTCCTCCTCGAGGGACTCTCAGCCTGGATGGAGGCGAGAGGCTACGCCAACGTCAAACAGTTCCGTGGCCTACTGGCGAGCGGCCGCAACGTACCCTCCCGTGAACGCGTCCGCTACGTCGAGGCACTGAGAGCGGCCAACGCCGTTCAGGCCGGCACCTGGTAGCTGGTAGCTGGTAGCTAGGCACTTGGCTCAGGTACTGCTCCTTGCCGCCAATCCCTGCAGGACGGCCCGGAGCAGACCGGTGGCCTCCTCCGCCACCTCGGCCAGCGAGCCCGATGGGAGCAGGGCGCGGGGGTCGGTGATGGTCACCGTGACCTCGTCTGGCGCCGTGCCCGAGAGGGCGACGTTGCACGGCAAGACCAAACCGGCGTCCGGATCCAGCTGCAATGCCCTGTCTGCAATAGCAGGGTTGCACGCACCAAGGATGACCAACGGCGGCCGCTCGACACCGAGCTTCGCCTTGAGCGTGCCGGACATGTCTATCTCGCTGAGCACCCCGAAACCCTGGGCACCCAGGGCCTCACGGACGGCCTCCCGGGCATCCGGCAGCGCCATCGTCAACTTGACCGAACCAAGCGATAGCTGCGCCATCCTCAGCTCCTCGCCGCCCCGGCGTCTGCCTTCTCAGCGGCGATCTGCTCGCGCACCTGGTCCATGTCCAGTTCGCGGACCTGGGTTATGAGCTGCTCGAGCGCCGCGGCGGGCAAGGCGCCTGCCTGCGCGTAGAGCAGGACCTGGTCCCGGAAGACCATCAGCGTTGGGATCGAGTAGATGCCGAGCGCACCGGCCAATTGCTGCTCGGCCTCGGTGTCCACTTTGGCGAAAACCATGTCGGGGTACTTCTCCGACGCCTTCTCGAAGACCGGAGCGAAGGCCCTGCAGGGCCCGCACCAGGCTGCCCAGAAGTCGATCAGCACCATGTCGTTGTCGGCGATCAGCTCGTCGAACCCGGCCTGCCCAAGTTGTACGGTGGCCATCAGGCCCATCCTCCTAAGTCCATGACGGCGACGTTCGCGCCCTCACTCGTTACCAACGATCTTACCCCCGGGGGTATTCCAGGCAGGTGGCCGGCGGGCTTACCGGTGAGGCTTTGGGCCCTAGCGGCCAGCCTGGGTGCCCACCTACGCTGCGTCACGATCGCGGGCGCGCGCCGGGGAGGTAACAAACCATGAAGGTTCTCGTCATATCCAACGACCCGCCCTACGGGAGCGAGCGGTCCTGGAACGGGATCCGCCTGGCCGGCTCGCTCGCCCGGCGACCTGGCACCGAGGTACGCCTCTTCCTCATGGGAGACGCCGTCGGGTGTGCCGTGTCGGGCCAGAAGGTCCCCGAGGGCTACCACCACCTCGACCGCATGATCGAGGCGGCCATCGGCCACGGTGCCGAGGTCGGGTGCTGCGGGACCTGCATGGACGCCAGGGGCCTGGCAGGCAGCCAGCTCGTGGACGGGGCCCGACGGTCCACGTTGGACGAGCTGACCGATTGGACGCTCTGGGCCGAGCGCACTCTCAGCTTCTAGTGGAGTGCCTCACGAGTAAGCCCTGGTTCTCCCGCCCTCCAGGCATGACCGGCCCAGCCACGGTGCCGGCCCATTTCTCTGTGCTATGCTAGAACTACCCCCCGGGCGCCGGTGACGGCCGAGCGAGGGCCTGTCCATAGCACTGCCAAGGAGCTGCCCAATGGCGACAGTAGACGCCCGCCCGATCATCGCCTCCGGCGGGGAGCCGTTCGAAGCCATAATGTCAGCCGCTGCGAACCTGGCGGACGGAGAGGACCTCGTAGTCCTGGCCCCGTTCGAGCCCGTGCCGCTCGAGGGGGTGCTCTCCTCCCAGGGCTTCACCTACACAGCCAGCGACCTCGGGACGGGTGACTGGCAGGTCACCTTTACAAGGCCATGAGCGGGCCCGATGCCGTGACCGCAGCGGCCGGCGAGCGGTCCGAGCCGCTCGCCCGCAGCCGGGTAGACGTGGCCTGGGACGCCCTCAGAGGTGTCTACGACCCGGAGCTCTACGTCGACGTCGTCGCCCTCGGCTTGGTCTATGACGTCCGGGACGAGGAAGGGACCATCGTGGTCGAGATGACCCTGACCACGCCCGGTTGCCCGGCGTCGGAGAGCCTCCCCCTGATAGCCCGCGGCGTACTGGAGAGGGCACTCGACGGCAGCGCCACGGCCGACGTTCGCATCGTCTGGGACCCCCCCTGGGAGCCGGCGATGATGACCCCCGAGGCTGCCCGGCAACTCGGCTTCCGCGCCCGCTGACTCTCAGCGCCTGCTGGCTCAGGTCACCGCTGGCTCAGGTCACCGCTGGCTGGCTCAGGTCACCGCTGGCTCAGGTCACCGCTGGCTCAGGTCACCGCCGGCCAACCACGGCGGGAACGGCCGGCAGGCACGAGACTGCCACGGTTGCAGCGACATGCGGGCCAAACCGACGCGGGCGCAACGGACCAGCCGCTTGCCTACGGCGCCCGGGCCTGCCGCCTTTCGGCACCACCGACCGGTCGGGCTCGACACCGACCCGCCGCTGGAGGTGACCCTCGTCTCTCGTCCCGACTGTGGACCTTGGGCCAGGCGTGCGTTATTCTAGGTTCTACTAGAACTACGCTTAGGAGGCCTATCATGACCACCACCGAGACAGAGGCCTTCGAGGCAATGCTGGCTCATCACGCCAGCTTGACCGACGGAGTCGAGCACCGCTTCGCCGCCTTACGGTCCGCTGTGGCCGCGGGTGCCCCATACCAGGCGAGAGTCGCCGACCTCGTGGCCTATATCGCCGACGAGGTCCTCCCTCACGCCTTGGCAGAGGAGCGGACCATCTACCCTGCGGCGGCCCGCAGGCCGGACCTGGCCACGACGGTCGACGACATGACGTCCGAGCACCGCCAGCTGACCCGTCTCTCCGAGGAGCTCGCCCGAGCAACCCACCCTGAGGCCGCTCTCGAGGCGGCCGGCACTCTCGCCCCCCTGTTCGCCTCCCACGTCGACAAGGAGAACGATGTCCTCCTGCCGCGCTTGGCGGCGGACGGGGCCCTGGCCGGACTGCTCGGCGACATGCACGGCGCGCTGGAGGCGGCGCGCTCTGACGATGGGGCTGGAGCCGTCGGGCCCGGCGCGGACGCTGTGGGACCGGTGCTGGCCCTCCTGCTCGAGGCGACTCGGGCACTCGCCGCCGTCGGCGAAGGTGACCGGGCCTGCCGGCTGGCCGCCTCGGCCTGGGTCGCGCTGCGCGAGCCCAGGCCGGACCTGGCAGCAAGGGTGGCGGCAACCCTGCACGGGCTGGCGCGCTCTGCCAACTCCGAGCTCGTACAGTTCACTCCCCGCCCGGGGGCGACATCGACCGAAGAGGTGCTCGATGTTAGGGAGTTGGCGCCGGCACAGAGGCACCGGGTCATATTCGCAAGTTACGCGCGCCTGGCTCCGGGGCTCGGCTTCGTACTCGTCAACGACCACGACCCCAAGCCACTTCAGTACCAGTTCGAGGCGGAGCACTCAGGGCATTACACCTGGCACTACCTGGAGACCGGGCCGAGGGTTTGGCGGGTGCGCATCGGACGCCCGGAGACTGCAGGAGCGTCGCGGTGACGCAATTGTTGCCAGACCCGCCACCCTTGGACCACGGGCCCGCACAAGCGGCCGGGTGGGCAGCAGCCTTCGGTCCCCACCGGGGGGCGGTCCCCGAGGGTGGCCCTGTCGCTGGCGACCCTGGCAACCACCTGGCGCCGGCTGGGCTGCCAAGTTGCTGACCCTCCCGGCACCCGCGAGGGACAGCATCCTCGGTAACCTCGCTCGGTGCTGCTCGTCGACGCGGCCAACGTCGTCGGCAGCCGGCCCGACGGCTGGTGGAGGGACCGGGCCGCTGCGGCCTGCGGGTTCGTCGAAAGGTTGCGGGCGGCAACTCTCGCCGGACGCCTGGCCCCACCGGTAGTAGTGGTGCTGGAGGGTGCGGCGCGCTCCGGCGTCGCCCCCGGTGAAGACGCGGGTGTGAGAGTGTTGCACGCAACCGCCAGCGGAGACGACCTGCTGGTCGAACTGGCCATGAGCTCGCCGCGGCCGGTCGTGCTGGTGTCCGCGGACCGACAACTGCGCCGGCGCACCGGTGCCGCCGGAGCCCGGGCGGTCGGCCCGGACTGGCTCTATGCCCGGATCGACGGATGCCTGCCTGTGCAGGCGCCGTCCGTGCTAACCGAGGAGGCTCAGCCTGGCCGAGCCCGACACCGAGCTACCGGCGACGCTCAGCGGTGCACGTAGCCGAAGCCGGCCAGCCACGGACCGGCCCGACCCATGAGCAGGAGGCCGAGCGGCACACCGGCGGCGAGGCTGAACGCCACCGCCCACTGGCGCAGGCGGGCACCCGACACGTCGGACCTGGTGCGCTCGTACCAGTCCAGCGGAGCCAGCTTAGCTGTCTCGAGAATGTGGGCCAGAACGTGCAATGTCATGGCCCCGAACCAGACGACGAAGCTGCCCTTGTGGAGCAGCAGCAGGTCGCTGCGCAGCGCGCCGGCCCTGGTGGCGAACACGAGCGCTATGCCGCTGGCGAACAGGGCCACCGTGGTGACCACGACCACCGGTCCGAGGAGTCGCAGCAGCGGGGGCGGGGGCCCGCGGCGCCGGTAGGCGGGCGAGCCCAGGTAGTACCGGGCGAAGCGGTAGAAAGTGCTGCCCATCTTCAACAGAACGGGCGGCACCAGCAGCATGCCGACGAGGATGTGCACGTTCAGCAGCTGAGTGATGCGCAGGACGGTCACGCCCTCGACCGCCAATAGCACCAGCAGGACTATGGCCGTCATCGCTGTCAACCGGGAGTTCTTCTCCGGGCCCTTGTCCGCCGGTGGCTCAGGGAGCGGTCGGCCGGAAGAGTAGGGGGAGGGCAGGTGAAGACGCGGCATCTCCCTGGTGGTCGGTTCGCGCCCCGCCATACCCACAGCCTGAGGATACCGGAACCGCCTGACAGGACCATGAAGGGGCCGGTACGGCGGCCGTTGCGGGCCGGACCGGTCGGTCTCGGGCTGTGCGGGCCGGGGCGCTGTGGCAAGGCGCCCGCCTGCGCGCCGTCAGCCCGGGACCGTCTGGGTCTCCGCCTTCACCGTAGCCCCCGAGGAGGGGCCCGGCGACGCGCTGGCGTCATCGGCCGGCGCGGGCCCGGTAGGCCCCGGAGAAGCCGGAGAAAGATGTCGGGAGCCCCGGAACAGCACAGCCGCTGCAATGGCGAAGCCTCCGGCGAAGAGGACCAGGCCCACCACCTGTACGGCGACTGCTCCCGGGTGCCCGGGGTAGGCGAGCCAGAGGTGCTCCTCGACGAACCGGTCCAGGCCCCAGAAGCCGGCGGCGACGCTGATCACGAGGCCAGGGCCCAGGTCACGCCGCTGGGCGTAGCGCTCCACCTGCCAGACGATGAGAAGGACCGCAGCGGTGAGAGCAGCTTGGAACAGCGGCACCGGCAGGCGGCGGCCGACCTGGCCGGCGTAGTACATACCGAACCACTGGTGGGTCGGGTGGCCCCCGCCGGCGTACATCAACTGTGGACCGAGGAGGCGCCCCAGCGCCCAGGACGCGAGGAGCACGGGCGCCACCAGGTCGGCGAGCACCAGGGACCGAACCTGCTGGCACTTGTGCCGGGCCATGAGGAAACCGGTCGGTACGCCCAGCGCCAGGCCTCCGAAGGAAGAGAGGCCGCCGTTCCACACCTCCAGCACCTGCACCGGCTGCGTCACGTAGTAACCGGCGTTCGCGATGACGTGCATGAGGCGGGCACCCACCAGTGCCGCGACGACCACGTACGCCGCAGTCCTGCCCAGCCACTCGTAAGGAAGGCCGTGCTCTGCCAGCCTCCGGCGCAGGTAGCGGTAGGCGAAGTAGAAGGTGAGCGCCAGACCCAGGCCGTAGGTGTGGAACACGAGCGGGCCGAGGTGCCACGCCACGGGTATTGGCTTCATTCCATCGACCTTCCAGACCGCCTGATCGTAACCCTGCGCCCAAACCTATCGGGCTGCTGGCCCGCCGCGGTGCCACCCCCGCGGCCACGA
>JAJZIY010000031.1:34379-37110 GCA_021828475.1 Actinomycetes bacterium
GCCCTACCAGGCGAGCAAGCACCGGGCCGTAATGCGGTGGCACCCTCCAGGCGCGCCGGCGGCGCCAGCCCGACCGTGGTGGCACGGTGAGAGCCGGGGCGGGCGGGGGCGCGGTACCCCCCGGCCCCGATCCCGCCCGACTGGCAGCGGTACAGCGGGCACAGGAAGTGTGGGTGGGCCAACTGGTCGACCTGGGGGCGCGCAACACACTCCTGTACTACCGGGACCTGAAGGTCGGCACCCTCGATCTCGGGCCCGGTTCCGGAGCGGACGAAGTGGCGGTGGAGCACCTGCTCGGATCGCACACCGTCGCGCTGGGCGCCCTTTTCGACGAGGACAGCCGGCCAGATGCCACGAAACGGGCCCGCGCCATCCGGTCGAAGGCCACGGAGAACTTCGAGGAGCGCGGGCTGCGTACCCTGTTCTTGGCGTGGGGAATGGCGACCTGGACCAGCGACCGCAGCGCCAGCACCCCCGCAGCCCCGGTGCTGCTGCGTCAGGCGCACCTGACGCCAAGAGGCCGGGCAGAGGAGAGCTTCGAGTTGGCCCTGCCAGAGGAGTGGGAGGTCAACCCGACACTGCTACACGTCCTGCACACCGACTTCCAGGTCGACCTGTCGGCCGGTGAACTGTTGGGGATACTGGACGAGGGTGGTGCGGGCGCCCCCGACCCGACAGCGCTCTTCGAGCGGCTCCGCAAGGCCGCATCGAGCGTCCCGGCCTTTGCGCTCTCCGACCGTGTCGTACTGGGCAACTTCTCCTACGCAAAGTGGGAGATGGTCCAGGACATCCAGAACGGTTCAGAATCGCTGGTTGCCTCCGACCTGCTCTGCGCCATCGCCGGGTACGCCCCGGCCGCCCAGGCAATACGCGATCGTCAGGTGCCTGCGGAGATCTCCGAGCCGGACCGGGTGGCCCCTGCCGACGAGTTCCTCGTCCTCGACGCAGACGCCTCCCAGAGCTATGTGGTGAACGCTGTCGTTGCCGGCAGCGACCTGGTTGTCGAAGGGCCGCCCGGGACTGGCAAGTCGCAGACAATCGCCAATCTCATCGCCACTTTGGCCGCTCGTGGCAAGAAGGTGCTCTTCGTGGCCGAGAAGCGCGCCGCCATAGACGCGGTGGTCAACCGCTTGGCCGCCAAGGGCCTTTCCGACCTGGTCCTGGACCTGCACGACGGCGTGGCGTCAAAGCGCAAGCTAGCCCAGGATCTGGCCAAAGCACTGGCCGACGCGGCGAGCATCGGGCTGCCGGACGTGGCCGACGTGCAACAGACCCTGGTGCGCCGCCGGGCCGACCTGGTCCGCCATGACCAAGCGCTGCATGGCCGCCGCCAGCCTTGGGGAATCTCGGTGTACGAAGCTCAGGCCCGGCTCATCCACGTCCCCCGGGCCGTCCGCTCCGCCCAGCGCCTCCGAGGCCGGGCGCTGGAAGCCCTCGGCGCGGACGCCTACGAGGAGGCACGCCAGACGCTGCGGGAGTACACAGACCTCGGTGGCCTTCGCCTGACCACGACGACGAGCCCGTGGGCCGCCGCCCTGGCCGCCGGGACCATCCCCACCCCTGCTGAGGCGCAGGCGGCGTTGACAGCCGCATCGGGCATCTCCAACCAAACCTGGCCCCAGACCTCGACCGTCCTCTCACACCTGTTGGACGGGTGCGGGCTGCAAACGCCCGCCGACGTGGCCACCTGGTCGGAGGTGCTCGGCCTGCTCGAGGGTGTCGCCTCCACATCGAGACTGTTCGCGCCGGCCATCTTCCGCCTGCCGCTCGCCCAGCTGGCCGCCGCCATGGCCCCTGCCACCAAAGGCTGGTCCCGCTTCGTGGGTTTTCTGTTCAACAGCCGGTACCGCTCCGCGAAGAGACAGCTGCGCGCCTGCCTCGAGCCGGACGTGAAGGTCCCGAGCCCCGAGCTGCTGGCCGCTGCAACAGCTGCGGCCGACCAGGCCCAGCGTTGGGCCGGGACGGCCGTCGACGCGGGCTCCCCCCGCCTCCCACCGGATCTTGACGTCGCCGTAACGGCCTACAGGCAGCTGTCCGACGAGCTTCGGGCGCTCAGCGCGTACATCGGCGACGACCTGGCACAAGTGCCCGCCTGCACCCTCAGTGACCGGCTCGGCGCCTTGGCGGCAGATGCCGAAACCGTCTCGAAACTGCCGGAGCTCACCACGCTGCATGCCAGCCTGGGACGAGCCGGCCTCGGCCCGCTCGTCGCCGAGCTCGCCGGCCGGAACCTCGACCTGGACCTCACCCTCGCGGCACTGGAGTCGGTGTGGACGGCTTCGGTGCTCGAGCACCTGGCCATAAGCGACCCGGCGGTCGGCACCTTCGACGGTACGGCAGCTAGCCGTGACGTCGCCGAGTTCGTGGTCGCCGACCGCGCGCACATCGCCTCGGGCCCACACCGGGTGCGCCGGGCGGTCGCCGAGCGCATCACTGCAGTGCGCGACCGGTTCCCGGAACAGTCCCAGCTTGTGGCCAAGCAGGCGGCGCTCATGCGTCGGTTCATGCCTATGCGCGACCTGTACCAGGCCGCCCCCGACGTCCTCGGGGCGCTCAAGCCCTGCTGGGCCATGTCGCCCCTGGTCGTGTCCCGGCTGTTGCCCATGACCCGCTGCTTCGACGTGGCCATCTTCGACGAGGCGTCCCAGGTCACCCCGCACGACGCTGCCGGGGTGATTGCCCGCGCCGACCGTGTTGTCGTCGCCGGCGACCCCAAACAGCTGCCCCCGAC
>JAJZIY010000032.1 GCA_021828475.1 Actinomycetes bacterium
GGCTGCTGATGGTCGAGCACATCGGCTCGACCTCCGTGCCGGGCCTCGCAGCCAAGCCGGTCATCGACATCGTCGCGGGCATCGAAGACCCCGACGACGAATCCGCCTACCTCCCCGACCTGGTCACCGCCGGCTGGGAGCTACGGGTCCGGGAGCCCGGCCATCGCTGCCTACGCGCCGAGCCTGCCGTCCAGCGCTTCGACTGGGGACCAACGCTGCCCGCCAACTTGCACTGCTACCGGCCAAGCAGTCCCGAGATCAGCCGGTACCTGCACTTACGAGCCCGGTTGCGAGCCGACCCGGCCGCCCGCTCCCGATATGCCGACCTGAAACGGTCCCTCGCCACCCGGGGGTGGGCAGACATGAACCTCTACGCCGACGCCAAAGGCCCCCTGATCCGCGAGCTCCTCGCAGAACCCCCCAACGGTTCAGCCCAGTCACCACCGGACGCAACAGACGGCGCTGGCCGCTGACGCGCCTCAGGGCGGCACAGAACAATCGTTCTCGGGTCGGGGCCACACCACTTCCCAATGCGCAGTGATGAACGCAGAACGAGTCGTCTCTGGATCGCAGGGTCCCGAGCCGCTAGGGGGCACCGGGAGTACCGAACGCACGCCCAGATCGCCCGACGGGATGCCACGGCAGCATCCCGAGGAGCACTTCGGGCGCGGTCCCGTCGAGATCTCGTTGATCAGTGCAGTGCGTACGCATGCCCTGTGCGTGCACACGCAAGACTGCTTCGGGCGACGACATCGACGTGCCGGCCGGCTCGAAGCCGCAGCTCACGAGCCACATCTCGTCGCGCACACCCTGCACACGCATGCGTACGCAGGATTGATAAGGCCCCGAGAAATCCCCCCGAGAAACTCGCATCTCCGCCGAGCGCCGGAACGAGAAACGCTGGTCAGGCGCTTGCGCCCCTGCACGAGGTGCACGCCTGACCAGCGGTCGTAGTAGTGGCGGGGGCTGGATTTGAACCAGCGACCTCTGGGTTATGAGCCCAACGAGCTACCTGACTGCTCCACCCCGCTGTCGATGAGGCTACCAGATCCCCGCCCAACCTCCGCAAAGCGGCTGGTCAGGGACATGTTGTGGGCCCATGCCGACGCCATCGCCGCTGGGCGCAGCGGTGTAGGTGCCCCGGGCAGCGGAGAAGTCGGCCCACCCTGGACGGGAGCCCCACCAGGGCCTACCCTGGCTCTATGCAACCTTGTTGCCTAAAATGCGGGAGGTCTTGTGCTGCTCACGGCTTGCAGCCTCCCGCCGAGCCACGCGCCGGCAGGGGAGGGGCCAGGTGACGACCCTGCTCGGCGTGGTCGCCCTGGCCGGCATCGCAGTCACGGTCGCTTCTCTGGTCTGGCTGCACGTCGTGCCGACCGGGCTCTCGCCGCTGCGCAACCCTGTCAGCCAGTACGGCATCAGTGCGCACCGAGGGGGTTACCGGCTGGCGACCATCGGGTTCGGTGCCGCAGGTGCGGCCCTGGCTGCCGGGGCCCTGGACGGGCCGGCCTTTCCCGGGTGCCGCCTGGTGGGCGGCCTTCTCGCGCTGTTCGCCCTGGCCCGGCTGCTCATCGGTTGGGCGCCCATGGACCAGCCGGGCGCACCTCGCACCCCCAGCGGGACTGCGCACTGGGTGCTGGCCGTCGCCGCCTTCGCTGCCGTCACGGCAGCGGCGGTACGGGCCGGTCGCGGCCTGGTCGGCCAGTGGGCCGCCGGCCTCCTCACGGGTCGGTTCTGAGCCTCGCCAGGCGCACCAACCGCTTCAGGCGGACGTCACCTGTCTGTCACACGGCCTCGACGCACGGCAGCCAGGCCGGCCGGGACGGCTCGTAGGTGTCGATGTCCGAGGCGAAGCGCAGGGTGAGCCCGATGTCGTCCAGGCCCTCCAGGAGGCGGTGCTGGGTGAACGGGTCCAGCGGGAAGCTCGCTTCGATCCCCGCGGCCGGGGCCTCCAGGCGCAAGCGCTCCACGTCGATCGTGATCTCGAGGGAGGGGTCCCGGTTGACCGCCTCCATCAGCGCCTGGGCCACCTCGGCGCTCACCTGTACAGGCAGGAGGCCCGCCTTGGTGGAGTTGTTGCGGAAGATGTCCCCGAAACGGGGTGAGACCACGGCCTTGAAGCCGTAGTCGGTGAGCGCCCAGACGGCGTGCTCGCGCGAGGACCCCGTCCCGAAGTTGGGACCGGCGACCAGGATGGTGGCGCCGGCGTGCTCGGGCTTGTTGAGCACGAAGTCCCTGTCGTCGCGCCATTGCGAGAAGAGCCCCTTGCCGAAGCCGGTGCGCTCCACCCGCTTGAGCCACGACGCAGGGATTATCTGGTCGGTGTCCACGTCACTGCGCTCGAGCGGGACGGCCCGCCCGGTTATGACCCTTACTGGTTGCATCAGAAATCCTCCGGTGAGGCGAAGTGACCGGCGACGGCCGTGGCGGCGGCGACGGCGGGGGAGACCAGGTGCGTGCGCCCTCCGGGGCCCTGGCGGCCCTCGAAGTTGCGGTTGGAGGTGGACGCGGCGCGCTCGCCGGGGGCGAGCTTGTCGGGGTTCATCGCCAGGCACATCGAGCAACCCGGGTTGCGCCACTCGAAGCCGGCGGCCGTGAAGATCTTGTCCAGGCCCTCCTTCTCGGCCTGAGCCTTCACCCGACCGGAGCCGGGCACGACCAAGGCCCTGACGCCGGGCGCGACCGAGCGGCCCGCCAGCACGGCGGCGGCGGCCCTCAGGTCCTCGATGCGGCCGTTGGTGCACGAGCCGATGAACACCGTGCCCACCTTCACGTCGCGCATGGGGGTGCCTGCCGCCAGGCCCATGTAGGCGAGTGCCCGCTGAGCGGCATCGCGGGCGGAGGCATCGGAGTACTCGTCGGGGCTCGGCACCGTGCCGTCCAGGCGCACCACCTGGCCCGGGTTTGTGCCCCAGGTGACGTGGGGCGCGAGGGCCGCCGCATCGAGTTGGATCTCGCTGTCGAAACGGGCGCCCTCGTCCGTGGCGAGCGAGCGCCAGTCGTCCAGCGCGGCCTCCCACTGTGCGCCCCGGGGGGCGAAGCGCCTGCCCTCGATGTAGGCGAAAGTCGTGTCGTCCGGGGCTACCATCCCCGCCCGGGCGCCGGCCTCGATCGACATGTTGCAGACCGTCATCCGCCCCTCCATCGACAGGGAGCGGATGGCGGCTCCCCGGTACTCGATGACGTGACCTATGCCGCCACCGGTCCCCAAGCGGCCGATGATGGCGAGCACGATGTCCTTTGCGCTCACACCGGCCGGCAGGTCGCCGTCGACGTCGACCGCCATGGTCCTCGGCCGGGACTGGGGCAGCGTCTGTGTGGCGAGCACGTGCTCCACCTCGCTGGTGCCGATGCCGAAGGCCAGCGCACCGAAGGCCCCGTGGGTGGAGGTGTGGCTGTCGCCGCAGACGACCGTCATCCCGGGCAGCGTCAGGCCCAGTTCGGGCCCGATGATGTGGACGATCCCCTGGTCGGGGTGGCCCATCGGGAAAAGCTGGATGCCGAGCTCCGAGCAGTTGGCGGCCAGTACGTCCATCTGGCGCGCCGAGACCGGGTCGGAGACTGCTTCGTCGAGCGACGTCGTGGGGACGTTGTGGTCCATCGTCGCCACCGTCAGGTCCGGGCGGCGCACCTTGCGCCCGGCCATGCGCAGGCCGTCGAAGGCCTGCGGGGAGGTGACCTCGTGGACCAGGTGAAGGT
The DNA here is from genome assembly GCA_021828475.1 of Actinomycetes bacterium. Lineage (GTDB taxonomy): Bacteria > Actinomycetota > Acidimicrobiia > Acidimicrobiales > Palsa-688 > JAJZMF01. The sequence goes on from JAJZIY010000032.1 coordinate 3,700, forward strand.
CGATGTAGAGAAGGTCGGGTTCGCCATCGGCAGAGCGCACGACGTGGCGCTGCCAGACCTTGTCGGCCAGGGTGGCCGTTGGCACCGGTTCGCTCATTTTGCCTCCTTGCCCATCGCGGCACGCCCGCCCGCCGGTTCGGCGGCTGGCCTTCCCACATAGTGAGATATCATTCCGCCATGAGAGACAGCCTACCCGGTGCGGCGTCCCTGGGCAAGGCCGTCGCCGTCATGGACCATCTGGCTCTGGCCGGCCCCACCAGCCTCGCCGGGCTGGTCAGTGCGGTGGGCTTGCCCAGGGCCACAGCTCACCGCCTGGCCAGCGCCCTGGTGGCCCACCGGCTGGTGGACAAGGCCGACGACGGCACCTACCGCCTGGGAGCCAGGCTGGTCGAGCTGGGACGCCTGGCAGGCCAGCACCGGCCCGGGCTGGCCCAGGCCGCGACGCCGGCGCTGGTGCGCCTGCGGGACGCCACCGGGGAGAGCGCCCAGCTCTTCGTGGCCGAGGGCGGCCGGCGGGTCTGCATCGTCTCGCTGGAGTCGGCCCACAGCCTGCGCACCATCGTCGCCCTCGGCGCGTCGCTGCCGATGGACCTCGGTTCGGCTGGCCGGGTGCTCTCGGGCGAACCACCGGGGGACCCGGCGGGGTGGACCGAGAGCGTCGAGGAGCGCGAAGTTGGCGTCGCCTCGGTGAGCGCCCCTGTCAGCGTGGGCGGGGCGTTGCTGGCGGCGGTCTCTGTCTCGGGCCCCGTGGAGCGCACGAGCCGGAGGCCGGGTGAGCGCTACGGGGCGATCGTGGTGGCAGCGGCGGAGGAGGTCTCAACCGCCCTGGCATGACACGGACTGTCCTAAGTCCCTATCGGTTGTACCCCCGGGGGTATATGCTTGGGTCATGACCACAGTGATCGTCGGAGGTGTCGCGGGCGGGATGTCGGCGGCGGCCCGCCTGCGCCGGCTGGACGACGCCGAGCAGATAATCGTCGTCGAGCGCACGCACTACGTCTCCTATGCCAACTGCGGCCTGCCGTACCACGTGAGCGGCGTGATCGGCGACCGCGACGACCTGCTCCTGCAGTCGCCGGAGGCGCTCGCGTCCCAGCTCGGCCTCGACGTCCGCGTGGACAGCGAGGTCCTCTCGGTGGACCGCGGGCGGGCCACCCTGCGCGTGCGTCACCTGCCGAGCGGGCACGAGTACGACCTGGGTTGGGACCACCTGGTGCTCTCTCCCGGGGCCACCCCCTTCGTCCCGGACGTGCCCGGCGTGGAGCGGGCCATGATGCTGCGCAACGTCGAGGACATGGACCGCATCAAGGCCGCTGTCGCCAACCTTGCCCACACAGAGGTGGGCACGCCGACGGCCGTCGTGGTCGGAGGCGGCTTCATCGGCTTGGAGCTGGCCGAGAACCTGGCCGAGGCGGCCATGTCGGTGACGGTGGTCGAGTTGGCCGACCAGGTACTGGCCCCTCTCGACCCGGAGATGGCCGTGCCTGTGCAGGCCGAGCTGGAGGCCCATGGCGTGAACGTCGAGCTGGGTGCCTCGCTCACCAAGGTGCTACCGGCCGAGGTCGAGGTCTCCGACGGGCGCTGCCTACCCGCTGACCTGGTCGTCATGGCAATAGGTGTCCGTCCGGACGCCGACCTGGCCCGCCGGGCCGGCTTGGCGGTGGGCCCCACCGGGGCGATCGCTGTCGACGAGCGCATGCGGACCTCGGACCCGCGCATTTACGCCATCGGCGACGCCGTGGAGAAGACTGCAGAGGTGGACGGTGGCCCGCTCCTGGTGCCGCTGGCCAATATCGCCAACCGTCAGGGCCGCATGGTGGCCGACGACATCGCCGGCAAGGGCCGGGACTTCCGCCCCGTGCTGGGCACGGCCATCATCAAGGTCTTCGGCCTGACGGCTGCCGTCACCGGTGCCAACGAGAAACGCCTCCGGGCGCTGGGGCGGCCGTACCTGGCCGTGCACACCCACCCCGGCTCGCACGCCGGTTACTACCCGGGCTCGGAGAGGGTGTCGCTCAAGCTGCTGGTGTGCCCGGCCACCGGGGCCATCCTGGGCGCACAGGCTGTCGGCCGCCAGGGCGCCGACAAACGCATCGACGTCATAGCCACCGCCATGAGGGCTGGGCTCACCGCTGCGGACCTCGCGGATCTGGAGCTGGCATACGCGCCGCCCTACGGGTCGGCCAAGGACCCCGTCAACATGCTCGGCTACGTGGCGTCCAACCGGTTGTCGGGCCAGGAGCCGACCGTGCAGTGGTACGAGGTGGAAGAGCTCGCCGCAGCAGGGGCCTTGCTGGTCGACGTCCGCACCCCCAGGGAGCACGTTATGGGCCACATCCCGGGCTCGGTCAACATACCCCTCGACCAGATCAGGAACAGATCGGCGGAGCTGGAGGGACGCCGCGTCGTGGTCTACTGCCAGGTCGGCCAGCGTGCCCACACCGCCGGTCAGATGCTGAAAGACAGAGGTCACGACGTCGTCAACCTCGACGGCGGCTACCTTACATGGAGGGCCGGCAAAAAGGCCCGGCGGCCGTGAGGCCTGCCGGCGCGGCCTGACGGCCCGAGGTACAGCCGGCGCAATATGCACCTAATCGCTCAAATTCCAAGTTTCCCAGGGAGGGACAGTTGCAACTCGACGAGCAGGCTCTGGCGGATGTAACCAAGAGGCTCAAGCGCGCCCAGGGCCAGATCGGTGGGGTCCTGCGGATGATCGAGGACGGCCGCGACTGCGCCGACGTGCTGACCCAGATCGCCGCCGTGTCCAGGGCCCTGGACCGGGCGGGCTTCAAGCTGGTGGCCACAGGGCTGCGCCAGTGCCTCGCCGAGCCGGCGGCCAAGGGCGGCGCCCCTACGGAGGAGGAGCTCGAAAAGCTCTTCCTGTCGCTCGCTTAGGCCCTTCGCTCCGCGCCGGGGCCGGGAGGGGCGTGGCCGGCTCTCACTGCCGGGGGCGCGCTCCGGCCCCGGGACCTGCGCTGTTTCCCTGGCGCTCGTCGCACGTGCAGCGCTGGTCGGCCGGGACGCCACGCATGACCTGTTCCACATGTTCGCCGCAGCCGGCCCAGGTGGTCCGGTTGCAGGTCGGGCAGGTAACTGGCCAGCACATCGGGCGGCCCTCCTTGTGTCTCGTTGGTTGGACGTTAGCCAAGGACATACCCTAGGGGGTATATAGGTCGGTGCAGGCGCGGATCAGCACCGGCAGGAATAGGTCCGGCCGAGCCACCACTGCGTCGTGCCCGGCCGCCACCTCGTAGCGCTGGGCGCCCCCCAGGAGCTCGACCAGGCGGTCCTGGCGCCAGGGGGCCACCACTGCGTCCTCGGTCGTGACCACTACGGCGCCGGGGACGCGCAACGAGGCCAGCCATGGAGAGCTGTCGTAGGCGTTGAGCTCGGCGCCCGCCTCCATGAAGGCGGCCAGCTGCGAGGCGCCCCGCTCGTCCAGGGCCCAGGCGCTGTCCGTGGAGGTCGCGCCCGTGCGCCGGGCCACCGCCTGGTCGTGGCGCCGCAGCCGCCACGCGAGGACGGCCGAGGCCGTCCCGGACCACTGCCTGGCAGCTGCGGAGCCGGCCCGTGCCACCACCCGCACGGCCGGTCTGAGCCAGGTCTTGCCTGCGAACTCGGAAGCCGTGGCGCACAGTACGATGCCCCCGAGGAGGTCGGCGTGCCGGCGGGCCAGGACCTGGGCCAGCGCGCCCCCCATGGAGTAGCCGACGACGGTACTGCCCTGCAGTCCGAGCTGCTCGATGGTCTCGGCCAGCTCGTCGGCGCAGCTGTCGAGCGTGAACGGCTGGTCCCGACGACCTCCTGGGCCGTGCCCGCGCAGGTTTGGGGCGACAGCCCGGAAGTGCCTCCCGAGTTGGGGCAGTGCGGCGTGCCAGTTGAGAGCGGCAGTCGCCATCCAGCCGTGCAGGAGCAGCAGCGACGGGCTCCCGGGCGGCCCGGCTGTCTCCCAGCCCCTGACCTCGGCCCCGTCCGCCAGCCTGACGGCCAGCGCCGTCGGCTCGGTACGCGCTGTCAGCTCGTCCCTGATCCCGTGCTGCCTTTCCCCTGCTCGTGCTGTGGCCGGCCCATGCTACCGGCGCGCCGTCCGTTGGTCAGCAGTGCGTTGGTCAGCAGGGGAGGGGCGGCACCGGGCTGGCTGGGAAAGGGAAACTAGTTCGATGATCGAACTATATGAGGTACTCTCAGCCCATGTCCAAGCACGCCGCCGGCAGCCGCCCGCTTGGGCCCGCTGGGGCGCCCAGCGGCGCTCAGCCTGCCCGTTCGGCAGGTGGAGGCCGGCCAGCCCGCTGTGGATCCGAAGGTCAGCCCGCCGGTACCGGGTCTGGAGTAGGGCACGGAGATCAGCCGGTTGCCGGCGACGCCGTCGCCGCCGTCAGGGCGCTGGCGCGGGCTGCGCGGATGCTGGAAAAGGCCTCTGGCGACCTGACTCTGGCCCACTACCGGGTTCTTGTGGCCGTTGCGGCTGGCGACGAGCGGGCGTCGGGCGTGGCACGACGCCTGGCCTTGGGCAAACCCGCCATCAGCGCGGCAGTGGAGGCGCTCTGCCAGCACGGGCTGCTCGAGCGGGGCGAGGTGCGGAGCGACCAGCGGGCGTCCGCCCTGGCTCTGACCGAGGAGGGGCGCCGCTGCCTGGCCCGCACGGAGGAGGCCATGGTCGACTGGCTGAGCTCGCTCTGCGCGCCGGCCGCGGTCTCGGGGCCTGTAGTCGATGGGCTCTGCCGGCTCGGGGAGGCACTCGACGCCGCATCCCAGGAACGCAACCGGGCGGCCGGCACTCCCGGCACCTGCCAACCGGCGACGCGAAGCGGCCGGCCTTGACGCGCGGGACGGGGGCGAACAAGACGGGTGACAAGCGGCCGGGCTCGACCCGCGGGACGGGGCCGGGCTCGTCGCCCGGGAGGGCCCCGGGTTGGGTGAGGCGCCTGTGGGGCTACGTCGGCCGTCACCGCCGGGACGTGCGGCTGGCCCTGGCCGCAGCCGTCCTGGGCAGCGCCTGCCAGACGGCCGTGCCCTTGGTGGAGCGCGAGATCGTCGACGGCGTCATCGTGCACGCCAGCCAACCTCTCTGGCCGTGGCTCGGCCTGCTCGTCGCCCTCTCGGTGGCGGCGTTCGGGTTCGCCTACGTACGCCGTTACCGCGGTGGACGGGTGGCCCTGAGCGTGCAGTACGACCTGCGCAACGCCATGCACGACCACCTCCAGGCCATGGACTTCGAAAACCTCGGCCGTATGCCAACGGGCCAGCTCGTGGCCCGGGCCAACTCCGACTCCACCCTGGTGCAGGGGCTGCTCAGCTTCCTGCCCATCATGAGCGGCAACATCCTGCTGCTTGTGGTGTCGCTGGTGATGATGCTCTACCTATCGCCCCTGCTCGGCCTGGTGAGCATCCTGGTGGCACCGGCGCTGTTCGTGATCTCCTACCGGATGCGCTGGCGGATCTTCCCGGCCACGTGGGACGGCCAGCAAAAAGAGGGCGAGGTCGCCCAGATCGTCGACGAGGACGTCAACGGTGTCCGGGTGGTGAAGGCGTTCGGCCAGGAGCAAGCCGAGCTCGAGCGCCTGGCGCGCGCTTCGGAGTCCCTCTACGGTTCCCAGATGCGGGCCGTGCGCCTGCAGTCGCGCTACCAGCCGCTCCTCGAGGCAGTGCCGAGCCTGGGGCAGGTGGGGGTGCTGGCCCTCGGTGGCTACCTCGTGCTCCGTCACGAGGTGAGCCTGGGTACCTTCCTCGCGTTCTCGACCTACATAGCGCAGATGCTGGCGCCGGCCCGCCAGCTGGCGGGGGTACTCACGATCGGCCAGCAGGCCCGGGCGGGGATCGAGCGCATCTTCCAGTTGCTGGACATGCAACCCGGGGTGCGTGAGCCCGAGGAGGCCGTGGAGCTGCCGGGCGTTCGGGGCAGGATCGACTTCTGCGACGTCACCTTCTCCTACGGTGACGGGCCAGCCGTCCTGTCCGGCTTCGAGCTGCACGTCGCCCCGGGCGAAAAGGTAGCCCTGGTCGGGGCCAGCGGCAGCGGCAAGTCGAGCGCCGCCATGCTCGTGCCCCGCTTCTACGACCCATCGTCGGGCGTCGTGAAGCTCGACGGGACCGATGTCAGGCAGCTGCGCCTCGCACAGTTGCGCCACGCCGTGGGCGTGGTCTTCGAGGAAAGCTTCCTGTTCTCCGACACGGTGCGGGCAAACATCGCCTACGGGCGCCCCGACGCAACCGACGAGCAGGTCGAGGCGGCGGCGAGGGCGGCACAGGCGCACGAGTTCGTCGAGAGGCTGCCCGATGGCTATGGCACCGTCGTCGGCGAGCGCGGCCTCACCCTTTCGGGTGGGCAGCGCCAGCGGGTGGCCCTGGCCCGGGCACTGCTCTACGACCCGCAGGTGCTCGTGCTCGACGACGCCACCAGCGCTGTCGACGCCCGGGTCGAAGAAGCGGTGCACGACGCCCTGCGCTGCCTGATGGAGGGGCGGACCACCCTGCTGGTCGCTCACCGGCGCTCGACCTTGCGCCTGGCCGACCGGATCGCCGTCGTCGACGCGGGCCGCGTGGTGGAAGAGGGTACCCACGAGCAGCTCGCCGCCGGGAGCGCCCGCTACAGGGCCCTGCTGGCCGGGTTGGACAGCGATGAAGCCGAGGAGATCGGCGACCGCGTGGAGGCTCTCGCCGTGCTGGCCGGCGCCGCCGGCCCGCCGCAGGCCGTCACGTCGCCGGCCGTCATGCCGCCGGCCGTCACGGACGGGCGGGCCCCGAGCCTCCCGGGCCCCAGCCCGCTGCGTGCCGTGGGCCCGCCGAGCATCGGCCCGGGCCTGGGGGGCGGCGGGGGAGGGTGGCGGCTCAACCTGGTGCCCACCCCCGAGCTGTTGGCGCGGGTGGCAGCGCTGCCCCCGGTGCGTGACGAGGCCGTAGTGGACCTGCGGCGCGAGGCGGGGCCCGACCCGGGCTTCAGCCTGCGCCGGCTGCTTGGCGAGTTCAGGCGCCCGCTCCTGGCCGGCCTCACCCTGGTAGTGCTCGACGGCCTGGCCTCCCTCGCCGGCCCGGTACTGGTCAAGACCGGCCTGGACAGCGGGGTGGCCCGGGGCTCGCAGGCCGTCCTCTTCGCCGCATCTGCGGCCTACCTGCTGGTCGTGCTGGCGGATCTGGCGGACCAGGTGGCGGAGACCTTCGTGACCGGGCGCACGGCGCAGCGGATAATGCTCTCGTTGCGGGTGCGGCTCTGGGCCCAGCTGCAGCGCCTCTCGCTCGACTACTACGAGCAGGAGATGGCCGGGCGCATCATGACCCGGATGACCACCGACGTTGACCAGTTCGAGTCGCTGGTGGAAAACGGCCTGCTGTCGGCGCTCGTGGCCGTGGTGACGTTCCTCGGGGTCGGCGTCTCCCTGGTGGCCATCAACCTCGAGCTCGGGTTGTGCACCCTCAGCGTCGTGGTGCCGCTGTCCGTTGCCACCGTCGCGTTCCGCCGGCGCGCCGCCCGGCTGTACGAGCTGTCCCGGGAGCGCATAGGGATCGTCAATGCCGATTTCCAGGAGAGCCTGGCCGGTGTGCGCGAGTCGCAGGCCTTCGGCCATCAAGGGGCTACCGTGAGCCGTTTCCACCGACTGGGCCGGGACTACCTGGAGCCCAGGGTGGCGGCGCAGCGCCTGGTGGCCACCTACTTCCCCTTCGTCCAGTTGTTGGCGGGCCTGGCGGATGCGATCGTGCTGGGCGTGGGCGCGGGCCTCATAGCTCATCACCAGCTGGCGTCGGGCGCCCTGGTGGCGTTCATCCTCTACATAGATCTGTTCTTCTCTCCAATACAACAGCTCTCGCAGGTCTTCGACGCGTGGCAGCAGACGCGGGTGTCGGTGAGGCGGATAGCCGAGCTGATGCGCCTGGAGCCGCTCACTCCCGAGGGCCCGGACGCCGTGGACGTCGCCGTCACCGGTCACACGTCACTCGAGGACGTCCACTTCGCCTACCCGGTGGCCGTGCGCAAGTCGGCAGCCGGCAACGGCAGGGTGCCGGAGGCCTTGCGGGGCGTCGCCGTCGAGGTACGGGCCGGGGAGACGGTGGCACTCGTGGGTGAGACCGGGGCGGGCAAGTCGACGGTCATGAAGCTGATCGCCCGTTTCTACGATCCCGACACCGGGGCAGTGAAGGTCGACGGCGCCGACCTACGGGCCCTGCGACTGGGGGAGTTCCGCAGGCATCTCGGCTATGTCCCACAGGAGGCGTTCCTGTTCTCGGGCACCGTCCGCCACAACATCGCCTACGGCCGGCCCGCCGCCACCGACGAGGAAGTGCAGGAGGCGGCCCGCGCGGTGGGCGCCCACGAGCTTGTCATGTCCCTACCCGGTGGCTACGGCCACGAGCTGTCGGAGAGGGGGCGCTCCCTGTCGGCGGGCCAGCGCCAGCTCCTCGCTCTCGCCCGTGCCGAGCTTGTCAAGCCCGCCATCCTCCTCCTGGACGAAGCGACGTCCAACTTGGACCTGGTCACCGAGGCCCGTGTCAACGCCGCCATGCGCAGGGTCGCCAACGGCCGCACGACCGTGCTGATCGCCCACCGGTTACAGACGGCCAAGGCGGCGGACCGCATTGTGGTCCTGCACGCCGGCCGGGTGACCGAGAGCGGTACGCACGACGAGCTGGTCGGCCTCGGTGGCCGGTACGCCGCCATGTGGGAGGCGTTCGAGATGGCGTCGGGTGACCGTTCGCGCTGATCGCCGGGGCGGTGGTGCCCTCAGCGGCCGGCGCGGCGGGCTCACTCCCCGCTGGCCATGGGCCGTTCCGGGGTGCAGGCGCCCGTCAACGAGCTGCCACGGCCGTTGCTGCCTCCGTCGCCTGAGCCGCCGGGCAGCTCCTGGTCGTAGGCCATGCAGGACTGGGCCAGAGCCCAGGCGACGGCGTCGCGCGCCACCGGGGCGGGGTAGCGCCAGCGGAGCAATTGCCGCTCGACCGAGCCGTAGTCGGTCTCGAGCGCCAGCAGCGACAGGGCCAGGCGCTTGGCCCGGCGCAGCTGCTGGTCTGTGGCCGCCTCGCGCACCTGGTCCTCCTGCCAGCGCTCGTGACGCTCACGCATGGCGGGGGAGAGGCGGGCGACCTGGCTGCGGTTGAGAGGCGGTAGCCGCCGCCTGACGCTCAGCTCGTCCTCCCCGCTCAAGCGGGCCACGCCGAACTGGACCGTGCGGTTGACAGAGCGAATGAAAGGCGAATTGCGACCGCTGCGGTCACCCAGGCCGAGGGACCTTGCTGTCTCGGCGAGGTCCATGTCGAAGCCGTCCGGGCAGTAGTCGAAGCCGGCGGCGAACCGCCTGAGCAGCCAGACCGTGGACGGGCCGAGCACTCCCAGCCAGAAGTCCTCGACATAGGACGAGCGCGGGTCGTAGCCGAGGTGGTCCACGACGTCGTCCGGCCAGGGGCGGACATGGAGGATCTCGGGGGCGAAGTTGAGCTGGAGCGGCATGGGGCCTCCGTCTCGGTGTTGGCGGCAACAAGTGGGGGAAGGGCGTACCTGCTGTACCGGCACCGGGCCGGTCATGGGTTACCGGCGCTCCAAGGGGCGCGAGCTCAACGAGCCGCGCCGGCCCGGCCGGATCTGCACCGGAGCGGGTGCCCGGGGCCTAATGTCAGGTGCGTCGGGCCTCGGAGCCATTCCGGGCCCGGCACTCCTCGGAAAGGATGGGGTACATGAAACCCAGGTCGTTGTTCGCAGAGATGCTCGGCACGGCTGTACTGGTGTTCTTCGGTGTGGGTACCGCCACTCTCTCGTTCGGTTTCAAATTGGACGGTGGGAGCACCGCTGCCGGTGTCGTGGCCACCGCCATGGCATTCGGGCTCGTTCTGATGGTCCTCGTCTATGCCGTGGGGCCGATATCGGGCTGCCACGTGAACCCGGCTGTCACCATCGGTTTCCTGGTGGCAAAGCGGATCTCGCTGGCCGATGCCGTCGGCTACTGGGTTGCCCAGTTCGTCGGAGCGATCGTAGGTGCCGCCGTGCTCTACGGCGTCGTCAGCAGTACGGCTCAGTACTCGGTGTCGAGGGTGGGATTGGGTACAGATGGCTTCGGCAAACATTCGATGATCGGGCTCGACGCAACGGGAGCGTTCATAGCCGAAGTCGTACTGACGGCGTTGTTCGTGCTCGTGATACTCGCAGTCACAAGGCGCGCCTCCAATGCCACCGTCGCCGGGCTGGTCATCGGGTTCTCCCTGATGCTCGCCCACATAATGGGCATCCCGCTCGACGGGACCTCGGTCAACCCGGCTCGCAGCCTCGGCCCCGCCCTCTTCGTCGGAGGCGACGCGCTGGCCCAGCTGTGGCTGTTCATAGTGGCACCGCTCGTCGGGGGCGCGATCGCTGCTGCGCTCTACCTCGGCTTCTACCCCAAGGGCGAGGAGGAGGCGAGCGTCGAGCCGGCCCCCGAAGTGCAGCCCTCCTAGTCCGTCGCCGCCCCGCCCGCCCCGGCCATGGCCTGACCGGGCCCGGCCATGGCCTGACCGGGCGGCGGCACTCGGCGTCCGTCGCGGCGCGAAATGCGCTTGCCCGGGCGGCTGCGCCAGGAGAGGCTTGGCGCCATGACCCAGTACCGCGCCGAAATGGACGCCGAGGTGACCTTCTCCAACGGTGGGAGGCTCAGGGCCGAAGGGTTCCGGGTCGACCTTCCCGGCCCTGAGTGCAGCCAGGCGGAGATCGCTGAGCTATTGGTCGCATCGCTCGGCCTGTTGATGGCCCAGGACGTGCGGCTGTCCAGCGTGAGCGTGTTCCAAGAGCCGCACAAGGGGACGAGGGGCGGGCCCAGTGACGCCGGCCGCTCGGTGGCCGGGCCGCCGGTCCAGCGGTGGCGCCTGGTCGAGCTGTCGCACCCGATATCCGCCGGCATGACGACCTACCCGGGCCTCCCCGGCCCTGAGCTGACCCCCCACCTGACCAGGGAGGCGTCGAGAGCCGTCTACGCCCCCGGGACCGAGTTCGCCATCGACCGGGTCAGCATGCTCGGCAATACCGGCACGTACCTCGACAGCCCGTACCACCGCTACCCGGAGGGCGCCGACCTGGCCGGCCTGCCGCTCGAGTCCCTGGTGGACCTGCCGTGCGTGGTGGTGCGTACCCTCGGCAGCAGGGCACGGGCGGTCGACGTCGGCGCGCTGGCCGCTCACGAGGTCGGGCCCAGCGCGGTCCTCCTGCACACGGGCGGCGACCGGCACTGGGGCACGCCGGCTTATGCCGAGCAGGCCCCCTACCTGACCGAGGCCGGGGCCCGATGGCTGGTCGAGCACGGCGCCAGGCTGGTGGGCATCGACGCCGTCAACATCGACGACACGGCGGACGGGGCCCGGCCTGCCCACAGCATCCTGTTGGCTGCCGGCGTGCCGGTGGTGGAGCACCTTACCGGGCTGGGCCAGCTGCCACCCGCCGGTGCCAGGTTCAGCGCTGCGCCGCCACTTTTCACCGGGTTGGGCACTTTCCCCGTGCGCGCCTACGCTGCCGTACCGGCACCACCGGAGGCGTAGGCAGGCCGCCACGACAGGCCGGCTGCAGGTGGCCGGACGGGAGATCGGAAGGGGCCGGGAGCGCACGCCCGGTGGTGAGCGCTCCTGAGCGTGGGGTACCGGCCGGTAGGCTCCGAAGCCTGTTGCGGCGCCTCTGGGATCAGGCCCGGACGGCTGCTACCTGCGAGCAGGCCGGCTTCTTGTGGCACGCCTCCAACCGGGCCACCTCCCGGCTCAACTGTGCTTTCAGCTTGGAGGCAAGCGAGGGGTAGACGTTGTGCAGCTCGTAGGGGTCGCGCGCCAGGTTGTAGTACTCGTGGCCGCCCCCCGTGTACTGCACGTAGAGCGCTCCGGCGGTGCGCAGGGCCACGTAGGAGGGCGGGTTGCCCGAGTTGGGCTCGGGCGCGTCTGGCTCGTCCACGGCATTTTCCACCGGGCCCATGTGCTCGATGAGCACCCCCTGGCGCCACCCTGCCGGGACGGCGGACGGGTGGGCGCCGAGCAGCAACGGTGCCAGGCTCCGGCCGTCCACACTGCCCGAGGGGTGCGTGCCGGCGAGGGCGTCGAAGGTAGGGCGCAGGTCGATGTTCTCGGAGAACGCGGTCACGCGCGAACCGGCTGTCACGCGGGGCCCGACGACCACGAGCGGTACGTGGGTATCTGTGTCGAAGGCGGTGAGCTTGCCCGGCATCATGTCGTGCTCGCCCATGTGGAGGCCGTTGTCCGAGCTGAAGACGAAGTACGTGTTGGACAGGGTGCCGGTGCGCCTGAGGGTGGAGACGAGGCTGCCGATCATGTCGTCCACGGACTTCACGTCCTGCGCCCGGAGGCGGTACGTGGCGGCTATCGCCGCCCGGGCCCTTGGCCCCAACCGGGGAAATGCCCTCAGCCACTCCGGAGCGTTGGTGTTGGCAACGCCGTACGCCGGTGTCAGCGGGTAGCGCAGGCCAGGGTAGAGGTTGGCGTACTTGGGGGCCGGGGTGTACGGGGCGTGCGGTGCGAAAGTGGCCACTTCAAGGAAGAACGGCCGGTGGGTTGCGGCCGTGCCGGAGACGAAGCGGGTGGCGAGACCGGAGAGCACGTCGGTGAGGTAGTTGTCCTTGCCTTTTTGCGCCGGGCCCCCGTAGTGGACGACGGCCGAGCCCTGCTTGAGCGTGTAGTCGAACTCGGGGTAGCCCCAGTCGGCGACGGCCCAGCCTGACCAGCCCGGAGGGGTGGGCGTCGACATGTGGTACCGGTTGAGGTACTTGCCCATCATCGCCGTGCGGTAACCGGCGGCAGCAAGGTCCGTGGCTATGGTCGAGTACTGGTCGCCGTGGCTGTCGAAGGCCTTGTCGCCCCCGTTGGGCCCGGTGTTGTCGTACACCCGGGTGTCATGGGGGAACCAGCCGGTGAATATCGACGCTCGTGAGGGGCAGCACAGCGAATCGGAGACGAAGTAATTGGTGAATGTGGCCCCCTGGCGTTCGAGAGCGGCCAGGTTTGGCATGAGCTGGGGGGTGACCAGGTTGGTGGAGAGGTCGTCCGTGAGGACGAAGACGACGTTGGGCGGCGCCACGCCCACGGCCGCGGGTGCTGCCTGCCCTGGCGCTACGGCCAGCGACAGCATCACCGCGACCGCGACCGCCACGGCGGCGGAGCGGAGCCTCGGCGACGAGGTGCTCTTCAAGGGAGCCTCCTGACATGCGCGGGCCGAGACTGGCCCTGCCGTCAAATCTGGCTGGCTCGTTGAGCCGGGCCCCCTGCCCTCGGTCTCTACGGGTAGGGGCGTACTGCCCTATCGATGTCCGGGTGCCGGGTGCCGGGTGCCGGGTGCCGGGTGCCGCCGGTGCCGCCGGTGCCGGACGCCGGTCCCGTCCAGGGCCCAGCTAGACGTTGGTGCCGAGGTGCTGGCCGGCGGCCCGGCTCGGCGGCGTGCCGTTGGTGCCGGCCCGGCTGTGCCGGCCGTCGACGCCGGCGTGCCCGTTGCCGTCGACGGGACCGGGGGCACCGAGCGTACCGACCTCTATCTCCGCCAGCTCACGCTCGGGCCCCATGTGCTCTATCGCCTTGAAGATGGAGGCGGCGATGCCCGGCCCGTCCAGGCCGAGCTGGCCCAGGATGCGCTCCGGGTTGCCGTGGGCGATGTAGGCCGTGGGGACCCCCAGGTTGAGCACGGGGGGGCTCTGGCGGCTGGCGTTGAGGTCTGCGATAGCGTCGGTGATGTAGTTGCCGGCGCCCCCGTTGCGGATGCCGTCCTCCACGGTCACCACGAACCGGTGCCGGCCGGCGTCGCTAACCATCTCGGGGTCGAGCGGGCGCACGACCCGCACGTCCCACAGTGTCGCCTCGACACCCTCGGCGCACAGCAGGGCGGCCGCCTCCTCGGACGCTTCGAGCAGCTTGCCCACGGCCAGGATGCACACGCTGCCGTCGCCGCGACGGACGCGGCGGGCGCACAGGCCCGAGCCGACCTGGTCGGGTGGCACCTGGCGGGCAGCCGTCTTGGGGTAGCGCAGGACGGCCGGCCCGGACAGCTCGACGGCGGTGGCCATCATCACCTTGAGCTCCTGGGCCGAGGAGGGGGCGAAGATGGTCATGCCCGGGATCTCGAGGCAAAGGGCCATGTCCAGGATGCCGTGGTGGCTGGGGCCGTCGTCGCCTGTGATACCGGCTCGGTCCAGGGCGAACACCACCGGCAGGCCGTGCAGGCCGACATCGAGGTTTGTCTGGTCGAAGGCCCGGCTGAGGAAGGTCGAGTACACGGCGACCACCGGCTTGAGCCCGCCCATCGCCATGCCTGCGGCCGAGGTGACCGCAGCCTGCTCGGCGATGCCGACGTCGAAGAAGCGGTCCGGCCACCTGTCCTGGAACGGGAGCAGCCCGGTCGGGCCGGGCATCGCCGCGGTTATGGCGACCAGGTCGGGCCGCTGCTCGCCCAGCTCCAGCATGGCCTGGCTGAAAGCGAGCGTGTAGCCCTTGAGCGCCCGTGACGAGGGGGTCGGGCCCACGGCCGGGTCGAACGAACCCGTGTCGTGGAGGCACTTCTCCTCGTCCTCCTCGGCCGGCTTGTAGCCACGGCCCTTGTGGGTGAGCACGTGCACCACGATCGGGCCGTCGAAGGCGGCCGCCTGCCGGAAGGCCTGCTCCATGCCGGCGATGTCGTGGCCGTCGAGCGGGCCGACGTAGCGCACCCCGAGGGTCTCGAAGAACACCGGAGGTTCGATCACCTCGCGGATGGCCGAGTAGAAGCCCTGCAGGCTGGAGTAGGCGAGGTTGCCGACCCTCGGCAGATCCTTGACAGCGGTCTCGATGCGCCGCCGTGCGGACATCATGCCGGGGTGCAGGCGCAGGCGGCTCAGGCTCTCGGACATGCGCGACACGGTCGGGGCGTAGCTGCGGCCGTTGTCGTTGAGGATCACGATCACGCGTGAGCCGCTGTGGCCCAGGTTGTTGAGGCCCTCGTAGGCCATGCCCCCGGTGAGGGCGCCGTCGCCGACGATGGCCACGACATGGCGGTCGGGGTTGGGGCTGCGCTTGACGGCGGCTGCCAGCCCGTGGGCGTAGCACAGGGCCGTCGAAGCGTGGCTGTTCTCGACCCAGTCGTGGACGGACTCCGCCCGGGACGGGTACCCGGACAGGCCGTCGGCTTGACGGAGGCTGGAGAACATCTCCCGGCGGCCGGTCACCAGCTTGTGCACGTAGGCCTGGTGGCCTGTGTCCCAGATGAGGCAGTCCCGGGGCGAATTGAACACCCTGTGCAGGGCCAGTGTCAGCTCGACAGCTCCCAGGTTGCTGCCCAGGTGGCCGTTGGCGGACGAGACCGCCTGCACGATGAACTCCCGGATCTCGGCGGCAAGGGCCCCGAGCTGCTCGTGGTCCAAGCGGCGCAGGTCGCTCGGCCCGTTGATGGTCTCCAACAGCACGTCCCAACGCTACCCCCGACTCCGGGGATGGCGCACCGGCGGGGTATGAGGTGGGGGGCCGCTGCGGTGTCAGGCGGTACTAGCGTGGTTGCGCACCATGCCAGTTACTGCAGGTAGCGACGCTCTCATCGACCAATCGACCCTCTCCAGGGCCCTTCGCCGGGCCTTGTCGACGGGCGCGGAGTTCGCCGAGGTGTTCGCTGAGGACCGCCGCGGTTCCGTCATCACGCTGGACGACGGCCGGATAGAGGACCTGAGCTCCGGACGTGACAGGGGGGCCGGCATCCGGGTCGTTTCGGGCAACACGACAGGTTTCGCCCACACTGCCGACCTCTCCGAGGCGGGACTGCTGGCCGCGGCGGAGGCCGCTTCCGCTGCCGCCCGGGGCGGAGGTGGAGGCGTGCGGGAGGTTGCCTTGTCCCCCTCGACGCACGCCACGCCGTCGCCGGTCGGTGTGCTGCCCACCTCGGTGCCCAAGTCTGCCAAGGTGGACCTCCTGCGGCGGGCCGACGGTGCGGCGAGAGGTGCCGGAGGAGCCGTCCGTCAGGTGAGCGCCGCCTACCGGGAGAGCCGGCGCCAGGTCCTGGTCGCCAACTCGGAGGGCGTGCTGGCCACCGACGACCAGGTGCGGGTGCGTTTCGGGGTCTCGGTCGTGGCCAACGGGGACGCCGGCATGCAGACGGGCAACGAGTCGGCGGGAGCCACGATGGGCTTCGAGCTGTTCGACCACCACGACGTCGAGGACATGTCGCGCTCCGCCGCCGAGCGCGCCCTGCTCAAGCTGGGGGCCAGACCGGCCCCGTCGGGGAGCATGCCGGTGGTCATCAGGCGCGGCAGTGGCGGGGTGCTCTTCCACGAGGCCTGCGGCCACGGCCTCGAGGCCGACCACATCGCCAAGTCCGTGTCGGTGTTCACAGGCCGGGTGGGAGAGCAGGTGGCGAGCCCGCTCGTGACCCTGGTCGACGACGGGACGATGAGCCACGAGTGGGGTGCCCTGGCCATCGACGACGAGGGTCATACGACCTCGCGCAACGTGCTCATCGAGAACGGGGTGCTCACCGACTACATGTGGGACTGGTTACGTGCCCGCAAGGAGGGCAGGCAGGGCCCGGCCAACGGGCGGCGCCAGAGCTACCAGCACCTGCCCATGGTGAGGATGACCAATACGTTCCTGGTCAATGGCACCGAGGACCCCGAGGAGATAATCCGCCAGACACCGCGCGGTGTCTACGTTGCCCAGCTGGGCGGGGGACAGGTCAACACGGCGACCGGCGACTTCGTGTTCGGCATGACCGAGGCGTACCTCATCGAGGACGGCCGCCTCACCCAGCCGATCCGTGACGCCAACCTGATCGGCAACGGGCCCCAGGTGCTGGCGGACATCGACGTGATCGGCAACGACTTCGCCATGGGGTGGCCGGGGACCTGCGGCAAGCAGGGTCAGGGTGTGCCCGTGGGCATGGGCCAGCCGACGCTTCGCGTCAAGGCCCTCACCATCGGGGGGACGGCCCAGTGAGTGAGCTCCTGGAGCTGGCCCAGCGTGTCGCCGGGTGGGCGCGCGACGGCGAGGACGTCGAGGTCTACCTCTCCCGGGGCACGGAGACCGAGGTGAGGGTGTACGAGGGCGAGGTCGAGTCGCTGTCGTCGGCGACGTCGGCCGGCGCCGGCATCCGCGTCGTGGCCAACGGCAGGCAGGGCTTTGCGTATGCCGGGGCGCTGGACGAGGCGGCGCTGACCGAGACCCTCGAGGAGGCGCGCGACAACGCCGGCTTCGCCACGGCCGAGGACTGGATAGGCCTCCCGGTGCCCGACGGCGCCAGCCCCGCGGTGCTCGACCTCTGGCGCGACGACCTGGCCCGGTTCCCGGCGTCCGGCAAGGTCGCGGCCGCCCTCGACCTCGAGCGCCGCGTGAACGCTGGCGACCCCAGGATCAGGCTGGTCGAGCAGGCCACGTGGGGTGACGTGGCCGGTGAGATGGCCCTGGCCAGCTCGCTCGGCGTCACGGCGACCGACCGCGCCACCGCCTGCTTCGTCTCGGCCGTGGCGGTGGCGGGCGAGGGCACCGAGAGCCAGACCGCATACGGCTACAGCGTCGGCCGCTCGCCGTCCGAGCTCGACCCGGACAGGGCAGCGGGCGACGCCGTCAGGCGGGCGGTGCGCCTGCTCGGCGCGCGCAAGCCGGCATCGGCCCGCCTCCCGGTGGTGTTCGAGCCCAGGGTGAGCGCCCAGCTCATCGGCCTGCTCGGGTCGGTGCTGAGCGGTGAGATGGTCCTGAAGGGCATCTCGTTGTTCGCCGACCGCGTCGGGGAGGCGGTGGCGGCGACCGGGGTCAGTCTCGTGGACGACCCGACCGACGCTCGGGCGTGGGGCGCCTCCACCTTCGACGACGAGGGCCTCGCCTGCCGGCGCAACCTGCTCATCGACGCGGGGGTGCTGGCCGGGTTCCTCTACGACAGCACGTCGGCCCGCCGCGCCGGGACCACGTCGACGGCCAGCGCGGTGCGGGCCGGGTTCAAGTCGGCACCGGGCGTCGGCGCCCGTGCGCTGCACATCGTGCCAGGCACAGCCAGCCACGAGGAGGTGCTCGCCCAGGTCGGCGACGCCCTCCTGGTACAGTCCGTCAGCGGGTTGCACTCGGGTGTCAACCCGGTGAGCGGGGACTTCTCCGTTGGGGCCGAGGGCGTCCTCGTGAGCGGCGGGGCACCCGGGGCACCGGTGCGCGAAGTGACCATCGCGTCGAGCATCCAGCGCATGCTGCAGGGTGTCGTGGCGGTGGGCAGCGACGTCGAGTGGCTCCCGTCCTCCGCAGCCGGCCTGACCCTGGCCATCTCCGAAATGTCCATGAGCGGGGCCTGAGGTGGGTGGCCATCGGGAGGCCGACCTCCGCCACTTCGTCAACGGCGCCCCCCTGGGCGGCCCGTTCGCCGAAGGCTCGGAGAAGGCCATGTTCGCGATGGGCTGTTTCTGGGGGGCCGAGCGCGTCTTCTGGAAGACGCCCGGGGCGCTGGTGACGGCGGTGGGCTACTCGGGCGGGCGCGTCCCGAGCCCGTCCTACGAGAGGGTCTGCACCGGCCTCACCGGCCATGCCGAGACCGTCCTGGTCGTCTACGACCCGTCGGAGGTCAGCTACGAACGGCTGCTGCAGGTCTTCTGGGAGAACCACGACCCCACGCAGGGCATGCGCCAAGGCAACGACGTCGGCACCCAGTACCGCTCCGCCGTGTTCACGTTCTCGGACCAGCAGCAACAAGCGGCGAAGGCTTCCGCCCGGGCCTACGAGGAGGTCCTGAGCCGGGCCGGTTACCCGCTGGTGACGACCGAGATAGCTCCGGCCGGCCCCTTCTGGTACGCCGAGGACTACCACCAGCAGTACCTGGCCAAAAACCCCGGCGGCTACTGCGGCCTGGGGGGCACCGGCGTGTCCTGTCCGGTAGGCACCGGCTTGGACGCCGCTGGCGCCTGACCCGGGCGGGCGCCGTCAGGAGGCTGCGGCGACTGCCCCGGAGCCGGCCGACTTGGCCTCGCTCTTGGGCGCAGGCGACGAGGAAGTGCCCGAGCCGGTCGAGGTCGACGAGCCGGCGGTACTGCCCGAGCCGGCCCCCGAGCTCTCGGTGCTCGACTTGTGGGACGACTTGCGCCCGTCCGAGCGGCTGTCGGTCTTGTAGAAGCCGCTTCCCTTGAACGTTATGCCGATGTTGCCGAAGACCTTGCGCAGCTGGCCGCCACAGGCCGGGCACTCGGTCAGCGGGCTGTCCTTGAACGACTGCACGACTTCGAGGTGCTCTCCGCAGGTCTTGCAGGCGTACTCGTACGTTGGCATTGGTGCAGCTGCCCTTTCGTTAGCACTCTTGACCTTCGGCTGCTAAGTGTACAGCTTAATGCCCGTTCGCGGCCCGGTCGGTCGCAGCAGCGCGCAGCGCGCCCCAGGCTGGACCGGGCTCCCGGGAGGGTCGGCAATGCTGGCGCGACACGCTCCCGGCGGGCCCGGCAGCCCATGGTTCACCTGCCGCCCAGGGTGGTAGAACAGGATGCTCGGCGACGCTCCTCCACCTGGGCACCCAAGCGTCGTGACCCCAAAGGAGACAGGGCCCCATGGCCAACCAAGTTCGCAAGGCTGTGATCCCCGCCGCCGGCCTGGGCACCAGGTTCCTGCCCGCAACCAAGGCCCAGCCCAAGGAGATGCTCCCGCTGGTGGACAAGCCGGCCATCCAGTACGTGGTGGAGGAAGCGGTGTCCGTTGGCATCAACGACCTGCTGGTGATCACGGGCCGGGGCAAGCGCAGCCTGGAGGACCACTTCGACCGCTCGTTCGAGCTCGAGTACTACCTGGAGCAGGATGGGAAGGCCGACGAGCTGGCCGAGATGCGCCGCATCGCCGAGATGGCCGACATCCACTACGTCCGCCAGGGCGAGCCCAAGGGCCTCGGGCACGCCGTCGGGGTCGCGTCCGGGCACGTCGGCGACGCCCCCTTCGCCGTGCTGCTGGGCGACGACATCATGCACCCCGAGTCAGGCGTCCTCGCCGGCATGCTCGCTGCCTTCGAGCACTACGGCCACAGCGTGATAGCGCTCAAGGAGGTCCCCGAGGGCGACATCTCCTCGTACGGCTGCGCGGCGGTCGAGCCGCTGGAGGGCAACATCCTGCGGGTGCTCGACCTGGTCGAGAAGCCCCCTGCCTCGGAAGCGCCCTCCAACCTGGCCGTCATGGGGCGCTACGTCTTCTCGCCCGGGATCTTCGAGGTGCTCTCGGCGACCCAGCCCGGGCGCGGCGGCGAGATCCAGCTGACGGATGCCATCAAGACCTTGGCCGAGCGTGAGCCCGTCTACGGTTACACGTTCCGGGACGGGCGTTTCGACGTGGGCAACAAGCTCGACTACCTGCGGGCCACGGTCGAGCTGGCCCTGGAGCGCGACGACCTGGGGCCGGCCTTCCGCAGGTTCCTCACCGAGCGCCTCCAGCGGGACTGAGGGCCCCCGCCGGCGATGTCGCAGGGGGTCGGGGCGCCTCACGCTGCGTGCGCGCAGCCGGCCTGCGGCCCACCTACGGTGTCGTCACCGCTTCCCGGTCGCCCGGGCGCCGGTTTGTTCGCTCCTGGACGTTAGCCTGGCCTCACTGTGGTCCGCCCTCTCGTCGACAGCTTCGGCCGGCAGGTCCTCGACCTGCGGGTATCGGTAACGGACCGCTGCAACTTCCGCTGCCGCTACTGCATGCCCGAGGAGGACATGCACTGGTTGCCCCGCCAGGAGATCCTCACCTTCGAGGAGATCGAGCGGGTGGCGCACATCTTCGTGGACCACTTCGGGCTGACGAGCCTGCGCCTCACCGGCGGCGAGCCGACGGCGCGTGCGCACCTGCCCGAGCTGGTGCGCCGGCTCGCCGCCCTGCCTGTCGAGCTGTCGATCACGACCAACGGCTCCACACTGGGCCGCCTGGCCGGCCCTCTGGCCGCAGCCGGCCTGCACCGGGCGACCGTGTCGCTGGACTCGCTGAGGCGGGACCGCTTCGCCGAGATCACCGGGCGCGACGTGCTGGCCCAGGTCCTGGAGGGCATCGACGCCGCCGTCTCCGCCGGCCTCGCCCCGGTCAAGGTCAACGCCGTCATGGTGAGGGGTTTCAACGACGACGAAGTGGTCGACCTGGCCCGTTTCGGCCGCGAGCGCGGCGTGGAGGTCAGGTTCATAGAGTTCATGCCCCTGGACGGGGCCGGAGAGTGGTCCGCCGAGCGTGTGGTGCCGGCGCGCGAGGTGCTCGAGAGGCTGAGCGCGGTGTTCCCGCTCGTCCCGTTCGAACAGCGGGGGCCGCAGCCGGCCGAGCGGTTCAGGTACCTGGACGGAGCGGGGACGGTTGGTGTCGTCGCCAGCGTGACGCGGCCCTTCTGCGAGGCTTGCGACCGTGCCAGGCTCACGGCCGAGGGCGCCCTGCGAAGTTGCCTTTTCTCTGTACGCGAACGGGACTTGCGGGCGCTGCTCAGGGGCGGAGCGCAGGACGACGAGATAGCGCAGGCGATAGAGGACGAGGTGGCCTCCAAGTGGGCGGGCCACGCCATCGGCCGTGTCAGCTTCGTGCGTCCGGCGCGCAGCATGAGCCAGATAGGCGGCTGAAAGTCGGGCAGTCCGCAACGCCGGCGAAGCCGTGGAGCGACCCGGGCGTGAGCCGGCGGTCGCACCCAACGGGCCAGCGTGGCCGGCCCGGTCCCTGCTCATGGGCGCCGGCTGTGTGGCGTCGGGGGTGCGTGACCTAGACTCGGGTTGTGCCCGAACGCGGTCTAACCCACATCGATCCCCTCGGGCGTGCCCGTATGGTCGACGTCACGCCCAAGGAGCCGACTCACCGCAGGGCGGTCGCCCGGTGCCGGGTCCACATGCAGCCGGAGACCACGGCCAAGGTGGCCAGCAACGCCATAAGCAAGGGCGACGTGCTGGCGGTTTCGAGGGTGGCAGGCATACAGGCGGCCAAGCAGGCCGCCAATATGATCCCGCTCTGCCACCCCCTCCTCGTCGGGGCGGTGACCATAAACTTCACGATCGGGGACGATTACGTCGAGATCGAAACGCAAGTGGAGACCGTCGACCGCACGGGCGTGGAGATGGAGGCGCTCACGGCTTGTTCGGTGGCGGCGCTCACCGTCTACGACATGTGCAAGTCCTTCGACCGGGGCATGGTGATCGGCGAGCTCGCCCTGTGGGAGAAAACCGGTGGCCGCAGTGGCAACTGGCGGCGCGACGCCTCTGGGCCGGCGGTCGCAGCGGAGATGGCGCGCACGCTCCCGATCGAGGAGCAGATCGACGGCCTGATCGGGGCTCAGGGCTCCTCGGAGGCCGACCTGCCCGGTGACGGCAGTTTCGACGGCGCCGGTCTTTAACGTTTTGTCAGCCACAGGATCCACCATTGCCGCGCCTCGAGCGGCTACCGTTGTCGTCAGTGGTGCCTCGAGCAACGTTCACCAGCACCCCCGGTGACAGGTCGGCGGGTGGAGCCGGGTGGAGATTGCGGAATCTCGTGCAGGGAGGCGGCGGACGTTGTGGTTCGGGGCCGATAGTCCAGTGCTAGTCGGGGGAGTTGCGTGATGGGCACAGAACTACTGGTCGCAGGCCTCTGGGTGGCGGTGCTGGTCTACTGGCTCTGGACGCGCCGGCCGACTACGGGTGACACGGTGGGATTGTTCCGCTACGAGCTGCGCGCCCTGCGCCAGGCGACGCCCTCCCGGGTGGCGCCGGCAAACCGGATGACGCCCGCCAGGCCGGCGCCGGCCATCGGCATGCAGGGCCTGGGGTTCGTCCCGGCGCCCGCCGGTAGGCCCCTCTCCGACCACCTGGCGGCCGCAGCGGCGACTCACCGCAAGATGGTCATGCGCCGGCGGCGCCTTGACGTGCTGTGCGCCCTGGGGGCGGCGGCAGGGATCCTCCTCGGCCTTGCCGCGCTGACCGGGTCGACCACGGTGGTCGGGTTGCAGGTCATGGCAGACGTCGGCCTCGGCGGGTACGTGGTGATGCTCAACCGCACGGCCCGGGCCGGCGGAGCCCCCTCGGGGCGGTCCTACGCCACGTCGGCGGCGGCCCGCAGGCAGGCGCGGCCCAGGCCCGGCCCGGAGGCAATTCGAGGGGACCGGTCCAGCCAGCGGGGCTCGGCCGAGGTACCTGCTGCGGCCGGCCGGTGGGTGCCGGGCGGGTACATCGACGAGCACGAGCAGCAGGTGACGCCGGCCACCCTCGGGCCGGTCCGGGTGCCCGGGCCCCATCTGTTCGACCAGGCGGCCTACGTGGAGCAGATCGGGCGGGAGCGTCGCGGCCACGCCTACCCGGCCCCGCCAGTGGCCGCCTACGCCCGCTCCGCTGGTGCCGAGGGGGACTACCCGTCGGCCCGGGACGGTGCCGTCGGTACGGAGCCGGAGACCCCGACCACGCTGGTGCTGACGGGCCTGCCGCGGCCTGCGGGCCCCGTGGGCCGGAGCCACGCCCCGCACGGAGCCGGTCCCACGCCGCCCGCAGTGGGCGTCCGCCAAGTAGGTCCCGACACCTACCGTAGCGACGACGAGGGCGTGTACGGGGACTTCGACAGCTACGCCAGCCTGGCGCTGGCCAACTGAGCAACCGCTTCGAAGTTGCCGCGCCGGGAGAGCGCCGAGGTGCACCGACGTTGAGCGGGCCCGGGTTCGCGGCGGGCTGACAACCCGGGCGAGCGAGCCCGCCTACGAGCAGTGCACCGTCTCGCGGCTGTCGAGCGACCACACTGGTCCCATGGCCATGACGACAACCGACGAGGTACGGCCGGCCGGCCAGGTCTCGGCGCCATTGCTGCGCGTGCAGCGGCTGTCGGTCAGCTACGGCCACCTGAACGTGCTGAACGGCATCGACTTCGACGTCTGGCCCGGCCAGCTCGTAGCCCTGACCGGGGAGAACGGTGCCGGCAAGTCGACGCTGGTGCGCTGCATCGCGGGGGATATCCTGCCCAACTCGGGGGAAGTCCTGATCGGCGGGGCCAGGGTGCGCACCAACGCCGGAGCGGCGGCGAGCGGGTTGGCGGTGGTGTGGCAGGACGCCGCAATGTGCGACAACCTCGGGGTGGCGGAGAACCTCTTCCTCGGTCGAGAGCGGTCCCGTGTCTTTCTCTCCGAGGCCAGGACGACCGTCGACGCCAACCGTGTGCTGGCCACCTTCGGTATCAAGCTCTCCGACGTCCGCACCGTCAGTTCGCTTTCGACGGGGCAGCGCCAGCTCCTGGCGGTGGCCCGCGCCATGGAGACCGAGCCCCGGATCCTGGTGCTCGACGAACCGACGGCGTCCCTGGGCGTCCAGGAGGCGCGCCAGGTGGAGCAGCTGATCGAGCGGCTCAAGGCCAGGGGCACGACCGTGGTGCTGGTCTCCCACGACATCGAGCAGGTGTTCCACCTGGCCGACCGCATACTGGTGCTGCACAGGGGCAAGGTGGCGGCGGACCTGGCACCAGGAGAGACGCACCCCGCCGACGTCGTCGCGATCATGTCGGGGCACGCCCCGGACGCCAGCGCCAGGCACCAGCTCTCCCGCCTGCAAGACCTGGTCGACCAGCTGGCGTCGGCTCGTTCCAGCTCCAGCCTGCCCCTGATCCTCTCGGCCCTGACGTCGGCCGTGAGCGTGGAGCAGATGTGCATCCACCTGCTGGAAGAAGGTTCGCTGCGCCTGGTTGCGGCGGCCGGCCTGCCCGCCGATGCGCTGGCGGCCTGGGCGCTGGTCCCGGTGGGCCAGCAGGGCGGTCCCATGGGTGAGGTCGCAGTCACGGGCCGCCCCCTGGTCAGTGAGGACGTGGGCGGTAGCCCGGCCTGGTCGCGCTTCGCCGGCCTGGCCCGGCGGGCCGGGATCAGGAGCTCCTGGGCGGTGCCGCTCATCGGGCCGAGCGGGCTCATCGGTGTCATCACGGGTTGCCAGCCTTTCGTGGGGCAGCCCCACCGCGACGAGATGGACCTGGTCTCGCTGTACGCGGGTTACGCAGCCGGTGCCATCGACCGCGACCGGCTGTTCGGTGAGGTGACCGCCCGCAACCGCGTGCTCGAGACCATCCGAGAGGTGCTGGAGACCCTGGCCGGGCCCGAGCCGGTGTCCACCGGGCTCCTGCTCGCCCTGCAGTCCCTGCAACGGGGTTTGCGGGCAGCCGAGATCGAGCTCTGGCTCAAGCCGCCCGACAAGGCGGCCCGCTGCAGCGCCTACGTCGGCCGGGACAACCGGGCGCAGCACGACCCCCAGGGCCGCGACGGCTCGCTGGCCGGCCGGGCCTTCTCGGTCCCGGCCTTCGGCGGCCCGAGGCCGCTCGGCGAGGTTGGGGGCGCAAGCGTCATCGGCACGACCTTCGACGCCCCGGGCGGCCAGGCCGCCCTCGTCGCCCGGTGGGAGCAGGCGGAAGTGCCCGACGACGCCGTGGCCCTGCTCGGAGACGCCGCCAACTCGGTGCGCCTGGCCCTGGAGAGGGACGAGGCCGAGCAGGCCCACCAGCAGGCCGCCGCGCTGCGCCGGTCCCACCAGTTGCAGCGCGACTTCCTGTCCCGCCTGAGCCACGAGCTGCGCACGCCGCTCACCGCCATCCGCGGCTACGCCAGCAGCCTGCTCGCCTCCGACGTGACCTGGGACGACGAGAGCAAGTTGCGCTTCCTCAACCGGATCGCGAGCGAATCGGCGCGCCTGGGCCGCCTGGTGGGCGACCTGCTCGACTTCTCGGCCATCGAGTCGGGGCTCCTGCGCCTCCAGCACGACTGGTGCGACCTGCCCCTCGTCATCGAGGCCGCAGTTGCCCTGCTGCCGCCCGAGCGCACCGGGGACATCACCGTGTCGTGCCCGCCGGCCATCAGCCCGCTCTGGGCCGACCACGACCGCCTGGAGCAGGTGTTCGTGAACCTGCTCGACAACGCGCTGCGCCACAACGCGGTGGGGGTCAGGGCCTGGGTCGAGGTCGAGGTCGGAGCGGAGGGCACGGTGTCCATCAGGGTGACGGACAACGGCAAGGGCATCCCCGACGAGCTGCGGCCACAGCTGTTCGTCTCCCAGGTCCGGGGCCCCACCAGCGCCCCCGGTGCAGGGCTCGGCCTGTCGATCACCCGCGGTATCGTGTTGGCCCACGGGGGCCGGATCGCTCTGGAGCCCAGCCGGCACGGCGCCTCGTTCCTCATTGAGCTCCCCCTGGAGGGACCGGGAGAAAACGGCGCATGAGTACGGGCGAGAAGCGCACCAAGGCCCTGCTGGTCGAGGACGACCCCAACATCGTCGACCTTATAAGGAGCAACCTGACTGTCCGTGGGTTCGATACCTGCACCTCGACGGACGGCTCGCGTGCATTGCAGTTCCTCGAGACCGAGGCGCCGGACATCGTGCTGCTCGACCTCATGCTGCCGGACGCTGACGGTTTCGAGCTCTGCCGGGAGATGCGCGAGCGCAGTGCGGTCGGGATAATCGTGGTGTCGGCCCGCGGCGGCCAGCACGACAAGGTTGCCGCCCTCAACTTCGGGGCGGACGACTACATGACCAAGCCCTTCGGCATCGAGGAGCTGCTGGCCAGGATCACTGCCACCCTTCGTCGCACCAGGCCGGCCGAGCCCGTCGAGATGTCGCCGCTGCGCATCGAGGTGGGCGACCTGGTGGTGGACCTGGAGATGCGCCTGGTGACCAGGGCCGGAGAGGTCGTCCACCTCACGCCCACCGAGTTCGCGCTGCTCAGGGAGCTTGCCATAAACCGCGGCAAGCTGCTCACCCACGCACAGCTGCTGAGGCGGGTGTGGGGGCCCGGCTACGCCACCGAGACCGAGTACGTGCGCGTCTACGTCCGGCGGTTACGTGCAAAGTTGGAAAGCGGCGGCGGTTCACCGGTGATCATCACCCAGCCGCGAGCCGGTTACCGCTTCGTGCCGGGATGAGAGCGCGTAGCGCAGGCGTACCCAGGCCTCGCGTACGGTTGTGGTCCAGCGAAAGCCCAGCTCACAGCCCTGCCACCCCGGCCCCGTCACCCTACCCGGACGGCTATGGTGAGGACCGCCGAAGATAGTGCGAGAATCGCCCGGATCCGAACTTTTCACTACTTCTTCACACACTCTTCACAGTTTATTAACGTGGCGGCGCCCCTGTTCACGGACGCGTTCACAGCGGCAGGCGTACCTTCACCAACTGCCGGAGCTACCCGACAACCGCTCCGGCCGGCGACGTAGGGAAACACGCGTCGCAGCGACCTGCAGGGGGACATCAACGGGGCGTATGGCGCGCCCCGGCGTGGCCACCCGGCCTGAGCGCGGACAACAGGTACTCGCTCCAAACTTCTGAGGCAAAAAGGGGAAACAAAGCATGAACATTTCCAAGAAGGCCCGCAACGTGGTATCGGCCTCCGTTGCCATGAGCGCGCTGGTCGGCGCCATGGTCGGCCAGGCGGCTACCGCGTCGGCTGCCCCAGCGGGCATCACGGCCAGTTCGTTCAACCGCAACTTCACGACGATGGCACAGCTCAAGGCCATCACCGCGAAGGGCAAGGGCGGCATCGGCGTGATCCTGCCCGACACCGTCTCCTCGACCCGCTACGTCGAGTTCGACGCTCCGTACCTGACCAAGGCGCTCCAGATGGCCGGGATGAGCGCCTCGCAGTTCAGCGTGGTCAACGCCCACGGCAGCGACTCCACCGAGTACTCCGATGCCCAGGCAGACATCACCAAGGGTGACAGCGTGCTCATCATGGACCCGCTGGACTCCGGCGTCGGCGCCAAGATCGAGTCGTACGCCAAGGCGCACGGTGTCCAGGTCATCGACTACGACCGCCTGACGCTCGGCGGCTCGCGCAACTACTACGTGAGCTTCAACAACGTGCGGGTCGGCCAGCTCCTCGGTCACGGCCTGGTCAGCTGCATCAACGCCTGGCACATCAGCAAGCCCAACGTGCTTGTCATGCGGGGCGCGGCGACCGACAACAACGCCACCCTCTTCTACGACGGCTACATGCAGGTCCTGAACCCGCTGTTCAAGTCGCACAAGTACGTCGACGTCGGCCAGCCCGCCGGCACCTGGACCCCCAGCGTCGCCCTCACCGAGTTCCAGCAGCAGTTCACCGCCCACTCCAACATGAACGCGGTGCTCATGCCCAACGACGAGAACGGCGCACCCATCATCAAGTACCTCCAGACCAAGGGCATCAAGCCGAAGACCTTCCCGGTCACCGGCCAGGACGCCACGCTCACCGGCCTGGGCAACATCCTGACCGGCTACCAGTGCGGCACCGTGTACAAGCCGATCTACCTCGAGGCTCAGGCTGCCGCCGCCCTGGCGATCTACGCCCGTGCCCACATGGCCCCGCCTGCTGCCCTGGTCAACGGCAAGACCCTGGACTCGGTCAAGCACCTGCAGGTCAAGTCCGTGCTCCTCACGCCTGAGTGGGTTACCACCAAGAACATGAAGAGCACCGTTATCGCCGACAACTTCGTCCCGGCGTCGCAGCTGTGCGCCGCCCCCTACGCCTCGGCCGCAGCCTGCGTGGCGGCCGGCATCCAGCCCTGAGCATTCCAACCTGATTGTGCAATTTGTCCACGCCTGGGCCGTTGCTACGGCCCAGGCGTTGGCATGACAAGCGAAATCAGCGAGAGCGAGGGGAAGCATGAACCGGAGCAAGGGGACGAGGGCCCTGTTGGTGGCGTCCAGCGCCGTGATCGCCCTGGTGGCGGCCGGGTGCGGAGGCAACGGCAGGAGCAACGCCAGCACCGGGGGAGCCGCGACCAGCACGACTGCGGCCGCTGCCACCAGCACCACCGCAGCCGCTGCGACCAGCACCACGGCGGCCGCTGCCACCAGCACCACCGCTGCGGCGGCGACCAGCACGACTGCGGCCGCTGCCACCAGAACCACGGCGGCCTCGTCGTCGGGTGGCGCAGTATCGGCCACCGGCTTCAACCGCAACTTCACGACCATGGCGGCACTCGAGGCCATCACGGCCAAGGGCAAGGGTGGTGTGGGCGTCATCCTGCCCGACACGGTGTCGTCGACCCGGTACGTCGAGTTCGACGCACCGTACCTGACGACGGCACTGCAGGACGCGGGACTGAGCGCCTCGCAGTTCAGCGTGGTCAACGCCCACGGCAGCGACTCCACCGAGTACTCCGATGCCCAGGCAGACATCACCAAGGGTGACAGCGTGCTCATCATGGACCCGCTGGACTCCGGCGTCGGCGCCAAGATCGAGTCGTACGCCAAGTCGCACGGTGTCCAGGTCATCGACTACGACCGCCTGACGCTCGGCGGCTCGCGCAACTACTACGTCAGCTTCAACAACGTCCAGGTGGGCAAGCTGCTCGGCCAGGGCCTCGTCAGCTGCATCAGCGCATGGGGCGTAAAGAAGCCGCAGGTGCTCGTGATGCGGGGCGCGGCGACCGACAACAACGCCACCCTCTTCTACAACGGCTACATGTCCGTGCTCAACCCGCTGTTCAAGTCGCACAAGTACGTCGACGTGGGCCAGCCCGCCGGCACCTGGACCCCCAGCGTCGCCCTCACCGAGTTCCAGCAGCAGTTCACCGCCCACCCCAACATGAACGCGGTGCTCATGCCCAACGACGAGAACGGCGCACCCATCATCAAGTACCTCCAGACCAAGGGCATCAAGGCGAAGACCTTCCCGGTCACCGGCCAGGACGCCACGCTCACCGGCCTGGGCAACATCCTGACCGGCTACCAGTGCGGCACCGTCTACAAGCCGATCTACCTGGAGGCGCAGGCGGCGGCGGCAGTCGCCATCTATGCCAGGGCCCACATGGCGCCTCCGTCGTCCCTGGTCAACGGTACGACTGAGGACACCCAGTCGCACGTGGCGGTGAAGTCGGTCCTGCTCACCCCCGAGTGGGTCACACCGTCCAACATCAACAGCACCGTCATCGCAGACAAGTTCGTGCCGGCCACACAACTGTGCGCCGCACCCTACGCAACTGCGGCGGCGTGCACGGCTGCGGGGATTACCCCCTAACAATCGGCCCCTAGAGGCCGATAATCATATACACGATTGCGCCCCCGGGCCCCCGGGCCTGGGGGCGTCGCCGCCCGAGGCCCAAGGGCCGCCGGCGGCTGTACGCGCCGGAAGGAGGGCTTGCAAGTAATGCCTCAAGGTTTGCTCGAGCGTGGCCAGCCACTGCTCGAACTGCGTGGGGTCGAAAAACACTTTGGGCCGGTCAGGGCACTCAGCGGTATCGACCTCACCATTACAGCCGGGGAGGTGACTGCTCTCTGCGGCGACAACGGTGCGGGAAAGAGCGTCACCATCAAGACGATCTCGGGTATCCACGGCCCGGACGCAGGCCAGATCCTCTGGCGGGGACGGCCGGTGGCGATCAACACTCCGAGGGACTCGGCGGCGCTCGGTATCGCCACCGTGTACCAGGACCTCGCCCTGTGCGACAACCTGGACATCGTGCAGAACATGTTCCTCGGCCGGGAGCGGACAAAGGTCCGGACCCTGGACGAGGCCCCGATGGAGATGGCGGCCCGCAAGACGCTCGCCGATCTCAACGTCACGACCGTGCGCTCGATACGCCAGCCCGTTTCCTCACTGTCCGGCGGCCAGCGCCAGTCGGTCGCAGTGGCCAGGGCCGTGCTGTGGAACTCGCAGCTGATGATCCTCGACGAGCCCACCGCCGCCCTGGGCGTGGCCCAGACGAGCATGGTCCTCCAGCTCGTGCGCCGCCTGGCCGAGCAGGGCTACGGGGTCATGCTGGTCTCGCACAACCTCAACGACGTGTTCGAGGTGGCCGACCGCGTCGCCGTCCTGCGCCTGGGCCGTTTGGTGGCCCAGGGCCCGGTGACCGATTACGACCGCCAGAGCGTCGTCGAGCTCATGACAACAGGCACGGTGGCCAGTCGCGGCGGGTACGGTGTCCCCGCGGTCGGCGGCCCGGAGGAGAACTGATTATGAGGCCCAACCCTTCAATTGCCCCCGACCGCACAGCCGGCGGGGTTGGCGGCGTCGAGACGCTCGATGCCGACGCCGCATCCGACATAGCCCTCACCACCTCGCCCGAGGTGGTGGCGGCGACTCTCGGCGATGTCGTGCGCGGCTGGTGGGTGCGAGTCCGCTCAGGTGAGAGCGGTGTGCTCCCGGTGCTGGGCGGCCTCGTGGCCATCGTCGTCATCTTCCAGGTCTCCAACTCGCTTTTCCTGTCGGCAGGCAACATCGTCAACCTGCTCATCCAGGCCGTCGTGTTCATGATGTTCTCCGTCGGCGAGGTCTTCGTGCTGCTGCTCGGCGAGATCGACCTCTCCGTGGTCTACGTTTCGGGCATCGGTGCCGGCCTGACGGCTGCCCTGGTGGCGCCTCCGTTCAACCTGACCTGGTGGCTCGCCATCCTCGCCGGCCTGGCTGGCACGACCATCGTCGGGTTCATCCAGGGCACCTTGATAACCCGCCTCGGCCTGCCCTCGTTCATCGTGACCCTCGGTGGCTTCATCGGGTGGGAGGGCGTCATGCTCTGGATGTTCGACCACCTCCAGATCGCCACCGGTGGCGTCATCGAGATCTCCAACAACATCCTCAACGACCTGGTAAACGGCACGCTGACCCCGGCAGCCAGCTGGATCGTCATGATCGTGGCGGTGGGCCTGTTCGCGGGGCTCAACGTCTTCCGTGATGCCAATCGCAAGTCCAGGGGCCTCGTCGCGCCGCCCTGGGGCCTGACCGGGCTCAAGATCGCCGCCGTAGCCGTGGCCGGTGTTGCACTCGTGCTGATCTGCGACGTCAACCGCGGCAGCCACGGTGGCCACGTCACGGGCGTGCCCTGGGCGATCCCGATCGTCCTCGTGGTGGTGGCCCTGGCCACCTTCGTGCTGGGCCGTACCCGCTTCGGCCGCTACATCTACGCCATCGGCGGCAACGCCGAGGCCGCCCGGCGTGCCGGTATCAACCTGACCTGGATCCGCACCGCTGCCTTCGCCATCACCGGCCTCATGGCCGGCGTCGGCGGCATCATGTACCTGTCCTGGCTGGGCTCTATCTCCACGGGCATCGACAGCAACTACGTCCTGTACTCGGTGGCCGCAGCCGTCATCGGCGGCACCAGCCTCTTCGGTGGCCGGGGCAAGCCGGTGCACGCCGTGCTCGGCTCGCTCGTCATCGCCGCCATCGCAAACGGCCTGGGCCTGCTCGGCATGGGCGCTGCGGCGACGGACATGGTCACCGCTCTCGTGCTCGTCTCGGCCGTCACGGTCGACTCCGTCGCCCGCCGTGGCAGCGCCGTCCGGGGCGCGGCTCGCCGCTGAGCCCCAGGCCGGGCGACCGGCCAGCAGTCTCCTCCGTCTGTCGCCGGCGGGACGGGTTCCTCAGGGCCCCTCCCGCCGGCGGCGGCGCGTCGCTGGCCGGCAGCGCCTGCCCGGCACGCCCGGGCCGGACGTCTTGGCGTGCCCCGGCGCCGGCCCGGGCAGGGTGTGCCGGCAATGGCAGCCGCCCCGGCAGGTGGGCACGGCAGTGTGATCGAGCGGCGATACTTGGGCGATGCGCACGCACGTGGCTCTCCTCAGGGGCATCAACGTCGGTGGCAACAACCGTCTGGCCATGACCGAGCTGAGGGCGGCGGCCGAGGACCTGGGCTGGTCCGACGTGGCTACGTACATCCAGAGCGGCAACGTCGCCTTCTCGTGCGGGACCGTCAACCGTGCCGGCCGGCCGAGCCGTAGCTGTGGAGAGCTCGCCGACCGGCTGGAGGAGGAGCTGGAGCGCCGGTGTGGCGTCCGCTGCCAGGTGGTCGTCGTCGAAAGAGCCGAGCTGGCCGCTGCGGCGGAGGCCAACCCGTTCCCCCGGGTCACGGACCCAAAAGCCCTGCACGTGGGCTTCCGCCGCTGCGCTCTGACGCCCGAGGAGGAGGGCACCCTGCGAGCGGCCGTGGAGAGGGCGGTGGGCAAGGGGAGCCAGGACGAGCTGACCTGGTCGGGGTCGACGCTGTACCTCCACACACCGGACGGGATGGGCCGGAGCATCCTTGCGGGCGAGCTGGCCCGGGCTGCCGGGTGGCGGGCTGTGACGGCCCGCAACTGGGCCACGGTCACCAAGCTCCTGGAGCTGCTCGGTCTCTGAGCGGTGCCCGTAGAGCGCGCCGGTCAGCTGGGGGGCCGGGTGTGGGCCCGCTAGGCTGTGTCGGCACGGGGGTGTAGCTCAGCCCGGAAGAGCGCTACGTTCGCATCGTAGAAGTCGCCGGTTCAAGTCCGGTCACCTCCACCCTGAGGTCTTCACGTTTCGGTGGGGACCCAGTTCACGTTTGGGCCGGTGCCATCGTGCCACGGGGCTGTGACGCGCCATGTGGCGGTTGTCGGTCCGGTTGGCGCGGTCACGACCATCGCACGGGCGAG
>JAJZIY010000087.1 GCA_021828475.1 Actinomycetes bacterium
GGCGAGCGCTGCGATGCCTGCCGGCCCGTTGACCCTGAAGACGTCGCCTATACCGAGCTCGCTGGCCACGACCAGGACGGCCGGGTCCACAACCCCGGCGGAGCCCGGTACCGGCGGTACGACCACCGCGACAGTCGGCACCCCCGCCACCACCGCCGGCGTGCCGAGCTGGACCAGCACGGACGGGTACGACCCCTTGCCGCTCGGAACGAAAAGGCCGGCGCTGGCGATGGGACTGACCTTCTCGCCGACGGTCAAACCGGGCTCGCTCTCGAACTCCCAGTCGCCCCGGGACACCAACTGCTCGTTGAAGCGGCGGACGTGGTCGATGCCGTCGCGGATGGCCGCAAGAAGCTGGTCGGAGACCTGGGCGCGGGCGGTGGCGAACTCCTCCTCGGTGACCCGCAGCCCGCCCGGCTCGACGTCGCAACCGTCGAACTTCTTCAGGGCCCGAGCCACCGCCTCGTCCCCGTCCCGGCGGACGTCCTCGATCAGCTCGCAGATGCTCTCCCGGAGGGCCGGGTCGAAGATCTTGTCGAGCCCGCGGTAGGTAGCGGCCTCCCTGGCTCCTGCGTCCATGTCGCCCCAGCGGCCGATCACCCGCACAGGACCGTCGATCGTCGGCATCATGCCCCTTTCGTTGTCGTGACTGTCTCTCTGCCCGGCTCGTTGCCGGGCTGGCGCTGACCGGAGGCGAGCACACCTCGCAGGACGGCCATCTGGGGTGCCCAGCCGATGGAGATGCGCACCCAGCCCGGGAGCCCCAGGTCCTCGCCGGCACGGACCACGGTGCCGGTAGCGGCGAGAGCCGGCCCCAAGAAGGAGGCCTCCAGCCTGGCCGTGACGAAGTTGGCCTGGCTCGGGTAGTAGGCGACACCGCCCGACGCCAGGGCCGACTGGAGCAGCCGGCGCTCGTGGCGGACCCGACCGACCGACATCGAGCGCCAAGCCTCGTTGCCGGCCGCAGCCTGGAACGCGGCCAGCGCTACGGCGTTGACGCTGAAGGGAGGGCGGCTGCGTGCAAGTACCTCGATCAGCTCCGGCGCGGCGATGCCGTAACCGACCCGCAGGCCGGCCAGCGCCCAGTCCTTGGAGAGCGTCCTCTGCACCAGCAGGTTGGGGTGCCGGGCGAGCAGGCGGCCCACGTCGGGCTGCATGTCCGGGTCGGCGAAAGCCCTGTACGCCTCGTCCAGCACGACAAGGCAGTCGTCGGGCACGGCCTCGAGCAGCTCGTCGATCTCGTCGGGCCGGCAGGCTGCGCCCGTGGGGTTGTGGGGGCTGGGCAGCCATACGACGGACGCCCCGGCGCACGCCCGAGCCATCGCCCGCAGGTCGTGGCACCCGTCCTCGCGAAGGGGCACGCGCCTCAGTTCGGCGCCCGAGAGCAGGGAAGCCGTGGCGTCTATCTGGTAGCAAGGGTCGCCGAGCACCGCCACGCGGCCCGGCCCCAGAAGCAGGTTGGCGACCAGGTAGCACAACTCGTCACTGCCGTTGGTGAGCACGACATGCTCAGGCGTGGTGCCGGCCCCGGCCGCCATCGCCTCCACGGCGGCGGCCTGTTCGGGGTACCGGTTGACGCTCAGCCAAGGTGACGCCAGCGCTGCCAGCACCTCCGGTGCCGGGCCCAGGGGCGCCTCGTTGGACGACAGCTTGCCGGCGGTCGGCCCGGGGCTCGGCCGGCCGGGACGGTAGGCCGGGACCCCCCGCACGCGGGCCTCGAGGTACTCGGTCAGTCCCGCCACGGCCGCACCACCACCTTGCCCACAGAAGGCCGGCGGCCCATTTCGGCCAGCCGCCGGGGCGCCTCCTCCAGTAGGACCGCCTCGGTCACCAACGGCCGGTAACGGTCCGGGGCCGAGGCCAGCAACCCGACCGCCTGGGGCAGCTCGTCGTCGAAACCTATGCAACCTACGATCGATATCGCCCGTTCGACCAGCTCCGAGGGGACGACGGGGACAGCCTGGCCCGACAGGGCCACCACCAGGACGGTACCGCCATTGGCGACTGCCCGTGACGCTGCAACCAGCGACTGGGGGTAACCGGCCGCGTCCACCACGAGGGCGAACTCCCGTCCGGCCGGCACGCCGTCCCCGGTGCCGGCAGCTATGTCCCCGGTGGCGAGCGCCGGTCCGGCAACGACCTGCGCGCCCAGCGCCAGCGCCAGTTCGGCGCGCTCGGTGTTGGGCTCGGAGACGAAAACCGCCAGGCCGGGCCAGCGCCTCACCAGTTCGAGGTGCACGAGAGCGCCCACGGGCCCGTAGCCGAGGACGAGGGCGGGGCCCGGCGGCCGCGCCGCCAGGCGCGACACCGCGTGCATGGCAACGGACAGGGGCTCGGCCAGCACGGCGATGGCAGCCTCTGTCCCATCGGGGCAGGCGACGACGCTTGTCACCGGCACCACGAGGAACCGGGCGAAACCACCGGGCCGCGACTCGCCAAGCCAGGTCATGTTGTGGCACAACGACGGGGCACGGCTGCAACCGGGGCACTCGCCGCACGGGAGCCGCGAGTCCACGACGACGGTCACACCGAGCGGGATCTCGCCCCCAGGACATTTCTCGACCACCCCGGCCACTTCGTGGCCGAGTGTCGCAGGCCAGTACGCGACCCAGGCACCCGAGGCCAGCACGTGCAGGTCCGACCCGCATACGCCGGCCCAGGCCACACGTACCAGTACCTCGCCCGGCACCGGCGCGTCGATGTCCCGGCTCCCGAGCACGAGCTTGAGATCCCTGTCGAGCAGGAGGGCGTCCGTCCTCAACTCGCCTGCACCCCCGCAGCGCTACCTGCCGGGACAGGGGAGCCCGTCGCGCGAACCGGAGCCTGCGCCCCCCGGACGCGCGCCGCCGGCCGCCGCGGCTCCGTCACGGGTGCGCGTGGGCCGGGTACCCCCGCGGCGCCGGCGGCACCAGCGGCGCCGGTGACCTTCCCGCCCAGGCGGCCGGACGCCCGGGCTGCCGCCTCGACCACCGCCTGCTCGACACCGGCAGGGGCTGCGGCAGCGCCGAGGAGGTAGCTGACGCCGATGGCCCCGCAGCAGCCGTGGTCGTTGAAGAGAGGCGCCGCCACGCAACGGATGCCGAGGGCAGTCTCGCCGTCGTCGACCGCGTAGCCGAGGGCCCGGACCTCTTCCAGCTGGGCAGCCAGCATGGCCCCGGCACCCCGGGGAGCCTGAGGACGCCGGTCGGCCGCTGCCGAGGGCCGGAGAGGCGCCCTGAAGGCCAGTTGTGCCTTTCCCACGGCCGTGAGCGCCGCCGGTAGGCGCGCCCCGAGCGAGCTGGCCAGCTTCAAGCCGAGGCCGGGCGGGTCGTGCTTGGCCAGGTAGACGACCTCGTCCTCGTCGAGCACCGCATAGTGGGAGGTGACGCCGAGGGACTCCGTCAGATGGTGCAGCTCGGGCGTCACCGACCGCACCGGTGTCATGGAGCGCAGGTAGGCCGCACCGACCTCGAAGGTGCGCACCGCCAGGCCGTAGCGGCCCTTGGGATCCGTGGCACAGAACTCCCTGGCGACGAGCGCCCTCAGAAGGCTGAGCGCGCTGCTCTTGGGGATCTTCAACCGGGCCGCCACCTCGACCAGGGTCAGGGGCTCCTCGCAGCGGCTCAACAGCTCCAGGATGCCCAGCGCCCTCAGGACCGAACGGTTGGCGACCGCAGCGTCGGGCGCCGGCGCGTCCCCGCCCGCAGCGTCCCCGCCCACCTCGAGCACATCCCGGCCGGCCGTCACTGCAGGACCCCCGAGAACCCGGTGTTGCGAGCCGCCTCGTCGTGGATCAACGACCTCACGTACTGCTTGAGCTCGAGGAACTCGCGCTCCACCTGTTGGGCGAACTGCCTGGGCCTGGGCAGGTGCACGTCGATTACCTCCCTGACCCGGCCCGGCTTCGCCGACAGCACGCATATCCGGTCGGCCAGGAAGATCGCCTCGTCGATGTCGTGGGTGACGAACAGGACCGACAGGCGGTCACGCTCCCAGATGGACAGGAGCAGCTCCTGCATGAGGCTGCGGGTCTGCGCGTCGAGAGCGCCCAACGGCTCGTCCATGAGCAGGATGCTTGGGCGCAGGGCCAGGGCGCGGGCAATGGCGACCCTCTGCTGCATGCCCCCCGAGAGCTGGAACGGGTAGCTACCCGCGAAATCGAGCAACCCGACCACGTCCAGGAAGCGCCTCGCCACTTCGGAGCGCCGCCCCCGGGGCAGATGGCGCAACCCGAACTCCACGTTGTCCTGCGCCGAGAGCCAGGGGTAGAGGGTGTACTGCTGGAAGACCATGCCCCTGTCACGGCCCGGCCCTGTGAGGGGAGCCCCGTCCAGGGTTAGCTCGCCCCCGCTGGCGCCTTCGAGGCCGGCCACGATGCGCAACAGCGTCGATTTGCCGCAGCCCGACGCACCGACAACGGAGACGAACTCGCCGTCCTCGAGCGTGAGGTTGACGTCGTCCAGTGCGTGGACACTGGCCCGGCGGCTGTAGAAGGTCTTGTCCACCCCTTTCAGCACCAGCGTCGCCGCCACTACCGCCCCCGGGACATGTACGGGAAGGCGCGCGCGTAGATGCCCTTGAACGAGAAGTCGAAGATCAGGCCCAGCACACCGATGATGATTATGCCGAGGATTATCTCGGGCGTGTCCAGGTACCGCTGCGCCTGCTGGATCTGGAAACCGAGGCCGTCCGTCGCACCCACCAGCTCGACGACCACCAGGTACGTCCATCCCCAGCCCATCGAGATCCGCAGGGTGTCCACGATCCCTGGGAGCGCCGCCCTGAAGATCACGCGGCGCACCACCTGTGCCGGCGACAGGCCGAGCGTATAGGCCATGTCGACGAACGGCATGGGCACGTTCTTGACGTTGTCCATGATCAGGAGCACTTCCTGGAAGAAGATGGCGATGAAAAGGATGACCAGCTTCTGGGTCGTCGAGGTGCCGAACCAGATCAGGGTCAGGGGGATGAAGGCCACCGCCGGCGTGTAGCGCATGAAGTCGATGGGGGGCTCCAGGGCCGCCTCGAAGACCTTGTACGAGCCCATCAGCATGCCGACCGGGATGGCCACGACCGAACTGATCACGAACCCGAGCACGATCCGCAGGACACTCGCCCCGACGTCAGGCCACAGGATGCCGGTGTTGTTCTCCGTGACCGCCGCCTGCCAGACCTGCGTCGGCGTCGGCAGGAAGAGGTTCTGGACGGCGCCCGTGTAGCTGAGCAGGGCCCAGATGCCGAAGACGGCGCACAGCGAGACTACTGCCAGCGACCAGTAGGTGCGCTTTTGGACCGGCTCGTACAGCTGCAACCGGCGCCTGCGCAGGTGGGGCACCCGCGGGGCGCCCGCCGTGACAGCGAGCGTCCCGCGACCGTACCTCGTCCCCATGCTCACTTGAGGAACTTGAAGTCCGCTACCGAGCCGAGGGGTACGGGGTGCTTGATCTGGCCCATGGCCTGCAGCGTCTTGCCGATGTCGAGGTATTCCTTGGCCAATTTGCCCGAGGAGACGAGGGACAGGTTTTGCGCGACGGAGTAGAGCAGGACGCCGCTGAGGGTCGATGCCAGCGACGACGGGGTGGCCCCGACGCCCTTGGCCATTATGGCGACCGCCTGCTTGCGGTGGGTGTGGAAGTACGTGATCGAGTCGTTCCAGGCCATGACCAGTTCGCGGGCCTGGGTGGCGTGGCCCGCAAGCCACGACTTGTTGGCCACGAGGAAGTCGCTGATCAGCCCAGGGGCTTGGGCACTCGAGAAGAAGACGTGCACCTTGCTGCCGTTGGGGTTGCTCGTCGCCTCACTGATGTAGGGCTGGTAGGTGACGACGACCTTGTCCTTGCCTGCGATCAACAGGGTCCCGGCGTCCGCTGCCGGGACGTTCACGGACTTGACCGACTTGAAAGACATGTTGTGCTTGAGGAGGTAGTAGTGCAGCAGGAGGTCGCTCGTGGTGCCGAACTCGTAGGCCACGGTCTGGCCCCGCAATTGGGCCGCCGTGGATATGGACTTGACCGACATGATGGCATCCGCACCGTTGGAGTCGTCCTCGAGCATCAGGGGCACGGCGGGGTCGTGCTGGTTGGCGAACTGTATGGTCCGGCCTGTGTCGATGTTGGAGACGTTGGTCTGGTCCGCTACGAGGGCGGCGTTACGGTCGGCGTCCTGCTGGAAGTTGACGATGTTGACCTTGAGGCCATGCTTGGCGAAGTAACCCTCCTGCTGCGCTATGTACCAGGGGGCGTAACCGATCCAGGGCTCGATGCCCATCGAGACCTGCGTAAGGCCGGCGGCGCCGGCTCCTGCGCCGGTCGTCCCTACGGCGAGCGTCGCCGTGACTGCTGTGCTCAGAACCGTGACCGCCAGGCTGCGCGGCCTCCTTATCGCCTTCATGCTTCAGGCGCTCCTCTCTTGTAGCGTCAGCCAGTCGTCCTAGTTGCCGGCCGGCGGAGCGAGCGAGACCCCCTCCAACACAACGGATGGGCGTGACGCTCTAGCGCACGGCGGAGACGTCCGTGTTCACATATATGAACGGCTGT
Organism: Actinomycetes bacterium; assembly: GCA_021828475.1. Lineage (GTDB taxonomy): Bacteria > Actinomycetota > Acidimicrobiia > Acidimicrobiales > Palsa-688 > JAJZMF01. Next base: position 6,516 of record JAJZIY010000087.1, read on the forward strand.
TCGTTAAGCTGAACATGATGATCGCCCTTCGGGCAACCGATGTCAAGCCCTCGGGAGCCAGTTAACCCGTCCGTAACACACTCGGGCCCAGCGGGGGAAGGATTTGTCCAGCGCTGCCGTGCGCCGCACCTCGCTACCGTCCGCTCGTGCCGCCCGCTCCGATCTCGGGCGTGACCGCGCCGCGGAGATCGAAGGCGGGCATGCCGCTCAGGGAGCAGGGGCGCTGTCGGCACCGCCGAAGGTGTAGGCCGTACCGGAGAGCGGGCCGCCCGCGCCCGGAGGGCCGAGGGTCATCGCCGTGCCGGTCAACTCGCCGAGCCCGTGCGGGCCGGCAACGACCGTCTGGCCCGCATAGGAAGGCGGCACCACGACCCCCGCGGTGTACACCGACGCCAGACCGCCGATCCCGAGGACGCCAACGAACATGACGGCCGCGAGCAACACTCTGGCCCTCATCACAGCACCTCCCCCGAGGTACCGAGCCCCGGAGCCGCGCCGTTGGCCCGCGCCTGCACGGCGTCCTCAGCGGGGCCTGCGCTCTGCGAGGTGACCGGCGCCGAGCCGTCAGCCGCCGCAGCTACGCCGGCAGGGCCGGCCCGGCCGCCATCCCACCCCGGGCCGCTGCGAGCCGTGTACAGGTAGGTCGTCGCATCCTCACGCACGAAGTAGTCGCGCCCACCGTCCGCCGCGCAATGGACGATCATGTGGCCGGTCCGCTCCGCTACCCGGACCAGGTCGCGGATGTCTCCCAGACGTAGGGTTTCACCGCCCCCCAAGCCGGGAGGTCGCTCAGCCCCGACCAGGAGTGCGCCGTCCCCCTTCCCGTGCCGGCCACGAGGCGGCAGCAGGGCGGCTCTCCACTTGGTTGCGCTCGGCGGTCGAGCACCGAACATGCACCACCTCCTGCGCCGGAGCCCGTATAGCCTGGCGCCGGACGCCGGGCGCCGGTCGTCTGGCACGAGGAGCCGCTGATGAGCCA
>JAJZIY010000088.1 GCA_021828475.1 Actinomycetes bacterium
AACGGCCGCCTCGAGCACCTTCGCGGCTCCGCTCTCGGCTTCAGGAACCTCACCAATTACATCGCCCGGTGCCTGCTCGAAGCCGGCGGGTTCAGGCCCCGACTACACCGTGGATTGTGAAGAGCCGATAAACCCCGCGCAGTGAAGATGCTGACATTTGCAGAGGAGCCCGTTCTTCGAAGGAGAAGCGGGGACCATCTTCCGGCTTGGCACCCACCGCCGGCCCGCCCCCACCCTCATGCCGCAGCCCTTTGGGCCTTCGGAACCCCGTGCTGTCGCGGCGACCGGTGCCCGCCGGAAGTGCCGCGGGCAAGCCACTGTTCTGATCGATGCGACGTGCGGGCTCGGCTCCAAGGTGGTCGTGGCCCTCACAGAGGGCTCCCGCCAGCCCAAGACGCCCTGGGCGTCGGCCGGGCGCTGACCGGTTGCGGTACGGCAGCGGGCGACGAGGCGCCCGGCTCCTGAGCGGCATGGGGTAAGCGCTCCCCGGTAGCAGGGGGACAAAGCCGTCGGGTGCACAAGAGGCGCACACCCTGGGTGGCCGCCCGCACGACGGCGGCGATGGCGACCGCTGACACTGTCCACGCCTTGCCAACACGTCCCCGCCCTCAGGTCAGATCCGCCCTCAGGTCCGATCCGCCCTCCGGGCCGTCCCCAACGTACCCAGCCGGGCCGACGCCGTTGGCACCCCGGCCTGACGTGACTGCGGGCAGGTCCGGACCGGCCCCAGGGGCCTGACCAAGTGGAAGGGGCTTGGCCCTTGTCCACCCGGCCTAACGCCGCCGCGGGCATGGCGCAGGGGCCTGACCAAGTGGAAGGGGCTTGGCCCTTGTCCACCCGGCCTGACACCGCCGCGGAGGGCCGGACCGGTCCGAGGGGCCCGACCAACTGGAACGCGCTTGGCACCGTCGGCTCAGGCAGCGTCGGTACGCGCCACACCCGGAGTGAAAGGTGGCCCAACTGCCTTTCCTCAGTCACATCGCACGAGTAAACTATCTATCGCTGGGGAGGTCGCGCGGTAACGCCTCCACCCCCCTCGCTGCTTGCCGACCGAGTCACCGTAGGGCTGACGAGAGGAGCAGGTGTGGAGTGAGCACCCCCATTGGTACGCTCCGATACCTCAGGCGGAGGTTGTTCACGGCGGTGGTTGCCACCTCGCTTGTCGCGGGCCTCGGCCTCGCGTCAGCCGCGACCGGTGCGGTTCCCGGCGCGGCGGCAACGGTGCCTTGGCCCTTCAGCGCCACGGTGACCTCGGGGCCGGACGCCGGTCAGACCGTGCACCTGCTCCACCTGGTCAACCTGACCCTGGAGGACGTCGGCGCGAACGTCGTCGGCCAGGCGACCTTGCATGTCACAGCGGCCTCCTCGCCCTACCGGTGCCTCGACGGGGCCAGCATCAACGTGTTCAGCTTCGAGGGTCAGCTCTTCTTGCACGACGGGCTCCAGGGGCCCCGGTGCGCCTACGGGACCTGGGAGGTGGCGCCGGCATCGGTCGACCGGCTCGGGTCGGCACCGCTCATCACTGCGGCCCACCTCGACGTCAGCCCTTCGAACACGCCGCTCGGCGGGCTCGTCGCCCTCGGGTACCAATTCGGCTCGACGGCGGGCTCCGTTTCGCTGATCGGCGACGGTCCCGGTCCTGCCGGCCCGGTGACGAGCACGAAGGTTGCCGGCTGGTCGCCTGCGCGCGTCGCGGCCGACCCGCACGCCGAGCTCCTCGTCGGCCATGAGTACTACGTCCTGTTGCTGACGGGCTCCGGCGCGGCCGCTAGCACCGTGGTGAAAGCCGTCCCGGCAACCGCCGGCCACACCCGGTACCCCGGTGTGCCGCCGGGAACGGAGGTTGTCCTCACCCCGGGCTCGCCCGTCGCCAAGGTCGGCACCCGCGCTCTGCGCCTGAGCGCCGCACCGGAGCTCCGGGACGGCACACTGCTTGCGCCCGTGGGCTTGCTGACCTACCTCACCGGGGCGCGCACCCGGTGGGAGCGCTCTACGCGCCAGCTGCGCATGGCGACGGCCCGCGGCGAGGTCATCTTCCAGCTGAAGAACCCGCGTTACACCCTGAACGGCAAACTGGTGCGGGGTTCGGCTGCGCCTTTCTTCGTAGGGCGCGTGCTGCTCGTGCCAGTGCTGCCTGTAGCGCGGGCCTTCGACCTGTCCCTCGGTCGGGGCACGAGCCGCAACACGATCAAGGGCGCTCCGGCGCCGTTCGTGATCACACCGTGCGAGAGCTGCGGCGGAGGTGGCGGTGGCGGCAATGGCGGGTCAGGGGGCTCGGGTGGAGGTCAGCCAGTCACGAGGACTGTCACAACCGTCTTCGGCTGGAAGGCCAAGCCTCTCGAGGCCGGGATGAACCTAGCTACCTGGTGCAACGTCCCCCACGCGCCGTCGTATCTCGGCGGTTTCGCCCTCGGTTCGTGCACGGTCGGACCGCAGCCGGACAACGGCCCCGGCAGCGGTGTCGCCTCGATCGGTGCAAGCGTCTTCGGCAACGCCGGGGGTGAGGTAGACCAGCCGATGGAGCTTGCATTCACCTCACAGGCGCCTAGCGGAGTGGCTGCCACGATCTCGGTGAAGGCGATCGTCGACACTGCCGATCTGACCTACGGGATCTCGGGGGTCGGCGGTTCCTGCGCGCCCTCCCAGGTCAATTCATCGGGGATGCAGCCCGGTACCGACACATTGAGCACGTGCCTGTCGAGCTTCCAGGCGGTGGTCCCGCTCGGCGACGCCGGAAGCGTGACCTCGTCGGTGCTCTCCTATGCCAACCGGCTCTGGTCCTCCCTTTCTGGCGCGCAGCAGGGCTGCCTGGACACTCCCCAGAGCGGAGTGCAGGGCGCTGCATGCGCCCTTGCCGCTGCCAACGCCCTGATGAGCATCGAAGGCCCGGGTCCGTCGGTGAGCCTCCAGCAGTCGAGCTTCAGCTTCGACGGGACCACCACCGGCGGCACTACCTCCTACTTCACCGTCGATCCCGAGGCACAGGTGTCCGACGTCGGCCTCGGCACCGAGATCAACTTCATGTCCTCGTGGGTCGTCTTCGTCGTGACCGAGCAGTACACCGAGAGCCAGTACGCGTGGACCTTCCCCGTCGCCGAGGTGGGACAGCCTCTCATCAGCCCATGGCTCGAGCAGTGTCCCACCTCCGACCCGCTGTCCTGCCGGCTCGTCGCCGGAGCGAGCGCCACGGTGACCGGCTCGGTGCCGAAGGGGATGAGCGTCGAGCCCGAGGACGGGGACATCGTCCTCGCCGGCTCCCCGGCGAGTGGCTCCCAGGGCGTCTATCAGTTCAGCCTGCAGGTCGCCGGCGGCAATGCCTTCGACTGCACTATCGACGTAGGGTCGCCGCTCGTATTGCAACGGCAGGGCAACGTCTCCACCTTCACCTACGAGAAGGGGGTGGGGTTCGCCAACGAGAGGGCCTTTACGTTGCCGTTCACCACCTCCGGGGGGGTGGGCGACGTGACCTGGAACCTCGTCGGCAGTTCGCCGTGGCTCGGGGTCAGTTACAGCCCGCCGACGAGCACGGGCCCCGGCAGCCCCCCCATCCTCTACGCCTCGCCACAGGTGCCCTCGAGCGGGTCGACCACGTTCCAGCTCCAAGCCTGGGACGACTACGTCTCCGTCGAGTCACAACCGTTGACCGTGGACATCGTCCCCGAGATCGCCATCGCACAGCTGCCTGCCGCGACGCTCCAGCAGGGCCATGCCTACAGGGTCGACCTGTCGGCCTGGCGCAGCGGAGGCGTCGCCCCCTACTCCTTCGAGGTCGACGACTGCCAAAGCTGCGGGACGCTTCCGCCTGGCCTCACCCTCGACGCCAGCACGGGCGTGCTCTCGGGCGTGGCTGGCAGCGCCGGGACCTACCACTTCGTCGTCGTTGTCACCGACGGGCTCGGGGCCACGGCCGCCGGGGGGATGTCGGTCACCGTCGCGCCGGCCCAGGCGCTCACGATCCAGCCGTCCAGCCTGCCTGCGGGCTCGGTGAACAGCCCGTACTCGGTGCAGCTGGAGGCCAGCGCAGGGACGCCGCCCTACAGCTGGGAAGCCTTCGGGCTGCTGCCCCCAGGCCTGGCGCTCAGCGCGACCGGGTCGATCTCCGGTACCCCGACAGCCCCGGGTTCTTACGCCTTCACGGTGCGGGTACGCGATGCGCAAGGGCGCGTGGGCCAGAGACCGTTGAGCATCGAGGTGGCACCGGAGACCATCACCACGACGACGACCTGTCCGCCGAAGATCTGCTCCCCACCGCCACCGACGCCGTGAGGACGGCTTTCTGCCTCTTGGCTCTACTGGCCGTCATGTCGCCGGCCGGTCGAGCCGAGCCGGCGCGGCCCTACGGCGGCAAGGCACCAGCCGCAGTCGGGGCGTCTCCCCAGCTGTATGTCGCCACCGGAGCCGAGCCGGGCGTCCTGTACTCATGGCCACGCTTCCCGAAGGCCATCCAGGTCGACGACAGCACCGGTCTGTACGGCCTGCGCTGGAGCCGGAGCTCGCTGTCCGCGGCCCGTGCCACCGGCACGATCAGCGAGGACCTGTGCACGAAGAGCTGCGCAGGCGGCCCCGTCGAGAAGTTCCCCGTCGTGCTCGAGGCCTCCCGGCCCGGGCTGTGCCCCGTCACCACCTCAGAAGTGCGATCGCACGAGACGTACCAGTACTCCCGGCGCGTCTACGTCTACGCCGAGCTCATCGGGCAGCTCCCGAACAGCTCAGGTGCCCCCTCTGCGGCCAAGAGCGTGCTCGACCTGTCGCCCGGTTGCTCTTCCGGGCCGCTGCCGAGCACCAACTGGCCGCCGGTGGACTGGGGTTCAGGATCCGCTCCAGCCGGCTTGCTGGCGTGGGGCAGGCTGCAACCGGTGGGCCCGGGGAGGGGCACCGAGCTCGTTTCCTGCGCCAGCACGTCGAGCTGCCTCGTCGTCGGAGGCAACCCGAGCTACCCAGGCGCCCGCGGCGCCGTGGTCAACGAGAGCAGCTATTGGAACGGCACGTCCTGGTCGGCGGCGCAGCGCTTCGGTGTCAACGCCACCAGCGTCACCTCTGTTTCGTGCGCGCCCGCGACGAGCGCAGCGAAGGTCGCGAAGCCGTCAGCGTGGTGCGTAGCCGTCGACGACGCCGGTGACGCCATGGTCTTCAACGGACTGCGCTGGACCGCGCCAGTGCCGGCCGATCGCTACGGGAACCTCGGGTCCGTGTCGTGCCCTCGCCGAGGTGCCTGCATGGCGGTCGACTACACCGGAAGGGCTCTTGCCTACGACGGGCAGCACTGGCTCACGCCGGTCGCGATCGACCTCGGGGGCAACGTGCGGTCGGTTTCCTGTCCGGCGACGACGTTTTGCATGGCGGTTGGCTCGGACGGCCGCGCCGTGAGCTACGACGGGACTTCATGGTCCGCACCCAGGCTCATCGACCGGGACGGCGGTGGGCTCTTCGCGGTGTCCTGTCCCTCCACGAGGTTCTGCGTCGCGGTCGACTTTCTCGCCCGAGTCCTCACCTGGGATGGCGCTTCGTGGTCGGCGCCGCGCTACGTCGGGGTCGGCACTGCCGGTGCCGACGGCTACGGTGCGCCGATCTCCTGCGCTTCAACCCATCTGTGCGTTCTCGTGGACCGTGCGGGCAACGCGTTCACCTACGACGGGCGCGCCTGGTCGGCGCCGACCTTCGTCGATCCACGGGCCGGTGGGCTGAGCTCGGTCTCGTGCCCGTCTGCGACCTCGTGCGTGGCCGTCGACGACAGTGGCGACGCTGTGGCAGCACGTTCCGTCAATCTCCGCCCAGACGCCCTCGGACCGTGAAATGCGACCTCCCACGGCGAACCTGAGGTACACCGACGAGCTGGACGGCGGTACCCATGAACGGCTCAGCCCTGGGCGGCCAGGCAGTGCCCCGCGTCTGCACAGCTCAGGAGCTCCAGGCTGCTGAGCCCTGGGACCGAGGCGTCTGCGAACGTTGCGCCCCCGTCCGAGCTGACCAGGAGCATGCCCTGACTGCCCGGCCCGGCGGGCGTGGCGTCGGGGTTGCCCTGACTGTCCAGGGCCGTCGGCACCGCCGCGCCGACCGCCACCGCCTCTCCCATGCCGGGGAAGGCGAGCCCCGCCACCGAGAAAGCTTCGACCGCTGGCGCCGACCTCGGGTAACGCCCGCTGCTGCCAAGCCCGTCCAGGTTGTAGTAGCCGGAGGGTAGCCCGACGGGCGCCCACGTCCCGCCGGCGGCCGCTGCGTGGGTGAAGATGCCCTGGCCGTAGAACGGGGCGCCCGAGCCGCAGAACCTGCTCCCGACGGCGATGCGCGACCGCGAGGCCTGGGCGACGACGGCCGGAGCAAGCAGCGGTGGGACGGTTATGGAGCTCCAGCTGGTTCCACCATCCTTCGTCAGCCTGAGGTAGCTCGGGAGCGAGCAGTCGCCTGTCCCGTACAGTACGGCTATCCGCCCTGGCCCGAGGACGAAGTACTCGTCGAACAAGGCGCTCGCGGCGCCGGGGGCGGGGTAGCGGCGTGGGACGGCGAGGAGCTCGTGCCAGCTGTGCGCTCCGTCGGTCGAGGCGAGCAAGGTGAGGTCGGTGGAGCCCGCCTCGGCCTGCCCGCCAGGGCCGGCCGGCTCGACCAAGACCAGCGCCGTCGCGCCGGCTGCCCACGGGCCACCCTGGACGACGTAGCCTGTCATGGCGTCGCGGTGCCACTGCAGGCCGCCGTCGTCCGACCGCCAGACACCGAGCCGTCCGCCGGCCAGCAGCACTCCACCGCGCAGAGCGGCCATGTCGTGGATCTCGCACGGCGGGAAGTCGGGAGTCACCATCCGCAGTTGCGCGCAGTGGGCGGTGACCGTCGTCCACGTGCGGCCACCGTCGGTGCTGCGCCACATCGCGCCGTCTGCTCCTGCGGCGATCGCGAGCTGATCGGACGCCATCAACAGGGCGGTCGGTGTGCCCGGCGGTGATGCGACCATGACCGGCCAGGTGGCGGGGACAGCTGAGCGGCCCGGGATGGGAGCGACCCGCCATGTGTGGTTCAGGCCGGCTCCCCAGAACCCGGAGAAGGACGCCCACAGCGACGGCAGCACACGACCGAGGGGGGGTGGCACAGAACCTGCGCCGGCCGTCCCCGGCACCGTGGCCGTCATCGGACCGGACCAGCTCACCGCGCTCACGCCCTGGCCGCTCATGATGGTCCTCGGACGACCGCCGCCCACCGGGTCGAGCACGAGTGCCCCGTCCGCAGCGATGGCGAGCTCGTCACCGTCCGGTGAGAACGAGACCGAGGACGCTCCGGAGCACGCCGCCCGGCAGGCTGGCAGCGTCGCAGGGGACCAAGTCCCGGTCTTCAGGTTGAGGATGCCGGCCCCGGCCGTCCCTGCAGCGAAGGCTTCCAGGCCACCGGCGGGTGCCGCCGCCGCAGCGGTCAGCTCGCCCCATGTAGCGCGAGGCGGTCGTGGCAACAGCAGTTGCCCCTGGTGCCCGCTGTGTGCGAAGGACTG
>JAJZIY010000089.1 GCA_021828475.1 Actinomycetes bacterium
GGCCTGCCCGCCTTCCTGGCAGACGACCCGGGAGTCGACTCGGGCCTGATGATCGCCCAGTACGCTCAGGCGGCCATAGTGGCCGAGAACAAGCGCCTGGCCGCCCCGGCCAGCGTCGACTCCATCCCGAGCTCGGCCATGCAGGAGGACCACGTCTCGATGGGCTGGGGCGCCGGGCTCAAGTTGCGGGCTGCCGTGCACAACCTCCGGCGGGTCCTCGCCATCGAGCTGGTGGCGGCGGCACGAGGGGTCGAGCTGCGCGCCCCGCTGTCGCCCGGGCCGGCCACGGCGGCGGTCATAGCGGAGCTGCGCCGGACGGTGCCGGGTGCCGGTCCCGACCGCTGGTTGTCGCCGGAGCTCGAGGCAGCAGTGCGGTTCATCGCCTCGGGCAGCGCCCTGGCGGCCGCCGAGACGGTCACCCCGCTGTCGTGAGCGCCCTGACACCGTCCGGAGCCGGCCCGGGCCTCGAAAGCCGCTTCCTGGCTCTGTGGGGCGAGCTCTCGGAGATCGGGCGAGACAGCTCGGGCGGCTATACCAGGGCGGCGTGGACGCCTGTGGACGCGCAGCTGCGCGGGTGGTTCCGCTCCGCTGCGGCGGCCAGGGCCATGCAGACCGAGCAGGACTGCAACGGCAACCTGTGGGCGTGGTGGGGCGAGCCGGGGCCGGGTGCGGTCGCCACCGGCAGCCACCTGGACAGCGTGCCCAACGGCGGTGCCTTCGACGGCCCTCTCGGGGTCGTGTCGGGCTTCCTGGCCGTAGACCTGCTGCGCGAGCGGGGCGCGTCGCCGCGCCGGCCGGTCGCCGTGGCTTGCATGTCGGACGAGGAGGGCGCCCGCTTCGGCGTTGCCTGTGTCGGGAGCAGGCTGATGGTGGGCGACCTGCAACCGGACGCCGCCCGCTCGCTGTCGGACGCAGCAGGCACGAGCCTCGCCCAGGCGATGGCGACGGCGGGGGCCGACCCCGGGGCCATCGGTGCCGACCCGGCCCGCACTTCGGCCTTGTCGGCTTTCGTCGAGCTGCACGTCGAGCAGGGCCGGGCCCTGGCCGACCTCTCCGCACCGGTCGGCTTGGCGACGGGGATCTGGCCCCACGGCCGTTGGCGCCTCGACTTCGAGGGTGAACCCAACCACGCCGGTACCACCCGGTGCGAGGACAGGCGGGACCCGATGCTCCCGCTGGCCCGCACCGTGCTCGCAGCCCGGAGCCGGGCCGAGGCGACCGGTGCCCGGGCCACCCTGGCCCGGGTGGCGGTGCGGCCCAACGCCACCAATGCCATCGCGTCGCGCGTCCAGGCCTGGCTCGACGCCCGCGCCGCCGGCACAGGCGAGCTCGAAGCCCTGGTCGAGGGGACCGTGGCCGACGCCCGAGCGGCAAGTGAAGCCGAGGGGGTGAGCTTCGCCGTCGAGCGTGAGTCCTTCACCCAACTCGTGGAGCTGGACCGCCCGTTGCGCGAGCGGCTGGGCAAAGCTCTCGGTGGCGTGCCCGAGCTGCCCACAGCGGCCGGGCACGACGCGGGCATCCTGGCGCGCCGGCTGCCCACGGCGATGCTCTTCGTCCGCAATGCCACCGGCGCCAGTCACAGCCCGCTCGAGCACGCGACGACGCAGGACTGCCTCGCCGGGGTGACCGCCCTGGCGACCGTCCTGGCCGAGTTGACGGGCGCGTGACGGCCGGCCAGGGGGCTCGGGCTGCCGGGCGCGAGCCGGGAGCGGACGGGCAAGCGCAGGGAGCGACAGGGCAGCCGGCAGGAGCGGGCGGGCAGGTGCGCGGGACGAGCGGGGCGCTGTACTTCTGCGACCACGCCTGGTTGGGCGGGCCCCGAGCGCAGAGCGACGTGCTCGTCGCCACCCGCGGACCGTGGATAGAGGCAGTGACCGTCGGCGCACCCCGGCCCCGGCACGCCGTCCACCTGAGCGGCCTCACCCTCCCCGGCTTCGCCAACGCCCACTCGCACGCCTTCCACCGGGCGCTGCGGGGCGTGGTCCAGGCGGGACGGGGCGACTTCTGGTCGTGGCGGGACACGATGTACGAGGTGGCCGCCGCCCTCGACCCGGGCTCGTACCACCGGCTGGCCCTGGCCACCTACGCCGAGATGGCGCTGTCGGGGTACACGGCCGTCGGCGAGTTCCACTACGTGCACCACCAGGCCGGGGGCCGGCCCTATGCCGACCCCAACGAGATGGGCCGGGCGCTCCTGGCCGCTGCCGCCGACGCCGGCCTGAGGATAACCCTGCTCGACACCTGCTACCTGGCCAGCGGTCCCGGGCAGCCGCCCGCGGGCGTCCAGGAGCGCTTCAGCGACGGGTCGGCCGCCCGCTGGGCCGACCGGGTGGAGGCGATGGGCCTTGTCGCGGCCTCCGGCGAGGGCGATGGCGGGCTTCCAGCCGCCAGAGCAGGCGCGGCGGTGCACTCCGTGCGGGCCGTGGCACCGCCCGATGCCGCAGTGGTGGCGGCCCATGCCGCGTCCCGCGGTTGGCCTCTGCACTTCCATCTCTCCGAGCAGGTGCGGGAAAACCAAGAGGCGGTGGCGGCGTACGGGCGCTCGCCGGCGGCGGTCATGGAGGCCGCGGGTGCCCTCGGAGGCCACGCAACGGCGGTGCACGCGACGCACCTTTCGGCGCAGGACGTGAGCTTGCTCGGGCGTTCGGGCACCAACGTGTGCATGTGCCCCTCGACCGAGCGCGACCTGGCGGACGGCATCGGGCCGGCCCGCACCCTGGCCGATGCCGGGTCGGCGCTGTGCCTGGGCTCCGACAGCCACGCGCAGATCGACGCCTTCGCCGAGATGAGGGGGCTCGAGTACGGCGAGCGCCTGGTGTCGGGAAGTCGCGGCAACTGGCCGGTTTCGGATCTGCTCGCTGCAGGCACCGCGGCCGGGCATGGCGCGCTCGGGTGGTCCCGCGCCGGCTCGATCTCGCCCGGCTCGGTCGCCGACCTGGTCACGGTCAGCCTGGAGGGGCCGCACATGGCGGCAGCGGAGGGCCACGCTGTGCAGATGGCTGTCTTCGCTGCCGGTGCGGGCGACGTGGACCACGTCGTGAGCGGGGGCCGCGTCGTGGTGTCCCACGGCCGGCACCTGCTCGTGCCCGAAGTGGGACGCAGCCTCCGGGCGGCGATAGGGCAACTGGTGCGGCGGTGAGCCCGCTCGTGCCCGCTGGTGGCAAGTCGGCACTGCTGAGCAACATCGCCACCCTGGTCACCAACGACCCGGGGCTGGGCCGCGGCCCCTTGGGCGTGGTCGAGGACGCCGCGCTCGTGGTCGAGTCCGGCGCAGTGGTGTGGGCGGGCCCTGCGTCCGAGGCGCCCGGCTCGACCGAAACCGCTGTCGACATGGGGGCACGTGCTGTCCTGCCCGGTTTCGTCGACAGCCATGCGCACCTGGTGTTCGCCGGCGACCGGGCGGGGGAGTTCGAGGCACGCATGAAGGGCGAGCACTATACGGCAGGAGGTATCTTCGCCACCGTCGAGGCTACCCGCCGGGCGGGCGACGATGTGCTGCGGGCCAACCTGCGCCGGCTGGCGGCGGAAATGCTGGCCTGCGGTACGACGACCTTCGAGTGCAAGTCGGGTTACGGGTTGTCGACGGGCGACGAGGCCCGCAGCCTGCGCCTGGCGGGGGAGCGCACCGACGAGGTCACCTTTCTCGGCGCCCACGTCGTCCCACCCGAGTTCAGAGGGCGCCCGGACGACTACGTCTCCCTCGTCTGCACGGAGATGCTCGATGCCTGCGCCCCCCTGGCCCGCTGGGTCGACGCCTTCTGCGACCGTGGGGCGTTCGACGCTGACCAGGCCGCAGCCGTGCTGGCGGCCGGGCGCGCCCGCGGGCTGCAGGCCCGCTTGCACGCCAACCAGCTCGGGCCGGGACCGGGCGTCCGGGTCGCAGTGGAGTCCGGAGCCGCCTCAGCCGACCACTGCACGTTCCTCAGCGCCGAGGACGTCGACATGCTCGCAGCCGGCGGGACGGTCGCCACCTTGCTGCCAGCGGCCGAGTTCTCCACCAGGTCGCCCTATCCCGACGCCCGCCGCCTGCTCGATGCCGGTGCCGCCGTCGCACTGGCAACGGACTGCAACCCGGGATCGAGCTACACCACCAGCATGCCGTTTTGCATCGCCCTGGCAGTGAGGGAGATGCACATGACGCCCGAGGAGGCGTTGTGGTCGGCGACCATGGGCGGAGCCGTGGCCCTGCGCAGGCAGGACATCGGACGCCTGGCTCCCGGGGCCTTCGCCGACTTCGTCGTGCTGGACGCCCCGTCGTACGTCCACCTGGCGTACCGGCCCGGTGCCCCGATAGTGGCAGAGGTCTGGCAGAAAGGCGAGCTGCGCGCCGGCGGCAGGGCGGCATGACAGATCGTTGCGACGGGTGCGCAGCAGAGGTCGCCAAACCTCAGCCCCGAGAGGGCGACGTTGCCCGGACCATTGCGAAAAGTCGCGTCAGCTCGGCGCGACAAAGCGGTACCCGGCTCCCCGCACGGTCTTGATCACGGGCTCTTCGCCTGGGTGGTTGAGCTTCTTGCGCAGGTACCCGACGTACACGTCCGCCACGTTGCTGCCTGCGTCGAAGTCGTACTCGAAGACCTCGCTCATGATGCGGGTGCGCGAGATCACGTGGGTCGGGTGCCGCATGAAGAGCTCCAGCAGGGCCCACTCCCGGGGCGCGAGCTCTATGACCCGGTCGCCACGGCGGGCCACCTTTGTCAGCAGGTCGTACGCGATGTCGCCGACGACCAGCTCCGTCGCCACCGGCTGCGCTGCCGTGCGGACTGCCGAACGGGCCCGCGCCAGTAGCTCGTCGAAGGAGAACGGTTTGGTCACATAGTCGTTCGCGCCCAGGTTGAGCCCCCTGACCTTGTCCTGGACCTGCGAACGCGCCGTCAGGATTATGACCGGCAGGCGGGGGGACCGACCGCGCAGGAAGGCCAGCACCTCCTCGCCCGACATCCCGGGCAGCCCGAGGTCCAGCAGCACCAGGTCGAAGGTGCCGAGGTCACGGGAGAGCAGGCGCACCGCCTCTATCCCGTCGCCCGCAACGACGGTGCCGTAGCCCTCGGCTCGCAGCCCTTTGACGAGGAACGAGACGATCCGCTTGTCGTCCTCGACGATCAGGATGTTCATGGCGGCGTGGTCGGCGGGCCGCCTGGCGCCGCCGGGCGCTGGTGGGCGCTGACGCCCCGGTCAGGGCCGGGCGGGAGCAGGCCTGCCTGCGGGGTTGCCTGCAGGAGCGAGCCCGCCTGCAGGAGCGAGCCCGGTGGTAGGAGGATGGACACCCTGGCGCCGCCGAGCCCCGGTGACTCGTCGATCCATATCGAGCCGCCGTGAGCCTGCGCCACCTCCTTGGCGATGGCGAGGCCCAGGCCGGAGCCGTCCTCCTCCCTTGCGCCTGGTCTGGCGAAGCGCTCCAGGGCTGCGGCTCTCTGAGCCTCGGGTATGCCCGGGCCGGAGTCCTCGACGGCGACCGTCACGCCGTGAGCGCCGGGACGGCCGTTGCCGACGTGCGCCCCGAGCGCGATCCGGCCGCCCGGCGACGTGGCGTGGACGGCGTTGTCGACCAGGTTGACCACCGCGCCGCGCAGCTGCTCGCGGTCCGCCATCACCACCAGGGGGCCTTCGCAGCGCACCGCGATGTCCCTCGGTGCCAGGACCGAAGCCGCCCCGCCTATGGACGAGAGCAGCTCGGCCAGGTCCACCGGCTCGAGGGCGAAGAGCTGCGGCTCCATCGCCCTGCCCAGCATCAGCAAGCGCTCCACGAGCTTGGTCGTATGGTCGAGCTCGTCGATGACGAGGTCCAGGGTCTCCCTTACCGCCCGCCGGTCGCCGGCGCCGGTCCGCCCCAGCACCTCCAGGTGGCCGCGGGCGACCGTCAGCGGCGTCCTCAGTTGGTGCGAGACGTCCGCGAGGAGCCTGCGTTGGGAGCTCATAGCCGCCTGGAGGCGGTCGAGCATGGTGTCGAAGGTGTGCGCAAGCTCGCCCACTTCGTCGTTGCCCGGCTGCTCGCCGAGGCGCTGGTCGAGGTCGCCCCGGCCGATGCCTGCCGCAGTGGTCGTCATCCGCCCCACGGTGCGCAGGAGGCGCCTCAGCAACAGGTACGCGCTCGCCACGCCGACGAGAAGGGCGATGCCGGCTTCGACGAGCGATATGACGAGCACCCGCTGGCGTTCGGCCACGAAGGGGCTCAGATCCTCGGCGGCTATGTACGTGCCGACCGCCCTGTTGCCCGATCGCAGGGGGGCGGCGACCACTTCGACCGGCGAACCGGCCAGGGTGGTCGAGAACGCTCGGGTCCTTGCGGGCGGCTGGTGGAACCACCGGCTCACCGCCGGGTCCTGCACGATGGGCGCCGCATTGCCGATCACGACGAGGCCGGAGCCCACGACGGAGACGACGACGGCCTGACCGCCCGGCGCCACCTGGCCCTGCTGGAGGAACTGCACAGCGAACTGGCGCAGGCTCTGGCCGGGGGGACGCCGGGAAGCGCTCTGCTCGAACTGGCGCAACTGGCGCCCGACCTCGTTGGCCGCCGCCGTACGGTAGCTGGTGGAGAAGTTCTGGACGAGAGCGGCGACGACTGCGGCCAGGGCGACGGCGAGCACGCCGGCGTGCAGGGCGGCAAGGCGCCCAGCCGTGCCGAGGCGACGCCGCCGGCGGGTTGTGCCCGGGCCGGTGAGGGCGTCAGTTGTCGTGCCCCACCTCGGGTTGCGAAGCCGGCAGTGTGCCGGACGGGGCCCCGTGCGTCGGAACGCTCGCCCGGCCCGAGGTGTTCGCGCCGTGGTCGTCGCCGCCGCCCTGGGGCTGCCCGTTGTCCCCCTCCAGGCGTGGCACGACCACGACCGTGATCACCGTGGTCCGGCTCGTGCCCACCGGTACCCCGGTCGTGGCCACGGTGCCGGTGGCAGGGGCCGGTGCCGTCGTCGTGGTGGAGGTGCCTGCGGCGAAGCTGGAGGTGCTTGCGGGTGCCCTGGTCCGTGTTCTGACCGTGGCCGTTACAGGCGGCGTCGTGGGAGCGCCGGGCCCGGACAAGTTGCCGCCTGGGACCGTGGGCCCGGGGCCGGACCGGGCCGTCGAGGTCGGCAGAGCTCCTCGGGCCCGGGTGGCCGCGACGTTGACGTAGGCCGGCAGCGACGGGCCGGCCCCGGCCGACCAGGCGGTGATCGCGACCCCGGAGGCAACTACGGCCGCGAGCGGCACGGCGAACAGAGCGCTGCGTGACCTGCGCCCCGGGCGCAGTGCCCGGTTGTCAGGGGTACCTGGTTGTCCCGGGTCACGACGACCACGGTGATGCCAGCTCGGCACGCCGACCATCATGCCATCCCCTCCGGGAGAGCCGGATCTCGCCGAGCCGGGGAG
>JAJZIY010000090.1 GCA_021828475.1 Actinomycetes bacterium
GCCGACCCCCAGCCCACGCCTGCACGGTGGCCCGGCACGTGGCCGTTGGGGGGCGTGGCGAGGGGCGTACGGCTCACCGGTGGGCCGCCGGCCGGGCCGGAAGACCCGGCGTGCAGCGGGGCGGGGGCGGTGGTTGCCACGGTGGCTGGCACGGCGACGGCGGTCGCGACCGGCGGCGTGGGCTGGGGGTCGGCCGGTGAGGCGACCACGAAGGCGGCGGTCTGGACGCTCGCGGCGACCACGAAGGCCCGGCCGGCAGTGGCGACCACGGTTGGAAGCGCCACCGGGGGAGGGCCTCCGAACAGGGGCAACTGGGCCAACCAGCTGAGGGGTCCCATGAAGGGCCACATCCGCCCGAGCGAGAGGGACACGAAGGTCCTCACCACTTCGGGGTCGAAGTGGCTCCCTGCGCAGCGCGCCAGCTCGAGGCGGGCCGCAGGAGCCGGTTTCGGCCGCTGGTAGGAGCGCAGGGCGGTCATGGCGTCGAAAGCGTCGGCCACCGACACGATCCGAGCGCCGAGTGAGATCTCCTCCCCTTTCAGCCGGCGTGGGTACCCGTCGCCGTCCCAGCGCTCGTGGTGCTCGCGCACGGCCAACGCCCAGGGGCCGAGCCACGACCTCAACGGGCCGAGCATGGCCCACCCGTCGTCCGGGTGGCGGTGGATTCCGGCCAGGTCGTGCTCGTCGAGCTCATCCTTCTTGTTGAGCACCGAGGCCGGCACGCCCAGCTTGCCGATGTCGTGCAGAAGGGCGGCCCAGTTGAGTTTGTCGAGGTCGTCCTCGGTGAGCCCCATCTCCTGCCCGAGGAGCCGGGCGTAGCCCCTCACCCGCTCCGAGTGTCCTCTCGTTCGCCTGTCGTGAGCGCCCAGGGCCGCCGCCAGCTCCAGGACGCGCAGGGCAGCCTCGGCGGCGGTCTCGTCGTGGTCAGCGGCGTGCTTGGCCTCGTCGATCCGGCACTGGAGCTGGCGGGTCGTCCCGACCCGTACGGCCGCCCCCCACCTCGAGGGCGCCCTGTCCGGGAACACGAGCGAGAGTTTGAGAAGGACGGTTACCGGGAGCAGCCGTCGTGCCTGGCGGTCCAGCGCCCACAGGACGACGGTGGACGTGGCCATCAGCAGGGCCCACCAGCCAACCCTGTCTGCGATGCCCTCTGGTTGAGGGACCAGGCGGCTGAGCCCATAGCTCGAGGCGACAGCTGCCGCTACGGGGACGGTGAGCACAGCGGCACGGAAAGCCGTCGCCAGGTACCTGTGCGCCTGCCAGCGTTCCACGTCCCTCTCGACCATGGCTCTCGTACCACCCTGCCCTACACCTAAAGCATTATTACGGCTACCGAGTGTGACATACAGCTGGGCTTGCCGCATCCCCCGTTGACCGGTTTTTCCTGTCGCCGTCGGAAGTGGCACACCGCGTTTGCCGGGCTGGGGCAGCGGATGGTGGTTGGCATCGCGACCCCGTCGCTCGAGGGTGCGCCATCTGCCCCGTTATGGGCAATTTCCGGGCTGCTGGTAGCCGACCGCAACGCGCTGGGCGGCAGTCGCAGCGCGCGCCCGGGCACACCGGACCACGATGAGCGACGGCCGGTTGGTGGCGGTCACGGTGCGGAGTCCCCGTGTCCGTGATCAGGTGGTCGACGACATGCCCGAACGCCTGCACGAGGCGTCGCGTCGGTAGGGCCCGCCATGATGGTCGAGTGCACCGCCTCCTTGCCGACCTGGACGACGAGCAGAGGGCGGCAGCGCTGGCTGTGAGCGGCCCGGTGTGCATCGTCGCCGGGGCGGGGACGGGCAAGACCCGCACGGTCACCCACCGCCTGGCGTACGCAGTGGCCAGTGGGGCGGTGGCCCCGGGACAGGCCCTGGCCGTCACCCACTCGCGCAAGGCGGCGGCGGAGCTCAGCGAGAGGTTGCACAGCCTCGGTGCCGGCGGCGTGAGCGCCCTCACTTTCCACGCCGCCGCCCTGCGTGTGGCCAGCGCCCACTGGTCGAGCGCCGGCCGACCGGGTGCGGCGCCGGCCGTGCTGGCAGATGGGGCGGCATGGCGGTACTGGAGGGAGGCGGCGAGGGCCGTGCTCGGGCGCGAGCCGTCGTCTGCGGAGGTGCGCGACCTCGTCGACGAGGTGAGCTGGGCTCGCAGCAGGGTCGTGGCCCTGGAGGGCTACAGCGCTGCCGCGCAGCTGGCGGGACGCCACGCTTCGTGGGACGCGCAGGACGTCGTGGCCGCCTGGGCTGCCTACGAGGCCCGCAAGCAGCGTGCGGCACAGGTGGACTTCGCCGACCTGCTGGACATCGCCGCTCGACTGCTGGACGACGTCGAGGTCGCTGCGACGGTGCGCGCCAGGTGGGCGCACGTCACGGTCGACGAGTACCAGGACACGGACCCGGCCCAGCAGCGCTTCCTCGATGCCGTGCTCGGTGGCCGCCGGGACGTCTGCGTGGTCGGCGACCCCCGGCAGGCCATCTACGCGTGGAAAGGGGCGGACCCCGCGTACCTGACGGGGTTCAGCCGCCGTTACCCAGGTGCGCAGGTCTTCGACCTGACCCGCAACTACCGCTCCGTGCCTCCGGTCCTCGACGTGGCCAACCGGCTGGCCCGCCAGCGTTCCGTGCGTGCCCTGGTCGCGACCAGGCGTGGCGGACGGCCCCCCCGGGTCGTCCCACTTTCCAGCGAGGAGGGGGAGGCAGCGTGGGTCGCCCGAGCGGCGGCTCGCTCCATTGCCGCAGGTACGGCCCCGACAGAGGTCGCTGTCCTGTACCGTTTCAACGCCGCCCAGGCCCGCCTGGAGGCGGCTTTCGCCAGGGCGGGGGTGCCCACGGTGGTGGCAGAGGACACGACCTTCTTCGATCGCGAAGAGGTCAGGGAGGTGCTGGTGCCCTTCGGGCGCAAGGCTCGCTCGGCCCCGGCCGAGCCGGGACTGGCGCTGTTGGACCAGCTGCTGGCCAGAGCGGGCTTCGACCCTGACAGGCCACCCGAGAGCATGGGGGCGGCCAGGGCCAGGTGGGAGTCGCTGCAGGCCCTGTCCGAGCTGGCGCGGTCGCTCCCCGGCGCAGGCGAGGCGGACGCATCGTCCCTGCTCGGCGAGGTCAACGCCCTGGCGCGCAGCACCCGCGGACCGGATAGGCCGGGGGTGACGTTGTCGACCCTGCACCGTTCGAAGGGACTGGAGTGGGACGTCGTCTTCATCGTGGGCCTCACGGACGGAGCACTGCCCTCCGCCTTCGCCACCACCTCGGCTGAGCTGGCTGAGGAGGAGAGACTGCTGCACGTCGGCGTGACACGGGCGCGGCGCGAGCTCTACCTCACGTGGGCTTCCTCCAACCAGCGGGGTTGGACCAACAAGCCGAGCCCGTTCCTCGACCTGCTGGGCCTGGGCGAGGTGCAGGAGGGGGCGCGGGTCGGGAGCGTGCCCCACCGGGCCCGCAGGAGCGGGCAGGGCCAGCACCGGCGCTCGCAGACCGGTGGCGGCCGGGTTGCCGCCTCGGCCTACCGTGACGGCGACCGGGCTGCGGAGTGCTGCCCCTACTGCGCCACCGCCCTGACGGGTCTTGCCGCCCGGAGGGTAGGGGCCTGTGCCCGCTGTGCCGTCACTGCCCCGGGGGCCTCGGGGGAGAGGGCCAGGGCGTTGATGGCTCTGGCAGCACGGGCGGCGGAAGCGGCCGGCTGCCCACTCGACAGGGTGCTCACGGACAACGGCCTGCTCAGGCTGCTCGCCCATCGTCCGAGCACAGCGGAGGCAGTGGCGGGCACCGCCGGTGTCGGGCTGAACGGGGACTGGGCCGAGGAGGCTGCGCAGGTGCTCGTCTGAGCGGTGCCAGCGGCGGGGACGGGCTGGGCGCCCCGGTCCGTGGTGCCCCTGGTTTGACGGACCGGGGCACCTGTCTCCCATCGAGCCAGGACCAATGCCCCTGCCGCGCGGCCGGCCCGGCCGTCAAACCTGGGACGGGCATCAGCCTGGGACGGACAATGGGAGGTGCAAGTGCAAGCTGCTTCGCAGGGCAAGGCCGGCCTGCCGGCTACGGGCAAGATCTCATCGGGAGTGTTCGAGCGAGTGGTCATGCGACGGCTCGGGGCTGCCGACGATGCCGTGCTGGTCGGGCCGTACCCGGGGGTCGACATCGGCATCGTGTCCGTGGCGGCCGGCCAGGTGATGGCCGTCACGTGCGACCCGGTCTTCGTCGTGCCCGACTTCGGGTGGGAGAGGGCGTCGTGGTTCGCCGTCCACATCCTGGCCTCCGACGCCGCCACCAGCGGTTTGGCGCCGAGATGGATGACCGTGGACCTCAACCTGCCGCCCGCTGCCGGGGACGACGACCTGGCGCAGCTGTGGGAAGCCTTCTCGGCTGCGTGCGAGGACCTGGGCATCGCGGTGGTGGGCGGCCACACAGCCCGCTACGAAGGCTGCAACTGGCCGATGGTGGGAGGGGCGACGTGCATGGCGGTCGGCCCGCAGGACGCCTACGTGACCCCCCGGATGGGCCGTCCCGGCGATGTCATCGTTGTCACCAAAGGCCCGGCGATCGAAGCCACTGCATTGTTCGCCATGGCCTTTCCTGAACGTTTGGCGCAGGCCCTCGGGGCGGCAACTGTCGGCGCTGCTGCCGGCCTGTTCGACAAAATGACGGTCGTCCCGGATTGCAGGCTCGCCAGCGCCTTCGGCTTGCGCCGCAACGGGGTCACCTCGATGCACGACGCCACCGAGGGAGGTGTGGTCGGGGCTCTGTTCGAAGTGGCCAACGCTTCGGGGACGGGCCTGCGGGCGGACCTGTCGGCCCTTCCGGTGCCGCCGGCGGTCAGGGACGTGTGCGACCACGTCGGCATCGACCCGTTCCGGGCCATCTCCGAGGGCACATTGGTGGCTACCGTGGTGCCCGAGCGCAGCGAGGAGCTGGTGGACGCCTTCGCCGAGTCGGGCATACCAGCGGCGGTCGTGGGCGAGCTGGTGGAGCCCGGCGAGGGTCAGCGCCTGACCGGGGCGGACGGCGCAGCGGCCGTGGGCCCGGGTGGGCCCGACCCCTTCTGGGCCGCCTTCGCCTCGTGGGCCGGCTCGGAGGGGCTCTGAGCCGAGCGGGAGCGGACGGGGCGCTGTCCGGCAGGCGGGGTTGCCCCTGCCTTGGGGGCTCTGCCTGCAACTTGCCAGGCAAAGTGCACTATGTTGCCCGCCAAGCCTGCGGGCGGCGCAGGCGCGGGCGGGGGCTAGCACAGGTCGTCCCGGCGTGTTACATTGAGGGCTTGAGGGCAGCTGGACAAGGTGTTTCGGATGATGTCCCTCCGGCTCGCGAGAGCCAGGCCGAGACCCGTGATCCCCGGGTCGAATTAAGGCCAAGAAAGGAGGGGGATCGTCATGGCAACTGGCACCGTAAAATGGTTTAACGGTGAGAAGGGCTTCGGCTTCATCACCCAGGATGCAGGTGGCCCCGACGTGTTCGTGCATTTCACTGCCATCGTCGGCGAGGGTTACCGCAATCTTGACGAAGGCCAAAAGGTCGACTACGAGACCAGCCAGGGCCCCAAGGGCCTACAGGCAGTAAACGTCCGCGCCGTCTAACCGTTGGCAGTTACCTTCGCCGGATTGAATGCTACGTGCCTTAGAAGACAAGGCAGCAGTGGCCTTCAGGGCACGGGCACCGGAGTCATCTCCGGTGCCCGGAGGTACCCGGCGACCCGTCCCTCAGGCGAACAGACCCCGAGGGGCTCCCTGACCTGCGACCGGCGCGGCCTTCTCCCCGGTCAACCACGCGACAACCCCGAGCAGCCCGGCATCGTCACCGACGTTACCCACGAGTTGGACGCCGAGCGGCATGCCCGAGGCCCCCGTGGCGGCGGGGACGCTCACAACGGGTAGGCCCAGCATTGTCCAGAGACGGGCGAAGAGGGTGTCGGCCGGCCCGTGGCCCACGGGTGAAGCTTCGGATGGTACCGCCGGAGTCAGCACGGCGTTGCACTGAGCGAACATCGCACCGCAGGCTGCCCTGGCGGCTGCGACGGCTGAGCGCAGCCCGTCTGCCTCCTGGGCGCCGATGGAGCGGCCCTCGTCCAAGGTCTCGCGCAACCGGTCCGACAACTTGTCCCGGCGCAACCTGTGCTCCCACACGAGGCACCGGGCGGCCTCGTAGGCCAGAAGTCGCGGGTGGCGCCCGGCCAAACCCATCAGCTCGGGAGGGGTCGTCACCTCGACGACACGCGCCCCGAGCGCCTCGGAGATGTCCGCCACGGCGATCACGGCGCGCTGGGACGCCTCGGAACATTCGCCCCACTGCTCGGTGCGCACCAGACCGATCGTGGGCGGCCCGCGCAGGGCTCCCGCCTCCGGGCGGCCGGTCAACTGGCAGCGGACCTCGTCCAGGGTCAGCGGGTCCCGGCTGAACCAGCCGACGGTCGTGAGCGAGGGGCTCAGCAGCTTGAGGCCGGTGGTCGGAACGGTCCCGAACGTGGGCTTGTACCCGTAGATGCCGCAGCAGCTGGCGGCCACCACGATGTCGCCGTCGACCTGGGCAGCCAGGGCCAGGTCCACCATGCCCGCCGCCACGGCGGCCGCCGACCCCACGGCAGCGCCGCCCACAGCGTAGCCCGGCCGGTGGGGGTTGGCCGTGGGAGCCGACACGCCGGTCCCGAGCTCGCCCGTCACGGTCTTGCCCAGGCATATGGCGCCGCTCTCGCGGAGCAGGGCGACGGCCGCCGCGTCGGCGACAGGGCGGAAGCCCTCGTAGATCGGTGAACCGTACTGGGTCAGCTGGTCCGAGGTGTCGAAGGTGTCCTGTACACCGGTGACCAGGCCAGCGAGCGGCCCGGTACCGTGGAGCTCCGACGTGGCCGCCTCCCGCCTGGCCCGCTCTGCGCTCAGGAAAGCCCACGACTTGACGACGGGCTCGGACCGGGCCACGGCGCCGAGGGCGTCGTCGACCGCTTCTACGGCGAGCTTCGGGCGGGGGCGCACCGCCCACACGTTATTACCCGCTGCCGGCCGCGGAAGTGAGCCTGCGGCAAGGGGCCCGTCGGACAGCGTCAGCCGCGGTAGGGCTCGGCGCGGAAACCCTGTGCCCGCAGGGACGGCACGGCCTGGTCCCTCTGGGCAGGGCCGCGAGTTTCGAGGGTGACCATGACCTCTGCCTCGTTGACCCCGACGGGTGCACCGGACCGGCGGTGCTCCACCGTGAGGAGGTTGATGCCGAGGTCCCGGATGGCAGCCGTGAGGGACGCGAGGGCACCGGGCCTGTCCGCCAGGACCACCCGTACCGTGAGGTAGCGCCCTGCGGCGGTCAGCCCGTGCTCCACCAACCTGGTGAGCAGCAGCGGGTCGACATTGCCCCCTGA
>JAJZIY010000091.1 GCA_021828475.1 Actinomycetes bacterium
GAACGGCGGAACCCGCGAGGATGAACTGCCCGGGGCCCTGGCGGCGGTCCACTTCCCGGCGGACGTGGTTCCAGACCTCGGGCACGACCTGCCACTCGTCGATCAGCCGGGGTGCCAGCCCCTCTAGTACCCCGTGAGGCCCACCGGTTCCACGGCGAGTGGAATTATACGACGAACGGCACACGCCTGACGTCCCGGCCACGTAAACGAACTACAACCAAGTAGTTTGGCGGTTGGTCCTAAGGGGAAGTGCGCCCCTGGCGCTCGGTCGAGCGCATGGGGGAAGCCCGGCCCTCTCGGGGGTGCCGGGCTCGTGAGCGAGGCGAAGCAGTCACAGCGGTGCCGTAGCATCGAACGGCGATGACGGCGGGACGCGCCCGGGGCGGCAGGAGGGGCGACGAGCTGTCACTCCAGGAGGCAAGGTGGTTGGCCCTCTCCGCCCAGGGCCTGGACCGCCCGCTTCCTGCTGTTGCCGACGGGACGGCCCATGCGGGCACCGAGGGTTTGGCGCCGAGGCGTTCCCCGGCCCGGGACCGCACCCTGCTCTCGCGGGCCATGGGCCAGGTCGGCACGGTCCAGATCGATGCCGTCAACGTGCTTGCCAGGACCCAGCTGATCGTGCCCTTCAGCCGTCAGGGCGCTTTCGCCGCGCCCGCCCTGCTGGCGATGAGCGGGCCGGGACGGCCGTGGTTCGAGTACTGGGGCCACGCCGCGTCCCTCCTGCCGGTGGACGCATTTGCGTTGTTCCGATGGCGCATGGAGGACTTCCGCCGGGACATGGGCCACGACGGCAGGCTCCACGCCGGGCGCCAGGCGTGGCGCCAGGCTCACGCCGCCTACCTTTCCCAGGTGCTGGCCGAGGTGGCCGACAACGGCCCCCTGGCCGCCTCCGGGCTGAGCGAGCCCCGGCGCCAGAGCGGTACGTGGTGGGACCGTCGCAGCACGGGCCGGCGGGCCCTCGAGCTCCTATTCGCCGACGGGGTGGTGTCGGCCTGGCGCAACACCGCTTTCGAGAGGGTGTACGACCTGACGGAGAGGGTGCTCGGCCCAGAGGCCGTAGAGGCTCCGGTCCCAGCGGCGCACGACGCCAAGAAGGAGCTCCTCTGCTGGGCTGTCCGCTGCCTGGGCGTGGGCACCTTGGCCGACATGGCCGACTACTTCTGGCTCCGGCCCGTCCAGTGCAGTGCCCTGGTGGCCGAGCTGGTCGAGGAGAGCCGCCTGCGCCAGGTGCAGGTCGAGGGCTGGGCGCAGCCTGCCTACACGGGGCCCGACGCCCGGCCTTCGCGCCAGCGCCGGCGGGAGGCGACCCTGCTGTCGCCCTTCGACTCGCTCATCTGGACCAGGCCCCGCACGGAGCGGTTGTTCGGCTTCCGCTACCGCATCGAGATATACGTGCCCGGTCCTCGCCGCGCCCACGGTTACTACGTGCTGCCCCTGCTTCTCGGCGACGCCCTGGTGGGCCGGCTGGATCTCAAGGCGGACCGCCGTGACAGTGCCCTGCTCGTCCAGGCGGCGTACGCCGAGCCGGACCAGAGCCCCGCCGTCGTGGCCTCGGCCGCCTGGGCCGCCCTCGAGCGTGCCCGGCAGTGGCTGGGCCTCGACCGCACCCTGGTCGGGGGCAGGGGCGACCTGGCGGCCCATCTCGCCGTGCTTGCCAAGCCGCTTGCTTCCTCCCGGGCCACAGCGGCAC
Organism: Actinomycetes bacterium; assembly: GCA_021828475.1. Classification (GTDB taxonomy): domain Bacteria; phylum Actinomycetota; class Acidimicrobiia; order Acidimicrobiales; family Palsa-688; genus JAJZMF01. The sequence continues at coordinate 1,691 of JAJZIY010000091.1, forward strand.
GGGGGGCACGAGGCCCCTCCGGCGTGTTGCAACGGGCATGAGGACCGGGGCTACCTGGCATGGCACCGGTCATGGCCGACAGCGACCGACCCCGTCCCCACCTGAGCAGCTGCGGAGGCGGGGCCGGAGCGTCGCAGGCTGGCCGGGTGCTCAAGCCAGCTGGCACACCAGGCTCGTCACGCCGACCGTGACCCAGAGGATGGCGCCGAGGACCATCGGGCGGCCACCGGCGGCCCTCATCCGGGCGACTTTGGCCGAAAGCCCGATGGCTGCCAGCGCAGCGGTTATGGCCCAGGTCGACAGGTCCGAGAGCCAGTGGTGGGCGAAGCCGGGTACCAGCCCGGTCGAGCCGACCAGCACGGCCCCGAGGAAGGCGACAACGAACCACGGGAAGACACTGCGCAGGCCCCGGGTGCCGCCAGGCCCGTCCTCGAGCGCGGCCCGGGCCGCAGGGGCAGCGTCACCAACCTGAGCGCCGGCCACAACGCCGTCGGCTGCAGGCGCGGTCGCGGCCGCCCGCCGGCGTCTCGTCCAGGCGGCAAGCACCATGCTCACCGGGATTATGGCCAGGGTCCTGGTCAATTTGACCACCACACCGTAGGAGGCTGCAGCGTGGCCGTAGACGGTGGTTGCGGCCACAACAGAGGACATGTCGTTTATGGCCGTGCCGGCGAAGAGCCCGAAGGCGTGCTGCGACAACCCGAGCAGGTGACCGAGCTGGGGGTAGGTGAGCACCGCTGCGGCGTTGAAGGCGAAGATCGTGGCGATCGCGTAGCTGACGTCCGCCTCGTCGGCGCCGATGACGGCGTCGGTCGCCGCGATGGCCGAAGCGCCGCAGATGGCCGTGCCCACGCCGATGAGCAGGCCCAGGTCCCTGCGCAGGCCCAGCAGGCGGGTCACAAGCCATGCCATGGTGAAGGCGGCGCCGAGGGTCGCCACCAGGACCGGCAGCGACCGCTCGCCGGCCGAGACGACCTCACTCACAGATAGCCCCGTACCGAGCAGGACCACCGATGCCTGCAGCACCTTCTTGGCGGTGAAGGAGATGCCGGCGTCGGCGCGCGCCGGCAGCGGCCGGACGACGGCGATGGCGAGGCCGCCGATTATGGCGAGCACCGGGGCGCCCACGACGGGCAGGAGGCCGCCCAGCACGGTGGCGACCGCCGCCACCGCCACGACGGGGAGCAGCCCGGGGCCAAGGGTGCCCAGACGGTGCAGGAGTGCCTGCAGGCCCCCCCGCCCTCGCCCGTCACCCGGCACGTAGCCCCGCCCGCCAGCGGTGCCCGTGCCGGACAGGAGCCCCGCACCTCCCGCACTGCGCCTGGGGGCAACGACGGTCTCCGTCTCGGCGTTCACAATTGCGCCGGCGTGGCCGGCGGTAGTTTCGGCGCCTTCGTCCGGCGCAGCAGTGGTTGTGGTAGTCATTGGGCGTTCCTCCTCGTTTCGAGGATGGCTCTACCTGACGCCGCCGGGTACCAGCGTTGTTGTTGTGAATGTCATAAGGTCGCCTTATGGCACTTCCCCAGCCGCTGCCCGACCTGGAGGCGCTCGACCTGTTGGTGACCGTTGGAGAGGTCGGCTCCATAACGGCAGCGGCCCAGGTGCACGGCGTTACCCAACCGGCCGCCAGCATGCGCCTGCGCTCGCTCGAGCGGGTGCTGCGCCTGAAGCTGCTCGAGCGCAGCCGTTCGGGTTCGCGGCTGACCCCCGCCGGTGAGGCGACGGTGGAATGGGCGGCCCAGGTGGTGGGCTCCGTCGGCGCGTTGCTGGCCGGGGCGGCCGCCCTGCGTACGGATCCCAGGTCGCACGTGCGGGTAGCGGCCAGCCTGACCGTGGCCGAGTACCTCCTGCCTGCGTGGCTGCAGCAGCTGGCCGTGGGCACGCCGGGGACGGCGGTGTCGCTGGACATGGGCAACACGGCCTATGTCGCACGCCTCGTCACCGAGGGCGGGGCCGACCTGGGTTTCATCGAGGGTGCCCGACCACCCGGCCGGCTGCGCTGGAAGGACCTGTTGCAGGACTCACTGGTCGTCGTGGTCGCCCCCTCCCACCCCTGGTCGCGCCGGCGCCGCCCGCTTGGCCCCCGGGACCTGGCCACGACCGCCCTGTTGCTGCGCGAGGAGGGCTCGGGGACACGTGACACGCTCGTCACCGCTCTAGCAGCGCACGGGCTGGCGCCGACGTCGCTGATGCAGCTGGGGTCCACCACGGCCCTCAAGGCGGCGGCCGCCTCCGGTGCCGGGCCCGCCGTGCTGTCGGCACGGGCGGTGGAGCCCGAGCTGCGCTCGGGTCACCTGGTGCAGGTGCCTTGCGCCGGGGTAGATCTGAGCCGGACGATCCGGGCCGTGTGGGCCAGGGAGCGGCCGCTCAGCGACCCGGCTCACAGGCTCCTGGCCATAGCGTCGGGCCACAGGGCGCCAAAACCCACTTCGACAGGAGGCATGGCATGAAGGCAGCCGTCTACCGCCGCACGGGAGGGCCGGAGGTCCTGTCCGTGGAAGAGATCGAGACGCCCGAGCCGGGTCCGGGGCAGGTACGGGTCAGGGTCGAGCTGTCGGGTGTCAACCCGACCGACTGGAAATCGCGCTCGGGCGCCACCGGGGCCGACCCCGAGGACTTCCAGGTCCCTCATCACGACGGTGCCGGGGTGGTGGACGCCCTCGGCGAGGGCACCGGAGGCACCGGGGGCCTGGCGGTCGGCCAGAGGGTGTGGACCTACCTGGCCGGTGCGGGCAACCGCTACGGGACGGCTGCCGAGTACAGCGTCCTGGCGCAGGACCGGGTCGTGCCCCTCCCAGACGGCGCGTCGTTCGAGCTCGGCGCCTCTCTCGGAGTGCCCGCCCTGACCGCCGCCCATTGCCTGGGGGCCGACCCGGGGGCCCTGGTCGGGCGCTGCGTCCTCGTGGCAGGGGGCGCCGGGGCGGTTGGCCACTACGCCATCGAGCTGGCGAAGTTCGCCGGCGCCAGGGTGGTGGCCACCGTCAGCAACGAGGAGAAGGCCGAGCTCGCCCGCAAGGCCGGTGCCGACCGCGTGGTCAACTACCGCAAGCCCGGGGCCGCCGACCGCATCGCCGACTTCGGCCGTCCCGACCGCATCGTCGAGGTCGCCTTCGGGGCAAACCTGGAGCTCGACGTGGCTGTGTCGCACCCCGGCACCCACGTCGTGGTGTACGCCAGTGAGGCGTCCGACCCGGTCCTGCCCACCCGCAAGCTGATGGGCGCCAACATCACGGTCAGCTGGGCCCTTCTCTACGGCATCGGCGACGAGGAGAAGCGGGACGCGGTGCGCTGGACGTCCGAGGCGCTGGCAGCGGGAGCCCTGACGACGCTGCCACTGCACGTCTACCCGCTCGAGCAAGTGGCGGAGGCCCAAAACGCTGTCGAAGGGGGCGCCGTCGGGAAGGTCCTGGTGAGACCGGTCGGCGTCTGAACCAGCCGGCTGCGGCGGGGGTGCGCGCCCGCCTGCGGGCGTGGGAGGGGCCCGGGGCGGGAATAGTTTGGGGCAGTGGCTTTTCTGACGGAGGCGGCCATAGGCCCGTACCAGCTGACGGCCCTGCTCGGACAAGGCGGCATGTCGGACGTCTACCGGGCGGTCGACACGCGCACCGGGGCCCCGGTGGCGCTCAAGGTCGTGCGCAGCGCGGACGCGGAGATGGCGAGCCGGATGGCGCTGGAGGTGCGCGCCCTCGAGCGCTTCTCCCACCCGGCGCTCGTCCGGCTCCTCGACAGCGGGGTCGCCTCGGGCCAGGCGTACATGGTCATGGAGCTCGTGGAGGGCCAGACCCTCAGCCAGCGGCTCTCGGCCGGCCCCCTGAGCCCGGCCGACACGGCCCAGCTGGGCCGCCGCCTCGCTTCGGCGCTCGCCTACGTGCACCGCCAGGGGATCGTGCACCGCGACGTCAAGCCGGGCAACGTCCTCGTCAGCCAGGCCGGGGACGCCTACCTTGCGGACTTCGGCATCGCCCGGCTGCTGGACGCTTCCACCATGACGGTGACGGGCACCACCCTCGGCACGGCTGCCTACATGGCTCCCGAGCAGCTGGAGGACCATCAGGTCGGCCCGGCCGCAGACATATGGTCGCTCGGGGCGGTGCTCTTCGAGTGCCTGAGCGGGCGCAGGCTGTTCGAGGGCGGCCCCAACGAGGTGCTGGCCAGGCGCATGACCGGTCGTTCTCCGGTGCCGAGCGGTTTGCCTCCGGCCTGGACGGACCTGGTCGGGGCCATGCTCGACAGCCGGCCGGCAGCCCGGCCCGGCGGCCGGGAGGTGGCAGAGGCGCTCTCGAGGCCTGCCTTCAGTGGCCCCTGGTGGCCGGGCCGGCAGCATGGCGCCGTGGCAGCGGGGGCGGTGGGCGCCTCAGTGGCGGCAACCACGCCACCGGGTGCGCCGGCAGGGCCCTCGGGCGCCGTGACCGCCGTCGACGCGACCTACCCGTTGCCCGGCCCGGGCACGGCCCCGACCCGCCGGTCGACGAGCCGGTTGCCTGTGGGCGCAGCGGCCTCCTGGCCGGCACCGTTGACCGGCGCTCGGGCGGGGGTGGCCGCCATGCGTTCCAAGCGGGCCCCGGCCGTTGCCGCAGTACTACTCGCCTGTGCACTGGCCGGGGCCATCCTGGTGGCCGCCTGGCCGGCGCCGCCCACCCGGGCATCGGCTGGTGGAGCAGCAGCCTTCGACCAGGGCCGGGCGCGTGCCTCCGGGTCACAGCACAGGCCCGTGCCGACGACGGGCCGTTCCCAGGCGAAGCCTGGCAGTACCGCTCCCACGACGGCGACAACCCCGACGACAGCGGCGTCCAGCCCATCTTCAACCTCCGGCCCGTCTTCCAGCGCGCGCACCGCATCTCAGGGCGCAGCGGCGCCGGTGGCCTCCTCATTGCACCAACCGGTGGCGAGCGCCCTCTCAGGGCTGGTGGGCAGTGTCGAGGCGGCGGTCACGCGCGGCAAGCTCGGCTCGGGGCTCGGCAGTGCCCTCGTCTCGCTGGCCGAGGCGGCGGTGCAGGCGTCCGCTCACGGCGGCAGCGCCAAGGCAGCGGGCGACCTCCAGCAGGCACAGGCTGTCATCTCCCAGGCTGCGGGCAGCAAGCTGATCAAGCAGGGCACCGCCGCCGGCCTGAGCCGTGCCGTCTCCGCCCTCGGTGCTGCCCTGGGCGTCGGTTCGTCGGCCGGCACTGCGGGCACGGCCGGGGGCGCTCCACCGGGCCTCGGTGGCCCGCCAGGGCTATCGGGCGGGGGGCCGCCGGGGCACGACGGCGGACCTGGTGGTCATGGCGACGGCGGGCCACAGGGGGGCCAGGGCCCCTGAGCCCCTGCCTGGGCCTTGTACTGTTGCCCGAGCCGGGCGGGCCAGGTGCTCGACGACCTCGCCGCTCTCGGGGTAGTGGAGCGCCGCGCCGCGGGCTCGCATGTCGCTGCCTGCGAGCCGCGTGGTCGAGCAATCACGCCCTGCGTAGCCGCCGTCCAAGCGGCACTATCGCAGTGGGGTCAGGCTCAGCTCCGAGGTGGGGCCCACTCGGGGTCGCGGCCTGTCCAGGCGACGAAT
>JAJZIY010000092.1 GCA_021828475.1 Actinomycetes bacterium
CGCCTGCGGCTGCGGCTGCGGCTGCGGCCGGGCCGGCGGCCGGCCCGGCGGCCGGCCCGTGCCCGTGCCCGTGCGTTGCAGCCCCTTCGACCGTCGCCTCGCCGGAGGTGCTTGCGGTGAGGGCGAGGTACAGCTGCTCGAGCGACGGTCTCCCGGCCCTCATCTCGGTCAGCGGCAGCGAACGTTGCGCCAGCCATCCCGCCACCGCCGCCACCGCCGCAGGGCCCCCGCCGGCCGCGGCCGCATAGGACCCGGGGGACATCTCCACCACCGCTACGCCGAGCCGTTGAGCAAGCGTCGAGGTGTCCAGTGCCGGGGTGGACGACCAGCGCACCTCGCCCGGGCCGGCGGCCGCCGCCAGCTGGTCCAGGGTGCCCGCCGCCACCACGCGGCCCCGCCCCATCACCACGACGTGGGTCGCCAGCCGCTCGGCTTCCTCCAGCTCGTGGGTGGTCAGCACGGTGCAGGCCCCGCGCGAGCGCAACGAGGCCACCGCCTCCCTGATCACCAGCCGTCCCTCGGGGTCCACGCCGGAGGTGGGCTCGTCGAGGAAAGCCACCTGCGGGCGGCCCACCAGCGCCAGCGCCAGCGACAGCCTCTGCTGCTCGCCGCCCGAGAGCCGGCGCCACGCCGTGCGGGCCGCACGCTGCAGCCCCACGAGGTCGAGCAGTCCCTCGGGGTCCTCCGGGTCGTCGTAGTAGCTGGCGAACAGGCGCACCGCTTCGCGCGGGCCCATGCCCGGGTAGACCCCGCCCCGCTGCAGCATCACTCCGATGTGGGGGGCAAGCTGCGAACGCTGGCTCGCCGGGTCGTAGCCCAGGACGCGCACGCTGCCGCCCGAGGGCCGGCGGTAACCCTCGGCGGCTTCGACCGTGCTGGTCTTGCCTGCTCCGTTGGGCCCGAGGAGGGCGACGACGTCGCCGGGCCCGGCTCTGAGGTCGACTCCGTCGACGGCCACCAGGTCGCCGTAGCAGACCCTCAGGGCGCTGACCTCTACGGAGGCGGCGGGGGCAGCGGTCATCACCAGCACGGTAGCGGCCATGCCGCTGGGACCGCCTGTGTGCCCCGGACCAGGGGATACAGCCGGGGCGACCGGGCCGGTAGCTGTTAGCTTCGTGCGGGTGATCGACGTACGCCGGCTGCGCACAGACCTCGAGCAGACCAAGGCCGCCCTGGCCCGCAAGAGGGTCCCGGCCGACGAGGTGGAAAGGGCCGCCGCCCTGGACGCCGCCGCCAGGAGGCTGGCCACCCAGGCCGACGAGCTGCGGGCGCGGGTCAAGTCCTTGTCCAGGCAGGTGGGCGAGGCGATGAAGGCGGGCCGGCCGGAGCAGGCGGAGGCTCTGCGGGCCGAGAGCAAGCAGCTGGGCGACGACCTGGCCGTGGTGGAGCGCGAGGCGACAGGCGTCGACGCCACCCTGCGCGACGCGATGCTCCGGCTGCCCAACATCCCGGCCGACGACGCGCCGGATGGCGCCTCCGAAGCCGGCAACGTCGTGCTGCGCACGGTCGGGTTCGACCCGGCCCGTTACGGGCCGCACAACCGGGTGCCGCACTGGGACATAGGCAACGAGCTGCGCATCCTCGACCTCGAGCGCGGTGCCAAGATCTCCGGGTCGATGTTCCCGCTCTTTCGCGGTGGCGGAGCCACCCTGGCGCGGGCCCTGTGCCAGCTGGCCCTCGACCGCAATTCCGACGCCTTCACGGAGGTGCGCCCACCGTCGCTCGTGCGCACGCCGGTGCTGGAGGCGGTGGGCCAGCTGCCCAAGTTCGCCGACGACGCCTACCACATCGAGCGCGACGACCTGTGGGCGGTGCCCACCGCCGAGGTCCCGCTCACCTCCATGCGGGCCGGCGAGGTGCTCGCCGAGGACGAGCTCCCCCTGCGGCTCATGGCGTACACCCCGTGCTTCCGCCGGGAGGCCGGCGCCGCCGGGCGCGACACCCGGGGGCTGCTGCGTGTGCACGAGTTCGACAAGGTCGAGATACTCTCCGTTTGCACCCGCGCGCAGGCACCCGCCATGCACGAGGAAATTCTCAACCGCGCCATCGGGGCCATCGAAGCGTTGGGCCTTCCGTACAGGGTGCTCGACATTTGCACGGGCGACCTGGGCCAGTCCCACGCCCGCAGCTTCGACGTCGAGGTGTACGCCCCCGGCTGCGACATGTGGCTCGAGGTGTCCTCGGTCTCCTGGTTCAGCGACTACCAGGCCAGACGGGCCGGGATCCGCTACCGCCCCGTTGGGGGCGGCCCCAACCAGATCTGCGACACGCTCAACGGGTCCGCTCTGGCGGTCCCCCGGGTATGGGCGGCCTTGGTCGAGACGTACCGCCAACCTGACGGCTCGGTGGCCCTGCCGAGTTGCCTGCACCCCTATTTCCGGGGCGCCACCTCGATCGCTGGTAGCCTCGCGACGTAGGAGCCCTAGCGGAAGGTACGCCCGTGATCGAGGTCCGGCACCTCACCAAGCGTTTCGGAGCGAAAGTCGCCGTCGACGACCTGAGCTTCGAGGTCCGCAGCGGGACCGTCACCGGCTTCCTCGGGCCGAACGGCGCCGGCAAGACCACGACCCTGCGCACGATCGTCGGCCTGGCCCGTCCCGACCAGGGTGAAGCCCGCATCAACGGCGTGGGCTACCGGGGCCTCCCGGCACCGATGCGCCAGGTCGGGGCCCTGCTCGAGGCCAAGGCCTACCATCCCGGCCGCCGGGCGCGAGACCACCTGAGAGCGCTGGCCGTTGCCGGCCGCATCCCCATCTCGAGAGTCGACGAGGTGCTCGGCATCGTGGGCCTAGCCGACGTGGCCGGACGGCGCGCCGGCGGTTTCTCGCTCGGCATGGCACAGCGCCTGGGCATAGCGGCGGCGCTGCTGGGCGACCCTCCGGTGCTGCTCTTCGACGAGCCGGTCAACGGGCTCGACCCCGAGGGCATCGTCTGGGCCCGCAACCTGATGCAGAGCCTGGCGGCGCAGGGAAGGACCGTCTTCGTCTCCAGCCACCTGATGAGCGAGATGGCACTCACGGCGTCCCACGTGGTCGTCATCGGCCGAGGTCGCCTGATCGCCGACTCCAGCGTCGAGGACATCGTCAAGGGCAGCTCCCGCACCTCGGTGAGGCTGCGCACGCCCCAGCCCGAGCTGGTCCTGGCCCGCCTGGAGGCGGCCGGGGCGACGGTCGCCCGCAACGACGACGGGGCCATAACCGTAACGGGGCTGGCCGCACCGGCGGTGGGCGACGTGGCCTTCGGGGCCGGCGCCCCGGTACACGAGCTGGTGACCGTGCAGGCGTCGCTGGAGGAGGCGTTCATGGAGCTCACCCAGGGTGCCGTCGAGTTCGGCGCCGGCGCCGGCCCCCCAGGTGGGATGGTGCCGGCCACCGCTCAGGCATCCTGGCCGGGGCCCACCGCCTCGACAGTCTCGCGACCAGGGGAGCACTGATGGCCTACGCGCTGACCACCACGGGCACCACCGCGGGGGGCAACCCCGCGGGGGGCAACCCCGGCCTGGCCGACACCATGGCCTCGGAGTGGGTCAAGCTGCGGACCCTGCGGACGACGCTGGTGACGATCACCCTGGTGGGGCTGTTCGGCGTGGGCCTGTCCGCCCTGGTCTGCTTTCTCGTCGCTTCCCACGGGGCCCAGCCCAACACCCCGGCCCCGCTCCAAGTCATCCAGGGCGGCTGGGAGCTTGCCCTGCTCACCGTGATGGTCTTCGGCGTCATGGCCGTGACCAACGAGTTCTCCAGCGGCCTCGCCGTGTCGACCTACCTGGCCACGCCGAAGCGGACCAGGGTGCTGGTGGCCAAGGTGGCGGTGTTCACCCTCGTGGTCTTCGTCGCCACCGAGGTGTTCAGCTTCGTCGGCTTCTTCCTCGGGCACGCCATCATCGGCGCCTACCCGGCGTTCCCCAACGTGTCCCTCTCCGACAACAACGTCCTGCGCTGCGTGGTCGGGATGGGCATCTTCTCCACCCTCCTCGGCCTGCTTGGCATGGGCGCCGGGGCCATCATCAGGCACACAGCAGGCGGGATCGCCGCCTGCGTCGGCTTCATCTTCATCCTGCCCGGCCTGCTTTCGGCCCTGCCGGCGTCGTGGAGCAACCCGATCGGCGAGTACTGGCCAACCCAGGCGGGGCACAGGCTGATCACGGTCGCCCAGGGAGCGCACGAACTGACGGCCTGGTGGGGGGCCGCCGACCTGGCCGGCTTCGTAGTCCTCCTCCTGGTCGTCGCCGGCGTGGTGCTCAACCGCCACGACACCTGAGAAGCCCCTGCGGGGCGGGTGGCCGGCTCGGGGCCCGGCGCTCGACAGGGCGTGGCGTGGCCGGCGGGGTCGGCCGCAAACTGCCGGCGCCGCGTGAGCTGCGGGCCCGGTGCGAGCCACGCAGGCCCGGCGGAGCGCCATTATGGTCCGATGGTGCTTCTCCCATACCGTCCCGCCGGCGCGGCCCGGCATCGCAGGCCGTGACCGGCCCCGCCCTCTGGCTCGTCAGGCACGGCGAGACACAGTGGAGCCTGAGCGGCCAGCACACCAGCCGCACCGACCTTCCCCTCACCGAGCGGGGCCGTCAGGAAGCGCTGTCGGTCAGGGACATGCTCGCCGGGCGGGGCTTCGACCTCGTATTCTCCAGCCCGATGCAGAGGGCACGCACGACGGCGCAGCTGGCCGGTTTCGAGGCCGAGGTTGACCCCGACCTGTCCGAGTGGGACTACGGAGACCTCGAGGGGCTGACGACGGCCCAGGTTCGCGAGCGCTACCCGGGATGGACGATCTGGAAAGGCCCCTGGCCGGGGGGGGAGGACGACACCGCTGTCGCCTCGCGCGCCGACCGCGTGCTCGAGAGGGTGCGGGCGCTCGGCCAGGGGCGCTGCGCCCTCGTGTTCGCCCACGGTCACATCCTGCGGGTGCTCACTGCCCGCTGGACAGGCTGCCCGCCGACCTACGGGAGGTTGTTCTCCCTCGGCACCGCCACGCTCAGCGTGCTCGGCTGGGAGCACGGAGAGCCGGCCGTGGACCACTGGAACGTACCACCGAACTTCCCCCCGGGACGGCCCGAGACCGTCCCGGCCTCCGGAACGGAGGCCTGAGGATGGGACCAGCCGTACCGACCGGGCAACCCCAGTGTCCGGGCAACGACCCGGGATGGCCTGCACCAAGCCCTCCTGCAGCCCTTGCATGGCCGGGCCAGGCGGGCACGGGCGCGCCCGGCACGCCCGAGCCGGACGGCAAGGGCCCGGAGGGGCAGGTCGGCATCCCCCCGGGCGCCACCTGTTACGAGCACCCCGACCGCATGGCCAGTTCGTTGTGCCGGTCCTGCGAGCGGCCCATCTGCACCGAGTGCATGGTCGAGGCGCCCATCGGCTGGCAGTGCAGGCGCTGCGCCCGGACCACCGCCAGGCGCTCCCCAGGGGTGCGCCATCGCCAGGCAGCGATGCGCCGGCCGACGCTGCGATCGGCCCCGGTCACGATCGCCATAGTGATCGCCTGCGTGATCGTCTTCGCCGTGACCCAGAGCTCGCCCGGCGTCGTGGACCAGACCGTCGAGTGGGGTTTCCAGATCGCGAACGGCCAGTGGTACCGGCTGTTCACGGCCATGTTCATCCACTACAACGCCCTGCACATCGGCATGGACATGCTCTCGCTGGTCATCGTCGGCAGGGTGGTGGAGCCTGCCATCGGGCACTGGCGCTTCCTCGGCCTGTACCTGGTGGCTGGCGTGGCCGGGAACGTGGCCTGCTACGCCCTAACCGCTCCCGACGTCGGCAGTGCGGGAGCTTCGGGGGCGGTGTTCGGGCTCTTCGGGGCCTACTTCGTCCTGGCGCGGCGGGCGTCGGTCAACACGTCGAGCATCGTCACCGTGATCGTGCTCAACCTGGTGATCGACTTCCAGGTCCCGGGCATCTCCTGGGAGGCGCACGTTGGCGGCCTGATCGGAGGCCTGGCCGTGACCATCGGCTATGTCTGGGCCCGGCACCAGCGCCGTCGGGTGGTGGTCGACGTGGGGGTGCTGGCCGCCTGCGCCGTCCTGCTCGGGCTGGTCATGCTTCTGCCCCCCGGCGTCGTCAACCTAGGATGATGGGCTACCCGTCGCCCCGAGGTGGGCGCCCGGGGGCGTAGGTCAGTGGAAGACCGGCAGACTTTTAATCTGCGCGTCGGGAGTTCGATCCTCCCCGCCCCCACCAGAAATAAGCCTGTGAACAGTGTCTTTGTTCTTCGACCTCCCCGGCCCGCCCCTGTCCTAGACCTAGACCTAGACCTAGACCTACCTGTCCGGGGATAGAGGTTGCATCCACCATTTGGGGGTGGGGCGGTGACCTACCCATGTGCTCGAGCAGCTCTCGAACATGGCCGTCACTCAACCAACGCTCGGGGCACGCGCCTATGCCGACCGGCTCGGCGACGCCGGCTTCGCCCTGTCCAAGACGACGGTGCCGAAGATCCTGGGCGAGCACGGCCTGTCCCGGCGCTCCCAGCGGGTCGCACGTGCCGCTGCCATCACTGCCGCCACCACCGGCCTTACCACCGAGACGGTGGCCGATGACTGGCTCGGCGGCTTCTGCCACGTCGCCACCGGCCCGGGCCACCTGGTGGCGCTCGACAGCTTCTACCTCGGCAACCTGAAGGGTGTGGGCAAGCTCTGCCAGCTGAGCGCTGTCGGCACCTTCACCCGTTGGCCATGGTGGCCATAATCGCCGGCCCGCCCGACGGCACGGTGACGGCCAGGCTCCTGGCCCAGGTCGTGAAGGCGTAGCGCCGCTACGGCTACGGCGTCCATGCCATAGTCACCGACAACGGGCCCGAGTACGCCCTGGCACAACCCTCCCATGTCGTGCTCATGTGGCTCTTCACAATCGACGGTGTAGTTGGGGTCTGAAGCCGCCGGCCTCGAGGAGGCAGCGGGCGATGTAGTTGGTGAGGTTGCGGAAACCGAGAGCCGATCCGCGCAGGTGCTCGAGGCGGCCGTTGATCGCTTCGGTCGGCCCGTTGCTGGTGTGAGGCCGGTCGACGTAGGCGAGCACGTCGGCCGCCCGCTTGGTCAGGGTGTGGCCGAGTCGGCGCAGCTCGATGAGCGCGGCGGGGACGCCGGAGGCGAGGCTGTCGATCAGGCGTTGCATCTGCCGGCGGCCCTTGGCCCGGTCCTTACAGCGGTAGGCGGCGACCATGGCTT
>JAJZIY010000093.1 GCA_021828475.1 Actinomycetes bacterium
CGCCGGGCGGTCGTTGCCGTCCGCCGTCCCGGCCGTGCCAGCCGCGTCGCCATGACCGCCGCCCGCGCTGGCACCACCAGCCGTGCCGGCCGAGACCGCCGCGTCGCCATGACCGCCGCCCGCGCTAGCACCACCAGCGGCGCCGGCGCCGGCCCCGGCGCCGGCCCCGGCCACAGCCGAGCCAGCCGTGCCGCCATCACCGGCACCCTCACCACGAGCACCAGCCCCGCCAGCGCCTACCCCAGGACCGCCGGCGGCGGACGAAGGCACCAGCGCTCTGGCAGCTTCGGCGACTGCCCGAGCCCTGCGCTCGATTTCGTCTCCGGCCCCGGCGATCTCCGTGACGGCACGGCTCACAGGATGGAAGCAGGCATACGGATGGCCCGGGTCGTCACCACCGAGCTGAGGCTCTTCGGTGCGGCACATCTCCGTGGCGTAGCGGCAACGCGGGCTGAACCGGCACGCGACGAGCTCTCGGGACAGGTCGGGCGGGATCCCCGGTATGGCGTACAGGCGCTGGGACTTGTCCTGGTCCAATTGAGGGATGGAGGCCAGCAGGGCCTCGGTGTAGGGGTGGTGGACGTCGTTGAACAGCTCTTCGGTGTCCGCCGACTCGACGACCTTGCCCGCGTACATGACCATGGTGCGGTCGACGTGCCCGGCTATGACCCCCATGTCGTGGGTGATGAGCAGGATGGCCATCCCCAAGCGCTGCTTGAGGTCGTCGAGCAGGGTGAGGATCTGGGCCTGGATGGTCACGTCGAGGGCGGTCGTCGGCTCGTCTGCGATGAGCAGCTTGGGCTCGCACGCCAGGGCCATGGCGATCATGACCCTCTGGCGCAGACCGCCCGAGAGCTGGTGCGGGTAGTCGTTGAGCCGCTCGGTCGGGTTGGGCAGGCCAACCAGACCGAGGACCTCCGCAGCCCGGGCCAGGCCCTGCCGCTTGGATGCCCCCTTGTGCAGCACGACGCTCTCTGCGATCTGGCGGCCTACGGTCATCGTCGGGTTTAGCGAGGTCATCGGGTCCTGGAAGATCATCCCTATCTCGTTGCCCCGCACCGAGCGGATCTGCGAGTCGCTCATCGCCGTCAGATCCCTGCCGTCGAGGCGGATCCGCCCGCCCACGATGCGGCCGCCGTGGGGCAGCAGGCGCATGACAGAGGTCGCAGTCATCGTCTTGCCGCAACCGGACTCGCCCACCAGGCCCACAGTCTCACCTTGTTCGACGGTGAAACTGACGCCGTCGACGGCGCGCACGACCCGGGTGCGCAACTGGATGTGGGTCTGCAGGTTGTCGACTTCGAGGAGGCTCATTGTTCCTGTTCGTTGGTTCTGTTGTGAGCGTGCCCGGGCGTGGCCTTCAGCGCTCCTGGAGGCGCACTTCGAAAGCGTCTCGAAGGGCGTCGCCGATGAAGTTGAAGGCGACGACGATGAGGACTATGGCGACGAGCGGCGGGTACACCTGCCACCAGTACCCGTCGGAGAGGAAGTTGCTCCCCTGGGACAGCATGCCGCCCCAGGTCGCAGTCGGGGGCGGTAGGGCGAACCCGAGGTACTGCAGAAGGGCAAGCACCAAGATGGCGTCGGCCACCTGGAAGGTGGCGTTGACGATGATCGTCCCGATGGCATTGGGGATGATGTGGCGGAACACCACCCGGCGTGACTTGCCGCCCATCACCTTGACGGCCTGCACGTACTCACGCGTCCGCAGGGACAGCGTCTCACCGCGCACGAGGCGGGCCGGGGCAAGCCAGGACAGGCCGCCGAGGACGGCGATGAGCAGCCAGGTGCTCGGGGTTATGACGGTCGAGACGAATATGAAGAGAAAGACGATGGGGATCGCAAGCAGGACGTCGACGACACGCATCATTATGGTGTCGACGATCTTGCCGAAGTACCCGGCGATGGCGCCGTAGATCACGCCGAAGACAGTGGCGACGGATGCCACCGCCAGGCCGATCTCTATGGAGCTCTGCCCTCCCGCCATGAGCCGGCCGAGGATGTCGTAGCCGTTGTTGTCCGTCCCGAGCAGGTGGCCCCCCGAGGGCGCCAGGTTGCTCTCGAGTATGTTGGTGTTGATCTGGTCCGTGCGGTAGATCAGCGGCCCCACGAAACAAAACAGCACCAGCACTATGACGATGCCCACACCGATGACGGCCAGCCGGTTGCGGGCGAAGGTCCTGCCAATGAGGCGTAGGACCCCCCCCTGGCTGTAGACCTCCCCACCCTCCGCGCCCGCCGGCTCTTCGATGCCGGCCGGCTCAGGGCCCTCGACGGCGGGCTTGGGTACCCGCTCGTACTCTTGCGTGAGACCACCGAAAGGTTGCATCAGTACCGCACCCGTGGGTCGAGGATGGCGTAGGTGATGTCCGCAAGCAGGTTGCCCACCACGGTGGCCAGTCCCACCAGCACGGTGATACCGAGCATCACCGGGAAGTCGTAGGTGGTCGCAGCGTTGTAGTACTCGAGGCCGAGGCCCTGGAAGTTGAACAGGTACTCGGTGATGAGCCCTGCGGTGAGCACCGTCGGCAGCGAGATCCCGATGAGGGTGGTGACGGGCACGAGGGAGTTTCGCAGGAGGTGGCGCCACAGCACCGCCTTCTCCGAGAGCCCCTTGGCCCGGGCCGTGCGGATGTAGTCCTGGGCCAGGCTGTCTATGGCTGAGGAGCGCATGTAGCGCGAGAAGAGCGCGTAGGTCACGAGCGTCAGTGTGGCGACGGGCAGCACCAGGCCGGCCGGGTGCGACAGCATGGAGCCCACCGTCGAACCCTGGGGCGCATTTGCAGGCAACCACTTGACAGCGATGGAGAAGGCGCCGATCAGGAGCAGGCCGAGAGCGTACGAGGGCATCGAGTACAGCACGAACGCCGTCGCCGTACCGGCGTAGTCGAACGCCCGGTTGCGCTTGACGGCCTGGGCCACGCCGATCGGGATGGCAATGAGCACCGCCAGGACCAGCGACGTGCCTACGAGCATCACGTCACGGGGCAGGTCGCTGGCAATGATGCTGTCGACGCTGCGGTTTTGCTTGTACGAGAAGCCGAGGTTGCCATGCAGCAGGTGGTCGAGGAAGACCCAGTACTGGTACCAGATCGGGCTGTCGAAACCGTTCTGCTTGTTGAAGTCACTGAGCTGGAGCTGGGTGGCCCGTGCTCCGAGTATGGCCCGGGCTATGCCCCCGGAAATGAGGTGCTCCAGGACGAAGACGATCAGCGTCACCCCGAGGATGACTATGACTGCCTGGCCCAGGCGACGGACTATGTAGCCCGTCACTCGGAGCACCCCGTTCCGGTCATTGCTTCAGTCGCCCCCTGCTACTTGGTCAGGTACCAGGTCTCGGGGGTGAGGTTGGTGTAGGCGTTGTTGGTGTACCCACCGAGGTGCTTGGACGTCAGCACGACGGCAGCCGACGTCGGGTTGCCCGTGGCGGTCGGGAAGAAGACCACCGGCACCTGCTGGGCGATGAAGTTCTGGTAGGCGTCCAGGGCGGCCGTGGTCTTGCTGGCCGGAGCCGTGGTCGTGGCGTTGATGAGCGCATCGGCCTTGGCGCTGCTGTAGCCCTCGTAGTCGGCGCCGGCGCCGGTGTAGAAGAGCGACTCGCCGGTGGGCGCGTAGTCGGGGGCGTAGATCCAGCCGGCGCCCCAGTCCTCGGCGGTCCAGTTGCACTGGGCACCCTTGCCGGTGCCGCCCGGCCCACAGTCGATGGCCTTGCTGATCACCTGCGCGAACGGGTGGACCGTGAGGTTGAGCTTGATGCCGACCTGGGCGGCCTGGGACTGCAGGTCCTTAGCCTCCTCGTCGGTGACGACGGAGCCGGACTGGTAGTCCAGGTTGAAGCTCAGCTTCAGGCCCTTCTTGACGCCCTTGCCGCACAGGCTCGGGTTGACGCACGTGGCCACCTGACCGGAGCCGACGCTGGACCACCCGTGGGACTTGAGCAGCTTGGTCGCATCGGCGATGCTGAACTTGTACGGGTTGTTGAGCTCGTACTGGTCGTAGAACTTGTTGGGCGGGGCCAGGGGCACCGGTCCATAGGTGGGCACGGCGTAGCCACCGAGGATCTTGTTCTGCCACCCGATCTGGTCGATGAGGTGCTGGAACGCCTGGCGGAAGTACAGCTGGCGGAACACCGGCCCGAAGGTCGGGTTGCCCAGGTTGAGCGGGAAGTACGAGAAGCTGAAGCCGGTGAAGTTGGTGGCGTTGTAACCCTCGGCCTCGATCGACTTGAGCTGGGGCAGGAACTCGTCCGCCAGCTCGGCCATCGTCAAGGAGTTGGGGCCGCCCGACTTGATGGCGTTGAGCTCCGCCTGGTCCGAAGTGAACGGCACCTCCACGAACTTGGACAGCGACGGCTTGGGCGAACCGCTGTAGCTCGGGTTGGGCACGAAGGTCACCTGGCCTGTGGAGGTGAAGCTCTGCAGCTTCCACGGGCCGTCGACAACCGACCACAGCGGGCTCTTGGCATAGGTCGCCACGTTCTTGGCCTGGCTGTCGAGGTAGGTGTACACGGCCTTGGCCCCGGCCGGGGTCGTGTCGGGCAGGTTCTTCGAGCTGGGGGTGGGCGTGGGCCCGGACGACGAGGTCCTGTCCCAGGCGATCGGCAGCGGGGTGATCTGCGACAGCTCGTTGTAGACGAACCAGGTCGGGTTGTAGGCCTGCTTCATGTGGAAGACGACCGTGCTCGAGTTGGGGTAGCTCATCGAGGCGACGTTGTCGGGGAAGTACCCGGGCGTGTAGTCGCACCAGTTGGCCTTCTCGGCGAACATCAGGTTCATCCAGAACTCGACGTCACGGCTCGTCACCTGCTCGCCGTTCGACCACTTCCAGTTCTTCAGCGAGACCGTCACCGTCTTGTCCCCGTTGCTGAACTTGGGCGGCAGGCCGACGCTGTAGTTGTAGTCCACCGTGGCCTGGTTGTTGTTTCCGAACCAGTACAGCGGTCGGTACATCAGGTACGTCAGCTGCCCGTAGTTCATGGTCGAACAGACCTGGGGGCTGATGAAGGGGAAGATGTAGGTCGGAGGCGCCGACGGGCCCTCCATGAAATAGGCGGTACCACCCTTGACCCTCTTGCCCACGGACGCCACCGGGCCTGTCGGCCCGAAGTTGCCCAGCGCCTCCGTCCTGGTCGTGGAGTTGGGGTTGGAGGACGCCTTCACGGCGTTGTGGGACGACCCGCTGCCGCATGCGGACAGCGTGACCGCTGCAGTGGCGACTGCCACGGCAACCACTCCGAAGCTCCGAGATCTGTGGCCCCGGGCCGCAGGCTCGCCGGGCCCGTTGGCCTCAGCCCCTGCGCGGGCCCAAAGCCCGGCGATTTTCAACTTCATATACATTGCGCCTTTCTGAGCGTTGACGTGCCCGGCGGGGCAGGTCCGTGCTCTAAGCGCTGGTCGGCCCTGGAGGGGCCTGTACAGCGTTTACTGCAACCGGATCGCCAGGATCATCGTGGTAAAAGTGAACGCGAGCGCACTGAACACCGTAAAGCGGTCCAAATTGCGCTCTACGACGCTGGACGCTGCAGCGGCCGAACCCATGCCGCCCCCGAACATCTCCGAAAGGCCTCCACCTTTCCCGCTGTGAAGCAGGACGGAGACGATCAGGCTGACGCACAGCGCTATGTGAACCGCGATCACCGTCCACGTGATCACCACTTAGCCGGCACCTCCTCCTCTGGATATGTCCATTACCTCGGGCGCCGGCCAGGTCGTGGCCGGCTGCCCAGCTAACCTAGCAGGGCGCGACACCCATTCAGGCGCGGTGGGTACAAGGGCGCACTTTGTGCCCCCCGTAGCAGGGCACTTCGGCGCTCCGTTGCTTCGCCATATGACCTGCCCGTCCAAGCGCCGTCCGGGCGCCCTGTGAGCAGAGCTCGTTGCCAGCTGCGCCACCACTCGGAGGCCGCCGCGCGGCGCGCGAACCCGCGCCTGGCCGTCAAGGCTAGCGGGCCCGACAGGCAGGGTCGTGGCGAGCCGAACGACGCCAGCCGCGGGGCGGCGCAGCGGCACCTCCGGCCCGGCGCGCTGGGCACGCCCGGCCGGAGGTACCTGCTCAGTCCGCCTGGTGCCCGAGACGGGCGATGCGGGCGAAACGCTCTGCATCCAGGCTCGCGCCGCCGACCAGGGCGCCGTCGATGTCCGGCTGAGCCATGAGCTCAGCCACGTTGTCCGGGGTCACGGATCCCCCGTACTGGACCCGGGTACGTCCGGCCAGCTCCGAGCCGTAGGCCTCCCCCACCCACGCCCGCACGGCCTTGCAGACGGCTTGGGCGTCGTCCGGGCTGGCGGTGCGCCCGGTGCCGATCGCCCATATCGGCTCGTAGGCGATCACCACCTTGGCGGCCGCCTCTGGGGACACACCCTCGAAGTCGGCCTTCAGCTGGCCCAGCACCTTGGCCTCGGTGGTCCCGGCCTCCCGCTCCTCCAGCGTCTCGCCCACGCACAGTATGGGCGACATCCCGTGCCCGAGCACCGCCACGAGCTTCTGGTTGACCATCCCGTCGGTCTCGCCGAGCAACTGGCGCCGCTCCGAGTGGCCGACGATGACGTAGCGGACATTGAGCTTGGCCAACATGACAGGGCTGACCTCGCCGGTGTAGGCACCGGAGTCGGCCGGGTACACATTTTGAGCACCGAGAGCGATCGGCACCTCGTCCGCGTCGAGCAGGGTCTGGACGGAGCGCAGGGCCGTGAAGCTGGGGTGGACGGACACCTCGGCCCGCTCGTAGTCGGCCGGGCCGAGGCTGTATGCCAGCTTCTGCACCACGGCGATGGCGTCGAGATGCGTATGGTTCATCTTCCAGTTGCCGCTGATCAGCGGCTTGCGGGAGGCCACCGCTCAGCCCTGCCCGCGCGCCGAGGCCGAGCGCAGGGCCGCCAGGCCGGGAAGGTCGCCCTTCTCGATGAGCTCGAGGGAGGCGCCTCCACCCGTGGAGAGGTGGTCGACCTGGTCGTCCAAGCCGAACAGCTTGAGGGCGCTGGCGCTGTCACCCCCACCCACGACGGTGAAGGCCTTGGTGCCCGCGACCGCCTCTGCAACAGCACGGGTGCCGGCGGCGAAGCGTGCGTCCTCGAACAC
>JAJZIY010000094.1:0-1666 GCA_021828475.1 Actinomycetes bacterium
CCGTCTTACGGCACGGCCGGCGCGAGGAGGTCGTGCTCGAGGAGGTCCCTGTCGAAGAGCGGGCGCCGATCCTTCGGCGCTATGTACAAGTCGCCCCCGGAGGGCGTCCTCACATCCGCGTGAACCGCGCTGACCCGATCGAGGAATTCGAGCGGATCGCCCCGGACGTTCCTGTCTTCCGGATCAGTCCTCGAGCCTTCTGAAGACTTCGCTGTCCGAAGACCTCGACCGAGGTGGATGGGCGCGATCACTTTGCGGGCTTGCGGCTGCACGGCGAGCGGAACAACAAACCGGCAATCGCACCTCGAGGCGGTTTGAACCGGCCGAAGTCCTCGGTGAGCACGTCGTAGGTTCGGCCAGGGCCTCCTGGAACCGCAGCACAGGCACCGCGCCGACTGCAAAGGTAAGGACCTTGGCCGTGGCCAGGCGTCCAGGGAAGCTCACCGGGCCGCAGCCCCTCGCGCGCCACTGCGCGTGGCGGCGTCGGCCGTACCGCCCGCCCCCGGCAGTGAGGCACCCAGCGGTCCCGCACCCCCCGGCCGGCCCGGGCGCTCACGTGCGCCGTTTTGCCGCGACAAGTACGCGCGCTGGGCTCCCCGCCAAGCGGCCGTCCCGGCGCCGGCTCAGCTGCGCCCCGCCGTAGGGCCGAGGTCCGCTCCCCCGACCGCGCGCCTTCGGGCATCCTCGGTAGCGTTGGTACCGAGCTGTTCCCAGGGAGCAGCACCGTCGGCGAGGACGGGCGGTCCGGTGCGGCGGCCTCGTGTGGACCGGTGGGCAGATGGCAGTAGCACACGGAGGTGGTCTTGATGACCGTGGCACAGGGACCAGGCAGCGCGGGGACCATCGGCGCCGGGCAGCGGCAGCGGTTCTTCGACGACGGCTACCTGCTGGTCCCCGGAGTGCTCGGAGCGGCCGAAGTGGCCCGGTATGCCGGTGCCGTGCGCGACCTCCTCCCCCGGGACCTGACCGTCCCCGAGCACTGGCACGCCCATGCCGGCAGGCTGAAGCCCCACCGCCTTCTGGCCGACGGCACACGCGACGACTGCATCGATACGCCCGATCTCCTGCCGTTGCTCTGCAACCAGCGGCTCTACCAGGTGGCGGCCGAGCTGCTCGGCCGGCCGGAGCTGAGGGTCTACGACGGCTCGGTCGGCATCACGCTGCGCAACTCGTCGGGTGGCGGCATCCTGAGCCAGGGCTTGCACGTCGACGCCTCGGTGCCGAACGACGTCGACGACTTCCTCGGGGCCCCGGAGGAGCTCCAGGTGGGGGGGTGCTACTACCTGACCGACGTGGCGGCGACGGGTGGCGGCATCCATGTCGTCCCAGGAGGCCACCGCCACGTCGCCGAGACGGCGGCGGGCTCGCCCGCAGGGCGGCACCTGCACGACAACTGGAAGAGGATCCCGGAGATGGAGACGATCGAGGTCACGGGCAACGCCGGGGACTTCGCCATGCTCCATCACCTCATGCCCCACGCCGCTTCACACAACCGCCTGCCGCCCGCTCGCCTTGCGGTTTTCGTGCGCTACGTCCGCGTCGACCAGACCCACGGGTACGGCAGGAGGCCGCCCCGCCGTTACAACGACGCCCAGCTGGCCGTCATCGACGACCTGGGCCGCCGCCTGCTGGGGCTCGACCCCTGGTGAGCTGAGCCGGGGCACCG
>JAJZIY010000094.1:1766-6987 GCA_021828475.1 Actinomycetes bacterium
TCGACCAGACCCACGGGTACGGCAGGAGGCCGCCCCGCCGTTACAACGACGCCCAGCTGGCCGTCATCGACGACCTGGGCCGCCGCCTGCTGGGGCTCGACCCCTGGTGAGCTGAGCCGGGGCACCGACGGCCTCGCACGACGGCTCAGAGCCAGCCCGCCTGCCAGGACGAGGGCAGCGGGTCGTACAGCAGCGCGTCGACGACGGAACTGTCCCGGGTCGCCTTGTCTCCCGGCATCGGGCCCAGGAGTACCTGCAGCGAGTTGGTGACGGGGTTGAACCATGCCAGCGAGTCCCCCACCACCGCCAGGCCCGGGCCCATCTGGCCACAGTTGAGGGCGGC
This sequence comes from Actinomycetes bacterium, assembly GCA_021828475.1. Classification (GTDB taxonomy): domain Bacteria; phylum Actinomycetota; class Acidimicrobiia; order Acidimicrobiales; family Palsa-688; genus JAJZMF01. The sequence goes on from JAJZIY010000094.1 coordinate 2,110, forward strand.
TCTTATCTGCAGGCGGGCGCCGTAGGCGCCGTCGACGAACACGTTGCCGTCGCTCGTGGGCACCCGGGCCCGCGTCACCTGGCCCCCGGGCCCAAGCTTGCCGGTCCACCACGCCCCGGCGCACGCCATCAGCATCTGCTGCACGTAGGTACCCGACGGCAGCGTCCAGGCGTCCTCGTCGATCGGAGCCATGGCCCCGTGGAGGGCGGGGGTGACGGGGCTCGGGGCAGCGCCCGACAGAGGTAGGCGCCACAGCTGGCCCCCGATCTGCGACCCTCCGTAGTAGCCCGTGCCGCACCATGCCAGGACCGTCCCCGGCGCCCACCACCGCACCGGGCTGCAGGCCTCGCCGGTAGGCGAGCGCAGGCTCCGCACAGGAGTGCCGGCGTTGGTGGCCACCTCGAGACCGGAGGCAGACTGGAGCACGATCTCCGTGCCGGCCGGCGTGTACAACGGATCGGGGTACTCGCCCAGCGGTGTCTGGACGGGGTGGTCCACCAGTCGCGAGGGAAGCGTGGCCTGCACGGCCCCGTCGGCGTAGGCACGGTAGATCGCCGAGCGGGTCGTGACCAGAAGGGCGGTCCCCATCGGCCTGGTGAACTGGACCGAGGCCAGGTTGGCGACACTGAAGCTACCGAGCTCGCGCCCGGTGCCGAGGTCGAGGTCCACGACTTGGGTGAGGTCCCCGGCCGCACCCGGGGCCGCCAACTCGACGAGGGCGCGCCGCTTGTCTCCCGACCAGTCGGCGAGCCTTGCCATCCCGCCCTGCCCGGGCAGGGAGAACGTCCGTACGTCGTACCGCTCCCCTCCCGGCGAGAGCAGGTACCCGACGTACCTGTCGTACTTGGCCACGTCCGGTACCTCGACCGCAAGCGACCAACCGGCTCCGACCTGCCTCCAGGGGATCCGTGCCGCCGGTGCCACGGCCCGCCTGGCGCTCCCGGCGGCGCCGGGGCGCTCTGAGGCGAGCGCCGCCAAGTGGGCCGGAGAGCCGGCGTCCGCCGGCCTCTGCGTAGCCGCCGCCCCGGCCCGGGCAGGGCCGGCGGCTACGGCCAAGCCGGACAGGAGGGCTGCGCAAGGCACGGCCGCCGCAAGCGATGCTGCCCATTTGGGGTGCTTCGACGGTCTCATTGCCGTTTACGACCTGCCGGGGCGGGGCCCGGTTCCATGCGCTGCCTCGATCACCCGGCTAGTAGGTTCCTAGGCAGCACAAAGAGGCAGAAAGAGGAGGCCACCGATGGCAGAGCTGAAGAGGGAAGGCGACGACCTCGTGCTCCACCTGAGCACGACGGAGAAGTTGGAGGGGGCCCACGGAGATCTTCGGGCACCCGTGTCCAGCATCGTGACCGCTGAAGTGCTCGACAACGCCCACGCCGCGGCCGACATCATCGGCTTCCGGGTCGGCACGCGGTTGCCGGGGGTCATCGAGGTGGCGAGCGTCCACGGCTTCAAGAAGACCATCTTCGCTGCGGTGCACCACAACACGCCCAGGGGCGTGCGCATCAGCTTCCAGGGTGCCGACCAGGACGAGTGGGTCGTCGGGTGCAACGACCCCGAGGGCGAGCTCCGAGCGCTCGACCTGCCCACGACCTGAGCAGGCCTCCGGCCGCCACCTCACCGGGCGGCCCGGGGCAGGCCCGCCTCCTGGCTCATCCGGCAGTGAGGGTGCGCGAGCCCGGTCGGGTACCGATAATGGCTGAGGCCCTGTCCAGGGCATGGCCCCACCGAGCAGGGCCCGGCATTGCAGGAGGTAGACCTTGCCCGTTCCGGAGAGCGCTCCCACGTTGACCAGGCCGGGGTGGCGACACCCGGACGACTGGAAGCGCTGGGTCGTGTACCAGATCTACCCGCGCAGTTTCGCCGACGCCAACGGCGACGGCGTGGGCGACCTGCGGGGCATCATCGAGCGCGTCGACTACCTGGACAGCCTCGGCGTCGACGTCGTCTGGCTGTCGCCCGTCTACCGCTCGCCGATGGACGACAACGGCTACGACATCAGCGACTACCGCGACGTGGACCCGCTCTTCGGGACCATGGAGGACTTCGACGAGCTCCTCGCAGAACTGCACGGCCGGGGCATGAAGCTCCTCATGGACCTGGTGGTCAACCACACCTCCGACGAGCACCCCTGGTTCGTCGCTTCACGCTCGTCGCGCACCGGTGCCAGGCGCGACTGGTACTGGTGGGCCGATCCCCGCCCCGGGCGCACCGGGGGGCGGCCCGGCTCCGAACCGACCAACTGGGAATCGGCCTTCTCGGGCCCTGCCTGGGAGTGGGACGAAGCGACCGGCCAGTACTACCTGCACATCTTCTCCCGCAAGCAGCCCGACCTCAACTGGGAGAACCCCGACGTGCGCCAGGAGGTGTACTCGATGATGCGGTGGTGGCTCGACCGCGGCATCGACGGCTTCCGCATGGACGTCATGAACATGATCAGCAAGAGGCTCCCGCTCAGCGACGTCACCCCTCGGCCCGGGTCTCTCTACGGTCCCGGCGGCGACGGCTACGTCTGCGGCCCCCGCAACCACGAGTTCCTCCAGGAGATGCACCGGGAGGTCTTCGCCCGCAGACCGCAGCACGTTCTCACGGTCGGCGAGATGCCTGGTGTGACCCTGGACCAGGCTGCGCTTTTCACCGCCCCCGAGCGCCGCGAGCTGGACATGGTGTTCCAGTTCGAGCACGTGTCGCTCGATCACGGCGAGCACCGCTACGACCTGCGTCCTCTCTCGCTGCCCGCCCTCAAAGCGTCCATGGCGCGCTGGCAGGAGGGCCTGGCCGGCCACGGCTGGAACTCGCTCTACTGGGGCAACCACGACCAGCCCCGTAGCGTCTCGCGCTTCGGCGACGATGGTGCTCACCGCGTCGCTTCGGCCAAGACCCTGGCCACGGTCCTGCACCTGCACCAGGGCACCCCCTACGTCTACCAGGGTGACGAGGTGGCCATGGCCAACGCCCCCTTCTCCTCGATCGCCGAGTACCGCGACATCGAGTGCCTCAACTTCCACGCCGCCGCCGGCCGGCGCGGGGACGTGGACCTCGCAGCTCTGGTCGAGGCCCTCGGGCGCAGCAGCCGCGACCACGCCCGCACCCCCGTGCAGTGGGACGCCGGGCCAGGGGCCGGGTTCAGCACCGGCGAGCCCTGGATCGCTGTCAACCCGGACCACGTCGAGTTCAACGTGGCAGCACAGGAGGGCGACCCGTCTTCCGTGCTCTCCCACTACCGGCGCCTGATCGCCCTGCGCCACGAGGACCCCACCGTCAGCGAGGGCAGGTTCGAGCTGCTCGAGCCCGAGCACCCCCGGCTCTGGGCGTTCCTGCGCTCCGGCCCGACCTCCTCGTTGCTCGTGGCGGCCAACTTCGGGGCCGGCGAGCTCCGCCTCAGGCTGGCGGTCGGGCCGGAGTGGGAGGCAGGAGAGGTGGTCCTGGCCAACCTGGCAGGACCGCCCGAGTGCACCCCGCCGGCCCTGCGGCTGCGCCCGTGGGAGTCGGTGGTATGGCGCCTGGGGCACGCGACCGGGTGACCCACCAGGGATGCGCATGGACGAGTGGCGGGGCGAGCGCCCGTGCCCGCCTCCCGCTGTCGAGCAGGTCCTGCAGCCCTTTCACGCGTTCTTTCGCCGGGTGTTCTAGTGTCCAAGGCAGGACGACGCTGAGGCGCAGCCATGGGCGACCGCGTGACCGTCAAGTACAGGCCGGGCTCGATCCGGGGACGTTGGTGGGCACTGGTGTCGCTTTGCGCCGGCACCAGCTTGCTGGAGCTGGTCCTGCTCGCCGTCTTCGACCCCACGGCGCGGCCCCAGCTGGCCCCCCAGACCAACGCCATCGCACCCTTCGGCGTCTTCGGTGACCTGCGCTGGCTGAGCGTCTACAACACCTCCTGGGCCGCCCTGGCCGGGGAGGCAGCTGCCCTCATGGTCGTGAGGACCACCATGACAGCCCTGTCGGTCCACCTGGCCTGGCCGGCCCACGTCGCCAGGCCGGGCGCCGCCCGGCTGCTCACGCGCTCCGCCGTGGCCACCGTCCTGTCGGCCGCGCTTCTCCTGCCGAGCGTGGTGGTCCTCTTCGGGGCCGCCGTGGTCCCGGTGTCCTGGCTCTTCCTGGCGGGCGTGCCTGCCGCCCTGCTCGTGGCCGTGGTACTGCACCCCGTCGGCATCTCCGGCGACTGGTGGCGGCGGGCGCTGCCGCCGCGCGGCGTGGCGTGGGTGGCGCTGTCGTTCCTGGCGCTGAGCATGAGCGGCTCCGTCATAGGCGTCCTGCCGGCGCCGTTCTGGCCGCTCGTGTGCATCCTTTCGGGCCTGTTCAATGCCTGGGCCTGGGTCGGGGCGGTGCACGCAGTGGTCGACAGGCGCGCCCCCCGCTTCACCCTCCCGCTGGTACCGGTCGCCATCGTGGGGTTGGCCGTGGTCGTGGTGGCCGGCACGACCATGGGCTTCGACCGGGCCAGGCCCACGACGGCGGCCGCTGCCGGTGCCGGGGTGGTCCAGGCAGGAGGCGGGGCGGGGCCTCGCCATGACCCGCCCCTGCTCCTTGTCTCCGGCTACGGTTCGACCTGGGACGGCGCCGCCTCCCACCCGGTCCCCGGGCCCTTCTACGAGGTGCGCTTCTCCTACCACGGCCTCTCCCGGACGGGCGCCCCCCTCCCCTACGGTTCGGCCGACACGGTGAAGAGCCTCGCCGTGCTCGACCGCATGTTCCTGGCCCAGGTGGACGCCCTCGCATGGCGCTCGGGCCGGCCGGTCGCCGTCGTAGCGGAGAGCGAGGGCTCGATGGTGGCCAAGACCGCCCTCCTGGCCTCACCGGGAGCTCCGGTCGACCGGCTCGTACTGGCCAGCCCGCTGGAGGCCCCGGGGCGGGTCATGTACCCGGCCGCCGGCCAGG
>JAJZIY010000095.1 GCA_021828475.1 Actinomycetes bacterium
GGCCAGCTCGGCGATCGAGATCTCCTCCGAGCTGCCGATGTTGAACACGTCGCCTTCGGCAGCCGGCTCGTCCAGGAGCCCCACCAGTGCCCGCACCACGTCCGCAACGTGGCAGAAGCACCTGGTTTGCGTCCCGTCCCCGTAGACAGTGAGCGGCTCCCCTGCAAGTGCCTGGCGCACGAGCCGTGGTATGACCATGCCGTACGCCGGGCTCTGGCGGGGGCCCACGGTGTTGAAGAGGCGCACCACGATCGTCGGCAGATCCCGCTCCCGGTGGTAGGCGTACGCCAGGATCTCGTCCACCGCCTTGGACGTCGAGTACGCCCAGCGTGCCACAGCGGGCGACCCGAGGACCCGGTCCGACTGCTCGTTGAGAGGGACGGCGCTGTTCTTGCCGTAGATCTCGGAGCTGCTGGCCACCATGACCTTGCACCGGTACCGGTGCGCCGCCTCCAGGACCGTGATGGCGCCCTTGATGTTGGTGGTCAGGGAGTACAGGGGCTCCTCGACGATGAGCTTCACACCCACGGCCGCAGCCAGGTGCACGACCACGTCGCAGTTGCGCACGGCCTGGTCGACAGCGAGCTCGTCGAGCACCGACCCTTGGACGAAGCTCAACCGGGGGTTGCCCGCCAGAGCGTCCAGGTTGGACAGGCGGCCCGTGGCCAGGGAATCGAGGACCAGCACCTCGTCGCCGCGCAAGACGAGCGCCTCGGCCAGGTGGGACCCGATGAAGCCCGCGCCGCCAGTGACCAGGTACCGCGTCATTGGGACGAGGCTACACCCCTCGCCTCGGGGCAGTCGCAACCGGCCGGCTCAGGAGTCGAACGCCCACCCGCCGCCGAAGGAGACGATGCCCGCAGGCTCGGTCGGCCCCTTGCGGTCGACGTCGAAGCGCAGCACGTTGCGGCGGACGTCGTAGGGGTGGGCCATGGTGAAGTCGGTGACCGAGACCGTCACGTCGTAGGTCCCGGGCAGCAGGGGCAGCCTCGGCAGGGTCAGCTCCAGGCGCCCGCTGCCGTCGAGCTTCTCGGGCACCAGCTCGGCCTCCCGGGTCGTCGGGTTGCTGATGACGACGCCCTGCAGGGTCTGGACCGACACGGAGAACACCGGCCGGGCCACCGGCTCGGAGGTGGTGTAGGACAGCCGGAGGGTGAGGGGCTCGCCGCTCTTGAGCCGGGTCACCTCGCGGCCCTCGCGGTCGAGCAGCTCAACCCGCTCGATGCGGGCCTCACCCGAGCCCCAGCGGTCCCCCTTGTCTGCCGGCCTGTGCTCGTCGAGCACGATCGAGCCGGTGTACGCCTCCACGACCTCCTTGGGGTCGCCGTCGGCCATCTTGTGGCCCTTTTGGAACCAGATGGCGTGGTCGCACATGTTGACCACCGACTGCATCGAGTGCGACACGATGATGACCGTCTTGCCGTTGTGCTTGAGCTCGGCGAAGCGCTCCAGGCACTTGCGCTGGAAGGCCTCGTCGCCAACCGCCAGGACCTCGTCCACCAGCAGGATGTCGGGCTGCACGTTGATGGCCACCGAGAAGCCGAGGCGGACGTACATGCCCGAGGAGTAGTTCTTGACCGGCTCGTCGATGAACTGGCCTATCCCGGCGAAGTCCACGATGTCGTCGAAGCGCTCCTGCAGCTCCCTCTGCTTGAGGCCCAGGATGGCACCGTTGAGGAACACGTTCTCCCGGCCCGTCAGCTCGGGGTGGAAGCCCGCCCCCAGCTCCAGCAGCGCCGACATCTTGCCCACCGTCGACACCGAGCCCTTGTCGGGGCGCAGGATGCGGGCCAGGCACTTGAGCATGGTCGACTTGCCCGAGCCGTTGGCGCCCACCAGGCCGGTGGTCGAGCCCTGCTGGACCTCCAGGCTCACGTCGTCCAGTGCCCAGAAGACGTCCACCTTGGCCCGCCCGCCCCGCATGACGGCGGCCTTGATGGAGTTGTTGCGCTCGCGGTACATGCGGAACTTCTTGGAGACGTGCTCCGCCACCACCACCGGGGTGCCCACTCCTACAGCTCCTCCGGCAGGCGGGCCTCGTACTTGCGGAAGAGCCACAGCCCGATGACGAAGATGGCGAACGCCCACACCACCAGGTAGCCGTAGTCCCCCCAGGAGATGAGCGCCGGCAGGGCGCTGTGGGTCAGTGGGCCCTGCACCCCGGCCGTGCTGAGGGGGTAGTAGGACGCCATGTGGTTGCTCGAGGGGAGGGAGCCGTCGTAGATGAAGGTCTGGAAGGCCAGCACGGCGTCGGTCATGGGGTTGACCTTGAACAGCGTCCCCAGCGAAAAGGCATGGCCGAGCAGGTGCACCACCCGGGGCGCTGAGAGCTGGTCGCTGCCGTTGAGCCCGCCGCCCACCAGGTACCAGGGGTAGGTGACCGGGGTGAGGAACATCCAGATGAAGAAAAGGATGTTGGCGAAGTGCATGATGTCGCGGTAGAAGACGTTGCCCAGCGAGAAGATGAGCGACATGCCGGTGGCGAAGACCACCACGATGGCGATGGTGACGATCACCAACGGTATGAAGATCAGGGCCCGCCAGTTGCCCACGGCCACGATAACGGTGATGAGCAATGACATCTCGATGATGTGCGACACCAGCTTGGACGCCACCGTGGCGCCCGGTATCAGCTCACGGGGGAAATAGGTCTTCTGGATCAGGTTCTGGTTGCCCAACAGGGCGCCCATCGACTCCATGATGCTGCTCTGCCACAGCGTCCAGGGCAGCATGCCGCACAGGTACATGAGGGCATAGCTGTTGAGGTTGCTCGGGACGCCGAGTGGCGGGTGGATGCGGAACAGCATCGAGAAGACGATGGTGTAGATGGCCATGTTGGCCAGGGGGTTGATCATGGACCAGCCCCAGCCGATGACCGAGCGCTTGTACTTGGAGCGCAGCTCCCGGAGCGTCAGGTTGACGAAGAGCTCGCGGTAGCCGGCGTACTCGCGCCAGGTGAACCGGGGTTTGGCCGCGTTTACCGTCGTGCGTTGCCTGCGGGGCCGCCTGGCGCGGTCGGTGCCGCCGTCACGGCGACCGTTGCCGCGCCTGCCTCCGTCACCCTTGGGGGTCTCGGGCTCCTCCGGCCAGGCCGCCAGCGCCGGCCCGTCGCTCGTCGCCCGGCTCACGGCTCCACCCGGAACAGCAGGCGGTTGCGGTTGAGGTTGGGGTTGTAGTACGGGTCGCAACTCGAACGGGGCCGCCACCGGTCGTTGAAGAGGGGCGCGTCGTGGGGGTCCTCCACGGTGCCGCGCGTGGAGCCCTCTGCATGGAAGAGGGCTGCGTCGGGCTCGTAGACGACCTGGTAACCGGCCTGGTGCAGCCTCATGCAGTAGTCGACGTCGTTGTATGCCACTCGAAGCCGTTCATCGTAGCCCCCCAGCCGGCGGAAGACGCCGGGGCGGGTGGCCATGCAGGCGCCGGTGACGGCCGTCACGTCGCGGGCCAGGTCGCCCATGCGCCACCAGTTGCCCCACTCGACGGAGTTGGCGTGCCCCCGCCAGGCGCCGACGAGGATGCCCTCGTGCTGCACGCGCCCGTCAGGCAGGAGCAGCCGGGGCCCGACGGCCCCGACCTCGGGGCGCATGGCCTGCTCGATGAGCCGGTCCAGCCAGTCGGTCGTCATGACGACGGTGTCGTTGTTGAGGAACACCAGCAGGTCGCACTCGACAGCGGCGACGGCCAGGTTGAGCTGGCGTGAGTAGTTGAACTCGTGCGGGTAACCCACGACACGTCCGGGCAGGGTGGCCAGGTACTCGAGGGTCTCGGGGTCGTCGCTCTGGTTGTCGACCACCACCAGCTCGTAGTTGTCGTAAACCGACTTGGAGATGACACTCTCTATGCAACGCCCGAGCAGGTGCCGCCCGTTGCGGGTCGGGATGACGATGCTGACCTTGGGCTCGCCCGAACGCCGGAAGCGTGTCCGGTGGACGTCGAACCACGCCCCCTCCTCGGTCCAGCCCCCGGTCTCCCCCGCCGCCTCTCTCCGGGCCAGGTAGTCGCCGAGGGCCCGCTGGGCCGCCAGCCAGGCCCACGGCTTGGCGTCGCCTGCCAACGCAGCCGAGCGCTCGTGGATGCGCCAGCTGTAGAGCGAGTCCGGCACGTGGGCGATCCGGTCGGTGGCCTCGGCCACCCGCAGCACCAGGTCGTAGTCCTGGCTGCCGTCGTACTCGCTGCGCAGGCCGCCCATGCGCTCCAGCAGCTCGCGGCGCAGCACCAGGAAGTGGCAGACGTAGTTCTGGCACAGCAGCAGGTTGGGTGACCAGTCGGGCTTCCAGCGGGCCTCGGTGAACCTGCCCGCCGGGGTCAGCTTGTCCTCGTCGCTGTAGAGCATGTCGAGGTCCGGGTCGGCGTCGAGCCAGCGGACCACCTGGGCCAGCGCGTGGGGCTTGAGCACGTCGTCGTGGTCCAAGAAGGCCACGAACTCCCCGCCGGCCAGGGCCAGGGCGGCGTTGGTGGCCGCCGAGATGCCCGAGCGCCGCTCCAGGCGGGTCAGCTTGACCCGGGCGTCGCGCCGCTGCGCCGCCTCGATGGCAGCCAGGGTCTCGGGCCGCACCGACGCGTCGTCGGCCATGCACAGCTCCCAGTTGGGGTACGGCTGGTCGGCCACGGAGGCGACGGCGGCTTCGAGCATCCAGGGCTCGGTGTCGCAGACCGGCATGAGCACGGAGATGGTCGGCTGGTAGGCAGCGGCGAGGGCCTCCGCTGCTATGGCCGCCACCACCTCGGCGTTGCCCGGGCCACGGCGCGCGTGCCAGAGCTCGTAGCGCTCGTCCTCGCTCAGGCTGTCCGCCACGAACACGGCAGGGGGGTCGGCGACGGACGGCGGGCGCAGCGCAGGCTGGGGCCGGGCCACGACAGGTCGGGCGGACCAGCGGTGCTCGGGCCACCGGGGCGCCAGGGGCGGCTCCAGCCCGGCGGCTGTGATGGCCCCGAGCAGCGCGTGGCCCCTGTCCGCCGCCATGGCGTCGCGCCGCTCGCCCAGGGCAGCGGCCACCTCCGACCACTCCCCCTCGTCGGTCAGCAGGGCCCAGCCGCGAGATGTCATGGCGGCCGTCCCCTCCAGCGCTCCCATGTCGGCGAGAGGCTCGAGGAAAGTCCCCCTCAGGGCGCTCGCAGAGCACAGCCATGGCGTGCAGGCAGCCACCGCCGCCGGCACCCAGGAGCAGGCGCTGGTGCCGTGGGCAGCCGGCCCTACCACCAGGCGGGCCGTGGCCAGCACGGCTGCAAGGTTGCCGCCCGAGGGCACTATCTCAGCCCCGCTGCGGGCGGCAGCCGCCACGAGGCCCGGGGTCGGCCAGTCGGCGACCACCCGCGCCCGCAGGCTCATGTCCCGGCGGCGCCATGCCGGCACCAGCCGCTCCAGGTATTGCAGAGCGCTCTCCTCGGCATCGGCCACCAGGTCGTAGGCGTCGGTGGCCACGACCACGACGCCGTCACGGTCGGAGAAACCCTTGCCAGGCACAGGGGCCACCACCGGCGGGCCGAGCACCGTCACCCCGGTCGACGGCGACAGGCCGGACAGCAGCTTCGCGTCTGACGCCGCGCAGCACCAGGCCGCTTCGATGCCATCGACCTGGTGCAGCAGCCGGGCCTGGAGCACCTCCGCCAAGGTCTGCGTGCCGGTCTCGCCCCGCGTGGCCCCCACGGTGCCCTGGAGCGCCCGCAGGGGGAGCCTCTCGCTGTAGAGCACGGCCATGGCCTGCGGCTGGGTCGACCGGGCGATGGGCCAGAGGCGTGTCGTCAGCCCCTCGTCCGACACCACCACGTGCGAGTAGTGGTAGCGCCGGTCGCCGCACCACGCGAGCCAGTCGAGCGGGCCCGCCACCACCTCGATGCCCTGGCGCTGGTAGTGCTCGGCGTGGCGGGCTACGGCGAAGCCGTCCTGGCAGGCCAGGGTGACCCGCGTCCCCGGGCAGCACGCCAGTGCCTCGACGAGGCCCCCGAGGCCGTCAGCACCCGCTCCCAGACCGGGCAGGGTGCCCGTGACCACCAGCACCCGGGAGGGGCACAGCTCGTCCCGCTCCGCCCAGCGACGCGGCCCCGCCCCCCGCCTGGCGGCGCTCTGCCCGTAGGCGGTGGCGGCCGGCACCTCCGCCGGCAGCGTTACCCGCCACCACGGCTCCAGGACGGTCCTCAGCCCCCGCCCGCCGCAATGCTCGAGCGCCCTCGACACGGTCCCGGCAGGGCCGAGGTCACCGGCTGAGGCGGCATCGAAGCCGTCGAGCGCCGCGGCGCTGACCGCCGCCACACCCGCCGTCGTACCGGCCACGTCGCGCCGGAAGCTCACATGGCGCGCTGCCGTCGGCTCCCCGCCGCCCCACGGCACGAGCGCGCCCTCGCCCGAACGCGCCGCCCCCGCCTCGCTGACGCGGCCGTGCTCGTCGACGACGATCGGCACGACGGCACCGATGCCTGTGACCGGGCCGCCCCCTCCTGCGGCACCGGCCCCGAGAAGGTCGACGATGTCCTGGACGGGGAGGCTCGCCGGCACGGGAGCAGCGCCGGAGCCGGGGGCGAGTGCACCGTACGCGTCGAGCACGGCGATGTCCTCCGGGGACGCAGCGGACAGCCAGTCGGCCAGCAGCTCGTGGAGGCGGCCACTTGTCCCCGACAGGACGGCCAGGGGGCGGGCGGCGCCGCGGTCCCTGCGGGCGGCCTGCTTGGGCGGCTTGGGCATCCTCAGCGGGCCGCCCGGCGCAGGCGCCCGTACCACTCGCGCGCCGGGGCCAGGGCCCGCATCGTCATGCTGGAGTGGATGGCTCTGAGCTCGGCCTGCTGCAGGGCGGTTTCCTCCTGGAGGCGGCGCATCTCGCGCTCGGTTTCCTCCAGGCGGCGCCTGACGATCACGTCCTGGCCGTGGACGGCCTTGATGGCCGATTCGACCGAGGTGTTGGCCGCGCCCTCTAGCAGTGCCGCC
>JAJZIY010000096.1 GCA_021828475.1 Actinomycetes bacterium
CGACAGCGCCCCGGCTGGCAGCAGCGGTGGCGCCGGGAAGCCCGGCACGGGGGCCGGGCGCGGCGCGCGGCACCCCAAGCTCGGCTTCCTCGGTGAGCTCGAGGTCGGCGGCCTCGTGTGGCTGCGCAACCGCTGGTACGACCCGGCGACGCGTTGTTTCCTCAGCCGGGACCCCTTGGCCGCCGGGTTGGCCCCCGTCGGTGCGAGCGCCGGCGCCTACGCGTACGCGTGGAACGACCCGCTCCGCTACGCCGACCCCCTCGGGCTGCACCCGGTGACGGCGGCTGAGGCTTCGGCCCAGATGAAGGGCTGGAAAGAGGGCCACTGGAAGGAAGTGCTGGTCGCAACAGCGGCAGTAGCCGGCGTTGTCGCACTTTCGGTGCTGGTCCCGGGCTCGACTGCGTTGATCGTTCCGGCGCTGGTCGGAGGAGGCATGGGCGCCGGCAGCACCGTCGTCGCCGACCTGGTCCGCCACCAGCCGATCGACTGGGGCCAGGTGGCGGCGGACGGGGCCATGGGAGCGCTGATAGGGGCGGCGGCGGGGCCGCTGGGCGACGTGGCCGAGACGGCCGGTGCCAATGTGCTCCTCAACGTCGGCTTCGGCGCCTCCTCGGGAGCGGCGGCCACGGCCCTCGACGGGTGGATGACAGACCAGCCTTTCAGCTGGCGGAACGAGGCCGTGGGGACAGCCTTCGGCGCTGCGGGCGGCCTGTTGGCGTCCCGGGCCGGGCTGGGACGGCTCTGGCGCGCAAATGAGGTCGATGTCCCCGAGGTGGCGGGCCTCCAGACGGCGTCCGGGCTGTCCGACGCCCAGTGGCGCCGCTGGCAGGCCGGGGAGCGGGACTCGCGCTTGTACACGGGCAGGGTTGCCGCCGGGCGGCAGCTGGTCAACGAGGCCGAGGCCGCAGCCAGGGCAGCAGAGCAGAAGAACGTCTTGGTGCATGCTCACAACTGGACCAAGGACCTCGTCCCGGCCGGTCTCGCCGGCGGTGCAGGCACGTACTACAACACTCCCGGCGCTTCGGCACCCCCGGCGGTCCCCTCCCCGGCGTACCCTCCCGTGCACAGGCCGGCCACGCCCGCATGGGGACAGTGAGCGCGCCGGCGGCCTCCCGCTGGCCGGCAGGGCCAACCGAGCGCCGGGCTGTGGTCCGGCGCTATTACACGCAGTTCGGCATCGTGCTCGCCGTCCTCCTGGTGCTGCTGGTCGCAGCGGTGGTGTTCGCTCTCACCTACCACTCGGGGGCCCAGCCGACGTCCCCGGCCATCTGGTTGCTACCCGGGGCGGTGGCTGTCCTGCTCGTGCTGCCCACCCTGATGGCGTGGGGCCGGGTCAAGGCCAGGGCGCTCTCGGTGCCCGAGCTGGAGGCCACCGACGACGAGCTGCGCATCAGCCGCATCGACGGGCTGCGCTCTAGTGCGCCCAGGGAGCAGCTGGACCACGTCATGTGGCTCCTGGTCCCCACCGGGGGGCCCGGGTTGGGGCATCTGCTGTTGCGCGACCGCTCCGACCAGCTTCTGGCCAACTGGGTGCTCCCCGAGGAGATCGGGCGCAAGGTCGTCGGATGGCTCGGAGCCCTGGGCTACCGGGCGGAGCCCAGCCCGGGACGGGCCGAGAGCAGCAGGCTTCGCCGGGAGTGGTGCGGGGCCTGGGCCGACTTCAGCACTCCAGTGCGTGCCCGCCACGGCAAGGTCGTCCCGCTCGACCGGGACGCCTCGCACAGCCCCCGTCCCCGGGGGCCCTTCGCGGCCGGGCAGGCCGTGCGCACGGGCAGTGCCGGTGCCGGCCAGGGGCCTGCGCCTTTGCTGGAGGGCTGGGAGGGGGCGACGGGGCTCGTCTTCTTCTATTTCGTAGCGCCGTCGCCCGAGGCGGCCGCAGACGTCGTGCTCGCGCCGGGCGGGCCGGCCGCCCGGTCCGGCACGGCGGCGGTCAAGGACGTAGAGCCCGTTGTCCAGCTGGGCAAGCTCGAGGAGATCCTGACGGGGGTGCCCTACGAACAGATCGTGGACGGCGCAGGCGGCCGGCCGGCACCGGCCCCGGAGCGCACCGGGGGATGGACGGTGCTCGGGACCAGCCCCGAACTGGCGCGCAGGCTCAGCCGCCTGGGGCCTGCCCAGCGCAGGGCGGCGGCGGAGAAGTGGTCCGGCACGCAGGAGATGAGAGGGGTCGGCCCGGACCGCTCGGCGGAAGTCGTCGACGCCCTCTGCTCGCTCAGCCGGTTGGCGGACCGCAGCGGGCAGCTGGTCTATGCGGCCGCCTCGCCCCTGGCTGCGGGCCCCTCGGCAGCCACGGCGTAGCCGGCCACCGTGCCTGGCCACGGGAGCGCCGGCGGCCGTTCCGGCACGGAGCTCGCAGCCGCACCGCAGGTACGCCCGAGGTTGGTTGAGGGCTCGGGCACGACCGGGCCGGTCGAGGCAGTGACGGACCAGGCGTAGGCCGGTCCCGGCGGGCCGCCTTTGTTCGGTCCCTGCGCCAAGCGTTGCCACCGTTTTTCGGCACCTCCGCGATGCACTCCGTCGCCTCTGCGCCGCTCAGCCCCGACTGGCACCCGTGTAGACCAGACAAGTTGCGGGATTTCTGGTGCAGGGCACCAACATTGGGACGCGCCGGCACCGGTGCAGCAGACGTTGCGATGCCTGCTCAGCGCCCGTTCGAGAGCCGGCCCGCCATGGCTGGGCGCGTGCTCCCTGCAGGGTGGGGGAGCAGCGGCCGGGCGAAGCTCTTGTGGGCACCCGGGGGCAAAACGCTAAGGTTTTAGGCGTGCGGATCCGCCTTCGCCCCTTGGCCTGTGTGCGCCTTCTTCGCGCCGCCGGACAGGGTACGGGCGAGGGTGGGGGCCTCGGCGGAGGCTGGGCGGGGTGTGCGCACCGGGCCGGGCACTCCTCCCCGGTGCCGGGCCTCGGCCAATTCGGCATGGCCGTCCGGCTGCAAGAAACCAAGCTGGCAGGCGAGTATTCTGCCATGGCCGGTGCTGGGTCGGCTCACCGGCTGAGCGCAGCACAGGCGCAGCGGCACCACCTCGTGCCGGCCGGGGCGGCTGCCGCCGGCGGCAAGTGCACTTACCGGGCATCAGGACGGAACGTTGCGGGCCGCTCGAAAGTTGAGTGGGCGAGCGGGGCGTACGCCCCGGCTCGCCTGCGAGGCCGCAGCAACAGCGCGGCCAGCGCCGGGCACTCCAGGTTGGCATTGCGAAGGGACAGGAGCGGGTCGTGCCCGAGCCGGTAGGGCGTGGACAGCGGTACATGCCGGGGCTGGACGGCATCAGGGCCTTGGCCGTGGCCGCCGTGGTCGCCTTCCACCTCGGCGTGCCCTTCGTGCCCGGCGGCCTGCTCGGCGTCGGTGTCTTCTTCACCCTCAGCGGCTACCTCATCACCGACCTCCTGCTGTCGTCGTGGGAGCGGACGGGGACGCTCCAGCTCAGGACCTTCTGGCTGCGCCGGGCGCGTCGCCTCCTGCCGGCGCTGTTCGTCATGCTGGCCGCGGTCAGCGTCTGGGCGGCCGTGGCGGCCCCCTCACAGCTGCGCTCGCTGCGCGGCGCCGTGGCCGCCGCCGTCTTCTACGTGAGCAACTGGTGGCTGGCGGCCCAGCACATCTCCTACTTCCAGCGTTTCGGCACGCCCTCGCCGCTCGAGCACCTGTGGTCCCTTGCAGTGGAGGAGCAGTTCTACCTGATCTGGCCCTGGCTGCTGCTCGGTGGCCTGGTGTGGCTGACACGCCGCCAGCGCCGCAAGGCTGCAGCTCATGTACAGGTCGAGCTCACCGCCGACCCCGCCCCGGCCCCGGCCGCCCGGGTTGTCCCCCAACTGGCGTACGCCCAGGTCGGCGCCTCGGCCTCGGTCTCGGGCAGCTCCCCGGCCTACGCCGACCAGTACCGGCAGGTGCCGGCCGGGGCCGTGGCCGGAGGTATCGGGGGCTTCGGTCGTCGCCAGCCGCTGCCGCCCCCGCTCATCCAGCGCGGCGGCGCGGGCTTGTCGCCCGACGGGGCGGGAGCCGGCGACGGCCAGGGGAGGGTGGCTGATCTCCGGGCACTGGGCGAGATGTTCCACGGGCGTGCCCCGACGTTCGCCAGCCAGGTGCCGCGCGAGCCGGTGCTCAGCCGCTTCGGGGGCTACCTGGGTGTCCCCGGGTCCCGCCGCTGGCTGTGGCCGCTGGCCGTGGCCACGCTGGTCCTGGCCGCTCTGTCCGCCGTCGAGATGGGCGTGCTCTACCAGCCCAGCTTCGACCTCTCCCGCGTGTACGAGGGCACGGACACCCGGGCCTTCGGCCTACTCTTCGGCGCAGCCCTGGCCATGGTCTGGCCGAGCACGGGGCTCCGGCCTCTCAGCGGCGCAGGGGCGCGCCGGCTGCTCAACCTGATCGGCTGGTTCGGCCTGGTGGGCGTGATCGTGCTGGTCCTGGCCACCAACCAGTACTCGCCTTTCCTCTACCGCGGCGGCCTGGTGCTGCTCTCGTTGGCCACCGTAATGCTCATCGCCTCGGCCACCCACCCCGGGGGGCGAGTTGGGGCGGTCCTCGGCTGCCGGCCCCTGCGCTGGCTCGGCGTGCGGTCGTACGGGATCTACGTCTGGCACTTCCCCCTGATCGCCCTCACCACCCCCGAGGGTAACCGGGGCACCGATGTCCCGCGCGCCTTGCTGCAGGTGGCGGCCACTGTCACCCTGGCTGACATTTCCTGGCGGTACATAGAGTCACCCATCCGGCAGGGTGCCATCGGCCGGCTCTGGAAGCAACTGCGCGAGGCGCGCCGGCCCATAGTGCGTGCCCTGCCGCCTTCGCGCTGGGCCGCCCTGGCGGTCGTGCCCGTAGGCTTGGCCGTCGTGGTGGCCTCGCTGGCCGGGTACATGCCGAGCGCACCGGCCGGGGAGCTGGCCGTCTCGGGCACACCGGCCCTGGGCAACCAGCCGCCGAGCAGCGACTTCGTCGGCACGTTCAGCGACACCAGCACGACGTCGGCCGTCCGGTCCACGAGCGTGCCCCGCTCCGTGCCGACCACCGCCGCAACCCCGCCCCCAGCAGACAACGGCACCTCCAGGACGGCCACGACCAGGCATACCACGGCCACGACCAGGCATACCACGGCCACGACCAGGCATACCACGGCCACGACCCCGAAGGCGACCGGGCACGGGCCCACCGGCTCGACTACCAAGGGCTCTACCGGCACCAGGGCGTCCGTCACCTCGCCGCGCGGGACGGGCACCACCAAGCCCGTCAGCACCACCAAGCCGGTCAGCACCACCAAGCCCGTCAGCACCACGGGCCCGCCGGCCCCGACGTTCCGGACCAGCTGCAAGGAAGTCGTGCACATCGGCGACTCAACTTCGGAGAGCCTGGTGTCGTCCAGCTACCTGCCTGTCGCCTCCCAGCGCCTGCCGGCCCAGTACGCCCGGGTCGGGGTGACCGAGTCCATCATGCGCATCGTCGGCGGCACCTCGGTCGTCGAGACCATGCCAGGCACGCAGAACGCGTACCAGATGGCCAAGACCCTGATCGCCTCGGGCTACCACGGCTGCTGGGTCATCGCCCTGGGCACCAACGACGCCGCCGACATCTACGTCGGCTCCAACGTGGGGGTCAAGGCCCGGGTCGAGCGCATGATGTCGGTGATAGGCAAGCAGCCGGTGATGTGGGTCAACGTCAAGACCCTGCTCTCCAGTGGGCCCTACGCCGAGCCGAACATGCAGAGCTGGGACAGCGGGGTGATCAGCGAATGCTCGCGGTACCCCAATATGCGGGTCTTCAACTGGGCGGGCATGGCCAAGCCGTCCTGGTTCATCTCCGACGGGATCCACTACAGCTCACAGGGCTCGGCACCCCGGGCGGCGGCGATCGCCGATGCCCTGGCCAAGGCCTTCCCGGCCCACCCGCCCGCCAGGAGGGTCAAGGGCGGGGCCGCCAGCTGCGTGATAGACGGGTCCCCGGGCTGGGATCTGCCGGTCTTCAGGGACTGAGGCTCCGGCCTGGGTGCCCACGTCCAGGCCACCTCACGAGGGGCCCGGTCGGGCCGTGCTGGCACCGGCTCACGATGCGCCGCGCGACCGCCGGTGCGGCCTCGGCCCGAGCGCCTGTACGGGTGGCGCTCCGGGCGGCCGGGGCCGGGAATGCACACCAGCGGGCGGGGCGCTGGGGTAAGAAGGTGCCATGGTTGCCGTGAAGGTGCTCCCGTCGAATTGGTCCACGTCCGTGGCGCTGGCCGACCTCGGTGAGCGCGTCGAGGAGCTGCTGGGGCCGATGGTCCGCCATGCCGGGCACTGGGTGGTGCTGGCCGAGGATGCCAGACGGCGGTACGTGCAGTTGCTCGTCGAGCGCGACGGGTCGATCCTTGCCGAGGCCGTGTCCAACAACCACCTGGCCCCCGCCGACGCCTGGTCCGAGGCCGACGAGGGGCGCCTGACCCGCCTGGGCTGGGAGCCGCCCTGCCTTCCCGAGCGGCCCAACTGGAACTTGCTCTTCCCGAGACGCCGGCCCGACATCGCCCATGTGTCGGCCCTGGTGATGTGTACCATGCGCGACCCGTTCCTGTTGGAGGACACCGACGTGCTCGTCCTCACCGTCACCCGCGCGGCCATAGCCGGGCCTGGCGGGGGTCGCCCGGCCGTTGCGGGAAGTCCCTACTGCGCGGCGGACCAGGATGCGAGGTCAGGGATCCACGTGTAGGGGACGAAGAGGCACAGGACGCCCCTCGCGTGCGCGGCTCTGCGGCTGCCCGGCCAGCACAGCTGTCAGGCGCGCTCCAAGACGCTGTCCACCACTTCGACCACCCCCTGCCCGAAAAGGGCGTTGTTCCAGTGCCTCTCGGCGTAACGCCTGCCCGCTGCACCTC
>JAJZIY010000097.1 GCA_021828475.1 Actinomycetes bacterium
TCAGCGTACTGCAGAGCCGCGTCGATAGTTCGAGGAGTTTCTCGCCATAACATGCGGCGCGCGCCGAGAAATGGCGCGGTAGCGCCTGATTTGGGGGTGACTGTCCAAAAATGGGCCGAGGTGGCGGGCCCTGTCGGGGGGCGGACGGCCGCGCGGGCCCGGTGGCCCGGCGCACACCGCCGGCGCCTGTCGTGGGTGCTCGGATGGGCCGGCCCGGCCTTACCCGGCCCAGCGGCCGGGGCCGGTGGGACGCTTGGCCGGGATGGGCAACTACACTCGGCCAGGGGATGGCCCGCGTCGCGCGAACACTCGTCCGGCTCCTTGTCGTGATGCTCGCCGCCGGAGCGGTACTCGCCGCCGTGGTGGTGGGGGTGGCGGCCTCGGCCGACAAGCTCTACCACAACGTGGCTACGGCCAGGGATGTGCCGCTCGGCAACCTCGCCCTCCAGCCGCAGGTGCCGTCGGTCATCTACGCCGCCGACGGTTCGGTGATCGCCACCCTGCGGTCGTCGCTCAACCGCCAGCCGGTGCCTCTGGGCGAGATCGCTCCGGTCATGGTGCATGCCCTGCTCGACACCGAGGACCACGCCTTCTTCGTGCACGGCGGTCTCGACGTGAGGTCTGACGCCAGGGCTCTGCTGGCCGACGTCAATGCCGGCGCAGCGGTCCAGGGTGGCTCCACGATCGCTGAGCAGCTCGTGAAGAACACCTACCTCACCGACCAGAAGACGATCACCCGGAAGATCCGCGAGGCGGTCCTGGCGGTGCGGCTCGAGCAGAAGTACTCCAAGAAGCAGATCCTCGACGCCTACCTCAACTCCGTCTACCTGGGCAACGGCGCCTACGGTGTGCAGGCTGCGGCCAAGGAGTACTTCGGCGAGAACGCCTCCAAGCTCGATGTGGCGCAGGCGGCGCTGCTCGCCGGCCTGGTGCAGGCGCCGAGCGGCTACGACCCCCTGGTCAACCCGGTGGGTGCGCGCTACCGCAGGAGCGTGGTGCTGGCCAACATGGTCCATTTCGGGACGATCACCAAGGCGCAGGCCGCAGCCGCCAACGCCACCCCGTTGCCCACACGGGTCCACGACGCCCCGGGCGTGGCCTACACGTCCTATGGCTGGTACGTGCAGCAGGTCGTGAACGAGCTGCTCACGAACCCCGCCCTCGGTGCTACCCGTGACGAGCGGGTGAGCGCCCTGTTCACCGGGGGCCTGCGCATCTACACCAACGAGGAGCCCGGCCTCCAGGCGTACGCGCAGAAGGTGGCGGTCAACGACATCCCCTTGGGCCTATCCCACGTGGTCGCCGCCTTCGCCGTCATAAACCCCCGCAACGGGGACGTGGAGGCACTGATCGGAGGCCCCAACGGCACGACGGCCCAGTTCGACGACGCTGTGCAGGGAGAGCGCCAACCGGGCTCGGGCTTCAAACTGTTCACCCTCATCGGCGCCCTCGAATCGGGCTACGACGTCAACGACACGATACTGGCGGCGTCGCCCTGCGCCGTGCAGTTCCCCGGGGTGCCCGAGCAGTTCGGCTACAACCCGCAGCACCCGATGAACAACGACCCGGGTGACCCCAACGGCGCCGTGACCATCGTCCAGGCGACCGCTCTTTCAATCAACTGTGCCTACCTGCGGCTGGCACACCAGGTCACCTTGCCCAAGGTCATCGCGGTGGCCAGGAGCATGGGCCTCACGGACCCGACCCTGAACCCCGCCAACCCCTCCCTGGTGATCGGCTCCGAAGCAGTCCGACCGATCGAGATGGCGGCCGCCTATGCCACCGTCGCCGACGGCGGTATCTACCACACGCCGACTTTCGTCAACCGGGTGGTCGACCGCACGGGCAACGTGATCTACAACGGCGAAACGGTCGGGCGGCGGATCTTCTCCCAGCAGATCGCATCGGAGGCCCTCCTCGCCCTGCGGGCGACGGTGCAGTACGGCACCGGCACGGGGGCGGCCCTGCCCAATGCCGACGTTGCCGGCAAGACGGGCACGACCGAGCACAGCGTCGACGCCTGGTTCAACGGCATCACACCGGACCTGGCCTCTTCGGTGTGGATCGGCGACCCGAGAGGGGAGGTGCCCATGTACCTCAACGGGGTGGAGATCTTCGGCGCCAGCTATCCCACCCAGATCTGGCACGATGTCGCCGCCTACGCGCTGGCGCACACCACCTACTCGGCCTTCCCGGCGCCCGACCCCTCGGCCATGCCGCCGGTCGAGTACATCGACTCGGCTTCCCTGCAGCGCGACGACCTGCTCTCTCACGGTTACCTGCCCCAGACCACCACGACGAGACCGCCGCCGACGTCCACGAGCGCACCCGCCAAGACGAGGACGAGGCCGGCCCCCCCCGGGGGTGCGCCTGCCCCGCCGGTGACCACGACGACCGGGCTACAGCCGCGCGTCCGCCGGGTCGAGCCAGGAGCCAACCCGGTGAGTGGACGGGCTCCTACGGGCGCAAGCGCGTCCAACCCGCCTCCGACGACGCGCGCGACGGCAGCGCCCTCGACCCGGTCCGACGTACCCCCGTCGACTCGGTCCACGGCCCCGCCGGTCACACAGCCTGCGGCCCCGCCGGCCACAGCCGCCCACGCCACGGCCCCGACCACCGCGGCCACGGCCCCGACCACCGCGGCCACGGTCCCGACCACCGCCGCGAGCACCACGTCCCGGGCCCCTGCCACCAACGCTCCGGTTGCCACCAGCGCCCCTGGCGTGCCCGGTGGCACCGGAGCTGGCCCCACCGGGGCGACCCCCTCGACAGCGCCCCCTCCGCCGGGGTAGACCGAAGGGCGATGAGCACCTCCGAGCTTCAGGCACTGCTGGCGCTCCAGGACCTGGACAGCCGCATCGACCAGGAACGGCACCGGCACGCCCACCTGCCCCAGCGGGCGGAGCTGGAAGAGCTGGCACGATCGGCGGGCGAGCATGCCGCCTCGCGGGACGCCGTAGCCATGACCCTGGCCGAGGTGGCCGCTCGTCAGGAGGCGGCCGAGCGGGAGCTGAAGGCGACCGAGGACAGGGCCCGCCAGGTCAATGCCCGCCTCTACGGCGGCACCGTCAGTGCCTCTCGCGAGTTGCAGGCCATGGCTTCGGACGTCGAGGGCCTGCGCAAGCGAGTGTCCGAGCTCGAGGACAGGGTGCTCGGCCTGCTCGACGAGCGCGAGCCCTTGGACGCGTCGCTGGCCGAGTTGGACAAGATCCTGGGCGAGCTCGCGGCAAGGCGGGCCGAGACGGAGTCCGCCCTCGCGGTCGCCGAGGCCGAGGTCGTTGCCGCCATCGCAGGCTTCGAGGAGCAGCGGCCCGCCCTCGCTACGCCCGTTCCTGACGACCTGCTGGCGAAGTACGAGCGCCTGCGGACGCGCCTCGGAGGTGTCGCGGTCGCGCGGCTGGTCGGCGGGCGCTGCGACGGCTGCCATCTGAGCCTCCCTGCGGTCGAGCTGGACCGTATCCGCCACGCAGCCCCGGGCACCATGGAGCACTGCGACCAGTGCGGGCGCATACTCGTCATGCCCAGCCCCGCCTGAGCCGGGTACTAGGCGCCGGCAGCGCCGTCCCGACGGCTCTGCCCGTGGTCGCGGTCCGAAGGAGCCTGGGGCACCTCGGTGCTCGTGTAGATGTTGTTGAGGGCCAGCAAGCTGGCCTTCGCCGTCCCGACGGCCCTGCCGGCCCTGTCCTCACCGGGGCCGGTCAGGGTCAGGTCGGGCGCATTTTCGGGTGCGCCCAGGTCGGGCACTCTCTGGGGGAGGGGCCGGCGGGCGGGCTGCGCCCCGTGAGGCTCGTCGGCAGGCACGGGGAGCCCCCTGGTCCCGTGGTCGGCAGCCGTGACGGGCAGGGCAGGCCGGCTGTCCCCGGTGCCGTCACCGCCGCCCTCGTCCGAGCTCGGATCGCTCTCGTGCGCATCGTCACGGGCCCAGATGAGGTACATCCCGCCGGCCACCACAACTAGGAAGAGGGCCACCTCCAGGCCGACACGGGTGGAATGCCGGTAGAGGTAGACGGCGCCGTAGCCCACGTAGGGCACTTCGAAGACCTCATGGTAGGCCTGGCCGCCCTCGAGGCGCACCGGCCCTGGGTCGGCGGTGTTGTTGGCGTCGCCCTTGGTGCGGATCCACACCTGGCCGTTGCGCCGTTCGAGGGCGATGACCCGGTGTATCCGGACGTACGACTTCATGTGGGGCGGGTGGAAGGCGAGGATCTGGCCGACGTGGACCGCGCCGAGGGTCTCGGGACGCACGATGGCAACGCTCCCGATGGGCAGGTCGGGCACCATGGACCCGCTCTCGACGACCTCGTAGTGCCACCAGCCGGCAATGGGCCCGACGGCTGCCACAACCATCGTGAGGGCGAGCAGCGCCAGCAGTGCCTCGAACGCGCCGTTGAGCGTGCGGCGGGCCATCGAGCGGCGGGCCCGGCCCTCTGCGCCGGCGGCCCGGGGTGCGTGCACCTCGTCCGGCATGTGGGGTCCTCCTGCTGGGATAGGGATGGGCGCAGCGGAGCCCATCGGGAGCTGTTCAGTGCCGGGCCGGGTGGCGGGGTGCTGCGCGCCCCGCGACCCGGCCCGGTTTGTTACTGGGGCGCGCCGGCCCGCTGGGTGGCGGTGAAGGCGTAGGTGAGGACGCTGGAGCAGCCCTGCATGTTCTCCGTGGCAGCAGTCCCGCTCAGGGCGCCGCTGCAGGTGGGCGCGGCCCCTGCTAGCGGCTTGTACTGCGAGGGGTCGCCCGGCGCTGAGCTGGGGAACGCGAGGTTCATGACCAGGTAGTCCTTCATGCCCGGGTTCACAGACTTGAGGCCGCTGAGCACTGCAGGCGTGGTCTCGAGCGAGCTGACGCTCGCCGAACTGGAGCCGTTCAGCGTCACGGGGGTGAAGCCGCCGGCACAGGTGTACGTGTTCGACGACAGTGTGGGTGCCGCGGCGCAGTCCTGGACCGACAGCTGGAGGCCGTTGGTCGGGTCCTGGTCCAGCAGGGAGCTGGTGGTGGCCTTGACGCCGAGGGTGATGCTCCCGTCAGCAGCGGTCGCGGAGGTCGAGTTGAGGTCCACCTCCCGGGCGATGGTGTCACCGGGGACGATGTCCACCGCTCCGGCAGTATTGACGCTGGTGGCGGCCAAGGCGATGGTGCCCGACGCGATGCTCTGTGGAGTCCCCGAGGCGGTATCTGTGAACGTTGCGAACGCTCCGCCAAAGGCGAGTGACAGCGCCCCGCCCAGCAGGGCTGCTGACGCTACGAGCTTCTTCGCGACGCTCCGGCGTTTGCGTGCCGATTTCATGTCTGGCGTGTGGTTCCTTTCTCCTACCGCCGCGGGTGAGTGGTTCCCTGTGGCGGTGAATGGCCGCCCCCGGTTCTCCCGGTCGGCGGAGGATGCAGAAGTGGTCTTCCGTGAAAGCCAGGTCTGCCTCTTTTTCCGATGTACTGACCGCTGGAGCTATCGGCACCGTTGCCGAGGGCCTTTAGGTCAACTGACCGCGGAACGCGGAGATCCCTGCCGAGCGTCGGCACGGTGCCAGCGGCGACCACAGAGGGTGCCGCCCGGGCCCTGTACAGCCGTTCCTACGCGCGTTCAGTGGTGCAGGTCGGACCGACCCCATTGGTACGAGCGCGCAAGTCGCGAAGCCCGGCGCAGGCCGGGCAACACGCGGCGGCGACGCCCGCCGGGCCGCTGCCGGCACGGGGCTGATCGGCCCGGCCTGCCGGGGCGTGCGCTGTAGAGTGGCGGCGTGCGTTGAGCAACGGTCCCATGCCGCCCTCCGGGGTACTCGTTCGTAGACAAGGAGCACCGTTGCCCTCACGCCCAGGCTCTCGCCAGGCGCCCTCAGCCGCCACCCTCAGCGCCGCCCACCTTCGTCGCGAACGCGACGACCGTTTCGTTCTCGACGATGTCTCCCTGGTCCTCGCCCCCGGGGACCGCCTCGGCATTGTGGGCCCCAACGGGGTCGGCAAGACGACCCTGCTCAAAGTCCTCGCCGGTCTCGACCGAGCGGACGCGGGCACTGTGACGCTCTCGCCACCGTCGGCGACCGTCGGCTACCTTGCGCAGGACCGGGAGCGGCCCGGCGGGCAAACGGTCGGGGATTACCTGCACCGCGTCTCGGGGCTGTCCGCGGCTGAGGCCGCGTTCGACCGTGCCGCCGAGCGCCTGGCCGCCGGCGACATGAGCCCTGCGGCCCAGGAGGCCTACTCCTCGGCTCTGGACCACCTGAGCGCCATGGAGCCGGAGAGCTTCTCCGAGCGCGCCACCCGGGCGCTCGAGGACCTTGGTGGCACACCCGCTCTGTTGGGAGCCGAGCTGTCCCACGTCTCGGGCGGGGAGCTCGGACGCGCCCATCTGGTTGCCATGGTGCTGTCACGCTTTGATATAGCGCTTCTCGACGAGCCGACCAACGACCTCGACTTCATCGGCTTGGAGCGCTTGGAGGAGATGGTGGGAGCCATGCAGGGCGCTGTGGCCATCGTCTCGCACGATCGCGAGTTCCTGGCGCGGACGGTCACCTCAGTCCTCGAGATGGACCTGCACACCCGTCGTGCCACCCGGTTCGACGGGGGCTGGGAGGCGTACCTGTACGAGCGGGAGATGGCGTCCCGGCACCGGTCCGAGGCGTTCGAGAAGTACAGCCAGGCCCGAAGCGAGCTCGGCCAGCGGGCCCAGCGCGAGCGCCAGTGGGCCACCGCCGGGGTGTCGCTGGAGAAGAAGAAGCCGCGGGACAACGACAAGAAGCAGCGTGGCTTCCGCCTCAACCGCACCGAACAGCTGGCCTCCAAG
>JAJZIY010000098.1 GCA_021828475.1 Actinomycetes bacterium
GTTGCCAGCTTTACTTTAGATTTAGATGTAACGAGCAACGCGGTGCCGGTTGCCTGCCTGCGAAATGTACCTGCGGGAGCGCGCTGGCCACTGGCGCGGCTTTTAGGCGTAACCCTGGGAGGTGCGGAACACCCGTCGAGGATGGCACCGGCTGCGCCGACGGCCAGCCGGCGACGTCGAGCCGAGCCCGTCTCGGACGTGCGGTTGCCCATGGTTGCATGGTGCGCCCGCCGCCGCGCCGGCCACCAGAGGCGTTTTCGCCCCTTCCGCCGGGGTGGCCCGGTGGCGGAGGCGACGCAAGGCCGGGGGCTGGGGGGTATATTTACCTGCCAGGCCGCCTACGCGGTCAGCTACGGGTGCTAGCTCTCGGGGGTCAGGGGTGGTCATGGGCAACGGCCGGCAGCGAGCGACCCTCGACAGGGATGCGGAGCGTACCCAGCACGCCCCGGGCGGCCGGCCCTCCCGGCGCTCGGGTGCGCAGGGTCACCAGGTCCCCCCCGCCTCCCGCGACGTCATGACGATGCAGCGCTCCCTGGGCAACCAGGCGACCGTGGCCCTGCTCGAGGCGGGCGGGAGCGCAGCGCCGGCCAACCTGCTCACGCTCGTCGGTGGCCGCCAGGACGTCATCCACCGGTTGTGGAACGCCAAGCGTTTCAGGGACGCCACCGCCGTCGGACTGTTCAGCGCTCGCAGCGATGCCGCCAAGGCCATCGACGGTTGGCTCACCGAGTACCACCGGCTGGCGAAGGCAGGCGACTCCACGCTGAAGCAGCGCGAGGCCCTGGCGTACAAGATGGTGTGGACGGCTGAGAAGTGGGTGGAGGCCAACCCGCCCGACCCACAGGCCAAGAAGGACGCGAAGAACCCGAAGCCCGGCATGGCGGATTTCCTGGACGACGCCGTGGCCGAGCTGGGCTCGGTCCGCCAGCAGGTCGCGTCGCAGAAGGCGGCGCTGCTCGACACGCACCTCACCGACACCGGCGACAAGCAGTGGGGCAAGGTCGCGACTGCCTACGGCGGAGGCGAGTCCTCCAGGTTCACCGGCCTCAAGCGCGAGGAGTTGGACAAGTCCCTCAAGTCGTGGTCGCAGATCAAGCTCCTCAGCTTGGCAGACCTCGAGAAGTACGTCGCCGACAAGGCACAGTGGGACAGGCGCAGCGACCTGACCGACGACCAGCGCGACATCGTGCGTGCGCTCCTGCCTGTGGCCGACAGCGGTCCCAACTCGGCCTTCCTGACCAAGGAGGTCGCGGCGCTGGCGGGCAAGAGGGCGCCGGCCGAGCTGGCCAAGGACCTCGGGGCCTATGCGAGCGCCGTCGCCACCAAGGCACCCTTCGCCTTGGGCCCGGTGCCCGATGCCAAGACTGCCGCCAAGTACGGGCGCAATATCCGCAAGCTCCTCATCGGGTTCCCCGACTGGGTCCTGAAGGCTGCCCTCAACGACCTCGAGTTCCGCAGGCTGGTCCACTTCGACTATGTGGACGACGTCGTCAACTACTACACGTCGACGATCAAGCCTACCTTCCAGGCCGACGACGCGGCCGACTTCAAGTCGTACACGCTGCTGCGCAGGGAGGGAGGCAACCCGGCCAGCTACGCCGGCACCGACATAGCGGGCCACATCCGCAACTTCCACCGCTTCCAAAAGCGGGCACTGGACCAACTGGTCGCCAACTACAAGGACAAGTCCCAGACCAAGCCGCTCACCCTCGTTCTGCAGTCCGCTATCGACCACAACGGGGCGTTCCACCGTGACCCGCAGATGACGGCGGTCATCGAGAAGTCCAACATACTGACCCTGGTTGTGGAGGGCGGTGAGACCCTCGCCGCCTACCAGAGCGAGATCGGGCCGCTGGCCGCCGCCTACGGGATGGGGGGCAAGCTCCAGCAGGTCATGTTCGCTGGCCACGGTGAGTCCAAGTCGATGGAGCTCGCCGGTGGCGTGGAGAAGGACAGGAAAGGCAAGCTGGCCGAGTACGGAGCGGACATCGACGTCGAGTCTCAGGACGATGTCGGGACCAGGGACCAGCCGACGCTCGACCTGCTCGACTCCATCCTCGACAACATGGACGACCAGGCCACCCGGGAGGTGGGCAGTGGGACCTCCAAGAAGACCGTCGACACCAAGCGCCGCATCCTCTTCAATGCCTGCCTCACCAACTCCAACGTCGTCGAAGCCCTCGCCGCGGAGGACCGCGCCGGGGCGCGCAAGGAGATCCGCGAGTTCATAAAGAAAAACCCGAGCCTGGCGCTCTACACGGGCCAGCGGGCCAAGGACAAGGGCAAGGACGTCTCGTCACTCGGCGCCAACGCCTCCATCACCCAGGTGGAGCTGATGGACTCGCAGGGGTCGCTCGACCTGGTGGACCCGGAGGACCCGAAGGTCACTGCATCGAAGCTCGAGTACGCCCGCCACGGGAAGGAGCCGGGCGGCACGCTACGCGCCGCTCTGGAGGCATGGGCGCATGCCCCTGCTGACGGCTTGAACGCGATCCGCGACCGCTCCAAAGCAGGCTCGACCGCGTGGAAAGACGTGGTTATCGAGTCCATGTACACGGTGCTCTACGCACAGCGCCAGAACGACAGGTTGGCCGACGTGATCAACTGGTATGCCGAGGCAGCCCACGGGCTGTCGGCGCTCGAGAAGAAGTCCGAGTGCCGGGTCGAGAAGTGCATCGCCGACCTGGACTGCCCAGTGTGGATGGTCAAACCGGTCCTCGAAGCGCTGCTCACCCGGCCGACTATCACCTCTGCTCGCAACGACATCCGCCTGGTCCTGCGGCAGCTGATCGCCTTGAAGGTGGACAACGCCAAGGTCGCGGACGTGGCGAAGGAGCTCGAGACCGGCGGGTGGACGGCGCGCACAGCCTCGGACCTCCTCGACGTCAAGCGCCTGCAAAAGGCCGGCCTGATGAAACCGCTGGTGGAGGGTACCCCGCTCGGCAAGGGCCAGCTCATTGCCGCCATCGTCGGCTGGGTCGACCGCAGCGACGCCGACAGCAAGGCGGTCCTCGAGGCGGTTGCCAAGCCGGCCGTCCCGCCTGTACCTGAGCTGCCCAAGGTGCCGGCTGTACCCGAGGTGCCCGGGGGCAAGGGCCCCCGCGCGCTCGTGCCCAAGGTGCCCAAGGTGGTCGGCCGGGCCAAGTTCCCTGCTGTGCCGGGCAAACGCCCAGAGGTGCCAGAGGTGCCCGAGCTGCCCGAGCTGGCGGAGCTTGCAGCGGTCAAGAAGAAAGGTGCCACTGCCCCGGGCCGTCCGGCGCGGCCCGAGCGGGCGGCCGTGCCCGAGGTGGCCGGCGTCGACGCCCACTTCGACCCGGTGCTCGACATACCCGCCCTGCTGGACAAGCGGGTGACCGAGGTCGAGCTGGCGCGCCAGGTACTGGCGTGAGCGACGCCGGGGTTGCGGCGCTGCAGCTGGTCGAGAGCTTGGAGGGCGACGGGTGGGGCAGGGCCCTGGGGGGAGAGCCGGGTGGCAGGCGCTGGGCGACGGCTGAGACCGGGCTGCTTCACCTGTGGAGCGGCCGCTCGCTCGAGCGGAGCGTCCCCGTGCCCGGTTACGTCGACGGAGCACCTGCCGTCGACGCCGATGGCACCGTGCGCCTGGGGCGCTTCGTCGTCGCCGAGGGCTCCGAGCCGGAGTACGTGCGCGGCGACCAGGACATCCTCGTAGGCGGGCCGGACGGGGCTGCGGCCGACTTCCCCGAACGTTTTGCTGCCCGCCGGGTCGAGTGGCTGGCGGACGGTTCGGCGGCGGCCGTCCTCGCCACCTACCGCAAGCCCCGTGAGCGCGCCGGGACCGTACCCGAGCCTCCGCCCCCGCCGGACCGCCTGCTGCTGGTCGACGGGCGCTGGGAGCGCCTGCTCGCTGTCCTCGACGAGGGCGGCGACCTGGCGGGGCCACCGGACGTTGCGGTGGCTGGAGGCCTGGTGGCCGTCGCCGGTAGCCGAGCCCGCGCCGTCGACGCACGCTCGGGCCGGACGGTGGCCGCTCTTGCGCCCGGGAGTGCTTGGGAGGCCGTGGCCTGGGCGGCCGGCGGGCAGCGGCTGGCCCTCGCCGGGGATGGCGAGGTGGCCCTGTGCGGGGCCGACGGTTCGCTGCTCGGACGGTGGGAGCTCGAAAGCTCCGGGGCGGGCCGACCCCGTACGGCCTTGGACGCCAACGCCACGAGGTTCGCGGTGGCGAGCGGTGCCACGGTGGACCTTTGGTCTGCAGGCGGAGCTTTGTTGGCTCGCACCCGGGTCGGTGCCGATGTGCAGGGCATGGCCTTCTCCGAGGCCGGGGATCTCTACGTCCTGACGGGCCCGCCGGCACGGGCCGTGGAGATCTATTCGGGAGCCGTTCCTTAGCCGTTCAACCCGGCGGTCGAACGTGCCGATACCGACGGTTGGCTCGCCATGACCCAGAAGACGCCCCGCAGGTCCTCACCGCCTCACGCCTCGACGGGCGGAGAGCGGCTGGGGCCGGCAAGGTGGTTTGCTCGGGTCGCTTCTTCGGCTCTCGTGGCGGCGGCCATAGCGGTCCTCGGGGTGTTGGGCATGAACGGGCCTGCAGCGGCACAGTTCGCGGCATCCGGCGTTGCCGGTTCGCAGGGTGTGTCCTCCGCGGTCCTTCCGGCCCCGGCCGGCCTTGCCGGTAGTGCGGTGTGCTCCACCCCCGGTT
This sequence comes from Actinomycetes bacterium, assembly GCA_021828475.1. Lineage (GTDB taxonomy): Bacteria > Actinomycetota > Acidimicrobiia > Acidimicrobiales > Palsa-688 > JAJZMF01. Next base: position 4,661 of record JAJZIY010000098.1, read on the forward strand.
CGGTCGTTGTCGATGTGAGCTGGGCGCCGTCCAACGGGCTCGACTCTGACGGCAACTACCTGGTCGGCTACTACGGCGTGTACATGACATCAGCAGGCGGGCCTGCTGCGAAGATAGGGTCCGTCGACGGAGCACCGTCTCCGAGCTCTCTGGCGGTCACGGTGCCCCACTCCTGCACCAGCCCGCTCGCCCTGGAAGTGCAGGCGGCACAGACGACCTCGGGCGGGGGCTTCGTCAGCCAGTTCTCCAGCCCGCTCGTGCTCACTCCGAGCTCTCCGCCGACGACCACGACGACGACCGCCGCCACCGGCTCGTGCAGCGCCGGCTACCAGGTCACATCCCAGTGGCCCGGCGGCTTCAACTGGGTCGTCACGGTCACCGACACGGGCTCGGCCCCGATCACCGGCTGGACCGTCGCCTGGACCTACGCCGACGGCCAGACCGTCCAGGGCGCCTACAACGCCGACGTCTCCCAGTCGGGGGCCGCGGTGACAGCAAGCAACAAGAGCTACGACGGAAGCCTAGGGGCGGGATCCAGCACGCAGTTCGGCGGCGGCGGCACCTGGTCGGGCACCAACTCGGTACCCTCACCCACCTGCACGCCTGTCACCGCCAGTACAGTCAGCGGCTCGTGTAGCGCCAGCTACCAGGTCACATCCCAGTGGCCCGGCGGCTTCAACTGGGTCGTCACGGTCACCGACACGGGCTCGGCCCCGATCACCGGCTGGACCGTTGCCTGGACCTACGCCGACGGCCAGACCGTCCATGGCGCCTACAACGCCGACGTCTCCCAGTCGGGGGCCGCGGTGACAGCAAGCAACAAGAGCTACGACGGGAACATCGCGGCCGGAGCCAGCACGCAGTTCGGCGGCGGCGGCACCTGGTCGGGCACCAACACGGTACCTGCTCTCACCTGCAGATAAGTGAGGCAGCGAGATGAGGTGGGGGGTTCTGGTCCGTCCCTGGGGCCTGGAGCGCTGTTCCACAAGCTTGCTGTCGCAAGTGGTGCGCACTGCTCTCCCCCTCAGCAGCACCCGCCCCGCCGTGGTGGCGCCGTTGCTGCTGGCTCGCTACCGGCGACGGGCCCTCCGGCACCGTATGCGCCGGCGGCGCTCGTCTGGGGTGCGTGGGCCTCGTGACCCGCGCCATGGCCCCCGCAGCCGCCCATGCCGCCCGTACGCCCGTGACGGCGATGGCCGAAGTGCATGTACAGCATGCCGGCGCCGAGCAGGATCCATATCCAATTACTGGCCAGGAAATGTGCCATCTGGTGCTCCTCTCCTCTAGGTCTGGGGTTCTCCACCGTGGCCACCGTGGCCACCGTGGCCACGGTGGCCACCGTGGCCCATGCCCTTGTGCATGAAAACCATCATTGCCGTGCAGAGCACGGCGAAGACTATGAAACCAGCACTGACGACACCGGTAACTACGAGCGCCACTGCTGTCACCAGCATCGGGATGCAGCATGCGACCATGCCCAAACCGTGCGAGTGCCGCCGTGTGGTTGGCGGAGGTCCCGCTTCGCTGCCGGCGCCGGGACGGGTGCCGTGGGGGTGCCCGTGCTGGTGGTCGAGCACCGGGAGAGCGTTGCCTCGCGTGGGCCCCGGCCGCTCGGCCGGCCACGTGAGCCCGTCGTCAGGAGCGCTCGGCCCGGTCAAGGGTGCACTCTCAGCGAACGCCGGTCGTACCCGAGCTTCGCGTAGAGGGGGCAGTGGCCGAGCGCGCCCGTCACAAGCAGGTCCAGGCCGGTGGCCACGAGCAATATCTCCAGCACCGATGAGACGGTGCCAGCCCCGGTGGCAAGAAGTGCGGCTCCCAGCAGAGCGCCTGTGGCGCCGAGGACCACGCGCGCCAGGCGTTCTCGGGCAGTGAGGTTGAGCCTAGGCCGCCGGAAGGGACGGGCCCTCGTCGCCGTTGTCGCGGGCATCGTCGTTTCTTCTGTCATGATCGGTCCTTTCGCATCTAAATTCGAAATGTCTGTTGTGCATGGCC
>JAJZIY010000033.1 GCA_021828475.1 Actinomycetes bacterium
TGCTCGGGAACAGCGGCCTGATCCCCGGCTGACCCGCGACGAGCCCGCTGGCGGTGTCCGGATCTCGCGGCTGGGCGGGACGGGATCCGGGCTAGGCGGCCGGGATCGCCCGGCCGCCGGGCCGGGGCGGCGTTGCCCCACCGGGCGCCGGTTGCCTCGTGGCGGCAGCCTGGCCCACTGCCCCCGGACTTGGGGCCGTCTTGTCGGTGTTGCCAGGGCCGGTTTCGCCGCCCTGCGCCCCGGTCGGGGCCTCCTGTGCCGTCGCCGTGGCGGTCGCGCCGGCGCCGGCGCGGGCGCCGGCAGCGCCCATGGCCCCGGGCCGATCAGTCGCCGCCATTGCAGCGATGGCAGCGGAGCCCAGTTCGCTGCGGGTGGCGGGAAGGCCAGGCCCGAGGGGCTCCCCGGCCCCGGCCCCGGCGCCACCGGCCACTACGGCCAGTACCCCGGCGAACGTGGACGCGTCAGCGGAGCTCGGGGTGTTGCCCGGTCGCTCCGGCGTCAACGGCGCCGCGCCCATTGCCGTAACAGTGCTCATTGACCCTCCATGCCTGCGTCCGATAGGACTTTGGCCACGTATGCCTGGGTTTGCGGGTACGGCGGGATGCCGCCGTACTGCGCCACGGCGCCCGGTCCGGCGTTGTAGGCGGCCAGAGCGAGCGACCAGGACCCGTACTTCTGGTGGTAACCGGCGAGAAGTTGGGCAGCGGCGGGTACGGCCTGGGTCGGGTCGTAGGGGTCGACGCCGTAGGACGCTGCAGTGGCCGGCATGAGAGCCATGAGGCCCTTGGCGCCGGTGGCGCTGCCGACGTAGGTGCGGAAGCTCGACTCGTTGAAGGCAACCGACGAGAGCAGGGAGGCGGGAACGTGGTAGGAGGCGGCCGCCTGTTGGAAGGTGCCGACCAGGGCGGTGGGGGTGCCGGGGATCACGCCCGAGGAGCCCGTGGCCCCGCCTGTCGTCGTGGCGGCGCCTGTCACCCCGGGGCCTGAGGCGGCCGGCGCCAGGCCCGTTACCCGGCGGATCTCGGTGGGCGTCCCGACGGGGTCGACGCGCACGACGGCGCCCGTATGGGGAGCGTCGATCATCTGCCCGTTGCCGATGTAGATGCCAACGTGGCCGGGGGCACTGGCGGTGCCGTCCGAGCCGGGATAAAAGACGAGGTCGCCGGGCTGCGCCTGGGCGAGGCTGCCGACCGGAGCACCTACCAGGGCCTGCTCCTGGGAGGTCCTGGGCAGGTCGACGCCCAGCCTGGCGTAGACGTCCTGGACCAGCCCCGAGCAGTCCACGCCGGTGGCCGGATCCGTGCCGCCCCACTGGTAGGGCACCCCGAGGAAGGTCTCGGCCTGGGCCACGGCCTGCTGGCCGACGGTGGCTCCTGCGGCGGCGCCGGCCGTCCCTGGCTGCCCGGCGGCGGCCCCCGTGGAGCCGCTGGCAGCGCTGCTGCCCCCTCCGGCGCCTGCTGCCTGGCCGGGGCCGATCCCCCCGAGGAAGCCTCCGGTCTGGCCGGCGTAGATGGGGGCTCCCTCCTGGAGGGCGTAGCCGTACAACCCAGCGTCGGCAGCCGAGCCTGCTCCGCTCGACGCCGCGCTCGCGCCGGCGGCCTCCCCGCCAGGCGCTCCGGCAGTGGTCCCGGCTCCCGGCGTGGAGCCCGAGAGCCCGGCGACCTGGGCCAGCACGGACTCGAACCCCCCGGCGCCCGGGCTCAGCGAATCGAAGTTCTGCTGTATCTGGCTCACAGCCGCGAGTGTGGAGGACAGCCCGTCGACGTAGGTCATGATTGCGGTCCCTCATTGCGCCGGCGGTGCTCCTGGCGGCTGTGGCGCGACACGACGAGGTCGTCGACGATGGCGGCTTCCTCATGCTGGGCGGCCAGCCGGTGCTCGTGGCGACGCCGCTCGTCGAGGTGCTCGAGCACGGCAACGGCCTTGGCGGCTTCGACGTAACGGGCCATCGCCTCGTCCACCGCTACCCGGGACGCGACCAGGGCCTGGCGGGCACCGGCGAGGGAGCCGGCCGCCAGTTCGGCCTGCTGGCGCTGGGCCAGGAAACGGCCGTCCTCGGGCCTGCTCACCTGCCGGTAATGCTCGAAGCTGGCTCTGGCGGCCAGTTCGGCGGCGGTGGCCGCCATGTTGGCTTTCTGCAGGTCGGCCTTGGCCATGTCCTGCTGGAGCCTCCGCGCCCTCAGCACCGCGGCCAGGCCGAACGTGTACCGCTTCACGGGGTCACCAGGGTGGCGAGCGCGGCCAGGCTCTGGCTGACCGGGGCAACAGCGGCGGCGTCCTGGCGCAGGAACAGCTCGATGGCGGCCTTCAGCTGCACCGCCCGGTCCACAACGGCGTTCGCGCCCTTGACGTAGGCGCCGATCTCTATCAGGTCGCGTGCGTCCCGATAAGCAGCCATCAGGCGTCGCAGCTCGTTGGCCTGGGCCACCTGCTCGGGCGTCATGACCCTCGGTGCGACCCGGGAGACGGATTCGAGCACGTCCACGCTCGGGAAATGGCCGGACGTGGCCAGTTTGCGCGACAGGACGATGTGCCCGTCGAGAATGGAACGCGCGGAGTCCGCCACCGGGTCGTTCATGTCGTCACCCTCGACCAGGACGGTGTAGAGCCCGGTTATGCTGCCGTGCTCGCCGGCGCCGGCCCGCTCGAGCAGGCGGGGCAACAGAGCGAACACCGAAGGGGGGTAGCCCCGGGTGGCGGGTGGTTCGCCTGCAGCCAGACCGACTTCTCTCTGTGCCATGCAATAGCGGGTGAGGCTGTCCATCATCAGCACGACGTGCCGGCCGGTGTCCCTGAACCACTCGGCTATACGGGTTGCCGTCTGCGCTGCCTGCAGGCGCATCAGGGCCGGCTCGTCCGAGGTGGCGACCACCACCACCGACCGGGCCAATCCCGCCGGCCCGAGGTCGTGCTCGATCATCTCGCGGACCTCCCGGCCACGCTCGCCGACCAGGGCCAGCACGGAGATGTCGGCTTCGGTGCCCCTGGCGATCATCGACAGGAGGCTCGACTTGCCGACGCCCGAGCCGGCGAAGATGCCCATACGCTGCCCGCGACCGCAGGGGAGCATGGTGTCCAGGACTCGTACGCCGAGCGGCATGTGGGTGTCGACCATCGCACGGCGAAGCGGGTGCGGCGGTGTGCCGGACGCGGGGACGCGGGTAATGCCGCGCAGGTCGGTGCCTCCGTCGATGGGACGGCCCAGGGCGTCGAGCACCCGCCCGCGCAACTGCTCTCCTACCGGCACCCGCAGCCGTCCCGGTGCCAGCTCGGCCGCTGCACCGGCGCGGATGCCTGTCAACTCCCCCAGGGGCATGCAGACCAGGCCGCCGTCCTCTATCGCTACGACCTCTGCCAGTAGCTCCCCACCGGCACGTGACAGGCAGACGGCTTCGCCGATGGCAGCCTGGACGCCCTCCACCGTCACGCTCATGCCGACGACGGAACGGACCCGCCCGAGAGCCCGGGGCTTGGCCGCCAGTTTCGCCGCATCGACCCGCTGGCGCAGCGTCAGAGCGCTCACGGCCGTGCCTCCCAGGCCGCCCCGGCACCATCCCCGGGGCCTTCGTCGGCAACCTGGTCGGCGCCTGGCCCGAGGAACACCTCGCGGGCCCGGGCGAGCGCCTGCTCGATCCTGGCGTCGACGAACTTGGCACCTGTTGTCACGATGCAGCCGCCGGGCCCGACCTCGGGGTCGGCGAGCACGTCGACAGTCTGACCGGTGCGGCCGAGTGAAGTGGAGGCGTCACGTACGAACTTCTCGTCGCCCGGGTTGACCCGCACGCAGGCGGGCCCAACCGGTAGCGACTCGAGCACCGAGCGCGCCACCTTGACGGCATGGCCCGGCCCGGTCCGCAGCTCGTAGCCCATGACCGCCTCGGCCAGTTCGAAGGCTGCGGCCGCCAACTGGTCGGTCATGGCGATGTCGCGCCCGCCGAAGCGGGCGAGGTACTCGTCCGTGGCGCTGGCCAGCTGGCTCAGCAGGGCGCTGGCGTGGGCCTGGGTGGAGGCCCAGGCGGCCTTGTGGGCGGCCAGTTCGGCGGCCCGTTCGGCTTGGGCCTGGCGGGCACCCTCGGCATAGCCCGCCATGTACCCCCGTTTGAAGCCGTTGTCGTAGCGCTCCTGGGGAGTGCTGAGCTCGGGCAGCACGGCGGCCATGTCGATGTAAGGGGGCAGCGTCGTCGTGGGCTCGTTCGACGTGGACGGGAGATGCTCACTCGATATAGTCATCTGTGCTCCTCGACAGCACGATCGAGCCTTCCTGCTCGAGCTGGCGGACCGTCCGGACGATCTCCTTGCGGGCCTTCTCGACGTCGCTCAGGCGTTGCGGCCCGAGCAGGTCCATCTCCTCCAGCAGGTTTTCGGACGCCCTCTCCGACAAGTTGGCGTATATGCGCTCGCGCACGGATTCGCTCGTCCCCTTGAGGGCCATGGCCAGCTCCTTGGTGTCGACCTGGCGCAGCAGGAGCTGCAGCGCCTTGTCCTCCAACTTGACGAGGTCCTCGATGGTGAACAGCCTCTGGCGGATGTCCTGGGCCAGGTGGGGGTCGACCTCGTCGATCCGGCCGAGGATTATGCGCTCGGTTTCGGCGTCCGCACGGGCCAGGATCTCGACCAGCGGCTTGACCGGGTCGCTGTCCACCCGCAGACGCTGGCTTGTGGCGGCGGAGAGGATCCTGCGCTCGAGGCCGTTCTCGACGGCCCTGAGGGTCTCGGGGCTGGGCGGGCTCAGGGTGGCGATGCGGTAGGCGACGTCACCGCGCAGCTCCTCCGGCAGCTCGCGCAGCATCGCCAGGGAGCGGTCGGGCGGCAGTTTCGAAAGCACCAGTGCGATGGTCTGGGGGTGCTCGCGCGACAGCACGGAGGCCGCCACGGCCGAGTCGAGCGCCGTCAGCGCCCGGAAGTGGTTGCCGACAGGAGTGCCACCGATACGCGACATCAGGGCCTCGGCTTTGGCGCTGCTGCCCAGGGCCTCGGAGAGCAGGCCCTTGGCGACCTCCACACCCCCGATGGGGGTATGCGCCTGCTTCTGCGCCTGGGCGATGAACTCCCTCATCACGTGGTTGACGACGGGCTCCTCGACCGGGCCGAGGTTTGCGATCTCGGCAACCACCCGCTCGACCTCGGTCTCGCTGAGCGACTGCAGGATCCGTGCCGCTCTTTCCTGGCCCACCGAGACCAGCAGCAGGGCCGCCTTGCGGGCACCGGTGAGTTGCAGTTCAGGCATGCACGCCCCCCCCGGACGCGGCAGCGGTCGTGGTAACGGTGACGGTGACGCTCGTCGGGTCGACGCTGGTCATCGCTCGCTCGGGGAGGCTTCCAGCCAGGCCCGCAGCATCTCGGCGATGCGTTCGGGTTCGCGTTCGATCATCAGGCCCAACTGGGAGACCTCCGCCTGGAGCGGGTTGGGGACCGCGACGTAGGCCGCCTCGCGCACCGGAGCCACCACGGGCAGGGCCATGGTCGGGTCGTCCTCGTCCTCGTCCTCGTTCCCGGGCTCGAGCTCTAGAGGCTGGTAACCGTTGGGGAGAGCCATGGGGACACGGGTGGTCTTGGTGATCCGGCGGAAGGCGAACACCAAGAGCGCGAGGACCACCAGGGCGACAGCCCCGGTGCGGGCCTCCCCCATGAGGGCGGCCTGGCTGTTGGCGCTGGCGGCTGCCTCGAGCTGGGCCGCCTGGGCCTTGGCTGCCGACTGGTTGAAGGGCACGAAGGCAACCTGGATGGAGTCGCCCCGGGTGGGTTGTAGCCCGGCGGCGGCGGACACCAGCTTCTTGATCGTGCCTACGTTCACGCCCTTCACAGAGCTGTCGACCACCACGGCAACCGACAGGCGGATGAGAGTGCCGGGCGCGGAGTCGACCGTCTTGGTCACCTCGCTCACCACGTTCTGCTGCGAGGCCCCGACCTGGCTGTAGGTGGGGACGGTGGTGGTGGTGACGCCAGGGGTCGTGGTGGCGGTGCCCTTGGCCGTCTTGGCGGTGCCCTTTGTCGTGGTGGCGGTCTTGGCGGTCTTGGCTGTCGTCTTGGTCGTCTTGGTCGTCTTGGCACTGCCGGTGGCGGCTGCCGTGGCCGAACCGGACTTGGAGGTGGGCGAGGACAGCACGGTCTTGCCTGCGGAGGCCACGACGGGCAGGGTGGTCCCACCGAGGATGCCGATCGCCGCGGCCCCGGCTGCCGGCCCGACGTAGGTCTGCTTGGAGCTGGCCTGCTGGACGGGTATCGGGCCCTGGTTGTTGGGGTCGTAGATGTTGCTCGAGATCTGGGTCTGGCTGAAGTCGAGCTGGGCGTTGGTGTGCACGACGGCGTTGCCGGGGCCGAGCACTGTGGCCAGCATGTCCTGCAGCGAGTTGTCGAGGCTCTGCTCGTACTCCAGGGTCTGCTGCTGCTGCATGGAGCCGGCGGCCACGTTGCCGGCATTGGTACCGGGGGCATTGAGGACGTCGCCGTTCTGGTCGACCACGGTCACGTTGTCTGCCGCCAGGCCTTCGATGCTCGAGGCCACCAGGTGGACCACGGCCTGCACCTGCTCGGCACCGAGGGACGTCCCGGGCTGGAGCGACACGAGCACGGACGCCGACGGCTGCCCGGCACTGGTGGCGAAGAGGCTCTGCTGGGGGATGACCACGTTGACGATGGCCGAGCTCACGCCGTTCATCGATTCGATGGTCTTTTCGAGCTGGTCCGACACGGCCTGCTGGTACTCGACCTGCTGCTGGAACTCAGACGTTGTCACGCCTGCGTTGTCGAGGAGGCTGTAGCCCTGAGAGCCGGAGGACGGCAGGCCCGCAGCCGCCATGTCGAGACGCTGCTGGTAAACGTCGGCCTGGGGCACCATGATCTGCTGGCCGCCCTCGGTGAGCTGGTAGGGGATCTTGTTAGCCGACAGCTTCTGGGTCATGGAGGCGGCGTCCGAAGAGCTGAGGTTGGAGAAGAGAGGGGCGTAGGTCGGTTTGCCCGCCCACGACATGAAGAGGTAGCCGCCAACCACCACCCCCAGGATTGCCAAGGCCAGCATCGTCCTCTGGCCGCTCGAAAAACCCGCCATCGTCTCACGGCCGCGGTCGCGCAGGCGCAGGAGGGTGCCGTTGGGGCCGCCACCCGACGTAGCGCCCGCTGCCCTCTGGGGTGCGGTCACAGCTGCATACCCATGATCTGCTGGAAGGCCTGCAGGGCGTTGTTCTTGACCGCAGCCGTCAGCTGGGTCTGGATGTTGGCCTGCTCGGCGGCCACCATGTAGTCGGCCACGTTGGTGAGCGTCCCGGTAGCCGCCTGGGTGGCCAGGTTGTCAGCGTTGGTCTGGGTGGCCTGCAGGCTGCCGAAGGCGTTGCTCAGGGCCGAGCCGAAACCTCCACCGGCCCCAGCCTGGGCGCCGAGGGCCTCGGTCGGGGCCGTGGCCGCTGTGGGCTGGCCCACCAGCGCCGTGGTCGTCGTCGTCTGCGGCCCGGCAAGGGGGATTACGGGCAAGGACATCCCGGCGGGGAGGATGCTCATACCTTGAGCCCCAGCGCCGCCTGGTAGGCGCCCTCGGCCTGGCTGATGGTGGCCAGGTTGGCCTGGTAACCGCGCTCGGCCAGCATCATGCTCGTCATCTGCTGGCCGAGGTCGACGTTGGCCACGCGGACCATGCCCTGCTTGTCGGCCAGCGGGTTGTTGGGCTGGTAGACCTCGACTCCCTTGGGGCTCCCGAGGGCGATGCCGGCCACGGCTGTGCCCGATCCGATGGCGGCGTCCGCTCCGGCCCCGGGGCCCGTGCCGCCGGGCTCACCGGGCAGAGAGGTGGCGACCACGAACCGGGGCTGGTACGCAGCCTGTGACGTCGAGGTGACGTCGTTCATGTTGGCGATGTTGTCCGACACGGCGTTCATCCACGTCTGGGAGACTTCAACGCCGCTCAGCGAGCTGCTCAGGGGGTCGAAAAGGCCCATCATTCCTCCTGGTTGGCGTCAGCCGGCCGTCGGCCCGACGATGGCCACGGAAAGGAGCTGGAACTTGGCGTTCAAGGCCTGGACCATGGTCTGGTACTGCATGCTGGCCTTCTGCTCCGCCACCATCTCGGTGGCGAGGTCGACGTTGTTGCCCGTCTGGTCCCCGGCCGCCGTCGACGTGGTGGTCGTCACCTGCATGGCGGCCGGGTTGCCTTCGGCAATGGCCGATGCCAGGCTCGACTCGAAGTTGACGTCCTGGGCCTTGTAGCCGGGGGTGTTTATGTTGGCCACGTTGTTGGCCACCGCCTGCTGCTGCGCCCAGAGGCCCTGCATGGCCTCGTAGGCGGCACTGGCGGCGACGTCGCCGTAGACGCCGACAGGCATGGTGCTCACCGTGACCTCCGGTCACCGGGCGGCTCGCTCGCCGGCAGGGCAGGGGCGGGCCAGTTGAAGCGCAACGCGTACACCTTGAACCTCCGAAGAAGTTTCGGTTGCCAGTCCCTGGCGTACGGGGCGATTGCTTCCCTGCTCCCGATGAGGTCATCGGCAGGGTGGCCCTACATCTGAGAGGTTTGACGCCACGCAGAGTGTCGGGCTGCGGGGTTTTCCGCCAGACCCCGTTCGACCGCTCGGGCGCCGATCACCGGTGCCCCGGCAGGTGTTTACCCGTCGTAGTCGATCGTGCAGGCGGCAGGGCCTGCCCGCCGGGCGGCACGGACGGTGGCGATGCGCCCGGCCAGCTCCCAGCGCCGGCGCTGGAGGTCGTCGACCATCTCCTGGACCTGTTCGCACACGGCGGTAGCCCGGGGCAGGTACCTGGCGGGCAGCGGGCGCGAGGCCAGCTTGCCCGGTGCCAGGCTGAGGAGCGCCACGACGTCCTGGGGCACGGGCATGTTTGCCGGCACAGAGCGCAATGCCGCCACCTGCGCCGCCACCCGGCGCTCGACCGCCTCGAGGTAGGCGAGGGCCTCGGCCTCCCAATCGTCGGGCTGCAGTGCACCGGCCTCCTGGCCCCCCGTCTCCCAGTCCCGCGCTTGCTGGTCCCCGGTGTGCAGGACGGTGCTCATGGCGCAGGCCTCATGCGCTGGCGGCGACACGGGCGCCGCACGCGGCCGCCTTGTCGGCGAGGACCTGGTCCGCAGCGGCATGCCAGGCGGCCTGGAGGGGCTCGAGCAACTTGCGGGCCTCCGAGAGGGCACCCGCCTCCTTGTGCACGTTGGCGCGCACGAGGAGCCTGTAGACGTACCCGTAGATGGCCAGCAGGGCCGGCCCCCCGGACCAGACCTCGGGCTTCAGCGTGCCCTGCAGCTCGAGGACGATCTCCTGCGCGTTCAACAGGCGCTCGTTCAGCGTCCAGTTGTCCTTCTCCTCGAGCGCGCGTTGTGCAAGTACGACGTTGTTGACCAGGGCGTCGTAGAGCATGGTGAGCAGCTTCTCCGGCGGTGCGCCGCCGACTGCGTTGGCCAGGTATGCGTTGCGGGCGTTGGGCGCGGGCATGTCGTGTGCTCTCCTGTGGATGTGCTGTCTGTCAGCCGCCGCTGGACGAGGAGCCGCCGGAGCTGGCGGAGCTGGCGGAGCTGAAGTAGCCGGTGAGCGAGCTCTGGGTCGATTTGAGGCCGGCCAGCGCCGTCTCCATGGCGGTGTACTCGTTCTCCAGCTGTACCTGCTGCTCCTGGAGTATCGGGTTCCAGGCCGATATCTGGTTGCTGAGGTTGGTCATCTGCTGCTGCTCGCCGGCGATGGCGTTGATGAGGGCCCCGTTGGCCGGGTTGCCGGCCGCGTAGGCGGCGTTGGCCAGTGACTGGGCTATTCCCGGCTGGTAAGTGACCGTCTCGTTCACGCTGCCACCAGAGGATGCGACCTGGGCCGGGGTGGCGTTCACCAGTACCAGCAGGCCTTGGGCCGGTGTGGCCAGACCCCCCTGGAGCAGCTGACCGACCCCGCTGGCCTGCTGGCCGTTTATGGTGCCCTTCACGTCGGTGCCTGCGAAGGGCTGCGCCGTGCCGGCCGTCGAGACCAGGCCTGTCGTGCCCGTGCCGGTGGCGGTGGACTCCACGGAGAACGAGGCGGCCGACCCGTAGGCCATGCTGTTGAGCACCAGGGAGTTGTTGACGACAGAGGCGTTGACGCTGAGGCCCTTGCCGGCGAAGGCCTGGTTGAGGCCCGTGGCCACGGCGCTCAGGGTCTCGCCGGCTGTCGTGGTGTAGGAGGCCGAACCCGAGCCGGCTGAGATGGTCAGGGTCTCCGGTGTGGACACGCTGCCGCTGCTCAGGGTAGCCCCCGTGTCCGTGGCCTGGGTCCCGGCCTGGGTCACGACGACGTTGTACTGGCCGGGCACCGTCGCGTCGGTCGACTGGTAGAAGGACATCAGCGGGCCAGAGCTCGAACCGCCGGAGATGAAGGTGTTGGACACCTGGGTCGGGTTGGCGTCGTAGGCGGCGGCGAACTTGGCCGGGTCGAACGAGAGCGTCCCGTCCTGGTTCATCGAGATGCCGACTATGCCTGCTGAGCCGGCCGAGTTGACCCCGGCCTGAGCTCCTACGGCTCCGAGCACCGAGTTGAGCAGCGCATTGGCGGTCGGGTCGCCGAGCAGGGGCCCCGCTGTGCCGGTGGCGCCCCCCGAGCCCGGGGTGTAGGCCGTGGCGGTGTTGAGGTCGGTTATGAGCTGGTTGGTCGCCGTCACCAGGCTCTGCACGGTGCTGGCCATGGTGGTCCCGTCGGGCTGGAGCGAGATCGTGGTCTGGTTTTGGGGGTCCGCCTGGAGCAGGTTGATGGTGACGCCGGGCATCAGCCCGCTGATGTTGTTGGTGTCGCTGGTGACCTGGAAGGCCCCAGGGCCGTTGCCCACCGTTATGGCGGCGTTGGCGGCGTTGGTGACCGTGGTGAGGGTCCCCGCGCCGGACAAGGCGCCGGAGGCGATGTTGATGGTGTTGGCCGCTCCTGTCGAGGAGGACTGCAGCGAGAGGTGGTACTGGTTGGTGCCGGTGCTGACGGCGCTGGCGGTGACCCCCACGCCGGAGGAGTTGATGGCCTGGACCACGGACTGCAGGCTGCCGTTGCCCGTGTTGACCTCGGCGGCGGTAATGGACCCCACCGAGAGGGCACCGGTGAACGTAGCCGTCACGGTTGCCCCGTTGGCGCCGTTGAGGGTCACGGCCTGGCCCGGCGTGAAGTTGTTGAGAGTGTTGGCCACACCGTCGACGGTGACGACACCGTCGGTCCCGTAGGTGGCGGTCGTGGGGGTGGCGGAGAAACCCAGAGCGGTGGCGGCGTCGCCCCCCGTTACCTGCAACGACGTCTGGCTCCCCTGCGCCGTTGTCGTGAGCACCATCGCACCGCTCGAGTTGACGGCGGCCGTGAGCTGGCCGCCCGAGGCGCCCTGCACGGCGGACGCCAGCTGGGCGGCGCTGTAGGTCCCGGCGGCCAGGGTGAGCGAATAGCCGGTGCCGTCGACGTTGTAGGTCAGGGTGTCGTTTGTGCCTGTGGTGATGGTGGTGGACTGGCTCGGTGCCGCTGCGGCGGTCTGGACGGCGCCCGAGGAGGCCTGGGTGACGGCGACGGTGTGGTTGCCGATCGAGAGGTTGGACGAGGCGAGGGTGCCTATACCGAGTGCTCCGCCGCCGGCCGCTACCAGCAGTGGACCGCTCGTGATCTGGGTGCCCTCGGAGCTGACGCTGCCCGAGGAGATCTGCGACTCGGCCAGGGCGATGCTGTCGACCGCGAAGGTGATCGAGCCGCCGGTGGCGCCGGCGCCGACCGTGGCGGTGGCGTCCGCTGTGGTCGAGTTGGGCAGCCAGGCCTGCCACCCGCTCGGGGACTCCAGGGTGTCGCTGACGGACTGGAGCGTGGCCACGTCGTTGGCCAGGTTCTGATAGGTGGCCAGCACGGTGGACGCGCTGTTGAGCTGGGTCTGCAATTGCTGGCGGGGCGCTGCGGCGGCGGACATCAGCTCGGCCACGATCTGGGCCGTGTTTATGCCCGACACAAGCCCCGACATGGTGAGGGGCGTGTTGGTGCTCAGGCCGCCTGTGCCCGCCGAGCCCATCAGGGCCGAGATCGTCTGCGCGTCGTTGACGTAACCGAACTGCTGTGCCGAAGTGCCGCTGACCGACATGGGAAGCTCCTTGAAAGTGCTCGCCGGTGCCCCGCCTACCTGCCTTGCCGGCTCTCGCCCCCCGGCGGCCGGCCAGGGCCCCTCCGGGGAGGGGGCCGGCCGCCGGGGACGCCGAGCCGCTGGTGCTAGCTGAGGAGCTTGAGCACCATCTGAGGTATCTGGTTGGCCTGGGCGAGCATCGAGACGCCCGCTTGGACCAACACCTGGTCCTGGGTGAAGGCCACCATCTGGGACGCCATGTTGGTGTCCGCTATCTGGGCGTTCGATGCCTGCAGGTTCTGCACCATCACGGTCTCGTTGTCGGAGATGTGCTGGAGCTCGTTCTGGTAGGCGCCGAAGGTGCCCCGCATGGCCGACACGGCAGCGATGGCACTGTTGACCTGGGTGATGGCGTTGGACGCCGTCACCGAGAAAGCGGACGCCGTCAGGGTCAGGCTGCCCGACGAAAGAGCGCCGGACAGGGTGAGGCTGACGGTGTTGCCACTGACGTCGGTCAGGCTGATCTGGCCGCCACTGGTGTTGCTGGCGGCGCTGACGCTGACGGCCGTACCGCCGTTGAAGCTGACGGTGGCGGCTGTGTAGGCGGTGACGCCTGCGCTGAGGCCGATTGCGTTCGGATCAGAGCCGCCGATCGTGATGCTCGTCGTGGCGCTCAGGTCGAAGCCAGTACCCGAGGCATCGAGGGCTACCGTGATGCCGCTGACGGACCCTGTGATGGCGCTAGCGATATTGCCCAGGCTCTCATTAGTGCTGAGGTTGATGGTCACGGCGGTTGCCCCGCCCAGCTGAATGGTGAAGCTGGTGGACGCGGTAAGGGCGATCGTTGCGGTCGAACCCGAGGCGCCGGTGCTCAGGCTGGTGATTGAGGCCCCAGTGAGGAGGCCGCCGCTTGCCGCGGTCACCACCAGTGCCAAGGTGCCGGCCGTGCCGGCGCTGCCGGTGATGGTGGAGATGTTCTCGGTGTTTGTGGCCGGGCCGCTGATGCTGGCGCCGAGACCGAGGTTCTGCAGGGTCAGAGCGCTGACGGAGAACGAGACCTGGCTGGCCGGCGCGTCGCTGTAGCCGACCTGGAACGTGTAGTTGATGTCTGAGTTGAGGTTGGCGGCTGAGACGTTGAGTAGCAGGTTCTGGTTGCCGTAGACGGTCGTCTGGGCGATGTTGCTGATCGAGGCCAGCGACTGGTTGACCTCGGACTGCGCCGCCTGCTGGGCGGTGGAGTCCGTGGCGCTCGTGTTGGCTGACTGCACGGCCAGGGTGTTGATGCGCTGCAAGATGGTGCCAACCTCGTTGAGCGCACCGTCGGCGGTCTGGACCACGTTGATGGCGCTCTGGGTGTTGGCCTGGGCTTGCTGGAAGCCGCCGATCTGGGCCTGCAGGTGCTGGCTGATGACGAGGCCGGAAGCGTCGTCTGCTGCCTTGTTGATGTTGTAGCCAGAGGACAGCTTCTCCAAGCTGTTCTGCATGTTGGCTTCGTTGACGGAGAGGCTGTTCGACGCCTCTTGAGCCATTATGTTGCTTACGATGTCGAGACCCATTGTTCCTCCATGGGGTCATAAGGGGGCACCCGTCCGTGAGTGCTCCGATCGGCTGTCCGTAACCGGACCAATTAGGGGATCGGCGCCGGGGGCGGCGAGCTGAGCAGTTGGGCTTCACGAGTTGGGGCCCGCTTCGCCTATTGCGGCCTTCGCTGGCGACGCTCGTCAGGACGCGCCGGTGCCCGGGCGGCACTGGGCCTCCCGGGCGCCGGCGGTCGGCTATGCAGGCTCAGGCGACCCGGCGGGCCAGGCCGGCCAGGGCCTCGTCGAGCGCCCTGCTCCGGGTCTCCCCGCCGCTGACGCCGGTGGGGTGGCCAGCGTTCAGGCTGAGCGCCCCTCGGGCGAGCATGCTGAGCAGAGCAGGGTCCAGGGTGCTCACTTCGGCCAGTACTGCTGAGAGCCTGTCGTCCGGGACGCCGGCCATCAGTGCAACGGCGAACTCGAGGGCTTCCTCGTCGCCGAAGGCGGCGTGGGCGGTCACGGCGGCCCTGACCCGCTCGGCGGGGTCGAGGACGCTCATCCTGGCCTGGGCGAGCAGTGGGCAGGAGCCGGCCATGCCGATGGAGCGCAGCCGGATGGACCATTCCAGGGCGCGCGAGACCGGGAGGCGCTGGGAGAAGGCGATGGCAGCGGCGAGGAGGCTGGGCCGAGGACCGAACCTCTGCCAGGCCGCCTCCGCGAGGGAGTCGGCCCAGTTGGCGGGGACGAGAGTCAGGGCGGCGGCAAAGTTGTCCAGGCGCCTCTCCGGCATGACGTTGACCAGGTCGGTGAACGAGCGGCCCGTGTGCTCGAAGATCTTCATGGCGGAGGTGAGGTTCCCCACCTCGGGGTGCTGCTCTATGAGCTGGAGCAGGACGTCGGATGCCTCGACCAGCCGGCCCGTCTCGGTCAGCGCGCTGGCCAGTTCGGCCAGCAGGCTGCTCTCGGGGAAGACGAAGCCGTCGTCGCTGCGCATGTCTTCGACCATCCGGAACAACTGGACCGCCTCCTGCTTGCGTCCCAGGTGGCGCAGGCAGACCCCTTCGAGGTAGTACGCCAGGCCCGGTTGAGCGCACAGCACCCTCAACGTGGCTGCCAGAGCGGCGCCTTCCTCGTAGCGTCCGAGGGCCACGAGGTTCTGGGCAGAGAAGAGCAGCGTCATCCGTTTCACGACGTCGGTCGACGCTTTTTCCACTGCCTGGTCGAAGTAGTGCTGGCCTTCCTCGTAGCGGCCCATGGACGCGAACGCCCGGGCGACGTTCATCTCCGGTACGCCAGCCTGGTCCTCGAGCTCGAGGGGCTTGTCGAGGGCGGCAAGAGCCAGGCGCAGGTTGCGGGCGTACTTGTCCCGCTCCTTCATGAACTCCTCGGCGTAGCCGAGGTGGTCGATCCATGCCCCTTTGAGGGGCACGCCGCGCAGCTCGTGGGGCTTGGCGCTGCGCAGGTTGACCTGCTCGTGCAGCGAGCCGAACCAGCAGCATTGCGAGCGGCGGAAAAGACGGAAGGCCCGGTGGACGGTTGCCGACTGCCTGTTGTCGCCATCGACAAGGTTCTGGATCTCGACAGCGACCGCGTCGAAGTCGGTCTGGTCCTCCAGGAGCCGCCGGAAGTCTCGTACGTCGGGGCATACGAACCGCTCGTCGGCATCGACCCAGAGGATCCATTCGGCCCGGCAGTGCTCCAGGGCGGCGTTCCTGGCCCGGGAGAAGTCGTCGTCCCAGTAGCCCTCGAAGACGCGCGCCCCGGCGCGCCGGGCGAGCTCCACGGTCCCGTCCGTGGAGCCGGTGTCGTAGACGACGACCTCGTCCACGAGCCTGTGGAGGGACTCGAGGCAGTCGGGGAGCATCGCCTCCTCGTCCTTCACGATGAGGCAGGCGCTGAGCAGGGGCTCCCGCCGCTGCGGGGGCGTGGGGCTCCGGCCGGGGGCCGTGTGGCGGCCGGTGCCGGAGGGCGGGTGCCCCGCCCCGGCGCTGCGGGGCTTCGTTGCTTTCTGGCTGCTCTTGACCTTGCGGCTCACGGGGCCCCCTCTTGTGTACGGGTCGGTTTAGAAGGTCATGGCCTCGCGGCTGCCACGGCGGGCGGCGCAGACCGTCATGTGAGCTGATCGTCCGGTACGGGGCGGAGTTGAGGTCGCAGGCCCTGGGCCCAGGCCGCGTGTCGCCCCGTGGACGGGCTCAGGCGCAGCTGGGCGGTGGCAGCGCGAGGGCCTCGGCGAGGTAGGTGCTCGCCCTGCGCCCCGCAATCCGGGCGCAGCCGGTTTCCTGCAGGTCGCGGCGGGCGGCGTCGTCTTCGACCAGGTGCCGGCACGCCTCGACCAACCCGTCATGAGGGACCAGGCGGACCGCACCCGCCAGATCGGGGTCGATCTCGGTATGAGGGTCGAGCTCGGCCACGACGGCCTTGCGGTTGGCCAACAGGTAGCTGACTCTCACCAGTTCGAAGATGCTCGTCTCGTAGTAGTGCACGTTGAGCACGACCTTGGACCGGCTGACCAGGGCGTCCCGGTCCGAGCCGTAGACGCCGTAGGCGGCGTGCACCCGGAGGCCCGATGCCCGCAGCGCTTGCAGCGCCCGAGCCCGCCGCTCGTTGACCGACCCGTAGAAGAGCATGTCGATGTCCTGTCGCCCGCGTCAGGGATCCGCGACAGCTGCGGCATGTAACCGATCGGGACGTGCACCGGGCGGGCTATGCCCAGGGCCGCCGTGCGGAGATGTTGCGCCGGCTGTCGTCCCAGACCACGCGGCGCCGCAGAAGTGACAGGTAGGTCGGCGGCTCCACGTCGTGAAGCCGATCTGGAGGTCATGGCGGCCCGGCCGACGGTCACGCACCATCTGCGCATGCGTAGAGGCTCTGCGGCGGGCCGACGATGCCCGCCGGGGCCTGCGAGCCATCCCCGCCCCGCTTGGACGGCGTGGGCCCTTGCGCGTTGGGCGGCCACGCCCAATGGCCACGTGCCTCGGGTCGTGAGGACCTCCGACCCTATCGCGAAAGCCCCACCGCGGACACGCTGTCAACTAACAGAAGAGGCAGGAGGCACGCGAAGGCACCGGACCGCTGTACCAATCGGGGCGACCAGCGGTCTCCAGCCAATACCTGGAGAATTAGGCCGGGCTAATCCCGCAGGTCCGGTTGAAATGGCGCGCCCGTCGGAAAAACGGCAATTACTGCTCTTGAGGCCCGGCATGAGAGCACGCTGTGAACTGTCGAACTTCCCGATGAGGCCCCCCTCTCGTCCGGCCCCCAAAAGCTAGCCTCGTGAGCCGAGCAGCGCTCGGAGAAAAGGAGAGCACATATGAGGTTGATAGGAGCTGGCCTACCACGCACGGCCACGATGACGCAGAAGATCGCTCTCGAGAAACTGGGCGCGAGCCCGTGCTACCACATGGCAAACGTGATGGGTGACCTCGATGTCGTACCAGTCTGGCAGGACGCCTTCCTCGGGCGTCGCAACTGGGAGAGCATCTTCGGAGGGTTCGAGGCCACGGTCGACTGGCCGGGGGCCTTTTTCTACCGCGAACTGATGGACGCCTACCCGGAGGCGAAGGTACTGCTGAGCGTGCGTGACGGGGCGTCGTGGGAGCGCAGCATGGCCAACACGATATGGGGCACGTTCTACGGTGACATGCTCGTCCACGACCTCTCCGAGGCTTGGGGCCGGGTCGACACCAGGTGGGCCAACTACATCAACCTGATGAAGTCCATGTGGCAGGAGAGCGGCTTGCTCGGGGACGAGTTCGACACGCCAGGCTCCGGCAAGATGGCCGAGGCCATGGAGCGCTACAACGAAGAGGTCAAGCGCACGGTGCCTGCAGACCGGCTCGTCGTCTGGACGCCCAGCGACGGGTGGGGGCCCCTGTGCGAGGCCCTCGACGTGCCGGTCCCGGACGAACCCCTGCCTCACGTCAACGACACCAAGGGCTACGGCCTGAAGATCGTCGACCTGGCCATGGGGGCCCTGCAGGACTGGCGCAGCGGAGAGCCGGAGAACACCGGCGTCATATGAGCGTCGACCAGGTGCCGGCCGGTGCCCTGCCCGCAGACGGGCCGGGGCCGGACGGTGAGGGCCCCTCCGGCGGTGGCGGACCGCAGGGCCGGCGCCTGGCTTGGCTGCTGGCGGTCACCTGCGTCGCGCAGTTCATGGTCATCCTCGACCTGTCCATAGTCAACGTGGCGCTCCCTTCGATACAGTCGAGCCTCGACTTCACGACCAACCAGCTCCAGTGGGTGGTCGACGCCTACTCCATAGTCTTCGCCGGCTTCCTCATGCTCGGCGGCCGGGCCACGGACTACTTCGGCCAGCGCCGGAGCTTCGTGCTGGCGCTGGGCCTGTTCTCGGCAACCTCACTGGTCGGCGGGCTCTCGGTCAGCCACGACATGCTGGTGGCGGCGCGGGCATTCCAGGGCCTCAGCGGAGCTCTGATGGCGGCGGCCTCTCTGGCGATCATCACGTCGTCGTTCGCCGACGGGCCGGCCCGGAACCGCGCTATCGGGCTGTGGGGCGCAATGAACGGAGCGGGGGGTGCTGCCGGCACTGTGCTGGGTGGCGTCATCACCCAGGAGCTCAGTTGGAGATGGATCCTGCTGATCAACCCGCCCATCGGGATCGTGGCAGCGTTCGTGGCCTACCGGGTGGTCGCGAACCGCCGGCGCGAAGGCGAGCGCAGGTTCGACCTGGCGGGAGCGCTGACGCTCACCCTGGGCCAGCTGGTGCTCGTCTACGGGATCGTGGACACGGGTGTGGACGGTTGGTCGTCCGCCAGGGCGCTGGCCCCGATGCTGGGCGGGGCGGCCCTCCTGGCGGTGTTCGCAGTGGTGGAGCTGCGCTTCGCCCGTGCCCCGCTGGTGCCCCTGCGCTCCCTGTCCAGGCCGCTGCAGGTGGCCAACCTGATCGTGCTGCTCTTCAGCGCCTCGCTTTTCGCCATGTGGTACGTGAGCTCCCTGTACCTCCAGCAGGTCCTCGGCTTGTCGCCGCTGGACGCCGGGCTGGCCTTCCTGCCCATGACCCTGGTGCTGATGGCGAGCGCGTCGGTGGCAGGCAAGCTCGTGGGCCGCTGGGGCGTGCGGGCGGTGCTCGGATCCGGGCTCGTGCTGATGGCCACCGGTATGCTCCTGATGGCCAGGATCGGGCCCAGCGGGAGCGCGCTGGGCTACGTGGTGCTGCCGGGGCTCCTGACGGCAGCCGGCATAGGGCTGTCGGTCGTGCCGTCGACCGTCTTCGCGACCCAGGGCGCCGGGCCGGCTCGAGCTGGGCTGGCCTCCGGGCTGGTCAACACCTCCCGCCAGGTCGGTGGTGGTATCGGGCTGGCGTTACTGGCGACCCTGGCGACGCAGGCGACGAGCGCTGCGGTCGGGCGCAACGTGGCGGTGCCCGTCGCCCTCACGCAGGGCTTCAGGCTGGCCTACCTCGTCTGTGCGTCCTTCGTCGGCGCGGCCATCGTGGTGACGTTCGCCCTGGCCCGGGCGGCGCCGCCCGTAGGGGTGCCCGGCGTGGGCGCTCCCGCCGGTGCGCGGCGGGGGAGGTCGGTGCCCCTCGTAACGGCGCTCGTGGTCGCCTGCTTCGTGACGCTCGACTTCGCGGTAGCGGGAGGGGCCGGTCCGGCCCTCGGTGCCTATACCACCGAGGGGGCCTACAGCTTCGTCTCGGCACCCGGGCTGCACCCGCCCGTCGTGAAGAACGTCGTCCCGCCGGTGACGGCGGCCCTTGCCCCCGGCTACGTGATGGTGGCCAACTTCTACGACATAAGCGCCCCACCGATGAGCGGCCAGGGCGGCCCGCTCATCCTGGACAACCGGTTGCAGCCTGTGTGGTCGCAACCTGTACCCAAGGATGTGGTCGCCTCCAACCTCGAGGAGCAGACCTACCAGGGCCACCCTGTGCTGACCTGGTGGCAGGGCGTCGTGTCGAGCACCGGCGAGACCGAGTCGGGCCAGGACGTGGTGGTCAACCAGCACTACCAGAGGGTGGCCAGCCTGCAGGGCCAGGACGGCTGGGTCATAACCATGCACGAGATGCTGGTACGGGGGAACGTAGCCTGGGTGACGGCCAACAAGGCCGTCCGTATGAACCTGTCGCGCTACGGTGGCTCGTCGGACGGGGTCTTGGACGACGCCGCCGTCCAGGAGTACGACCTGAGCACCGGCAAGCTCCTCTACAGCTGGGACGCCCTCGACCACATACCGTTGAGCGCTTCCAAGGCGACCCTGCCCACCAACGGGTTCCCCTGGGACGCGTACCATGTCAACTCGGTCGACCTGGTCGGGCCGGGGCGGTTCCTTGTCTCGATGCGCAACACCTGGGCGGCGTACATGGTCGACGCGGCGACAGGTGCAGTCCAGTGGCAGCTCGGAGGGGCGCACTCGAGCTTCGCCATCCCTCCCGACGCACGTTTCCAGTTCCAGCACGACGTGATGTGGCACAGCGGCGACGTGGTCACGATGTTCGACGACAACTGCTGCCAGTTGACCGGGGGCGGCACCTACCTCGCACCCGCCGGCCCATCGCGGGGCTTGCAGCTCCAGTTGAACATGGCGGCGCACACGGTGACCGTGACGGCCCGGTACATCTACGCCAAGGGCTACGCGGCCGCCTACATGGGCAACATGCAGCTTCTGCCCAACGGCAACGTGTTCATCGGGTGGGGCTCCCAGCCCAACTTCACGGAGTACTCCAAGTCGGGAAAGCTGTTGCTCAACGGGGTCTTCCCCGGCTCGGACCTCAGCTACCGTGCCGAGGTGGCGCAGTGGACCGGGCTCCCGCTGTACCCACCCAGCGGTGCGGTACGACGCAGCGGCACCGGGACCACTGTTTACGCCAGCTGGAACGGAGCAACCCGGGTTGCGTCGTGGCGCGTGCTGGGGGGCGAAAGTGCGGGCGGCCTGAGCACGGTGGCCAGCTCCGCCAGGAAGGGCTTCGAGACGGCTGTGCCCGTGAAGGGGCACCATGCGGTCTACGAGGTCCAGGCCCTCGGGCAGTCGGGCAAAATCCTGGGCACGTCGAAGGCTTTCAGCTTGCCGCTGCCCGCTGCGCACTGATGGGCCGGGCTGGACCGGCGTCGCCCATCTCCGCCATGGAGTGCGGGAAACTGTTCGAAGACCGCCCTCCCACTTGCGTCGAGCAACGAGGCGCGGTCCCTGACTGCGCCGGGGCCGAGGACGAGCGTTCAGAACACGAACAGAGTGATGGAGTGGGGCGGGAAAGTCCACTCGAAGGTGGCGCCCGCAGCGCGCAGTGCTCGGCCGGTCACGTTCACGGTGCGGGGCCGGGCCGGTGTGTTGTAAGCCGCACCCGATGGCCCGTCCAGCAGCCAGACGTGCGGGTCGTGCCCGCGATGCAGCTGCCCCGCTGTCACGAGGGCACGGACCGCACGGGACTGGCTGGTGTCGATGACCACCAGGCGACCGTGCGAACGCCCCTGCGAAGCCAGCGACAGCAGGGCGGGCTGCCCACCGCTGCCCGCCAGCAGTGGGGCACCCTCCACTCTCGAGGTCATCAGGCGGCCGCCTCCCAGTGCGGAGACGAGTTGGAGGGCAAGGGCGGTGGGCTCGACTACGAACCTTGGGCCGGGGCCTGCCACCATGGCACTGTCGATGCTGAGGCCGGCGTCCCAGTCGAGCGCGCCCTCCCTTTCTCGCACCACCCGCACGAGGCTGTCGATGCTCACCCGCCTCGGGTCGGTGGAGAGGAAGGGGGACGAGGTCACCAGGTAGCGATCTGCTACAGGTACGCCGGCGAGGGCCCATTCGCGTACCTGGACGGCGGCGAGGAGCGCCTCGTCGAGCGACAGCAGGAACTGCCTGTCGCTGCTGGGGACCGGCCAGACAAGTTGTCCGTACTCAGTCAGGTACACGGGCACGTTGCTGCCCGAGTACCGCCGGATCTGCTCCTGGAGCCTGGCGAGCGTCGCCGCCTCCGTGGCCGGGTAGCTCATCAGCTGTTCCGCATAGGACGACACAGGTGCGAGCACGTCTTTAGGTGCAGCGTACTCGTGGAGCTCCACGCAGTCGTAGCGGTACCTGCTGCCCATCAGGCGCAGGAAGGCGACGTTCGTCTCCTCGCTCTCGCACACGTGGATCTTGGGGTTCATGTGTTTCATGGCCCGGTAGAAGCCGACGAAGCCGGCGTGCGGGCCCGAAGCATAGCTAGCCGTCACGACGGCACCCTTCGCAGGAGCGGCCCCGTGCGCGCCGCCCCCGAAGGTGAGCTTGCCCGTCGTGGGCGAGAGCTCGTAGACGTGGGCATCCGCCGGCTCCTTCGCCAGGGACCGCACCTGCCTCCAGGCATGGCCGCTCACCATGACGGTCTGAGACCGGGCCACCACCGGTGGGTAGTAGAGGTAGAACGTCTGGCCGGGCAGCCCGGTGGAGATGGAGGCCCCGGGCACGGTGTCCGCGAAGCGGCCTACGAGCTGGCGGCTGAACCGGGTGGTCCCGCCGAACGCGTAGAGACAGGTGGCAGTTTGCCCGGCTGGACAAGGGGGGCTGCCGGAGGTGAACGACACGAGAGCGCCCGATCGCCATCCGTACTGGCCGGGGAAGAGCTGTTCGTTGCCGACCTCCCAGTACGGGACGTCGTAGGGCGCGCGATGCCCGTTGCGGGCACGCAGGGCCGCCCAGTAGCCGGGGGACGACGGGTTCGTCGGGGTGGCCGACGGGTGGCGCGGCAGCGGTGCCGTCATATAGGCGACGAAGGCGGCAGCCTCCTGTGCCGTCCCGGTGGCGAAGTTGGCCACGATGTCACCAGTGGCGCCGGCCTGCTGAAGGAGCCGGCCGAACTCGTCGGGCCCCACCACGGAGGCGACGGGGCCGTCCAGAACGCAGCACACATGCGAGAGGGATGCTCCCTGCATGCCGTACGGCTCGTTGGCCCTGCGGGCGCGGGCCGGGCCGATGGCCCGTTCCCAGTCGAAACTGTCAGCCGTGGTGCCGCCGGGGTAACGCATGGACGTGACCCGCAGAGCCCTCAGCTGCTTCACGAAACCCGGGTAGAAGGCACCGGTGGCGGTGTCGAACGAGCCGCCTCCGCCGTAGGGCCAGAGGAGGTTGGCGCCGAAGAGCTGCCGGCTCACGCTGGCCGCCGTCGGGCCGGACACCACCACCCGCACGGCTGGCGACCTGGGAGGGGGTGGCGCCACCGAAGCGGTGCTGCCCGGAGCGAGGAGCCCGGCCAGGAGAAGGAAGGAGACTGCGCCCACGCCGGCACTGCGGAGCGGATGGTGCACCTGGCCAAAGGTAGCGAGTGCGGCTACGGGCGCCACCGGGGCGTTCGTCACATATCCACGGCCAGTGGTTGGGCGAGCTGGGCGTGCGACGGTGGGCGGCGGTGGGCGGCTGGGCCGCCGAGAGAGGGCTAAGCGAGGGCGGCCTGCGGGCGGGCGACCAGGGTGGCCAGGGATCCTGCCTCGGGTGCCAGGCGGCGGCGGTAGTCGTCGTGCGCTGCGACGGCCGCGTAGTAGGCGCAGCGCCGCTTGGCTACCCGGCCGGGCTCCTCGGTCTTGACCATGTCGGGGTCCAGCTGCGAGTTGATGGCATCCTTCAACAGCAGGAGCGCCTCGGCACGCATCTGGGAGATGCGCGAATCGGTGACGCCGAGCTCTTCGGCGAGCACCTGCATGGGGATCTCCTCGAAGAAGTAGCCGATGACAACGCGCCGTAGTCGCTCGGGCAGGTGGTCGACGGCGGCGACGAGGTAGGCCTTCCTCTCGTTGTCGAGGACATCGTCGTCGGGAGCAGCGTGGCCCGGCAGCAGCACCTCCTCGGCGTTGCCGTCGACGGGCAGGGCATCGAAGTTGAGCACGACAGCCCGGTAGACGTCGGAGTTGATGGCGTCCACCGCCTGCTTGCTTGCCCCCATGGCCGCCGCTACCTCGTTGGCCGTGGGCTGGCGGCCGAGGCGGGCCGTGAGGGTGTCAGTGGTCTGCGAGACCTCACGGGCCTTGGCACGCACGGAGCGGCTCGCCCAGTCGCGCGAGCGCAGTTCGTCGAGCAGGGCACCCCGGATGCGCGAGGAGGCGAAGCGCTGGAAGCTGATACCCCGGCTCGGGTCGAACGACCTCGCCGCCTGCGCGAGACCGGCCATGCCGGCGCTCACCAGGTCGTCGCGGCACACGTGCCGGGGGATCCGGTTGGCGATCTCCGCCACCATGTAGCCGACCAGAGGCAGGTGGCTGCGGACCAGTTGCTCCTCCGCTTCGGCCCTTTCGCCACGGCGAGTGGTCGAATACGGGGTCAGACCCTGAGTGCCGGTTCCACCACTGTCAGCGCGGGGCGGTGCCATGTATGAAGGTTCGGCGCGGGGCCCTTACTGGCTGCATACGCCGTCGGGGGGATTTCACTACCCCCAAAGTGCACCATGCGGAGGGCAGAGGGCGTAGCCCGATAGAACTAGTTATTTTCGGTCACTGTATGAACGCCCCGCTCAGAGTGGTCGCCTGCCTACCGATCTTCCGCCGCAGAAGGCTGTAGGTGCGCTACATTGCGCGCGTAGGCCTTTGGGTTGAACGTCGCCAAAGCAGGGAGGCACATGCCGGGGACGTCGTTGAGAGGCACTTCGGGTCGTGAAAAGGGCGCACTGGCCGAAAAGCGGGGCGGTCACGGGGACGCGGTCCGGGCCCGGCCGGGTGGGAGCGGGCCTAGTTCGGGCGTAGTCATTGTTGACCCCTTCCCCCTGTTCCGCACCGGCGTTGTCGCCGCGCTTGCCGCCGCAGGAGCACACGTGGCCGGCGAAGCCGGGCACCTATCGGATGCGATCGGTTTGGCACGCGGGACCGGTGCGAGGGTGATGCTCATCGGTGGGGCAACGGTGGCCGAGGTGCGAGAGGCCGTGGGCGCCCTGCCAAACTGCGCCATCGTGGCCCTCGTGGTGCAGCCGAGCCGTTCGGAGCTTGTCGACATGCTCGACGCCGGCGTCGCCGGACTTGCCCCGCGGTCGTTGACCGCCGACGAGCTCGTGACAACGGTGGAAGCGGCGCTCGAGGCCGGTGCGGAAGGCAACGGGTTCGCCGGTTCGGAGCCGGTGCTGGTACCCCTACCCGTCGGCGCCCGGGCCCCGGACCTGTCAGCCAACCTCTCGTTGGCAGAGGAACCGCTGCTCACACCCAAGGAGCTGGAGATACTTGGCCAGCTTGCCCGGGGCGCCTCGAACAAGACGATCGCTGAGGCGCTGTACGTCGCCCCGGCCACGGTCAAGACCCACCTCGGCCACATATACGCCAAGCTGGGAGCGCGCGGCCGCCACGAAGCCATCTCGCACGCTTTCGCCCGGGGGCTGTTGCGCTGAGGCCGTCGATGGCTCCCGCCAGCGCGGGCGGGGACCATCTCCCGGCCGGGACGGGCTGAGCCCGGAGGCGAGATGCCGGCGAGGCCCCGGCGAGATGCCGGCGAAGCGCTGAGAAGAGGCCCGGGCGAGATGCCGGGAGAGATGGCGGCGCTCGGGCTCTAAGGTCCCGCCTCGCCCGTCCGATGAAGCATCGTGGCCCTTGCAGAGGACAACGACCAGGCCCTGAACGAGGTGTCAACTGTCCTGTGGCGGGAGAGGCAGCTGCTCGAACTGCTGGTCTTCAAACTGGAAGAAGAGCAGTTGCTGCTGGCGGCGGGCAAGGCGCGCTGGGTGAACCACGCATCGAGGGAGGTCGAGATCGTCCTCGAGCAGTTGAGGTCCGCCGAACTGCTGCGCTCGGTTCGGGTCGAAGCGGCTGCGGGGCACCTCGGCCTCGAGTCCTATCCCGGCCTGCGCTCCCTGGCGCAGGCGTCGCCCGAGCCTTGGTCGTCCATATTCAGCCGTCACCGCCAGGCCTTCCTCGAGCTCACCGGCGAGGTGCGCGACCTGTCCGAGCAGAACAGGCACCTGCTCGCCAAGGGCCGGGACGCCGCCCGGGAGGCGCTCAACTGGCTCACAGGCAACAGCACGCCTCCCCCGACCGCCTACACGGCGACGGGTGGTCCCTCCCAGGCGCCCTCCGGGCACCTCCTCGTCAACGAGGCGGTCTGAGGTGGCACGGAGGTGAGCGACTTCTCGGCGCTCGGCGTTGCCCTTTCCGGTCTGGAGGCGCAGCAGGCAGGCCTCGACACGGTCGGCCAGAACGTCGCAAACGCGAACACGCCCGGGTACCTCGACGAGCAGGTCAACCTGTCGGCGGTCGGGTCGGTCCAGCACCTCGGGTTCGACGAGGCGGCCGGTGCCATGCCGGGTGCGGGCGTCCAGGTCACCAGCATCACCCGACTGGACAACACGTACCTCCAGCAGCGCAGCTACACCGAGCAGGGCACCCAAGGCATGCTGGCGGCCCAGCAGAGCGGGCTGCAGGCGGTGCAGCAGAACTTCCCGGAGCCCTCGACGAACGGGCTGTCGGGAACGCTGACCCAGTTCTGGCAGTCGTGGTCGACCCTGGCGAACAACCCGGCGGACATACCGACCCGGGCCACGCTGGTCCAGCAGGCGTCCAACCTTGCGGGCCAGCTAAACCAGACGTCGGCGGCTCTCACTCAGCAAGGTCAGCAGACGGTGCAGGACATGTCTCTCACGGTCAGCCAGGTCAACCAGTACGCCCAGCAGATAGCCGCTCTCAACCAGCAGGTGACCGGGCCCTCTGCGGGCGGCAAGGACGTGAACGAGCTGCTCGACCAACGCGACCAACTCGTCTCGAAGTTGTCGAACGACATCGGCGTGAACGTCTCGTACGGCTCCAACGGCACCGTGAACATCGGTGCCGGTGGTGAGCAGCTCGTGTCGGGCAACAACTACCAGCAGCTGTCCCTTTCCAAGAGCGGGCCGCCCTACTCGTTGACCTGGAGCCAGGACCAGTCGACCTACAGTCCGAACAGCGGGTCGCTGGGCGGCATGCTCGACGTCGTGAACAACTACATCCCGTCCTACGGGAGCCAGCTGGACCAGGTCGCCCAGAGCCTCATGGGCTCGGTGAACAGCCTGATGTCCCGCGGGTACGACCTCAACAACAACCCGGGCCAGCCCTTCTTCCTCGGCACCGGGGCGGCGGACATCCAGGTGAACCCGGCCATAACGGCCAATCCTTCGCTCATCGCCGCCGCCTCCAGCCCGACGGCTACAGGTTCGACTGCCACGAACGAGGACGGCACGATCGCTGCGGACGTGGGCGAGCTGCCCAACTCCCAGACCGCCACGCTCTCCGAGCCCGCCGGCGGATGGGCGGCCGGCGGTTCCGCCTCGGCCTGGTCAGGCGCCACGTCATCGACGGGGACCGAGGCCGATGCCGCTTACAACCAGTTGGTCACCAACATCGGCCAGGCGACTTCGAGCGTCGGTACCAACTACACCAACCAACAGGCGGTGACCAACAATGTCAATGCCGCACTGCAGTCGGCGACCGGCGTGAACACCGACCAGGAGCTCACGAACATGGTCATGTACCAGAACGCCTACGACGCGTCGGCCAAGTTCATAAGCACGGTCAACACGACCTTGCAGACCCTGATATCGATGGTGGGGTAAGGCGGTGTCCGATCTTTCGCGCATAACCGCCCAGTCGGCCACGATGCTCATGGTCGCCGACCTGCAGACCTCGCTCGGCAACCTGACCAGCCTGCAGCAGCAGGCGGCCACGGGCAAGGCGATCAACCAGCCCTCCGACAACCCCTCGGGCACGTCCGAGGTGCTGGCCATCAACGCCCAGCTCGGCCGGTTCCAGCAGTACTCGTCCAACATCACCGATGGACAGTCATGGCTCAACACGGCGGACAGCGCCCTGGGCTCGGTCATCAAGAACCTGGACCAGGTGCAGACACAGGTGCTCTCGGGCGCCAACGCCAGCGCTCAGGACTCGGCAGGCGAGCAGGCCCTCTCACAGGAGGTCCTGGCCATAAAGACCCAGATCCTCGGGCTGTCGGCGACCAGCTACAACAACCGCCCCGTCTTTTCGGGGACCTACGGGATCAGCCCCTACCCCCAGGGCGGCGCCAGCGGGGTGAGCGACCCGACGAGCGCCTCGTACAACCCGGCCACCGCCTACGCCTATGCCGGCAGTTCCACACCGGTCACCAGGATCGTGGCGCCCGGTCAGAAGGTCGACGTCAGCATCACCGGCGGGCAGGTCTTCGGAAGCGGCGCCAACAGCGTGTTCGCCCTCCTCGACCGGATATCCCAGGACCTGGCCAATGGCAACACCTCGGCGCTGTCCGGCGCGGACCTGGCCGACCTGAAGACGGCCATCAACACGGTCACGCAGGCTCAGGGCACGGTCGGCGCCCTCGGTGCGGGCCTCGTCACGGGCCAGACCCAGGTCGGCAACACCATCACCGCCCTCCAGGACCAGGTGTCCACCATCAGCGACGCCAACGAGGCCCAGGTGATCAGCGAGCTGAACCTGACCGAAGCCTCGTACCAGGCCGCCCTGGAGACCACCGCCAAGGTCATCCAGCCCTCACTGGCCCAGTTCCTCTCATGACCACGATCAGCGCAACCACCCAACAGAGCCTGGCGACCCGGTCGCTGCACTTCCCCTCGGGCGTTCCCGGCTTCCCTGCCGCCCGGACCTTCTCCATGAGCACGTGGGGCGAGGAGCCCAGCCCCTTCTACGTCATCGAGTGCGCCGAGGTCGAAGGCCTGCGCTTCGTCGTCGTCGCACCGGTGGTCTTCTTCCCCTCCTACGAGCCCCAGCTCGGCCCGGACGTCTACGAGGCCGTGGAGGCGGCGGGCCGTGACGAGGTGACGGTCATGGTGATACTGACCCTGCACTCGCGGCCCGAGGACACCACCGCCAACCTCTTGGGGCCTCTGGTGGTCAACAGGGCGACGGGGCGCGCCGTCCAGGCGGTGCTGTCTGCGTCCGGGTTCAATCCTCAGACGCCCATCGTCCAGCGTTAGCCGGCGGCCGCTCATCCTGGCGACGGGAAGGCCGCACGACCGGCACGGGTGACGACCAGGCGCCGCTCATCCGGCCGACGGCCGCCCCGCCCGGGTGCCGCCCCGCCCGGGTGCCGCCCCGCCCGGGTGCCGCCCCGCCCGGGTGCCATGCCGGCCGACGGCCGCTCCGCCCAAGGTGCCATGCCGGCCGACGTGGGGTGGTCAGCCACTAGGCTTCCCGCATCGCCCAGGGAAGGAGCGAGCGTGCTGGTACTAACGAGGCATGTTCACCAGAGCATCGTCATCGGCCACGACGTCGTGGTCACGGTGCTCGAGGTGCGGGGTGACCAGGTCCGCCTGGGCATCACCGCCCCCAAGGACGTCCAGGTGCACCGCGAGGAGGTTTTCGCGGCTTTGACGGCGGCCAACCGCCAGGCGGCGACGTCCTCGGTCGAGCTGCAGGTCCTGAGCGAACTGGCAGACGCGCCCCGACAGGCTACGAGCGGCTCCGACAACCAGGCGCCATCCCCGCCAGCGTCCGGCCCGAGCCCAGCGCCCGGCCAGACCCCGCCCAGGGGCCCACAGGCCCGCTCGCAGTTCGGGGGCGTCCCCGGCTCATTCCCCGGGCAGCGCCGTGTGCCGCCGCCGCCACCTCCGTCGAGGCGTGCCGCCGACGGTTCCACTTCAGCTTCGCATACCAGGCACGAGGACGGGACGGCGGTCCCAGGGGACTGAGCGTCGCCGCTCAGAGTGGGTGGACCGCTGCCAGGCGTTGTGTGGGTTCATCGCTGCCGTGCCGGGCGCCACGTCGTTCACGACGCACCCGCTGTGGGCCCGGTAACATCGGTAGGAGGAGGTCAAGGGTGACAACGGGGGCAGCGGCCGACGGCCCTGCCGGTAGGATGTCCCCCGGCTGGCTTGGTGGCCTGCTGTAAACCAGTTGGGAGAGCGCCAGCCGGCGCCCTTCGAATGAGGACGACGGACTAAGTGCCTAACAATCACGCCGCTCAGCCAGAGGAGGACTTGGTCCGCCTCTACCTGAACGATATCGGGAAGCATTCCCTGCTCACCAAGGACGACGAGGCCAGGCTGGCTCAGGCGATCGAGGCGGGCCGGGCGGCCAGAGCGGAGATGGGCTCAGCAAAAAGCCTCACGGTCCCCCGCAAGCGCGAGTTGAGGCGGGCGATCAGGGAGGGTGACGAGGCGGCGGAGACCTTCGTTAAGGCCAACCTACGGCTCGTTGTTTCCATAGCCAAAAAGTACCAGGCGGCTGAGCTACCTCTGCTCGATCTGGTGCAGGAAGGCAACCTGGGCCTCATGCACGCCGTCGAGAAGTTCGACTGGCGCAAGGGTTTCAAGTTCTCGACCTACGCCACCTGGTGGATCCGCCAGGCCATCACGCGGGGCATCGCCAACACGGGCCGTACGGTCCGCCTCCCGGTCCATGCCGGAGACCTGCTGACCAGGGTGACCAAGGCGCGCGGTCGCCTCGAAGGCCAGCTGGGCCGCCGGCCGACCTCTGCCGAGCTGGCCAACGACCTCGAGCTCGAAGAAGAAAAAGTCATCGAGATCCTCCGTCACGCGGCCGAGCCCCTCTCGCTGTCCGAGCCGCTGCGTGAGGACGGGGATGCCGAGCTCGGTGACGTGGTCGAGGACCGCTCGGCCATCTCGCCCTTCGAGGCGGCGGCTGCTTCGCTTCTCTCGGGTGAGGTCGGCAAGATGCTCGTGGCCCTCGACGAGCGCGAGCGTGAGATACTGCGGTTGCGGTTCGGGCTCGACCGCGGTGAGCCGCGAACCCTGGACGAGGTCGGGGAGCACTTCAACCTGACGCGCGAGCGCATCCGCCAGATCGAGGCTCGGGCGATGTCGAAGCTCCGGCACCCCTCGACCGACCGCGGCGCCCGCGAGCTGCTCACCACCTGAGCGCCGTGCCCGGGGGAGGAGCGGTCCTTCCGGCCATGCCCACCCGGGTCAGGTCAACTCGCTGAACCTCATGGGCAGCCTGGCCAGCACGAAGCTGAAGAGCAGCTGGCGATGTGTGGTTACCAGGACGATGGCGGCCTTGCCCGACACTCCGCTCGGCGCGTCGGCGACCTGACCGGCAGGGAAGGTGCCCGTGAAGGCGAAGGCACACACCTGGGTGCCGACCGGAGGCGGGTTGTGGGACGCCGCTTTGCTGTGGGGGAAGCGGTGGTGCACGAGCTTGGTCAGGTGGCCCGGACGGACGAGCTGCAAACCGCTGAACTTGTAGGTGCCCTTGGGGGCGTTGAGCGCCGCCACGGCGAGGGGTAGGCCCTGGTAGCAGTTGGCCAGACCGACGGGGGGGGAGGGCCGGTGGCACCCCCCCAGGGCCACGGTAGCGGCCAGGAGCAGCGTCACTGCGGTCAAGGCGCTCTTTCGGCCGCTGCTCACCGCACAGGTCTTGGGCATCGTCCTGGTCACCGTCCTCCCTCAGCTTGCCTTCGGTCCACGAGCGGCATGACAACCGGCGGTGCGGCCAGTGCAGCCGCATCGCCACCCACACCATCTCTGCTTGCCGCGTGAGTCGCCACCCCAGCCGCCGCGTGAGTCGCCACCCCAGCCGCCGCGTGAGTCGCCACCCCAGCCGCCGCGTGAGTTGCCGCCGTCTCGTCGGACTTGCGCTGCCTACCCCGGGCCAAGGCGCCGTAGCAGACGGCCCCGACCGGCAGGGGCGCCCAGAAGCTCACGACCCGGTACAGGAGCACGGCGGCGACGGTGGCCGCCCTACCTCCGCCGAACGCGACCAACGCGACGGTGAGGCTGCCCTCGACCACGCCGAGGCCGCCGGGCGTGATCGGGAGGTTGACCGCCAGCTGGCCACCGCAGTATGCCAGCAGCAGGCCGTCCCAGGGGACCGGTGCGCCGACGGCGATGAAGGCGAACATCAAGCAGGCGCAGTCCGCCAACCAGCTCGCGGTCCCGTACGACAGCGCGGCCGCCCACTGGCGGCGGTCCGGGGTGACGGTGCGCATGCGGGCCACGACCCTCTCGAGAGGCTCGCTCAAGCGGCCGGTGCGCCTCAGCCGGTGCTCGATGGCGCTGACCACCCGCAGGGAAACGGCGTAGACCTGGAAGCGTCTGTTCCAGGCAAGGACCGCGAGCAGGGCCACTGCCCAGACGCCGACGATGGCACCAACGAGGTCGAGGGCGCTCCCCGTTGAGGCCGCCATCGACAACCCCGTCCCGGCCAGCACGGCCAAGGTGCCGAAGGACACCGCTGCCGTGGCAACGACGACCCAAGCGGCCAGGACCTCGTCAGCGCCCAGGACCTCGAACTGGCGGAACTGGTACAGGGCGGCGAACGCCGTACCCGCCGGGAGCGCCGACTGGATGGTCGTCCCGGCGAAGGTTATGACGGAGACCCGGAGCAGGTGCGGCTTGAGCTCACCCGCATTCAGCAGCGAGCCCTGCAGGGCAGCCATGAAGAGGTACGACGCCAGTTCCGCTCCCGACGCCAGTGCCAACCACGGCCAGCGGAGCTGTGCAAGGAAGGCGGTGGCGCCCGACAGCTCGCTCGTCTTGCCGGCGACGAACCATCCGGCGAGGCCGACGAGGACCAGGCTCAGGGCGAAGCGCAGCGGTCGCCAAACCTTGCGCAGGGCCCCCCTGGAGGCCAGGCTCATCCTGGCACCGGCCCGAGGCCAGGGTTGTCCGCCCGTGCGAGGCCGGGGCCGCCCGCCCGCCCCGGAAGCGGGTTGGGTACCGGGTGGACGGGATGGGTCGGATGGGTCGGATGGACCGGAACGGCAGGCCGGGGGAGCCGGGACGGCCCGGGCCGGGCCGGAAGACCTGCGAGACGTTCGAGAGCGTGGGTCTCGAGCTCTGCCGCCCACCTGCGCAGCGCGGCCGGTGAGCCCGGGCGCGGCCCGGCCTGCTCCAGCACCGCCTCGTCCGGCCAGCCGAGCACAAGGGACCTGGCCGCCGACCGGACGCGGGCCGGGTCGTGCGGTCCGAGAGCCGGCCTACCCGGCCCCGCCACCGTCACCACGGCGAAGCCGACGTCCCTGGACCGGGCCCCGAGCTGGTCGGGCGGGCCGAGACAGACCAGTGCCCGGCCCGTAGGCAGGGTGCGTAGGTAGGGGAGCGTCACGGCGTAGCCAAGACCGACCGAAGTTGCCTCCGCCGCGCCAACCTGGCTCGTCGTGGAGCGGTCGGGGAGGTGCCAGCGCACCGTGATGCAACGGCTGTCCAGGCTCATCACGGTACCTCGCGTGGCAGCGGGTATGGGACCGAGCCGGCGCAGGGCTACCACGGGCACGCCGGCCCGGAACGGCCTCCCCGCCAGCAGCAGCTCCGGGCTCGGGCTGGCAGCAGGGGGCCCGGAGGCGACCAGGTTGAGCGCCTCTGCCTCGGGCCCGCCGTAGGCGACGACCGGGGCCCCGGACGCGGCTGCGGCTGCGAGTGCGGAGCGTGCCGCCTGCGCCCCGGTCGGTGCACCACGCACGACCAGGCCGGCGAGAGAGTAGGGCGTCCAAGCCGGAGCGGACGCCTGGGACCGCGCCGGCCAGGAGCCCGGCTCCACCTGGGACCTGGCCAGCTGCTCGAGGCTCGACGAGGCGGGACGGCCGGCCGGCCCGGCGGTCCCGCCCAGCACCAGTACCAGCTTGGTGCCGGCGGCTGCCGCCCCGCGGGCCAGCCTGGCCAACGCAGCCGGTGCCACGTGGTCAGCGGCGTCGACCACCAGCACGCTGCCGAGTGCCGGCCCCCGGACGGCCCAGCGCCGCGCCGCGCCGCGCTCGGAGATC
>JAJZIY010000034.1 GCA_021828475.1 Actinomycetes bacterium
GGGCCGTCGGGGAAGGGCGGGCCCCCGCGCGCGGTGGGCCGGTCGGGGGCGGGGGGCCGCTCGGGCGCCGCCACGAGAGCGCGGCCCAGGATGCTGTCCGCCAGGTCCGAGAGCGCCCGACCCACCTCTTCCAGGCCGAACCTGCCCGTCAGGTCCAGCGCGGCGATGCGCAGCACCTCGAGCGACTTCCAATGGGCCAGCGAAGGCGCCGGGCCGACTGGCCGGTCCAGGTCCGCCAGGACGTCGAGGGCACCGGGCACCGTGGTGCAGATGCGGGTGAGGAACGGGCCGGCCGCCATGACGGTGACCAGAGCGCTCCGCAGCTCCTCGTCGGCGTCGACACGTGCCGCCGCATCGGGCACCGCTGCCAGCAGGCGCTCGATGCCGAGGTCGGCTCGTCCCGGGTCGGCACTGGCGCCCACCTCGGGCCAGCGTCCTTGGTGGGTCGCCGGCACCCGCCTACGCTCCTTGGGTATGGGTTGGTTGCGGGTAGCTCTGTGCCAGGTCGGAGGGGTGGTCGGTGACCTCACCGGCAATGTCGAGCGGATGGTCGCTGCTCTGGGCGAGGCGGAAGAGGCCGGCGCCGACCTGGCGGTGTTCCCCGAGCTGGCCGTCACGGGGTACCCGCCAGAGGACCTGCTCCTCAAACCGGGCTTCGTGGCGGACAACCTGGCCGCGCTGTCCAGGGTGGCAGGAGCCACACGCCACTGCGCCGCCGTCGTCGGGTTCGTCGACCAGCGGATGGATCTCTTCAACGCCGCCGCCGTCTGCGCTGGAGGAGAGGTGAAGGGCGTCTACCACAAGCGCAACCTCCCCAACTACTCGGTCTTCGACGAGCAGCGATACTTCGTGGGGGGCGGTCCGCCCTCCGAGCTCTA
Source organism: Actinomycetes bacterium (assembly GCA_021828475.1). Taxonomy (GTDB): domain Bacteria; phylum Actinomycetota; class Acidimicrobiia; order Acidimicrobiales; family Palsa-688; genus JAJZMF01. The sequence goes on from JAJZIY010000034.1 coordinate 879, forward strand.
CCTGATCGCTGGGGCCAGGGTTGGCGTGTCGGTCTGCGAGGATGCCTGGGACCCTACCGGGCCGGTCAGCGCTCAGGCAGCCGGGGGAGCCGAACTGGTCGTCAACATCAACGCCTCGCCGTACTACGCCGGCCGGGCGGCCGAGCGCCGCCGCATGCTGGCCACGCGCGCAGCGGACGCTTCTTGCTCCCTGGTGTACGTCAATACCGTCGGCGGCCAGGACGAGCTGGTCTTCGACGGGGCGTCGATGGTTTTCGACCCCTCGGGCGAACTGGTGGCTTCGCTGCCACAGTTCGAGGAGTCGGTGGCGGTCTTCGACCTCGAGGTCAGGGCCTCTTTCCGCAAACGCCTGCTCGACCCGCGCGGGGCGCACCGGGCTGCGCCCCTGCCCGTCGTCGAGCTGACGCCGGCGCCGCGCCACCCGCTCGGTGCCCGCCTTGCCCCTCCGCTGGCCGCCATATCCGGCCAGGAGGAGGAAATCTACCGTGCCCTGGTGCTCGGCACGCGCGATTACGTCCGCAAGAACGGTTTCCGTGAAGTGGTGGTCGGGCTCTCGGGTGGTGTCGATTCCTCGCTGGTGGCCGTGATCGCCGCGGACGCGCTCGGGCCGGAGGCGGTCCACGGCGTTTCCATGCCTTCGCGTTACACCAGCGACGCCTCCAACGAGGATGCCGCGCACCTCGCACGCACTCTGGGCGTCCACCACACCTCGGTGCCCATCGAACCGGCCTACGAAGCCATGCTCGGGATGCTGGCTGGGCACTTTGCTGGTACTGTCGCGGGCCTGGCAGAAGAGAACATCCAGAGCCGGCTCCGGGGTGTGGTCCTGATGGGTTTGTCCAACAAATTCGGCTGGCTCGTCCTCACCACCGGCAACAAGAGCGAGCTGGCCGTAGGGTATTCGACACTGTACGGCGATACCGCAGGTGGATTTGCCGTCATCAAGGACGTCCCGAAGACGCTCGTTTACCGTTTGTGCCGCTGGCGTAACCGACAGGGTGAAGTCGTAAGCCGGTCGGTGCTGGACAAACCGCCGACGGCGGAGCTGCGCCACAATCAGCTCGACACGGACAACCTGCCACCATACGAGGACCTCGACCCGGTGCTCGAGGCCTACGTGGAGGGCGACATGACGGCCCCCGAGCTGGTCGACGCAGGCTTCGACGCCGCGCTCGTGAAGCGGGTGGTCCGCATGGTCGACCTGGCCGAGTACAAGCGCCGCCAGACCCCGCTCGGCGTGCGGGTGACTCCCAAGGCTTTCGGGCGCGACCGGCGCATGCCCATCACCAACGGGTACCGGTAGGCGCGTGACGGCGCCAACCCCGCGGGGTACGACGATCGAGGTGTCGGCGCAACGCGCCGGAGCGTGGGCGTGGGCGGAGGGCCGGCTCTACCAGGTCGTGGGTGAGTGGTCCAGGACGGCGACCGCTCCTCGCCTTGCCGTTTATCTGGACAGCTGCAGTCAACATCACGCGTGGCGCTCGGCGATGTGGGCCGAGCGGCTGGCGGGCCGGCTCGTCCAGGCTTACCCGGGCACCGCCCAGCCCCAAGGGCCGGACGGGCTCGTGGGGCCCGCCAGCGAGCGAGCGGAGGAGGCGCTCGCCGTGATCGGTCGGGTCGGCGGGGACGTCGAACGGCTGGCCGTCTACACCAGGGTGGTGCTGGGGCGCTGCGCCGCCGCCTACGCCGGTTGGCGTCGCGTGTGCAACCCCGCCACGGACCGGCCCGTCCTGCGGGTGCTGGGCCTCGTGCAGGGGGACCTTCTCTCCGACTGGGAGGACGGCAGCCGGCTGTTGTTGGACCTGATGCGCTCGGGGCCGTACGCCGACGGTGGGGCGGAGGCTGCAGCCGCTGCGACCGCCGGGGTGGACGCGGCGATGGCAGAAGAAGCGTTGGCGCCAGGTGCTTGAGCACGGAGCCCTGGTGCTGCCCGGCGGGGGCGACGACGCCCGCCTGGGGCGGCTTCGCCCCGAGGAGCTCGCCGAGCGCTATGCCTGGCTGTTCGAGGACAGCCTCGTAGCCAAGTACGTCTGCAACGTGGAAGGGGTGGTGCTCGAGGCCAATGCCGCGCTGTGCCGCCTGCTGGGCACCGTGGCGTTGGACGTGGTCGGGCGGACCATGAGCAGCTTCGCCATCGACCCACCGCTGGCGGGTGACGATCTGGCGCCGTTCCTGGAAGGCAGGGCCAGGACCTACTCCAGCATGCGCCGTTACCGCGGGGCGGACGGCCGGGTGGTGCGGGCGCTGGTGACCCTGGGCGCCCTCCGGGGCGGCGACGGCCGGGCCAGGACGATCTTCGGCGAGGTGGAGGACCTGACAGCGCAGGATCTGGCTTCCAGCGAGCTCGACCGCCAACGACGCCGCCTCGACATGGCGATAGAGGCATCGGGGCTGAGCGTGTGGGAGCTCGACGTCGGCTCGGGGTGCATGACCGTGCAGGAGCGCAGCCCGGGGTCGGCCCAGTTCCACGAGCAGAGCATGACCTACGGCGACTTCGTGCGGGGTTTCCACCCTGACGACAGGGTCAAGCTCCCCGGCATCCGGTCGCTGCGCTCGGGCAGCCACCAGGAGATAGACGTCGAGCTGCGCACCCTGAAGGCGGGTGGTGGCCTGCGGTGGGTGCATGTCAAGGGCCGCACCGTCTGCGGCGAGGACGGTTACGTGGTGCGGGTGGCCGGCACCACAGCGGACGTGACCGAACCCCGCGCCCAGCAGGCAGAGCTGGCCGCCCAACGTGACCGCCTGGAGCTGGCCCTGGAGACGGCGAGGATGATGGCGTGGGAGGCCAGGCTCGGGCGGGACGCGGTCTTCAGCGCCGTGCGCCCGGACATCCTCGGGCTCCATCTGCCAGGGCAGGTCCCGGTGAGCAGCCTGCTGGCCTGCCCTGTGTTCGGGGACAGGTTGTTCCCGGCCGACCGCGACGCCGTGGCGCAGGCTGTGCGCCGGGATCTGCGCTCGCCCGGGGACGTCCTGGACATCGAGTACCGCTGGTGGGACGACGGCGGGCGCCTACGTTGGTTGCACACCCGAGCCCGCGCCGACGAGGCGGAAGGAGGCCCGGGGGTGACGGGCACGACGGCTGACGTGACCGCGGCCCGGGCCGAGCTCTCGGGCCGGCTGCGGGCTGAAGGCATCCTGTCCAGGACGCTCGAGGCCTCCCAGGACGCCTTCATCGGCCTCGACGCAGAGGGCCTGGTCACGGACTGGAACCCGGCGGCCGAAGTCCTCTTCGGCTGGTTCCGGGACGAGATGGTCGGCCAGGCCTTCGCCGCCAGCGCGTGGCGTTCGGGCGACAGCGCCCTGGTCGAGGCCATCGGCGGCGGCTTCCCGGCCGAATGGGCCGGCGGTGAGGCGCTGCGCTGCGAAGCCGAGATGTCGACGCGCGACGGCCGGATCTTCCCGGCCGAGGTCTCGGCGGTCAGGGTGGCGGACGACGGGCTGGTGCTCACCAGACTGTTCGTGCGGGACCTGTCCGAGCGCAAGGCCTACGAGAGCCAGCTCGTGCGCAGCGCCCTGTTCGACCCGCTCACAGGCCTGCCCAACCGCGCCCTGCTCATCGACCGCCTCTCGGGCGCGGTGCGGCGCCTCAGCAGGGTGCCGGGGCTGCTGGCGGTCCTGGTCATCGACGTGGACAGGTTCAAGCACATCAACGACTCGATAGGCCACGGTGCCGGCGACGAGTTCCTGGTCCAGTTCGGACAGCGTGTGCGGTCGGTCCTGCGCCCATCCGATACGGTGGCCCGCCTCGGCGCAGACGAGTTCGTTGTCTTGTGCGAGGCGCTGGACGGCGAGCGTGAGGCGATGGCCGTGGCCCTGCGCATCGAGGGTGTCCTGAGCACCCCGTTCGTGCTGGGGGACCGGCCGGCGCGCGAGGTCTACGCATCGGCTGCCGTGGGGATTGCCCTGGCCACCGCAGCCTCCGTCGACGCCGAAGGCCTGGTGAGGGACGCCGGCACAGCCATGCACCGCGCCAAGGAGCACGGCGGCGGGCACGCCGAGATGTTCGACGCCGAGACCCGCCGGCGGTCGATCGCCAACTTCGAAACAGAGTCCGAGCTGCGCCGCGCCCTCGAGCGAGGGGAGCTCAGCCTCTACTACCAGCCCGTTGTCGACCTGACCGGGCGCTTGGACAAGGTGGAGGCCCTGGTCCGCTGGGAGCGCCCCTCGGGTCGGGTGGCCCTGCCCGCCGAGTTCGTGCCCCTGGCCGAGGAGACGGGCCTGATAGTCCCCTTGGGCGAGGCAGTCCTGGAGATGGCGTGCGAGCAGGTCGGACGCTGGCGGCGCGAGCACGCCGAGCTCGCCGACCTCGGCGTGGCCGTCAACGTGTCGAGCGTCCAGCTGAGGTCCCGGGAGACCGTCGAGCGCATGGCAGCGATCATCCGTTCGGCCGACCTGCCGGCAGGAGCCCTCATCCTCGAGATAACCGAGAGCGTGCTGATGGACGAGCGTTCGGGTGCTGTGCACAAGCTGGCCGACCTGCGTTCCCTCGGTGTCCGCTTGGCCGTGGACGACTTCGGCACCGGCTACTCGTCGCTTCTGTACCTGAGGCGGCTGCCCCTCGACATGCTCAAGATCGACCGCAGCTTCGTGGCCGGTCTGGTCGACAACCCCGAGGACGCCACGATCGTGGACGCGGTGGTGCGCCTGGGGCATTCGTTCGGGCTGCAGACGGTGGCGGAGGGCGTCGAGACGGCCGACCAGCTCAGGTTGCTGCGGAGCCTCGGTTGCGACATGGGCCAGGGGCACTTCTGGGGGCGTCCCCTGCCGGCGGAGACGGCGCTGTCGCTGCTGCTCGCCACCGGGGCCCACTAACCGGTCCTACGCTGGCCCGTACGTCCGGGCCAACGCGGCAGCGCCATGTGCCCGGGGCACCGACCGGCCTCACCCCCTGTAGCACCGGGCCGGGCCGCATGGCCGGTAGCGCTCGACCGCCGCGGCCGCTACGGTGTCAGCATGTTCAAAAAGTTGCTCTTCCTTGCGATCATCGTCGGTGTCGGTTTCGTAGCCGCCAAGAAGCTGAAGGCGGCCTGACAGAGACGGCCCGGGGCCGTCTGCAAGTTGTGACAAAGCCCGGGTCGGCGGGCGGTGGGCTACGGCCTGATGCAGGTCAGGCGGTAACGCACCGCCCGCTCGGCGCGCCCGTGCTCATTCGGCCGGGATTGCGGTGCGCCGTCGGACGGCGACCAGCGCTGCGGCACCGAGCAGGCCGGCACCTATTGCTCCGGCGGCCGCCACCCGTAGCGGGGCGGGTATCGCCGGCTTCACCGGCGTCAGCTCGGTGAAGCGCATCACCGGCCAGTCCCTCATGCGAGCGATGCGGCGCAGGGCCCGGTCGGGGTTGACGACGACGGGGTGCCCCACCGCCTCCAGCATGGGAAGGTCAGTGGCGGAGTCGCTGTAGGCCCAGCTGTCCGAGAGGTCGATGCCGTCGCGCTCGGCGATCTGGCGGATGTGCTCGGCCTTGCTCGGGCCGTAGGAGTAGCTGAGCAGCTGGCCTGTGTAGCGCCCGGCGCTCACCGCCGCCTGCGTGCCTATGGCACCATCGGCGCCCAGGTAGTGCGACAGCGGCTCGACGATCTCCTCGGGGGCGGCGGACACTATGTAGACGCGGCGCCCGGCCTCCTTGTGCTGGGCGATCAGGTCGAGCGCTTCCCTGTACACGATCGGGGCCACCACTTGGACCAGCGTGTCGGTCACCACCCGCCTGACGCGCTCCTGCTCCCACCCCTCGGTCACCCTGAGCAGGCGCTGGCGCATCCGTTCGAGGGCCTGAGCGCCTGCCCCGAAGCGCAGGAACATCACCTGGGACCACAGTCCGCGGGCGAGGATCCTGCGGGTGAGCAGGCCTTCGCGATAGAAGGGGCGGGAGAAGGCGATCACCGACGCCGTGGCGATCACCGTCTTGTCGAGGTCGAAGAAGGCCGCCGCCTCAGGTGGCACGGACCGAGTCTGGCACGCGTCCCGGCTCTGCCGGTGGTAGGGCGCCGAGCCGGGGTAGGGTCTTTGGGGCAACAGCCCAGGGACGTGGCCGGCGAAGGACGGTCGAGCTGCTACGGTGGCGACGTCGTAGGTCCTGGGCAGGCACGTCAGGAGGGTAACTGTCGAATGGAACTGGGTCTGGAGGTAGACGACAGCCGGCGCCCCTACACGGTCCTTGCCGTCAAGGGCGAGGTTGACGTGTACACCGCACCCCGGCTGAGGGAGAAGCTGGTCGAGCTCGTCAGCCAGGGCAAGCACCAGATCGTGGTGGACCTCGAAGGCGTGGACTTCCTGGACTCGACCGGGCTGGGAGTTCTGGTGGGCGGGCTCAAGCGCCTGCGCAGCCACGACGGTGACCTCACGCTGGTGTGCACCCACCAGCGCATTCTCAAGGTCTTCGAGATCACCGGCCTGACCAAGGTCTTCTCGATCTTCGGCTCAGTCGACCAGGCTGTGGCTGAGTAGCGCCAGTCCTCAGGGCCATGCAGCGTGCTCTGGTGCTCGAACTGGACGTGCCGTCCAGCCCCGAGTACATCGCCATAGTGCGGCTGGTTGTGGCGTCGGTTGCCTCAGCCCGGCGCGCGCTCGCCGACGAGAGGGTGGACGACCTCAAGCTGGCCGTGTCCGAAGCCTGTACCAATGCCATCGAGGCCAACCGGGTCGTGCACCCCGACGCCGCCGTGCACGTCGAGATCTGGGAGGCGACGGACCGCCTCGAGGTCACAATCGAGGACTCCGGTCCCGGCTTCGACCCGGACAAGCTGGAGTTCCCTCCCCCGATCACCGACCCCGAGCGGCTCAACTTCGAGCGCGGCCTCGGCATCCCGCTGATCAGGGCCCTGGTGGACGACGCCGCCTTCATCCGCACGGAGACCGGCACCGAGGTGCGCATGACGGTCTTCGGGGGCCCGACCGACGGCGACGACACCGGCGCCATCTACATGGACATGTCCTCGTTCGCCGACCTGCCGCCCCTGTAGCCTCACCGAGGACGCACGACGTCGCCCCGGCCGGGCGCGCTCGCGCAGGCGGGACCTTGGGCCGCCGCACTAGGGGCGCCGGGCCTTTCCGCTGATTTCAGGGGCTCAGCTATTGACTTTCAGCGGCCAAAAATCTAGCTTCCAACTCGACCGAACATGGACAGCGAGCTGACTCGTTCGCAACGCGCAGCGCTCAGAGAGATTTGGCGCCGTACGCCCGAACCTGGTGACTGGGCCCGTACAGGGGACCTTGCCGCCGCGCTCGGCGTTTCGCCTGCGACCGCTACGGCGATGGTCAAGCGTCTGGTCGACCAGGATCTCGTAAGCCACGCCCCCTATCGGGGCGTGTCGCTCACCCCTGCGGGCCAGAAGCTGGCGGTCGCCGTCGTGCGCCGGCACCGCATCGTGGAGAGGTTCCTCGCCGACATCCTCGGCTACGCGTGGTCCGAGGCCGACCGCCTGGCTCCGCAGTTCGAGCACGACCTGCCCCAGGAGGTCGAGGACCGTCTCTACGAGGCGCTGGGCCACCCGGCGACCTGCCCGCACGGGTTCCCCATACCCGGTCTCGGCTCGGAAGGGCTGCCGTTGATGGCCCAGCTCTACGACATCGAGCCGGGCCAGAGGGCCACCGTGGCTTTGTCGAGCTCCGTGAGCCCGGCTATGGTCGCATTCCTCGGCGACATGGGGCTGGTCCCCGGGGCCGAGGTGGAGGTGCTCGCCAAGCAGCCCTTCGGCGGTCCTTTGGTAGTTCGTGTTGCGGGGGTGGAGCGGACACTTGGCGAGAGGGCCGGGCGCCAAGTCCGCGTGCGTAATGTCATTTCCGGTCCAAACGACCCGGACGGCGCTGGTGCGCCGTCCGCTGCTGGGCCGGCGGAGCCGGCCGGCGCCATAAAGGAGAAGCTCTGATGGGTCACTTCGTCGCTGCCAGTGCAGGGGGTTCTGGCGGCTACCAGGCTTTCACCCTGCGGAGCACGGAATGGGCGTGGTTGGTGTTCGCCCTTGCGTGCGCCGTGGTGTCGATCGCCACCGCTTTCGTGCTGATGCGCAACGTCCTCGCCGCCGACGAGGGGACACCGGCGATGAAGGAGATCGCCCACGCCATCCAGGAGGGCGCTCTCGCCTACCTGAAGCGCCAGTACCGCACGATCGGGATCATCGTCGTGCCTGTGGCCGTGCTGGTGTTCGTGACCGCGACCAAGGTGGTCAACACAGTGAGCGGCCACACGGTGCTGAGTTTCGTGCCCTCGGGCCTGTTCCGGATGATCGCCTTCATCGTCGGGGCGACGTTCTCCGGGCTCGCCGGGTTCATCGGCATGAGCACAGCGGTGCGCGGCAACGTGCGGACGGCAGCCGGCGCGCGTGAGGGCTCGTTGCCCGCCGCCCTGCGGGTGGCCATCCGTACCGGTGGCGTGACCGGGCTGTTCGTCGTGGGTTTCGGCCTGCTCGGCGCGACCGTCATAGTCATGCTGGCCCAGCACAGCGCCACCGCCATCCTGGTCGGTTTCGGCTTCGGCGGCTCGCTGCTGGCGCTGTTCATGCGCGTCGGCGGCGGCATCTACACCAAAGCGGCGGACGTGGGCGGTGACCTCGTGGGCAAGGTCGAAGCGGGCATCCCCGAGGACGACCCCCGCAACGCCGCCACCATCGCCGACAACGTCGGCGACAACGTCGGCGACTGTGCAGGAATGGCCGCTGACCTCTTCGAGTCGTACGGCGTGATCCTGGTGGCCAGTCTCATCCTGGGCAACTACGGCTTCAACAGCATCGGCAGGCCGGCTGCGCTCGGGCTCACCTTCCCCCTCGTCATCATGGGCATCGGCATCCTGGCCTCGATAATCGGGGTCTTCCAGATCCGGGCAACCAGCCGCGACCGCAGCGCCATGGCGCCGATCAACCGAGGTTTCATGATCGCTGCCGGCCTCACCGTCGTGGGGTCCTTCTTCGTTGCCCAGTTCTACGTGCACGAGCTGAAGGTCTGGTGGGCGGTCGTCGCCGGCGTCCTGCTCGGGCAGGTGATATCCCGCATAACCGAGTACTACACCTCGACGGAGACCTCTCCGGTCCACGAGATCGCCCAGTCGACCGGTACCGGCCCGGCCACGACGATCCTGGCGGGCATCGGCGTCGGCCTCGAGTCCTCCGTGGCCGCCATCCTGGCCATCATCGTTGCCATCGCCGTCGCTGTTGGACTGGGAGGCGGCAACATCCAGTTCTCCCTGTACCTGGTCTCGCTCATAGGCATCGGCCTGCTCTCGACGACCGGCATAGTGGTGTCCCAGGACACCTACGGCCCGGTCTCCGACAACGCCGCCGGCATAGCCGAGATGAGCGGCGAGTTCGAGGGCGAGGCGCAACGGATCATGGTGAGCCTCGACGCTGTCGGCAACACCACCAAAGCCATCACCAAGGGTGTGGCCATCGGTTCCGCCGTCATCGCCGCCGTTGCACTGTTCGCCGCCTTCATGCAGACGATCGCCGAGGAACTGGGCATAAAGGCGACGGGTAACGCCCTGTACCAGAACTTCAAGACCGAGATCAACATCGCCAACCCCAAGACCTTCATCGGCCTGCTCATCGGCGGTTCAATCGCCTTCCTGGCCTCCTCGTTCCTGATCCGGGCCGTCGGGCGCTCGGCCGGGACGGTCGTCGAAGAGGTGCGGGCGCAGTTCCGTGAGCACCCGGGCATCATGGACCGCACCGAGCGGCCGGAGTACGGCCGGGTGGTCGACATCTGCACCCGGGCCTCCCTGCGTGAGCTGGCCACCCCCGCCCTCCTGGCGGTGCTGGCCCCCGTGGTGGTCGGCTTCGCCCTCGGCTACCTGGCTCTCGGGGCCTTCCTGGCCGCGTCCATCCTGACCGCACAGCTGATGGCAAACTTCCTGTCCAACACCGGTGGTGCGTGGGACAACGCCAAGAAGTACATCGAGGACGGGCATCATGGGGGTAAGGGCAGCGATGCCCACAAGGCAGCTGTCATCGGCGACACGGTGGGCGACCCCTTCAAGGACACCGCCGGCCCGGCCCTCAACCCCCTCATGAAGGTCATGAACCTGGTCAGTCTCCTGATCCTCCCCACCGTCATCACTACGCAGGGCGACAACGCCGAGCGCTACGCCATCGCTGGCGCAGCCTTCCTCATCATCGCCGCGGGCATCGCCTTCTCCAAGCGCAAGGTGGAGGTGCCGGCCGGCTCGTCCGCGCTCTCGGCTGGTCCGGCGGACGGCGCAACCGGGCTGGCCGCCGCCACCGCCACGGCCACGGCCACGATTGCCGGGACGGGCGGGGGAGAGGCCCCCGTTGGCCCCGGGCCCCGCTGAAGGGGCAGGATAGCCAGACCATATGGCCAAGCCCCTAGTCATCGTCGAATCCCCCGCCAAGGCCAAGACCATCGCCGGCTTCCTCGGCGGCGACTACATGGTCGAGTCCTCGGTCGGCCACATCCGTGACCTGCCCAACGACGCCGACGAGATCCCGGCGGCGCTGAAAGGTGAGCCCTGGGCGCGCCTGGGGGTCGACGTGGACAACGGGTTCAAGCCCCTGTACGTGGTCGTGCCAGGCAAGCGCGAGCGCGTGACGAGGTTGCGTGCCCTCCTGAAGGACGCCAGCGAGCTGTACCTGGCGACAGACGAGGACCGCGAGGGTGAGTCGATCGCCTGGCACCTCATGGAGGTGCTCAACCCCCGCGTGCCGGTCAAGCGTATGGTCTTCCACGAGATCACGCGCGACGCGATCCAGCACGCTGTCGGCCACTCGCGCGACCTCGACCGCCGGCTGGTGGACGCCCAGGAGACCAGGCGCATCCTCGACCGCCTCTACGGCTACGAGGTCAGCCCCGTGCTGTGGCGCAAGGTGCTGCCGCGCTTGTCGGCCGGCCGGGTCCAGTCCGTGGCGACCCGGCTGCTGGTCGAGAGGGAGAGGGCCCGGATGCGCTTCCGGGCCGCCTCCTACTGGGACATCGCCGGGCGCTTCGCTGCAGCTCAGGGTGGTTTCCCCGCGCTCCTGGTCAGCCTGGACGGGTCCCGCCTGGCCACGGGGAGAGACTTCGGCGAGGACGGCCGGCTCTCGCGCGGCGACGTCGTGCTCCTGGACGAGCCGGGTGCCAGGGCGCTGGCCGAGCGGCTGTCGGCAGCGGAGTTCACCGTTCGCAGCACGGAGGAGAAGCCCTGGCGGCGCTCGCCCTACGCGCCGTTCATGACCTCGACCCTGCAGCAGGAGGCAAGCCGCAAGCTGCGCCTTTCAGCCTCACAGACCATGCGCCTGGCCCAGGACCTCTACGAGTCGGGCTACATCACCTACATGCGGACCGACAGCACCACCCTGTCGGACCAGGCGCTCTCGGCGGCCCGGGGTGCCGTGCGTGAGCTCTACGGAGAGGACTACCTGCCCGCCTCCCCGCGCCGCTACGACAAGAAGGTCAAGAACGCCCAGGAAGCCCATGAGGCCATCCGCCCGGCGGGTGAGACGTTCCGCCACCCGGAGCGCAGCGGCCTGCGCGGCGACCAGCTCCGCCTGTACGAACTGATCTGGAAGCGCACCGTCGCGTCCCAGATGGCCGATGCCCGGGGCACCAGCCTGCAGGCCCGCCTGGGGGCGCTCAGCAGCGCAGGAGAGGACGCGGAGTTCTCTGCCAACGGCCGCGTCATCACCTTCCCCGGTTTCCTGCGGGCGTACGTCGAGGGCTCGGACGACCCGGAGGCGCAACTGGAGGACCGGGAGGTCCGCCTGCCTCCGCTGTCGGAGGGTGAGCGGCTGTCGGTGGAGGAGCTGACGCCGGAGGGCCACAGCACCCAGCCACCCGCCCGGTACACCGAGGCCTCCCTGGTCAGGGCGCTGGAGGAGATGGGCGTGGGGCGCCCCTCGACCTATGCCACCATCCTGGGCACTATCCAGGCGCGCGACTATGCCTGGAAGAAGGGCAGTGCCCTGGTCCCGTCGTGGACGGGCTTCGCCGTCGTCGGCCTGCTGGAGAAGCACTTCGGCAAGCTGGTGGACTACGGCTTCACCGCCGAGATGGAGGAGGACCTCGACGGCATCGCCCGCGGCGACAGCGAGTCGCTGCCCTGGTTGACGAGGTTCTACTTCGGAGCGGCCGACGGCTTGCGAGGCGATGCCGCTGCGGACCGGGACGGCGAGGGCCTCAAGCAGATGGTGACGGACAGGCTGGCCGAGATCGACGCCCGGGCGGTCAACTCGATACCGATCGGCGACGGCAGCTCCGACATCGTCGTGAGAGTGGGCAAGTACGGCGCCTACCTGCAGGACTCCGACGGCGAAAAGCGGGTCTCGGTGCCGAGGGACATGGCGCCCGACGAGCTCAGCGTCGAGCGGGCCAGGGAGCTGCTCGACGCACCTCCTCCCGAGCGGACGGACCGCGAGCTCGGGGAGGACCAGGCAACGGGCTTGCCGGTGCTCGTGCGCGCGGGACGCTTCGGGCCGTATGTGCAGCTGGGGCGGGCCGAGGAGCTGTCCACCAAACCGAAGACGGCCTCCCTGCTCTCGGGGATGTCGCCCGACGAGCTCGAGCTGGACGACGCCCTCAAGCTGCTGAGCCTGCCCCGGAGCCTCGGTGACGACCCGGCCTCGGGCGAGGAGATAGTGGCGGACAACGGCCGTTACGGGCCCTATGTCCGCAGGGGCACCGACTACCGCTCCCTCGACGCCGAGGACCAGCTCTTCACCGTCTCGCTGGAGGAGGCGGTCGAGCTGTTCTCCAAGCCGAGGGGGAGGCGCGCACGCCAGGCGGCGGCACCCCTGGCCGAGCTGGGCAACGACCCTGTCAGCGGCAACCCGGTGGTTGTCAAGGACGGGCGGTTCGGTCCCTACGTCACCGACGGCACGGTCAACGCCTCGCTCCGGCGGGGAGACAGTACCGAGACCCTGACGATCGAGCGGGCGGCGGAGCTCCTCGCCGAGCGTCGTGCGCGCGCCGAGGCCGAAGGCACCACCGGCACGAGCAGGCGCGCAGGCCGGGCTGCCACTAGGTCGCCGGCGACCAAGAAGGCAACCAAGAAGGCGACCAAGGCAGCCAGGCCGGCCAAGGCTTCCGCCACAGCCGGCAAAGTCACGGCAGCGACGAAGAAGGCGACCAAGGCCGCCGGGACCAAGAAGGGCGCCGGGACCAAGAAGGCCGCCGGGACCAAGAAGGCCGCCGGGACCAAGAAGGCGGCGGCCGCAAAGCCGGCAGCGTCGGGCGAACCGGGCGCCCCCGGCTGAGACCTGAGCGGGGCACCGGCCGTCAGGGTGTCGGCGCGCTACCCGGGACCAGGGGCAACCTGAAGCGCGCCGTGCCTGGTACCGGCACCACGGAACCGGGCCCGACCACCGCGGGGCCTACGAAGATGTCACCTACCCCGACGTGGGCGATTATCGAGAGGCGGGGGTGGGGGCTCGAGCCGACGAAAATCTGTGCCCGGCCGAGACCAGCATGGGCCGTGACCGCAACGGGGATGCCGGAGGGCACCTCCACCTGCAGGCGCCCGAGCCCGACGCTCACATGGACCGTCCGCTTGGTGGGCAGGCTCGTGAGCGCGGACAGGTCGAGGTCCAACCGGCCGACGCCCAGGTGGTAGTTGGACTGCAGTTGAGCCTCATTGGCCGGCGCGTAGGAGGTGCTACCTATGCCGCCACCGAGGGACGTCCCGGCGCCAACGGTCACGCCGACGGCCGACAGGACGCACACGAGGAGAAAGGCCATGACCAGTGCCAGCAGGAGAGCGGGCGTCCGCCGCCTGTAGCGCGGCGGTGCCGCTACAGCCACCGGCCCGAGCGAGGCCCCGGCGCCCTCGCCGGCCGGGGGCAGCCCGGCGGCAGCCAGCTGGCTGGCGGCCCATCCTGCTGCAGCCGAACGGGCCTCGGCCCAATCGGCATCCTCCTGCTCGCGGGGTCGGGAAGTGGCGGTGGCCCCGAGCGGCACTTCACCTGGCGTCATGGGCGCCCCGTCCTGGGCGCCGGAAGGTGCGTCTCCGGTCTGCGTCGGCGTGCCGGCCTGCCCGGCCGATGGCGCCCCGGCGGGCTCCTCCATGTGCGGCAGGGGCCCCTGGGCGGGCCCGCCGGCTCCCGTTGGCGGGGCTCCGGGCCCCGCGGCCTGTCCGGCCGGGAAACCCCCGGGGGGTGGGGCGGGCTGCGCCCATGGCGGTCCGGCGTAGCCCCAGCGGCGGGCCCGCCGGCGCGAAACGAAGAGCATGGCCAGGACGGTGACCACCACCCAGGCCGGCCAGTGCACGCCGCGGCCGAGGCCGAAGTACCAGACGAGGGCCAGGGTGGCGGCACCGAGCACCAGCGCCCAGGAACGGGCGCCCGTGTCCCAGTCCTGCCATGGGCGCCCGCCGAACACGCCTCCTGGCGGCGGGGGCGCCTGGCCCGGCTGGGGTTGGCCCATAGGTCGGCCCTGCTGCACTGTCGGCGGGCCCTGCTGGTAATAGGGGCCGGCGTACCCACGGCGATGGTGGTGGCCTCCGAAGGGCCCGCACCCACCGGCGTATGCGTCGCCGTACGCCCCCGCGCCCGGTGCCCCGTAGCGTCCGGGCCCCGGATAGGGCCCTTGCGCCCCGTAGGGCCCCTCGTCCGTGTGCTGCCCAGCGTACGGCTGCTGCCCAGCGTACGGCTGCTGTCCCGGGTAGGGGCCCTGTGGCGGGTACGGCCCGTACCAGCGGGGCTCCTCGGGTACGAGCGCCCAGGCGAACAGGTAGAGGACGATGCCTCCTATGCCGGCCAGGAACAGCATCGACACGAACACGAACGCGACCCTCAGCACGGTGGCGTCGATGCCCAGGTACTCGGCGAGGCCGCCGGCGACGCCACCGAGCCGCCGGTTGGTGCTGCTGCGGCGCAACCTTCTCGGTCCCGGTGTGTAGGGGGGCTGAGGGGGAGGAGGGTAGGCGTAGCCCTGTGGTTGCATACTCACGATCTTCCTACCGGCGCCGTCCCGTGGATATCCGGGCAACCCCGGGGAGCGCCCTGATGGCGCCCGCACAGGGGCCAGGGTACGTCCCGGGCCACGCAGGGTCACCGCACTGCGGTAGGCGTGAGACTATGGGACCATCACCTACAGCCCGGGCTTCAACCGTGGCGGCGGCCAACCTCGCCCGCCGTCGCCGGCGGGCGCCCCCCTCCGATCGGAGGTTGCGGCGTCGAGCCAGGCCGCGGTCGCAGGCGTCCGTGAGCCCCGGCCCGGCCAGGGCGCTACAGGCTCCAGGCAGCGCCGCCCGGGCATGCGCGGCCCTGGCGCCGTGCCGCGCCGGTTGGGCGGGTGGTCGGAGCTCCGGCGTCCGGCCGATGGCCGGGTGCTGGCTGGCGTCTCTCCCGTCGTGGCTGCCAACCTGGGCGTCAACGCACTGGCGACGCGGGTGGCTTTCGTCGTCCTGAGCTTCTGTGGCGGCCTCGGCATCTTCTTGTACCTCGCAGGCTGGCTGCTCGTGCCGGCAGAAGGCGAAGCGGTGCCCATCCTGCGTGCTGCCATGGCAGACAAGCGCACCGTTGCCCTCACGGCGGCTGCAGCGAGCATGCTCGGCGCACTGGTACTGGCGGGCGAGGCGCTGGGCCTGCCCGGCCCCTTGGCGGCTCTGGTGCCAGGTGTGGAAGCCCTGGCCATGCTGGTAGCGGTCTGGCGCCACGCTGGCAGGGAGGACCGGGTGTCGGCCCAGCGCTTCGCCGCCCTGCTGAGCGCAGGGGGGACAGCCGCACCAACCCGCCGCCGCCTGGTCGTGACCGCTGCCCGGCTCCTGGCCGGCCTGGCACTGGTGGCGATCGGGATATCCACGCTGCTGGCTCCGAAGCACCTCAACCACACGGACATAACGGTGGCCATGGCGGCCGTGGGCGTGATCGCCGGCGTGTCGCTGGTGCTCGCCCCCTGGTGGTTCCGCCTGGGCCGCGACCTGGCGGCTGAGCGACGCGAGAGGGCGAGGGCCCAGGAGCGGGCCGAGATGGCGGCCCACCTGCACGACTCGGTGCTGCAGACCCTGGCCCTGATCCAGCGTTCTGCTTCTGATCCCCAGCAGGTGCAGCGCCTGGCCAGGGCGCAGGAGCGCCAGCTGCGTACGTGGCTGTTCGACCAGGGGGCGAGCCGGTCGCCGGGTGCGGCAGGCGAGGCACTGACCCTGGCGCAGGCTCTGGAGGCGGTACAGCAGGAGGTCGAGCGGGACCACGGCCTGAGGGCGGAGGTCGTGACCGTCGGCGACGCCGTGCTCGACGAAGGCCTGAGAGCGCTCGTTTCGGCGGCGCGCGAAGCTGTTGTGAACGCAGCCAAGTGGTCAGGAGCGGATATGGTCTCGGTGTACGCGGAGGTCGAGCCGGGCACCGTGTCGGTGTTCGTCCGGGACAAGGGAAGCGGCTTCGACCCCGCGGCCGTTGCCGGTGACCGCAAGGGCCTCAGCGAGTCCGTGCTCGGCCGTACCCGCCGCCACGGCGGTACCGCCGCCGTGCGCAGTGCCCCGGGCAAAGGCACCGAGGTCGCCCTCTCGATGCCCTACCGGAGGGCGTCGTGAGCGGGCACGGTACCTCGCCCACCAGCGGCGCGCCGCTCAAGGTGTTCCTGGTCGACGACCACCAGCTGTTCAGGGCCGGTGTGCGCCATGAGCTTTCGGCCACCGGTCTGGTCGAGATCGTGGGGGAGGCCGGCGATGTCGCCGGCGCGGTCGCCCAGGTCCCTCAACTGGCGCCCGACGTGGTGCTGGTGGACGTGCACATGCCTGACGGAGGCGGCCCGGAGGTCGTTCGCCAGGTGCTGGCAACGTGCCCAGCCTCGAGGTTCCTGGCGCTCTCGGTCTCGGACGCCGCCGAGGACGTGATCGAGGCCATCAGGGCCGGGGCGCGGGGCTACGTGACCAAGACCATCTCGACCGAGGAGCTGCTCGAGGCACTCCGGATGGTCGCAGACGGCGACGCCGTGTTCTCGCCCCGGCTCGCGGGCTTCGTGCTCGACGCCTTCGCCGCCGCCCCGGGCCCGGCGACGGTCCACCTCGATCCCGAGCTGGACCAGCTGACCGGCCGGGAGCGCGAGGTGCTCAGGCTCATCGCCCGGGGCTACGCGTACAAAGAAGTGGCGAGAGAGCTGTACATCTCGGTCAAGACGGTGGAGACGCACGTTTCGGCCGTGCTGCGCAAGCTCCAGCTCTCCAACCGCCACCAGCTGACCCGTTGGGCCATGGAACGCCGCCTCGTGCCACCGGGCAACTACTGACACCCGGGCCGCCGGCAGCGGCGGCGGTGCCGGGGGAGCCGGGCCCAGTTGCTAGCTTGACCGGATGGCCCGCTTCATAGTGCTCGAAGGGGGCGAGGGCGCTGGCAAGTCCACGCAGGCCTCCCTGCTGGCAGCGTCGCTCAGCGCCGTTCTCACCAGGGAGCCGGGTGGTACCGCTGTAGGAGAGGCGCTGCGCCGGCTGGTGCTCGACAACTCGTCCGGCCACCTGGTGGACAGGGCGGAGACACTGCTGATGCTGGCCGCCCGCGCCCAGCATGTGGCGGAGGTCATCGAGCCGGCACTGGCCCGGGGGCAAGACGTGGTTTGCGACCGGTACTCCGGCTCGACCTTCGCGTACCAGGGCTTCGGACGGGGCCTGCCGATGGGGGACCTTCTGTGCCTGGACGAGTGGGCCAGCGGGGGTCGCCGGCCCGATGTCGTCATCCTGCTCGACCTGGCCGTTGCCGACGGTCGCAGGCGCCGCCCGTGCGGCCCGCGGGACCGTTTCGAGCACGAGGAAGACGAGTTCCTGGAGCGGGTACGTGCAGGCTTCAACGAGCTGGCCGCTGCGGACCCGGTCCGGTGGCGCGTCGTGGACGCCGCCACGAGCATCGAGGACGTTGCCGCTGCGGTTCTGCGAGCGGTCGGAGACGTGGCGCCGTGAGACCCATCAGCGCCGAGGCGGCCGGCAAAGTGGTAGCGCCGTTCGACGCAGCGGTACCGGCACCGGCGGCCGCCGACCAGCCCGGTGCCGTGAAGGCGGTCGCCGGCCAGCTGGGCACTTTCCAGCCCGGCTCGCTCGACGTGCTTGTAGGGCAGGCTGCGGCGGTGCGGGCGCTGCGAGCGGCGATCCGGCGCCCGGTCCACGCCTATCTGTTCGTTGGGCCGCCCGGCAGCGGCAAGAGGCTGGCGGCGCAATGCTTCGCTGCGATGCTGCTGTGCCCCGGCGGCGGCGAGGACGGTTGCGCCACTTGCCGGCGGGTCATGGCCGGTGCTCATCCGGACGTGTTCGTGCTGGAGCGCGAGGGGGCGGCGATGACCATCGACCAGGCACGGGAGGTGACCCGTACGGCAGCGCGCACCTCCGTCGAGGGTGGCCCCTGCGTAGTGGTGCTGCCCGAGCTGCACCTCGCGCGCGATGCGGTGCCCGCTCTGCTCAAGACCGTCGAGGAGCCCGCCGGCCAGACGGTCTTCCTCGCCCTGGCCGACTTCGTCCCGCCGGAGCTGGTCACCGTGGCCAGTCGCTGCCAGTTGGTCACTTTCCGTTCGCTCGGCGACGCGGAGGTTGCGGACGCGCTCCGGGCCGAGGGCGTGGGCGTCGAGGTGGCCGAGGCGGCGGCCCGTGCTGCCGGCGGCCGGCTGGACCGGGCCCGGCTGCTCGCCCGTGATCCCTCCGTGGCCCAGCGATGGGAGGCGTGGCAGTCCGTGCCCGGCCGCCTGGACGGCAGCGGAGCGACCGTGGCGGTGCTTGTCGACGAGCTCCTCGGCCTGCTCAAGGCCAGTGCCGCGCCATTATTGGCACGCCAGGCAGCCGAGCTGGAGGAGCTGGCCGAGGCGAGCGCCAGGGACATGCCCAAGGTGCCCGGCAGGATGGCGCAGGCGGTGGCCAAGGCGGGCGCTCGCGAGCTGGACGAGCGCCACAAGCGCGAGCAGCGCCGGCAGCGCACCGACGAACTTCGAGCCGGTCTCGCCGCTCTGGCGGCCGCCTACCGCGACCGCGCAGGCTCCGGGTCGATGGCCCCGGAGCACGCCGCCCGGGCGGTCGCGCTCGTCGACGGCTTCTCGGCAGACCTGGCCTACAACCCGGGCGAGCAACTCGCCCTCCAGGCACTGTTGCTCCGTCTCGAGCACCTCTCCGGCTGAGGACCTCACGGTCCACTCTGGCTGAGGAGCCCACGGTCCACTCTGGCTGAGGACCTCATCGTCCACCGTCCGTCCGACGGTGCTGCGGTCCCGGGCAGGTGAGGTCGCCACCGACCCCGGCCAGCGGCAGCGGGTTGGCCGCCCTCCCGCCCCGGGCAGGTTGGGTGGCCACTCCGGGCCTGGCGTCGAGGCCGACGCGGCAAGCGCCGTCACTAGCCTGTGCCGGATGACAGGAGGCCGCTGGCGCAGCGCCATCGTGCCCGAGTGGTCGAGCCGCAACTTCACGCTCGTGTTCTCTGCCCGGGTCGCGATGAGCGCCGGCCGTGCCCTTGCCGGTGTCGTGACGCCCATCTACCTGGCGCTGGAAGGCTTCGGAGCCTTCGAGATATCCGAGTACGTCCTCGCCGTGGCCGCGATGTCGGCAGTGCTGTCCGCCGTCGTCGGCCTGTTCGCCGACCGTGTCGGGCGCAAGCCCTTCCTGGTCGTGATGCCGATGTTCACGGCTGCGGCGGGCCTGGTCTTTGCTTTCAGCGGGTGGGCCCCGCTGCTGTTCCTGCTCGGCGCGCTCGGCAGCTTCGGGCGCGGCGCCGGGGCAGGGGCGGGTGCCGTCGGGCCGTACCAGCCGGCGGAGTCGGCGCTCGCCGTCGACATCGTGCCTGCCCGCCACCGCAACTCCGTCTTCGGCCGGCTCTCCTTCGGCTCGTCTGCCGGCGCCACCGTTGGAGGGCTGATGGCGCTGCTGGCTCCCTCCAGCGTGGTGCACGGAGCGGTGGCCACCAGCCACTTCCGGGGGGCCTTCCTGGCGGTGGCGACCGTTTCGTTGCTGGCCGGCCTCCTGGCGCTCGGGTTGCACGAGCCCGGCCGCGCCGGACAGGTCGAGGACGGGGGAGCCTCCCCGCAGGCGGGCGGAAGGCGGCCGGGGCTCTTCCGGGGCGGCTTCCCCCGGCGGTCCCGATGGCTCCTCTACCGGCTCTGGGCCACCAACACGCTCAACGGCATGGCGGTCGGCATGTTCGGACCGTTCATCACCTACTGGTTCTACCGTCGCTACGGCGTGAGCGCTGCGGAGATCGGGACGCTGTTCGCTGTCATAAACGTCGTGACCATGGCGTCGACGCTCTCGGCTGCCGGCATGGCCAGGCGGTGGGGCCTGGTGCGGACGGTGTCCGTCGTGCGCACCGCCCAGGCCGTGCTGCTGGTGCCGATGGTGCTGGCGCCGTCGTTCTGGCTGGCGGGCGCCGTCTACCTGGTGCGCATGGCGGTGCAGCGGATCGGCCTCCCGTTGCGCCAGTCCTACGCCACCGGCCTGGCCGACCCCTCCGAACGGGCGTCGGTTGCGGCTCTGTCCAACCTGCCGAGCCAGTTGGCCATGGCCGCCAGCCCCCTGCTCACCGGCTACCTCTTCGAGGAGGTGGGCTTGGCGCTGCCCTTCGAGGTGGCGGCTGTGCTGCAGTTCTCCAACGCGGCGACGTTCTGGGCACTTTTCCGCAACCATCCGCCGGAGGAGGAGCGCCGGGCCCCTGGCGCAGGGACGGAAGCCGCTCCGGCGGCCGGGACGAGCGCAGGAGGGCAGTTGCTCGAGAGCGAGGGGGCTGAGGCCTACGCAGAGTGCCGGACAGGCCGCGGCGGTCCACCCGCCCTACCGCCTCCTCGGGCCCCGCACGCGTAGTCGGGTAGCGCACCCGGGCGGGCGAAGTGGGCGGCCGGGCCCACGTGCCAGTGCTTGGTCGTCACGACCAGGCGGTAGGGGCTCGGCTCCTACTCACCATGAGCACCCCCTCTCGAGGCCTGGAGGCTCAGCCTGCCAGGGCCGAAAGTCCCCACTCCGGACAAGGTTCACGGCGTCGACAGGTGAAGGGCCGAGGATGGCCGTATGGCTCGCTCCTGGTGGTCCCTACGGCGGGGCGAGCGCGCCATCCTGGCGGTCGGAGTGGCCGCCCTGGGGGCAGGGACCGTCTACCTGGTCTACCCGTCAGCTTCATCCGGGGCCCACGTCGTCTCGGCTCAGGGTGCCCCTGGCGCGGGCGCGGGCCGCAGTTCCTCCGTGAAGCGGGCCCTCGGGCCCCTGCCCAGCGCACCGGCGCACGCCGTTGCCACGCGGGCCGGTACCTCCCCAACCACGGTCCCCCGGACCGGCACGTCCCCCGCCGCCAGCTTGCATGCGGGGACCTCCCAGGCGCCGAAATCCCAGGCGCCGACCCCTCGGACTGCCACCTCCAGCGCCCGGTACAAGTCGCAAACGACGACCACCACCGCAGCACAGCGCCTACAGGCGGGATCGGCCTCGCCCGGCAGTACCGGGGGGCTGCACTGGGGCATGGCCGGTCCCAGGTCGGCTGGCCGGTCGACCATGTACGTGACGACGTTCCATCCCGATGCCGTGTACCCCTCGGAGGTCGCCTACGCCGTCTGGATGAACCCTCGGCTGCTCAGCTTCAACCTCGTCCCGGGGTCCGTCCAGCCCGGCGGTGTCTGGGCACATCCCTTCTCCGTGGCACCGAGCGAGCTGCCCAGGCTGGCGGCGGCCTTCAACGGAGGCTTCCAGTTCAGGGCCAACGACGCCCGTGGCGGGTTCTACCTCGACGGGGTGACGGCAGTGCCGCTGGTCCAGGGGGCGGCGTCGCTGGTCCTCTACGACAACGGCGCGGTGGACATCGGGTCGTGGGGCACACAGGTGGCCATGACGGCCAAGGTCCGGGCCGTCCTGCAAAATGTCGTGCTCATGGTTGACGACGGCCGGATCTCCCCGGCCACCAACTACACGGACACCTCGTACTGGGGGTTCACCCTCAACAACGTGCCCATCGTGCCCCGCGCCGGCCTGGGGGTGACCGCCGCCGGGGACCTCGTCTACGTCGCCGGTCCTGCGCTCACCTCGCGCTCGTTGGCCGAGGCGTTGCAGCAGGCCGGTGCGGTACGGGCCATGACGCTCGACATCAACCCGTGGTGGGTCACGTTCAACCTCTACTCGAGCGGCGCCGGCGGCAGCGTCTCAGGGCACAAGCTCTACGCGGCCATGCAGCGAAGCGCAGACCGGTACCTGCCGCCCTACCCCGAAGCACGTGACTTCGTCGAAGTGCTCACGAAGTGAGAGGAGCACCGGCGTGCCTGGTGCCGGCTCCGGGCGACCCGCCGCTATCAGTTCGGGGCGAAGACCAGTGGAAGCCGGCTCACGTGCTGGGGGGACCCGTCCTTGGCGGACAGGTCGTAGACAACCAGGTAACCGGCGCGCTGCCGTGTGCCGGCGTACGAGAGGCTGGCCGTGAAGGTACCCCTGGTACCTGTCCCGGAGGTGGCCTGGACGGTCCGGTGGGAGAAGACGGTGCCGGACGAGGTCGTGAGCTCCGCTTGGAAGACGCCTTCGAACACGTCCGCACTCCCGGCGATGCGCACCGGCGAGGACACCGTCTGCCCAGCCGTCGGGCTCTCGACCAGTATCGCCGGTGCCATGCCCTCGAAGCGCGAGCGTGCCAGCGGGTGGTCCAACACGATGCCCTCGTGGCCGAAGACCTTGACGACTCTGCCGTCCATGGCCAGGCGGGCACGGGCCACGGTGGGGAACTGGGTCAGGGTGTAGGTCAACTGGGCGAGGCGTGCCCTCATCGACAGTGATCCCCCGCCGCTCGCGAAGGCGCTCGTCAGGTCGACGGTGGCTGTGCCGTCCCTGATGGACAGGCCGAGCAACCGGGTGCCTACGGGGACGCAGGTCGTCAGGCCTCTCGCCCTGTCGGCTGGGCTCGGCCCGGAGATCAGTTGGAGCACTGCGGCCCGGGCGACGGCCTTGGTGGCCGGGACCGTCCGCCCGGACACCGCCAGCTTCTCGCCCTCGAGGAAGTAGACCCGAACGGTCGTGTGCGCCGTAGCTGCGGTCGTCCAGGCTGTTGTGGCGGCCAGTGGGCCCGCCAGCGCCGGGCGACCCGGAGCCGCCCCCGTCAGGCCGGCGAGCATGGCTGCGAGCGCAGCGCACGCCAGGGCCGGTCGCCGAGCGGCCCTGCAGCCAGGTCCTGTGGACGACGACGAATAGGGCCCGGGTGCACGGGGCACCGGCCCGGCGGACGCCGGCTCAGAGGGTGCCGTCCCGGGCCCGGTGGCGCTTCGGTGTGCTGAGGAGGTGGCGGTCACGGTGCCCTCCCGTTCGAGGGGTTGTTGCAGGGATCACGTGGGGCCCGGGGGTCGTGTACGGGCAGCCGATCAACGGTAGGGGACAGGTGGGTCGGGACTGCGGAATTGGAAGCCGGACGCCGTCACAGCCTAGGTTCGGTGACGCGGGCATGGGTAGGTCTTTCAAGTTCTCGGTGGTGGCCCTCTGGGCCGTGTTGGTGGTCGCTATCGGCGGCCCGGCTCAGGCGGCCGTCGCGGCCGTCCCCCCGCCCCACGTCCTGGTCCTGTCGGTGAGTGCCTCACCTGGCAGTCTCGGTCCGAGCGGCGGCCGGGTGCAGGTGACCGGCAGAGTGCGGTACGCGTCGTCCTGCCAGCTCGAGTTGCTCTCGAGGCAGAGCTTTCCCGTCGTGTACTCGCACGATGCGACCACGGCATGCAGCCGGGGTACCTTCTCAGCCACCGTCGTCATCGGCCCCAACCCGACCGCGGTCAGGCGGACGGTCGCCTTCGCTCTGGTAGCGCGCAACCAGACGTCGTACTTCACCGGCCGCTTCTACGTCTCGCTGGCGCCGCTGCTGGCACCCCTGGTGCTGTCGGCCCAGGCCAAGCCGGCGTCCCTCGGTCCGAGCGGTGGTGCCGTAGAGGTTGCCGGGAGCGTGCTCCACGCCCGTTACTGCCAGCTCGTGCTCCTGTCCCACCAGGGCTTCCCCGTCGTCTTCTCCCACAACCCGACGTCTGCCTGCCGTAGCGGCGCCTTCTCGGCCACCGTCGTCATCGGCCCCAACCCGACCGCGGTCAGGCGGACGGTTGCCTTCGCTCTCGTGGCCCTGAACGGCCCCCGTTCCTTCGTCGGGCGCTTCTTCGTGACGCTCGGCCCGCAGTTGACGCCGGTCGTCGTCTCGGCAACGGCAGCACCTGCGGCGCTCGGGCCCCACGGCGGGCAGTTCGAGGTGACGGGGAGCGTCCGCAACGCCCGCTCCTGCCAGCTCGCGCTCCTGTCCCACCAGGGCTTCCCGGTCGTGTTCTCCCACAACGCCAGCACCGCCTGCCGCGGCGGCACCTTCTCGGCGTCCGTGGTGGTGGGTGCCAACACGACCGACGTGCAGCGGACTGTGGCGTTCGCTCTGGTCGCGCAGGACGGGCGGAAGACGGCGACGGGCTACGCGAGCGTCACGCTCGCGCCGAACCCCAACCCCCTGCCTCCTCCGGCGCCGCCCCCGGGGCCGGCTAACCGGTACCCGGCAGGCGCTACGGGCTACGACGTCTCGTGGCCCCAGTGCTCGGCACGGGGTTCGGTCACGACCAAGGCGCTACCGGACCAGCCGGCTCTGGCCATCGTGGGGGTCAACGACGGGACCATCTCGGGTTTCAACAGCTGTTTCAGCGCCGAAGCGGCCTGGGCGGGCCCGGGCTTCTCGGTGTACATCGTCCTGCAGCCCTCGCCCGGAGGTGGCGCGCAGTACGAGCTCAGCGGGCCGAAGGCCTCGTGCGCCGCGACCACCCGTCTGTGCCAGGCCTACGACTGGGGCTACAACTACGCCCGTGCTGACGTCGCCTTCGTGAGGGCGCTGGGTCTCAGCCCCAACATCTGGTGGCTGGACGTGGAGACGGCGGAGGGCTGGGCGACCTCTGCGGCGGCCCAACCGGCGAATGCAGCGGTCATCCAGGGCGCTCTGGACGCCATCGGCGCGACGGGCTACACCGCCGGTGTCTACTCGACCTGGTACCAGTGGGGAGAGATAACCGGGTCCTACGTTCCCACGCCGGCCCTGCCGATCTGGGTCGCCGGGGCACTCTCGCTGGACGGTGGCTACTACGGCGCCCAGTCCTACTGCCAGCGTGCGCTCAGCCCAGGGGATCCCTCCACGCTGGGCTCGTCCGACATCGGCTTCGCCGGTGGCACGCCATGGCTCGTCCAGTACGCCCAGACGTCGGGGCCCGTCCCGGTGGACCGGGACTACGCCTGCGGCTGAGCGCCGCTCCGCACCGGCCGGCTCGGCGGCGGATGGTCCAGCGGCTCGGTCCTGGAAGGAAACCGGACCGCCCACAGGGCGCCCCCGAGAGGTTTCGAACCTCTGACCCGCCGCTTAGAAGGCGGCCGCTCTGTCCACTGAGCTACGGGGGCCGTCACCCGACGGTAGTCCACTGGCGCTCGTGAGCAGGGCCGGCGGCGGTGGCCATGGACCGGCCAGGCGGCCGAGTTGCCTATCGGTAGGGTCTGGAGAGTGCCGATCGGCGAGCAGGAGCGAGAGGACGGGAGCGGCCCGTACGCCCTGGGTGACATGCTGGCCATGGCCCGCCAGGCCTGGGTGGAGCAGATGGAGCGCCGGCTCGGTGAGCGAGGTTACGGGGACTACCGCCGGACAGATGCCGCTGTCGCGCGGCTGCTCCTGCGGGCGCCGGTCCCGGTCGGCAGGCTCGGAGCGCCGCTCGGTGTCACCCGCCAGGCGGCCCGCAAGGTCGCCGAGGGCCTCCGGCAGCGGGGATATGCCACTTTGGAGCGCGATGAGCGCGACGGCCGCCAGTACAAGGTGGTGCTCACCCCCGATGGTGCCAGGTACGCCGGTGCCGTACTGGCGGTGATCGGTGAGCTCAACCGCGATGTGGGCTCACAGGTGACCGAGGACCAGCTCGCCGGGGCCGACGCCGTGCTGCGGGTGGTGATCGGCACCTCCGGGAGATGGAGCCGCACCGCCCGAGTGCCGTCCGGGCCTCCGGCGGTGGCAGGGGGGTACTGAGCGCCGCCTCCCGGGGACGCCACAGCGGTTCGCTGCCGGCGACGGATCCCCGGGGTGGGCGGTACCCGCACGCCACATTGAGCCCGGCCGTCCGCTCGTGCCATCGTGGCTGGGTGCTACCAGTTCCCCCGGTCAACGGTTTCGCAAGCGACAATGTGGCAGGAGCCCACCCTGCGGTCCTCGACGCGCTACGGGCGGCCAACGTGGGGTCCGTGCCAGCGTACGGGGACGACCCTTGGACGGCCCGGGCTGTCAGCCGGGTGCGTGAGCTGTTCGACGCCGATGTCGAGGTCTACTTCACCTACGGGGGCACGGGCGCCAACGTGGTCGCTCTCCAATGCCTCCTGGAGCCTCACGAGGCCGTCATCTGCCCGGCGACCGCACACATGAACGTCGACGAGTGCGGGGCACCGGAGCGTTTCACCGGGGCCAAGCTGCTCGCCGTGCCGACCGAGGACGGAAAGCTCCGTCCCGGCGACGTCACCGCCTTGGTCCAGGCGCTGCACGGCGAGCACAATGTCAAGCCCCGTGTCGTGGCCATCAGCCAGCCGACCGAGCTCGGGACCCTCTACACGCTGGGCGAGCTGGCGGCGCTGGCCGACGTTGCCCACGACCACGGCCTGCTGCTCTACGTCGACGGTGCCAGGCTCGCCAACGCGGTGGTGGCCCTAAGTTGCTCCGTCTCGCAGATGACCTCCGAGGTGGGCGTCGACGCCCTCACCTTCGGCGGCACCAAGAACGGGCTGCTCTATGGCGAGGCAGTGGTCTTCGTCCGCCCGGAACTGGGCAGGAGGGCCCGCTTTGCCCGCAAGCAGGCCGGGCAGCTGGCCTCCAAGATGCGCTTCATCGCCGCCCAGTTCGAGGCGCTCCTCCAAGGCGACTTGTGGCTGCGCAACGCAGCGCACGCCAATGCCATGGCCGGCGTGCTGGCGGCCCAACTGGCAAGTGTGCCCCAGGTCGAGCTACTCAGGAGCGTCGAGGTCAACAGCGTGTTCGCCCGCCTGCCGGCCGAGCTGGTCCCGGTCCTCGCAGAGTGGTCGTTCTTCTGGACCTGGGACGTGCAGGGAAGCGTCGTACGGTGGATGACGAGCTTCGCCACCACCGAGGAGGACATCGCCGCCTTCGTCGAGGGTGTCCGGTACTTCGCCGGTAAGGGGCAGGCCGCCACATAGGTAGCTGCCGTGCGCCGGGGCGGGCTCGACTGGGTCGGGCCCGTGGTAGCGGGCGACGGTGAAGGCCATCACGGTCGGAACGTCGACGGCGAAGACGACCAGCGTCGCCACGAGCACGGCGAGGGTGGCCCCACTCATGCCGTCGTACACGAAGACGAACACGAGCAGGCCGGCGATCACCGAGTAGGCGAGCAGGGCCCAGCGTGCGACCAAGTAGAACACCCGCCACGCGAAGGGCCGGGCGCGGCTCAGCATGGCGACAGCCACCGCGCTGAGGCCGGCGCCGGCTACGAGAAGGCCGGTCGGCACCGCCAGCGGAGGATGACCGGGAAGGTGGGCGGCCATGACCACTCCTGCGCCGAGTATGAGCGCCAGCGAGGTGACGAGCAGCTCGGTGACCGGCGGGAGCCGCAGCCCGGCCAAGCCCCCAGGCGGCTGCGGGCCCTTCCTGCCTGGGGCCGGTTCCTCGGAGCGGGCCGCTGTCATGACGTGGCGAGCCTCGTCATGATCACGAGCGTCGCTACCTGCATCGCACCGGTGATGCCGGCCGTGGCGACGAACCGGCGCATGAGCCGGCCGATCACCTCGCCGTCGGGGCGCGGCTTCCCGAGCTCGAACAGCACGGCGAGGTTCGCCGGCTCCAACAGCCCGAGGGCGATCACCGCCATCAGCGCTACAACGACGAAGGAGGCCACCACCCAGGCGTGGTCTGGGTAGGTCGGGTACAGGTAGCCGAGGTGGCGGGCGAGCTGGAAGCCGGCGGCCAGGGTGCAGACGACGACGGTCGGCATGATCAGCATGAGCTTGGGCATCAGCCGGGTGGTGAGCTCCGTGCGCGCCGGGACAGGCAGGCGGCCGAGGATGGGCCCGAGCACGAAACCCAAGAACAGGTCGAGGGTGGTCCATATGCCCCCGCTCACAACGTGGAAGAAGTCGACCGCCCACAAGGTGTTGGTGGCGACCGTGGCGACCAGCCCGGCGAGGACGGCGGCCACGACCGGCAGGCCGCGCAGCGGCACGATCTGGAAGTCCCGCCGGGCCGCCGGGCCGGCGGCTGTGCCCCCCGTTGCCGTCCCGGGCTGCCCAGTTGGCAGCAGTCGCCCCAAGGTACCCGACGTATCGGTCATGTCCCGGCCTCCTTGTCAGCCGTGGAGCCGCTGATGCCATGCGGCGCTCAGGCTGGTGACGGTGGAAGGGGCGTTGTGCTTGCCTGTACGGGTCTCGGTAAGCCGGGGAACACAAGAGGCAGGTGTACCGTCCGGTGCCCGGGGAGCGGTGCGGGCCCACCCACCTGCTCTACGCAACATGCTCGTCGACCTGTACGCCTTGGAACGAATTGGCTGCCCCCCCGAGCACCTTGACCGGTGCGGAGTACCAGATCCCGTAGGTGTTGGCGGATATCGTGTTGCCCCGGACGGTAATCGTGAGCGGGGTGACAGAGCCCACGAGCACGCCGGTCGTAGCCGTGTCGGCGGGGTTGAAGTCGTGGTCGCCCGTCAGGTCGTTGACCCCTATGGTGTTGTCTTCGACGACGTTGCCATCGAGGTACTGTCCGGGGGCGTGCAAGTGCACGGTCACGCCTGACATCCCGTTGCCCTCGATCGTGTTGTAGGCGACCGTGTTGGCGTAGTCGGCACCTCCTGGAGCCGCAGCTGCCAGCAGCACCCCGGCGCCCTGGCCCTTGGTGCCGTTGCCGATCACCGTGTTGTGCTCTACCAGGTTGTCGTAGACGCCGCCGGCAGCGGGTACGAGCTTGCCCTTCACGAAGGCCTTGGTCGAATGGCTCGGCAAAGTGATCCCGCAGTCCAAGACGTTGCCACGCACGACGTTGTACTCGATCACGTTGTGGTCCGCCGGCCCGAACTCGTCGGTGACCAGGATCCCTCCGGAGTTGTCCTCGACAAGGTTGCCGGAGACCACCGAGTCGGCTGCGACCATCAGGTGGATCCCCTCGCCGCAGTCCCCCGGGACGTTGCCGGTGGCGTTGCACTCCCGGTAGTGCGATGAGCTGATGGGGCCGCCAGTTGGGTTGCCCAAGTCGTTGCCCTTGACCACGTTGCCTGAGACGGTGACGTGCGTGACCGGGTGACCCGGTCTCCCGACCACCAGGATGCCCTCGCCGGTGGCGCCCTCGACGGTGAAGCCCTCGACTGTGGTGCCCGGTACCGGGACGGTGACCCCGACGTCGGAGCCGCCGGCGTCGATCGTGGCGTCCACCCCCACCAGCGTGAGGGGCTTGGTGGCTGTGACGCCTCCGTGGTAGGTGCCGGGGCAGGCGACCACCGTCGAGCCCGGCGCGGCCGCCTGTATGGCGCCTTGGAGCAAGCTGTAGCGCGCCGTGGCGCAAGAAGTGCCCGCGCCGACGGCCTTGGCCGATGGGGAGACGAAGACGGTGCCTGGGAGGCCTGCGCCTGCCGCCGCACCTGTGAGGCCGGCCAAGGCGAGGGCGGTCAGCACTACGGCGCCGGTGCCGGCCCCCAGGCGCACCGCCGCGTGGCACCATGTCCCAGGGCCCCGGTCGTGCTCAGCTGCGCTCTTCGTCCGCTTTGGTGCCGGGGGAAAGTTCGGTCTAGTCGACATGCTGGTCCTTTCTTTCCGTTTCACTGCTGGGTGGATGGCCTGTGGGATGCCGGCGGCCTCACCCGAGAGCGAGCGCTCGACCTCACACGGGTCAGCTCGAGGTGACGGTGCCAGTTGCGCGCACCCGTGGCGCACCCAAACCGGCGAGAGCCGACAAGGACCACCGGGCTCAGGTCAGGGGCCCGTCACTGTGCTCGGGAGCACTTGCTCGAGCTGTAGGAGCGCAGGAGGGAGGGGGAAGTCGAGCCTGGCCAACAAACCCCGCGCCCTCGTAAGGACTTGGCTTGCAGCGCTATGGCGTCCCGACCCGATCAGGTGGCGGGCTAGAGCCACGTAGCGCCCTTCGTCGGTCGGGTCCATGTCGAGCGCTGCCCTCAGGCAGTGCTCGGCTGTGGCGTCGTCGGAAGCATCGGCGGCCGCCGTAGCCGCAGCGTCGAGCAGGCGCAGGTGCAGCCAATCGAGCCGTTCGCGTGCCACGATGGCGAAGTCCTCGTACCTGTCCTCGGGCAGCAGCTCGCCGGTGTACAACTCGTGCGCGGCCAGCGCCTCGGCGATGGCGGCGGCTCCTGCGCCCCGGCCGAGGGCACCGAGTGCCCGGCGGGCAGCTGACTGGAAGCGCTGGACGTCGGCCGCCACCCCAGTGCCAAGGCGCAAAGTGCTTCCCCTGCGTACCACGAGCGGCCCAGCGGCCTGGGAAAGCTTGCTCAGGACGTTGCGGAGCCGGCGCTTCCCCCTCGCCGGGGCCACCTCTGGCCACAAAGACTCGACCACCTGCTCGACATGCACCTGCCCGTCACCCACGACCACGAGCTTCACCAACCGGGCGACCTGCGGTGCCAGGCGCACCGCAGCGTCCCCTCGCAGCACCTGGAAGCCCCCGAGCGCTTGCACGCATGCCCATGGCGTGTGGGCGTCGAGCAGCCCCGGACCGATGGCACGGGCGATGGCCTCGAGCGGGCTGAGCGGCGCCCCTCGGCGCAGGAGTCGGCCGGGCCGGCCTCCGGCGGCGCGCATCGCGCGGGCGAGCGCTGTCCCGGCCAACCCGTGCAACGCCGGGACCGCCAGAGCCCCGAAGTCGCGCTGGAGCCGCTCGGACAGCGCGCCGAGCTCCAGGGCGGCGCCAGGGCGGCCGCCGCTCAGTGCGACTGCCGCGGCGAGGAGGCAAGGAACGACGCCTCCCTGGTCCCCGAGCTCGGAGAAGATCTGTGCAGCCCGCTGGGCGTCTTCCAGCGCTTCGTCCGTGCACTCGCGCCGGAGGTGGGCAAGCGAGCGGTAGAGGAGGCTGGTGGCCCATCCGACCAGGTCCCCGGTACCCGTCTGCAGGGCGACGGAGTGGTCGAGCTCGGCCAGGGCATCACCGGCGCAGCCCTCCTCGAGCGCGACGAGCGCCCTGGTCGAGTGAGCACGGGCGATGTCGGCCGGCGAGTCGAGCTCGTAGAGCTCGGCCAAGGCCTGCTCGACCACACTGCGCGCCAGGCCCGGGTACCCCAGGCACAGCTCGGCCAAGCCAAGATGAGCCCGGGACCGGGCCAGGACGAGCGGGGCCCCCTCGGCGGCCGCCGCCCCGAGTGCCTGCTCGAAAGCGTGGTGGGCCGCCTCGTGGTGACCCTGGCGCAGCGCGAGCCGCCCGGACCCGTCGAGCAGGCGCGCGCGCGTCCCGGCTGCGAGCGGACCACCGCCCAGCACGCGCGAGACGAGCGTGCTGGCTTCCTCGAGCGGGCCCCGCAGTTCCCAGAACCCACACAGCGCCGAAGTGAGCCGGGCGGCCGCGGCGGTGTCACCACTGCGCAAGGCAAAGCCGAGCCCTGCGCTCAGGTTGGTCTCTTCGAGCGCCAGGCGCTCCAGCCAGGCCCTCTGGCCGGGCCCACAGCTGAGTGCCTCCTCGGCCCCCATGACAAGGTCCTCGCACCAGGTGAGCTGACGGCGAGCGGCTTCGCCCAGACGGTCCTGCGAGCACCGTCCCCGGCCGAGGCCGGCGCGCGCTTCCCCGGGGATCTCGTAGCGCGCCGTGCCGTCGAGCGTGCGCAGCGTCACCAGCGAGCCGCCGACCAAGCGGACCAGGGCCTCGGCCACCTCGACCCGGTGCCACCCGAGCGGGCCCAGCGCCCGGGCGAGCGTGGCGAAGCTGGCGCCACCCGGGAACGGGTGGAGAGCGGCCAATACCCCGCCTTCGGCCCCGTCGGTCCGTGCGTCGTCCTGGCCGGGTACCTGCTGGGCGCTCATCGGCACGAACAGCCCGTCTGGCTGCATGTCTGTGATCATGGGCGGCCAAGCGTTCCCAAACCGTTCCCGTCCTCGGCACCTCGGCACCTCGGCCTGACCGGCTCGACGAAGCGGTAGGAGGCGGCGGCGGCGGGGCGGGATTGCCCCCGCTTTTCCGGCTTGTATCACTTGGAGGGTCCGCTCACCTTGGGCGGTCGCCACGTAGGGTGGCGTCGGGAGGGACCCTGGCAGTGACGCTTTTCGGCTGAGCTTCGGGCTCGTGAAAGAGATGGTCGCCAGGGT
>JAJZIY010000035.1 GCA_021828475.1 Actinomycetes bacterium
CGTTGTAGCGACGCCGGGCGGTGTCCGCCTTGCGCCAGCCGAGCCCGGCAGGGACCGAGACACCGGCGAACATGAGCAGGGTCCACGTGCCCACCGACGCCATGGAGACGGCCAGGATGCCGCCCACGGTGCATATGGCGAAGTTGAGCCCGGCCTGCACCGCCATGTCACGCAGTGGTGGATATGCCCAGCGCCAGGTGCGGAAGATGGCACCGAACACCACCACGGAGAAATTGAGCACGATCTGGATCGAAAGTGCGACCGCAACGGCCGTCCAGCCCATGAAGGTCACCGGCCGCGCCGACCCGATGACCAGGTGGTACACGACCAGCCCGACCGCGAACGAGAGGGACAGGGCGAGCGAGTTGTTGAGGATCTTGAGCACGGGGCGCCTGCTGGTGACCTGGGCCACGAAGTGCCCGACGAAAGCAGCAGTCAGCGCCTGCAACGGCGTCAGGTAGGCCATGCCGACCACCATCGGGATCTCCGTTAGGGCGAGCTGAAGGCTGGCCTTGCGGTCCCGTATGGGCACCCCGTGGCCGACGGCGGCCCACGTCCCTATGGCCACCATGGGCCAGAAGGCCAGGTGCTCGCCACCGGGGGGATGGGCCGTGGCCAGCCGTCCGACGTAGAGCCCCGCCATGGCAGCGATCAGCACGGCGATCCAGATCCCGGCGCGCCAAGCCGCCGCCGCTCGGGCGGAAAGTCGGTTGCCAGGCGTTGGCGCTTCCGTGCTCATTGGCTCTCCATGGGGCGCGGAGTCTCTGGAGAAACTTTCGGCGCGCCTCGGCCAGCCTGAAGCTCAGCGTCGTGAGCGGAGCTCTCCTACCTCGAACGAGTCCCCTCCAAACGCGCAGAGGAAGAAGCTTGACACGGAACGCGCAAACGCGGAAGAATGCGAAGCGATGTTCCGCTCAACGCGTAGGTTCACTGCCCCCCGCGGCCTGCGTACCCGCGCGTCATCGACCTGTTCCGCTCCGGGAGGTGGCTCCATGCGCTCCGTCGACGAGAACTAAATCCGCCGACTTACGAACCGTCCGGAGCCCCGGCGCCAGGCGCCCCTCCGGTGTACTGACCACTCGAGACGACGACGGCGGCTGCGCCCTCCCGCTTACCGGGGCACAGCCGCCGTCGGCGCGTCCGGGATGCCGGAGTCAGTCCAAGGGACGACCGGGGCGCAAACCCCGGCCCGGGCGCCGTGCCCGCCACACCCCAGGGGGGTGAGCGGTGGGCTGGACTCGGGTGGTTAGGGGCGGGCGCCCCGGTGGCTCTACTCGGCCTTGGGCCGGCGCAGAGCGGCGACGACCAGCAGGTCGATCATGCCGAAGACCACGCCCAGTGCCACGATGGACCACTCGAGCTTGGGCGGTGAGACCATGAACAGCGGCGCCACGATCATGAAGGCGCAGATGGCCAGCACGAACAGGTGCTGCAGGCCCTCTTCGCGGCTAATGGGTCTCATGGCCATGCCGAAGGACTCTAGCGGGCCCGCTCTCGGAGCTCAGAGCCGGTCGACTCCGACCGGCACCACCGCCGGCTCGCCGCGCTCGTCGGACGCGTCGAGGTCCACTTCGAGCAGGATCGCCCAGTCGTGGTCGCTGGCCGGGTCGTCGAGCACCTGGCGCACTTCCCATCGACGCCCCTTCTCACCGACCTGCCAGAGCCCGGATGCCCGGGCCGGGGCCCCCGTCTCGATGCGCGGGTGCTCGGAGAAGTACGCAGCCATGGCATCCTGCCAGCGTCGGGCGTCCCAGCCGGCGCCCTCGTCCAGCTCGCCCAGCAACGCCCAGTCCCGGCGGGCAGCGAGCTCGACCCGGCGGAAGCAGGCGTTGCGCGCCATGACACGGAAGGCACGTTGGTTGGCCGTGACAGGGGGAGCCTCGCCCTGCTCCCGGTGGGCGTAGGTTCCGGCCGGCCGGGCCCCGGCGCCGCTGCCCTCCCCGGCAGCCACCTCCGCTGCCACCTCGGCCACCTCGTCGGGGTGGCTGAGCAGCTCCCATTCGTCGAGCAGGCTGGAGTCCACCTGGCGGACCAGCTCGCCCAGCCACTCGGTGATGTCGCGCAGCTCGGGGGACTTGGCGTCTTCGGGGATGTTCTGGACCAGCGCCTTGTAGGCGTCCGAAAGGTAGCGCAGGAGCAGGCCCTCCGAACGGGCCAGGCCGTAGTGGGCCACGTACTCGCCGAAGCTCATGGACCGCTGGAACATGTCGCGCACGACGGACTTCGGTCGCACGTTGTGGTCGCGCGCCCAGGGGTGGCGGGCCCGGTAGGAGTCGAAGGTGCCGTACAGGAGCTCGGCCAGTGGCTTGGGGTGCTCCAGCTCCCGCAGTACGTCCATACGGTCCTCGTACTCGACGCCCTGCTCCTTCAGGTGGGCGAGGGTCTCGGCTTTGAGCCTGTCGAGCTGGGCGGCAAGGACCGCCCAGGGGTCCTCCAGGGTGGACTCGACCACGGAGACGGCGTCCAGCTCCCATGACGTGGTGGCGCTCTCCAGCAGGGGGAGCACCTCCAGCACGAACAGGCTGAGCGGGTGGTTGAGGGCGAAGTCGTCCTGGAGGTCGACCGTCACGCGGACCGTACGTCCAAGCTCGTCGGGGGCGGACAGGCGCTCGAGCACCCCGGCTGCGACGAGGGACCGGTACATCGCTATGGCGTTGCGGATGTGGCGCCGCTGCGCCGGGCGCGTCTCGTCGTTGTCGGTGAGAAGGCGCTTCATGGCGGCGAAACCGTCCCCGGGCCGGTCCAGGACCTGCAGGAGCATGGCGTGGGTGACCCTGAACTGCGACGCCAGAGGCTCGGGCGGGGCGGCCACCAGCCGGTTGAAGGTGCCCTCGTCCCAGTGCACGAAACCCTTGGGCGGCTTGGCCTTGACCACCTTGCGGCGCCTGGCCGGGTCGTCGCCGGCTTTGGCCATGGCCTTGTCGTTCTCCGTCACGTGCTCGGGGGCCTGGACCACGACACTGCCAGCGGAGTCGAAGCCGGCCCGGCCCGCACGGCCCGCCATCTGGTGGAACTCGCGCGCCGAGAGGAGCCGGCTGGTCGTGCCGTCGTACTTGGAGAGCCCCGTGAGCAGGACGGTGCGTATCGGAACGTTGATCCCGACCCCGAGCGTGTCGGTCCCGCAGACGACCTTGAGCAACCCGTCCTGGCAGAGGCGCTCGACGAGCCGCCGGTACTTGGGGAGCATGCCGGCGTGGTGGACGCCGATACCGTGGCGCAGCAGCCGGGCGAGCACCTGGCCGAAACCCTTGGCGAAGCGGGTGGTGGCGATCGCCCGGGCGATCTCGTCGCGCTCTGCCCGGGCGGCGACCTGGGCAGAGGTCAGGGCCTGTGCCCTCTCGACAGCGGCCTTCTGGGTGAAATGGACGGCGTACACAGGTGCCAGGCCGTCACCGACCAGACCGGCGATGGTGTCGTGCACGAGCGTGCGCGCGTAACGGTAGTCGAGCGGGACCGGCCGTTCGGCCGAGCTGACAACTGTGGTGGGGCGGCGCGTCCGGCGGTCGAAGTCGCGCACGAACCTGGTGACGTCGCCCAGGGTCGCCGACATGAGCACGAACTGGGCCTGTCTCAGCTCGATGAGCGGCACCTGCCAGGCCCAGCCTCTGTCCGGGTCGGCGTAGTAGTGGAACTCGTCCATCACCACCTGGTCGGCCGGTGCGGCATCGCCGTGGCGCAGGGCCAGGTTGGCGAGGATCTCGGCGGTGCAGCAGATCACCGGTGCTCTCGGGTTGACCGAGGCGTCTCCCGTGAGCATCCCGACGTTCTCAGGCCCGAGCTGGCCGCACAGGTCGAAGAACTTCTCGGATACGAGCGCCTTTATGGGCGCCGTGTACCAGCTGCGGCCCCCGCCCACCAGGGTGGCCAGGTGGGCACCGAGTGCGACCATGCTCTTGCCGGACCCGGTCGGGGTGGAGACGACGACGTGGTCGCCGGAGAGCACCGCCAGCAGGGCCTCCGCCTGGGCCGGGTACAGGGACAGGCCGCGGCCCTCGGCCCAGGCCGTGAAGGTGTCGAACACTTCGTCCGCTCCGGGCGCAGTGGCCCGAAGGAGGCTGGCATTGGCGAACTCTCTCAGCGACGGCAGCGGGTGCACGCTGTCAATGTTCGCCGATCCGGCGCTGTCAGTGCCCCGGCGCCACGGCTGTGCCCCTGGCGCCGTACTGGCATAGTCCAACCTAAGCTCAATAGAGTGGCTCTCCTGATATGACCAAGCGAACTGCGACCCTCCTGGCCGGTGCCCTGACCGCTGCCCTGGCTCTGGCCGGCTGTGGTGACTCGGTCGCCGCCGGCGGGGCCAACGCCGCCACGAACCCGGCATCGGGCATCTGGGTCTCCAATACGGTCGGAGGGGGCAACATCTCGGGCCACCCCAACCCGACGGTCCCGGTAACCCTGCCCGCCAGCAGGCCCCCCGCCTCGGCTGTCCCCGGTGTTGCCAGGACGATCAGCGCGCTGAAGTCGGCCGTCGTCGGCGGCTGCTGGGAGGGTTCCCGTGCCGGCAACGTCTACGGGGCCTACGGCCAGCTCTTCTGGTGGAAGGGCCAGTGCGGCGACACCCAGGTCATGGTCACTGCCGAGCTCTACCCGAGCGCAGCCAAAGCGTCCTCCGCTGCCACGCACCCGAGTGCCACCGGCGTCCTCGGCCGTTACCAGGACGGCGCCGTGCTCATCGACGTCTGGGCCAACGCGCCTCTGTCCACCAACGCCCAGGTGGCCGGGATCAGGGGGGTCAAGCCAGTCCCCGGCTACGGCGGCTGACCGTCCGTCCGGGCTTGGCGCCCCCGCCTGGGGGGGGCCGCCGAGCCGCAACCTGGCTCCAAGGCCCGGCCCCCACTCGCACCCCCGCCGGGCGGGGCCGCCTCTCGCGAGGCGGTGCTGGCAGCCGCGACCGGGTTGTGAGCTGTTCAGGCGGAGCGCCTTCGGGTAGGTGCTTCAGGCGGCCGGGGAGAAGTGCCTTCCCGGGCGACCGGGCCCGCCGCGGGCGCGGACCGGTCCGCAGTTGAGAGCCGAGGCGTTGTCGGCGAGCAACCGGTCGATCTCGTCGAGCAGATGTGAGGTGCCTTCGGCGGATGCCAAGCGCTCGACGTCAGGCTCAGGCGGCCTCAGGGCGGGGACTGTGAGTTTCATCGCGGCCCTCCTTGGGCGTCCCTGCTTTCACATCGGCGGGGCCCGGCCGGGCTTGAGCCCGGGCTGAGGAAGGGCTAAGGAGGTGCGCCGACAGCGCCTCAGAGCAGTCTGGAGATGTCGCGCCACACCAGGTAGGAGACCATCGCCATCACCGTCACATAGAGAGCCGTCGCAACCCACCGCCACCTGTGGTCGGCAAGGAAGAACCGTCTGATGGCCCGGACGTCGAACACCAGGGCGACGAGGCCGACGGGTATGCCGATGGCGGGCCCGATGACCGGAAGCACTCCAACGGACGGAGCGATGATCGGGAACACGATGTAGCTGAGCAGGCAGCGTGTCGCCGACAGCATGATCGAGGAGCTGAAGATGTTGTGCACGTCCGCTGCGTCGTCGGGATCGGGCACCCTGAGGGCCCGCCTGGCTATGCGGTCGGCCGGGTTACGTCGCCTACGGGCCCCTGCCCCCGCCGGCTCCTGCTGGACCGCTGTCCCCGCCTTGCCAGAGGTCTCGCCGGCCGGACTGGGTGCGGAGCCGTCCGCCCCGCGCGTCTCGAGGTCGAAAGCGGTCGTACCCGTAACAGAGGCCATGTTGACAATGTACGGCCTTACCCCGGTGGGTAGGCAAGCCGCGGGTGGCCGGGCCGGGTGGGCAGCGGGCCATGCTCGGGTCGGCCCTGCGGGGCCTGTCCCTCGCCTCTGCCGCAGTCGGGGCCCGGTCCCGGGCTACGTCCGGCGTGCCCCGGGGCCTCAGCTGTGAAGCGCCCGCTTCACGGGGTTCCCGTCCGCAGATACGAGCCACCAGGTTCCGCCGTAGGTGGCGACGCCCTCACCGGTTGCCATGCCGGCCGAGGCGTCGTACTGGTAGGTGTAGAGGGCGTGCCCGGCGTAGAAGACCTGCGCTGCGCCGCTTGGGCGTCCGTGGGTGCTGAGCAGCGAGGGCTGTACGCCGGGGCCCGCGCGCAGCTTGCCCTTCAGCTCCAGTGGCGGCCACACTACGGCGCAGTACCCGCTGCAGTTGCTCGTGCCCTTGGGGTCAGAAGTGTGCAGGTACAGCGACCGACCCTGTTCGGTGACCAGGACCCGGCCGAGGCCGCTCACTGTACGCAGGTCGACTGTGGCGCCGGCTGCGGAGGAAGAGGGGACTGTCGGGATCGCCGAAGCGCCCCGTAACGGTTGACTGCCGCACGCGACCAGGCCCGACGATGTGGCGGCCAGGGTAAGTCCGATGAGAAGTGTCCGCCGGACTGTCCGCACCGCTGGCCCCCTCTCCGCTGCGTGCGTCCTGCGTCGCACGTCCCCATGGCTTATACCCGCAACCGGACGGTGTCTCACTGCCACGGGCCGCACCACTGCCATCGGCCAGGGCAGTGCCGCGCTCAGGCCTCCGGCCGGGGACGGCGCAGGAACACCTCCTGGGCGACGCTCGCAACCAGAGCGCCGTGGCGGTCGAAGACGCGGCCCTGGGTGAGCCCTCGCGAGCCGTGCAGAGAGTCGGTGGCGGCCTGGAACAGGAGCCATTCGTCTGCCCGGAAGGGGCGGTGGTACCAGATGGCGTGGTCGAGGCTGAGAGGCCGCCAGGACTTGTCCGGCCTGCATTCCGTCTCGTGCAGTGCCTCCGCCAGCCAGGCCGGGCCGCTGTCGGAGGCGTAGGCCAGTGCGGCGGCGTGTACGGCGGGGTTGTCGCCCAGATCCTCGAGGACACGGAACCAGCTGCATGCCGACTGCTCGTCGCGCCCGGCCGGGGGCCTGGACGCGGGACCGAGGTAGGAGCCTTCCACCAGGCGCAGCTCGAAGAGCGGGCTCCAGCTCACTTCGGTCCCGGCTTCGGGGGGCGCGACCTCAGGTGGGCGCGCCAGCTGGATGTCCATGGCGTGCATGGAGGGGGCCTGGAAGGACGCCGCCATGTTGAGGATGGCGCCCGTCGACTGGCGTGCCACGACGTGGCGGGCGACGAAGCTGCGGCCATCGCGCAGCCGTTCCACCTCGAAGCGCACCGGTTCGTCGGCGTCACCCAGGCGCAGGAAGTACGCGTGCAGCGAGTGGGGCGCGTAGTCGCTGCTGATGGTGAGGTCGGCGGCTCTCAGCGCCTGCGCCACGATCTGGCCTCCGTAGAGGCCGTCCCATGGGTACCGGGGGCCTGCTCCCACGAAGGTGTCGGGCCCGTGGGAAGCCAGCTGCATCAGGGACTCGAAGCGGTCGGTGCCGGTCATGGGTCAGTTGTCGTCGAGGCGCGGGAACACGGTCTGTTCGAGCACGAGCTTGATGCCGGCCGCGATCGGGATGGCCACCAGCGCGCCGATGATGCCGAGTATGGCACCACCCATGATGACGGCCAGCACCGTGACAACAGGTGAGACGTTGACCGCCTGGCGCATGACCCTGGGCACGATCAGGTAGTCCTCCACGAAGCGGTAGGCGATGTAGAACACGGCGGTGGCGATGGCGATGGGCAGCGAGACGCTCAGGGCGATGAGGCTGACGACGACGCCGGCGATGGTGGAGCCGACGACGGGGATGAGGTCGAACAGGGCGACCACCAGCGCCAGGAGGATGGCGTAGGGGATCCCGAGCGCCGTGGCCCAGACGAAGGTGCCGACACCGGCAACCAGGGAGGTGAACAGGTTGCCCAGAAGGTAGCCGCCCACTCCCGCCAGGACCTCGTCGAGCAGCAAACCGAAGCGGTCACGGCGGCTGCGC
Organism: Actinomycetes bacterium; assembly: GCA_021828475.1. Lineage (GTDB taxonomy): Bacteria > Actinomycetota > Acidimicrobiia > Acidimicrobiales > Palsa-688 > JAJZMF01. The sequence goes on from JAJZIY010000035.1 coordinate 7,830, forward strand.
GGCACCAGGTGCACGAAGAATCGCTTGATGGCCGGCAGAGCGGCCAGGAAGTACACGGTGAGCACGGTCACGACCAGGACCGAGCTGACCGCACCGAGCACGACCTCCCCGGCGCCGAGGGCCCCCGAAGCCAGGCCCTTGGCCAGGGTGCCGGTGCCGGAGCCCCCGAGGTAGTAGCTGAGATGGAGCTGCTTGGCCAAGTGGCCGATCGTGCCCTTCCCGGAAGCGATCTGGCCGCGCCAGAGAGGGACTTGGGTGCTGAGCTGCTTTATCTCCCTCTGGATGGGTGAGATGGCCGAGAAGACGAAGGCTGTCAGCACCCCCAGCGCAGCCAGGATGACGAGAAACACTGCATAGGAACGCCTGATCCCGTGGCGGGTGGCGAAAGCGACGACGGGTTCGAGGCCCACCGCGATGAAGAGGGCCAGGAACACCAGTACCAGGGTGTTGCGGACCGAGTAGACGGCTGCCCCGAGGGCGATGGCGAACAGCGCACCCACGGTGGCGGCGAAGCCGACCATGAAGGGGCTCTGGCGGTCGAACGGGCGCCCGAGACGCCGGGCCGCCCTGGCCCTGGCCCGGTCGTGGCCGGGGCCCCGCCCAGGCACCTCCGTGGTGATGAGGCGCTCGGCCGCCGGGTCGACCGATGGGCGCTCGGGTAGGGGGGCGTCAGCCAATGCCACCTCTGGGAACGGCATCGGTCACGACCGCAGTGGTGCCGCCGGTATGTCCGCAGCCGGGCCTCACGCCCCGATCGTACGCTGCGGGAGCGCTCACCGGTTGCCTGGTCCATGCCCCGGCCGGGCCCGGGCCCAGCCCTGCCGGCCCCGGTCCGCGTCGCAGTCACGGTTCCGGCGGAAAATACCCGGGGCCGGCCAGGCGCGTCGGGTGCGATTGCGGCAATCTTGCCCTATGGCCGAGCAACCCCGAGGCGGAGCCCTCACCAGTACCATGCAGGAGTTCCCGCTCACCCTCACCCACCTGTTGCGTCACGGCCAGACCGTGCACCGCCGAAGCCAGGTGGTCAGTTTCGACGGTGAGGCCGTCTCGGCGGCAAGTTTCGCCGACGTCGCCGTCCGCGCCGAGCGCCTGGCAGCGGCCCTGGCCGCGCTGGGGGTGGGCCGGGGCGACCGGGTGGCCACGCTCATGTGGAACAGCCAGGAGCACCTCGAGGCCTACTTGGCCGTCCCGTGCATGGGCGCGGTGCTGCACACCCTCAACCTGCGGCTGGCCCCCGAGGACCTGGCCCGGGTCATGGCCGAAGCAGGCGACCGGGTGGTCCTCGCCCACGCCAGCCTGTTGCCCCTGCTGGCAGCGGTGCAGGCCGGGGTGCCCACGCTCGAGCACGTCCTCGTCGCAGACGACCCGGGTGTGGCCGCCCCCGCTCTCGCCGAAGGCGGAGCCGTCCGCTATGGGCGCTACGAGCAGGCCCTGGCGGAGGCGGCCCCGGGTTACCCCTGGCCGGAGCTGGACGAACGCGAGACGGCTGCCATCTGTTACACGAGCGGCACGACCGAGCTCCCGAGGGGCGTCGCCTACAGCCACCGTTCGGTCTTCCTCCACACGCTCGGGGTGTCCAGCGGTGCGGTGTTCGCTCTCGACCCCGGCCAGAGGGTGTTGCCCCTGGTCCCGATGTTCCATGTCAACGCCTGGGGGCTCCCGTACGCAGCATGGGTGCAGGGAGCCACGTTGGTGATGCCGCACCGGTGGCTGCTGGGCGGCCCGGTGTGCCGGTTGGTGCGCGTGGCCAGGCCGACCACGGCGGCGGGAGTGCCCACCATCTGGGCGTCGGTGCTCGAGTACGCGGCCGAGCACCCCGACGAGGTCGACTTCTCGTCGCTGCGCCTGGCCACGTCCGGGGGGGCGGCGCTGCCCATGGCCATGGTCGAGACGTTCCGTGACCGCTACGGCGTCCAGATGGGCCAGGGGTGGGGCATGACCGAGACCAGCCCGGTCTGCACCTACAACCTGGTAGGCGGAGCCGGCCAGCGCGAGGGCCAACCTCTGTCGGCGGGCCGGGTCGTACCGGGCGTGGAGATGCGTATCGTCGCACCTGACGGGGCCGTAGCCCCCTGGGACGGTGCCACGGTGGGCGAGGTCGAGGTGAGGGGCCCGTGGGTGACGGGCTCGTACATAGGAGAGGGTCAGGGCAGGCAGCAGTTCCACGACGGCTGGTTGCGCACAGGTGACATCGGGTGCCTGGACGAGGACGGTTACCTCGTGTTGTCCGACCGCCTGAAGGACGTAATCAAGTCGGGAGGCGAGTGGATCTCCTCGCTGCGCCTCGAAGACCAGCTCATGGCCCACCCAGCCGTCGCGGACGTCGCAGTCGTCGCCGTGCCGGACCAGCGCTGGGGCGAGCGTCCGCTGGCGGTCGTAGTGGTGCGCAGGGGCCAAGCTGTCACAGCTGAGGAGCTGCGCGAGCACCTCTCGGGACGAGTGGCGCACTTCTGGTTGCCGGAGCGCTGGGAGTTCGTCGACGAGATACCCAAGACCACCGTGGGTAAGTACGACAAGCTGGCCCTGCGTGCCCGCTACGGCGCCGGCTGAGAGGTCCCCTCGACAGCGGGCCGCCGGGCCGGCCTGGGAACGGTGGGCGTACGGGCCGAGCGGCGGTCGGCGGCGCCCGCTTCACCACCTTCCCCGGTGGACGAGCTCGGCCACGGGCCGCCGTGGGCGCGCCGCCGACGGTGTCGGCCGGTCATCGGGCGACGGCCACCCGATGGCGACGGCGCCCAGTGCCTCCCACGACGGCGGGGCGCCCAGCTCGTGCAGTAGGGGGGCGGGGTCCCGGCGCAGGGCGAAGAAGAGAGCGCCCAAGCCCTCCTGGGTGACCTCGAGGAGCAGCAGCATGGTGGCAAAAGCGGCGTCCACCAGCCAGTACGGCACATGCCACTGTTCCACCCGGCCAGGCCCCACCGTGGCCTTGTCCGGCTCCGAGTAGCGCTCGGCGTACCTGTCCCGGCTGGCGAGCGGGACAACCAGCACTGGCGCCCTGAGCAGGCCGGGGTGGCTCGGGTGCTCGAGCCAGGCCGTGTCGGCCTGCTGGGACCAGAAGCGGTCCCTGTCATCGCCCTCGAGCACCAGGAACGCCCATCCCTGAGTGTTGCCGGCCGACGGAGCGCGTGTGGCCGCCGCCAACAGCCGGTCCAGCGTCTCGGGGGGTACGGGCCGCTCCAGGAAGTTGCGGCACATGCGGCGCCGTGAGATGGCCTGGTCGAGGTCCATTGGGTAAACCTAACCAGTGCCGGGAATGCCGACCAACCTGGTAGGGTTTCTAGAGCCATGCCAAGTTTCCGCGAACTCCTGAGCGCCGCCAAGTCCCGCATCACGGAGGTCACGCCCGCCCAGGCGGCCGACCGGCTCCGCTATCCCGGGACGGTGGCCCTCGATGTCCGCGAGCCGGACGAGTACGAGCAGGGCGCATTGGGCGGTGCCGTGCACATCCCCCGTGGTTTCCTCGAGGTGCAGGTGGCCGGCCGCATCCCGGACCACGCCACCCCCCTGGTCGTCTATTGCGCCGGCGGGACCCGTAGCGCCTTTGCAGCCGACACCCTGGCCCAGCTCGGCTACACCGACGTCGTGAGCATGGCCGGGGGGTTCAACCGTTGGAAGGACGAGGGCCATCCTTGGGAGGCCCCCGGCGTGCTCAGCCCCGAGCAGCGCAACCGCTACCAGAGGCACCTGTTGCTGCCCGAGGTCGACGTGGCGGGCCAGATCAAGCTCCTGCGGAGCCGGGTGCTGCTCCTGGGGGCAGGTGGTCTCGGTTCTCCGGCCGCCCTCTACCTGGCGGCAGCCGGCGTTGGGACGCTGGGCGTCGTCGACATGGACGTCGTGGACGCGTCGAACCTGCAGCGCCAGATCATGCACAACCTCGACCGGGTCGGCGAACGCAAGGTCGATTCGGCCAAGAAGGCGTTGACGAGGCTCAACCCTGACGTCGACGTCGTCACCTACGACGTGCGCTTGGGCGCAGACAACGTGCTCGACATCTTCTCCGGTTACGACCTGGTCGTCGACGGGACGGACAACTTCCCGACCAGGTACCTGGTCAACGACGCCTCGCTCAAGCTCGACATACCGGTCGTCCACGGGTCCATCTTCCGCTTCGAGGGCCAGGTCAGCGTGTACCTGCCTCACGTCGGGCCCTGCTACCGCTGCCAGGTGCCCGAGCCGCCCCCGGCCGAATTGGCGCCGTCCTGCGCCGAGGCCGGTGTGCTCGGTGTCCTCCCCGGGATCATCGGCTCTCTGCAGGCCATGGAGGCGATCAAGGTGCTCCTCGGCATCGGCGAGCCGCTGGCGGGCCGGCTCCTCGCCTACGACGCGCTGGACGCCACCTTCCGGACCTTCAAGCTCAACCGGGACCCGGACTGCCCGGCGTGCTCGGTCCCCAAGGAGCTGCTGACCATCGCCGAGTACGACGAGCTCTGCATGCCCCACCCCCTGCAGGCGCCCGCTCTCGCCTGAGCCACGCTCCACGCTCCACCAACCCCCGGGGCCGCGGGCGTTGCGCAGGTACGATGGGGCGTGGAGCGACCACCGGCGAGCGTCGCTGACGAGCTCAGGACGGAGTCGACGGCCGCTGTGGGTCTCACGGCGGTCATCGTCTCGGTCGACGGCACCACGCCGCGCTTGTTGACCGTCGCCTCGCAGGACGGGGAGGCGCTGCCGTCCGCAGCACTCGACGACGGAGCCGATACCACGCTCGAGAAGGGCGTCCGCCGGCTGGTGAGCGGCAGCCTCGGCCTACCCGTGCGGTACTTCGAGCAGCTCTACACATTCGGTGACAGCAAGCGGGCGCCGGGCCGGCGAGCCTTGGCCGTGGCCTACCTCGCCCTGGCCCGCCACCAGCCGTTGAGCGGTCCGGCCAACCCCCGTTGGCGTGACTGCTACGAGCTCTTCCCCTGGGAGGACTGGCGCCAGGGCCGCCCCGCCGTCCTGGACGGCGTGATCGTGCCGGCGCTCGAGCGATGGTTGGGCCGGCCCTCGCCGGCCCAGTTGCCAACCCGGACAGAGCGGGCCGAGCTGACCTTCGGCACGGGCCAGGCGTTCTGGGACCCCGTGCGGGTCCTGGACCGCTACGAACTGCTCTACGAGCTGATGCTCGTGGACGAAGCCGACCGGGACCGCCGGGCGGGGCTGGGAGGGCCGTGCACCGAAGTGGCGGGTGCCGCACAGGCTTGGGCCGGCCCGTTGGGCGGGCCCGGTGGGCACGTTCTACCGAGCCCGTTCGCAGAGGTCGCAGGGATCGGAGCACCGCTGGCCCTCGACCACCGCCGGATCGCCGCCGCTGCGCTCGAGCGCCTCCGAGGCAAGCTGGCCTACAGGCCTGTCGTGTTCGAGGTGCTCCCGGAAGCCTTCACGCTCTCGGCCCTGCAGCAGGTGGTCGAGGCGCTCGCGGGTCAGGTGCTGCACAAGCAGAACTTCCGCCGCCTGGTGGCGGGCGCCAACCTGGTGGAGCCCACCGGGGAGCTCCAGCAGCGCACCGGTGGCCGGCCGGCGGAGCTGTACCGCTTCAGGCGCGAAGTGCTGAGGGAGCGGCCGGCCCCCGGGCTGGGCCTGCGCCGTCTCGGTGGCCTGTGACGGGCCAGTTACATCTCGTCGCGCTTGGACTGTTGCGCTGACGAAGTGGTGCTCTCAACCCTCGACCGCTGACCGCCGCTCCCATCGGGTATAGTTGGGATATGCTCAAACAGAGTATAAGTGGTACCGCCCGAGGTATGCGGTTCGCGACCGGAGGGCCGGTCCGGTGACGGTGACGCTGAGGGAGCCGACCGCCGCCGCCGCCGGTCCGGCTACGGTCCCTGACGCCGGCTACGAGGAGTGGGCGGCCGATGTCCGCCGGCTCGCCGCAGAGCGCAACGCTGTCGTCCTCGCCCACAACTACCAGCTCCCGTGGATCCAGGACGTCGCCGACCATGTGGGTGACTCGCTCGCCCTCTCGCGTCTGGCGGCCAACAGCGACGCCGACGTCATCGTCTTCTGCGGCGTGCACTTCATGGCGGAGACGGCCAAGATCCTTGCGCCCGACCGGACGGTGCTGCTCCCTGACCCGGCGGCCGGCTGCTCGCTGGCCGACACCGTGACCGCCGAGAACGTGCGCGAGTGGCGGGGCAGGCACCCGGGGGGCCTGGTTGTCGCCTACGTCAACACCTCCGCAGCCGTCAAGGCCGAGTCCGATGTGTGCTGCACCTCCTCCAATGCCGTGGAGGTCGTCGCCTCGCTACCCGATGGCCCGGACGTGCTCTTCCTGCCCGACATGTTCCTCGGCCAGCACGTGGCCCGCCACACGGGCCGCAGGATCGACGTCTGGATGGGCGAGTGCCACGTCCATGCGGGCATAAGCCCCGTTGAGCTGCGTCGCAAAGTGGCCGAGCAGCCGGACGCCCAACTTCTCATACACCCCGAGTGCGGGTGCACCACGACGGCGCTCTGGCTGGCCGGGACCGGCGACCTGCCCGCCGAGCGGTCCCACGTCGTGTCCACGTCGGGCATGGTCGACATGGCGAAGGCGTTGGGCGACGGCCGTGCACTGGTGGCGACGGAGACCGGGATCCTGCACCAGCTCAGGCGGGCCAACCCGCGCGCCAGCTTCGAGGCGGTCTCGCCGGAGGCGGAGTGCCGGTTCATGAAGATGACGACGCCCGAGAAGCTGCTGCGCTGCCTGCGTGACGGTGTCCACGAGGTCCACGTCGACGAGGAGACCGCCGCCAGGGCACGCCGTGCCGTCGAGGCCATGATCGCCGTGGGTTCGCCTGGCGGAGGGGAGTAGCCATGGCCGAACTGGCGCTGGGCGCTGAGCTGGACGTGCTCGTCATCGGCTCGGGCATCGCCGGGCTCTCGGTCGCCCTGGAGCTGGTGGGGCACTGCCGTGTCGCCGTCGTGGCCAAGGAGCCCGATGGGGGCGGCAGCACTGTGCTGGCCCAGGGCGGCATCGCCGCCGCCGTGGCCGAGGGTGACAGCGGTGCCGCTCATGCCGCCGACACGGTGGCTGCCGCCGCCGGCCTCGGGGACCCGGCGGTGGCCGGGACCGTGACCGGCGAGGCAGCCTCGGCCGTGGCACGCCTCGTCCGGTTGGGCGCCCGCTTCGACACCGGAGCGCCCGCCAAGGAGGGCGGGCACGGTGCGGCGAGGGTGCTCCACGCCCGCGGAGACGCCACCGGGGCCGAGATCAGCCATGCCCTGGTGCAGGCGGCGGCGCGGCTCGGCGTGCCCGTACTGGGAGGCCTGTTCCTGCTCGACCTGTTGACCGAGGCGCCGGGTGCACCCGGCGAGCCCAGGCGGGTCGTCGGTGCGCGCTTCTACGACGTCGAGGCGGGCAGGACGAGGCAGTTGCTCGCCTCCACAACCGTGCTGGCCACCGGGGGCTACGGCCAGCTGTGGGCCTGCACGACCTCGCCGCCGGCTTGCAGCGGTGACGGCCTGGCGGCAGCCATGCGCGCCGGGGCGCAGGTGGCGGATCTCGAGTTCGCCCAGTTCCACCCGACGGGGATGGACCTCGGGCTCGACCCTCGGCCGCTGGCGTCCGAGGCTCTGAGGGGAGCCGGCGCCCGCCTCCGGGACCCCGCAGGCCGTTACCTGCACGACTCGTCAGGCCCGGGGTACGGCGACCTGGCACCGCGCGACGTCGTCAGCCGTTCGATGGCGCGCCGCATGGCCGAGCTGGGTACCGACCACTGCTACCTCGACGCCACCTCCATCGGTGCAGGTGAGCTGGAGGGCCACTTCCCGACCTTTCTCGGCTCCTGCCGCGCCGCCGGCATCGACCCCCTCACGGCCTGGGCACCCGTGTCGCCGACGGCGCACTACACGATGGGCGGGGTGCTGACCGACGTCGACGGCCGCACGACCCTGGAGGGCCTGATGGCGGTGGGGGAGGTGGGCTGCACCGGCCTCCACGGGGCCAACCGCCTGGCGTCCAACTCCCTGCTGGAGGGCGCGGTGATCGGGGCCAGGGCCGCCCGGGCCGTCCTGGCGGCCGGGGGGCACGATGCCCCGGGGCCGGCCCGTCCCCGCCCAGCCGTGGATGGCCTCGAGCCGCTCCCCGAGCCCGCAGCCGGTGAGCTGCTCGACATGCGTCTCGACGGCGCCACCCCGGCTGCCGGCCGGGCGCTCCTGCGCGATGCCATGCAGACCTACGTGGGCGTCTCACGCAACGGAGCCGGCCTCGAACTGGTCGGCTCGGCCCTGTCGCGAGCGGGCGGCGCCGGCGGCACGGGTGGCACGGGCGGCACCGCTGGGGATGCCGCAGTCGACCCGGCGGCGCGCGAGCTGGACAACATGCGCCTGGTGGCTAGGGGCGTCGTCGCGCTGGCCATGCGCCGGTGCGAGTCGCGTGGAGCGCACTGGCGTACCGACCACCCCTCGACCGACGAACGCTGGCGGGTACGCCAGGTCCTCGAAGTGGGCGACAGCGGCCACCTGGCGGTTGGCGAGCTCCCGGTCGAGCAACCCGCCATGGCACTGCCGCCCACCGGCGGTGCCCGGTGAGCCTTCTGGCACCCCCCTGGGACGCGCTGGCCGAGGCGGTCGCCCGGGCGGTGGCGGAGGATCTGCCGGCCGGCGACCCTACGGGCGCGGCGGTGGGCCGGCGCGAGGCCGCTGCAAGGGTGGTGGCCCGGCGCGCCGGGACGGTGGCGGGCCTGGTCGCCGCCCAGCTCGTGTTCGACGAGGTGGACATGCGGCTCGGCACGGGCCCGGCCAAGGTGTTGCCGGCCTGCGCCGATGGTGACCGGGTGGAGCCGGGCCAAGCCCTTGCCCACCTGTCGGGACCGGCGCGGACCCTCCTGGCGGCGGAGAGGACCGTGCTCAACCTGCTCACCCACCTGTCGGGCATCGCCACGGCGACGGCCGCCGTGGTCGCCGAGCTGGAAGGTACGGGCACCGTGGTGCGCGACACCCGCAAGACGGTCCCCGGCCTGCGCCAGCTCCAGAAGTACGCCGTGCGTTGCGGCGGCGGGCAGAACCACCGCATGAACCTTTCCGATGCCCTCTTGGTGAAGGACAACCACGTCGCCGCTCTGGGGGGTGTCGCCGCAGCCGTGATGGCGGCGCGCGAGGTGGCGGCGGCCTGGCCCGGCGGCCCACTGCCCGTTGAAGTCGAGGTCGACGACCTCGAAGAGCTCGACGAGGCGCTGGCGGCCGGGGCCAGCCTGGTCCTGGTGGACAACATGGCGCTCGAGGCGACGGCGGAGGCGGTGCGCCGGGCGCACAGGGCCGGGGCTCTGGTCGAAGCTTCGGGCGGTATCAGGCCCGGCCAGGTCCGCCAGGTGGCGTTGACCGGCGTCGACTTCGTGGCCATCGGCGCCCTCACCCACTCGGCGCCGGCCCTCGACATGGGCCTGGACTGGGACCACGGGGCTTGACCCGTACGGGGACCTGGGGCCCCGAGGCGGCTGGGGGGTTCCTGCAGGCGGGCACAGCTGGGGGGCTGGCGGAGGCTGGTGCGCACCTGCGGGCTGGGCGAGGGTGAGGTGGTTGGCGTAGGAGGGCGGGTGTCGGCGGGACCGGCTGGGACGGCGCCGCCGCCAGGGGGCAACGGCCCCATCGGCTACCGTGCACTACCGGTCCTCGGGTCGCCGCGGTCGCGGGGGCTGCACAGGTTTTCGGGATGAGGGGGTAACCAAGTGCACTACAACTCAGGGGACACGGCCTGGGTGCTCGTCAGCGCCGCCCTGGTGTTGTTCATGACCCCCGGGCTGGCCTTGTTCTACGGCGGCATGGTCCGGCGCAAGCACGTGCTCGCCATGCTCATGCAGAACTTCGTGGTCATGGCCGTGGTCGGCCTGGTGTGGGTCTGGCTCACCTACAGCCTGGCTTTCGGGCCCGACATCGGCGGCGGCGTCCTCGGCAACCTCCACTTTGCCGCCCTGGCCCACATCTCGCAGCCGGTCCCGGGCATGGCCCACCAGAGCATCCCCCAGGTGGCGTTCGTCGTCTTCCAGATGATGTTCGCCGTCATAACCGCTGCTCTGCTTACCGGCGCGTCGGCCGACCGCCTCAAGTTCGGGGCGTTCGTCGTGTTCGTGGTGCTCTGGAGCATCGTCGTGTACGCGCCCATCGCCCACTGGGTCTTCTCGCCCGAGGGCTGGCTGTTCAAGAGCGGCACCGAGGACTTCGCTGGCGGGACGGTGGTCGAGATCACATCCGGCGTGAGCGGGGCGGCGCTGGCTCTGGCCGTCGGGCGGCGCCGGGGCTGGCCCCACGAGCTGATGCGACCGCACAACGTGCCACTGACCGTCCTCGGCGCCGGGATCCTCTGGTTCGGCTGGTTCGGTTTCAACGCCGGCTCCGCCCTGTCGGCCGGCCGGGCCGGCGCCGCTTTCGTCAACACCAACACCGCCACGGCTGCCGCCCTGTTGGCCTGGGTGCTGGTGGAGAAACTGCGCAGCGGCAAGCCGACCACCCTGGGGGCAGCATCGGGGGCGGTGGCGGGGGCGGTGGCCATCACGCCCGCCTGCGGGTTCGTCAACACGGTGGGGGCGACGGTCATCGGCGTGGTGGCCGGCGCCCTGTGCGCCCTGGCCGTGAGCCTGAAGTTCAAGCTGGGCGTCGACGACTCGCTCGACGTGCTGGCTGTCCACGGCGTAGGCGGCCTGGTCGGGACCCTCATGGTCGGCCTGTTCGGGACGGCGGCCGTGGCCGGCGCCAACGGGCTCTTCTACGGCGGCGGTGCCGGGCTGCTCGGGCACCAGGCGCTGGCCGTAGGCGTGGCCGTGGGCTGGGCCTTCGTCGCGACGTCGGCGGTGGCATGGGCTGTGAAGGCGGTCGTGGGGCTCCGGGTCAGCCCCGAGGCCGAGGTGATGGGCCTCGACATCTCACTGCACGAAGAGACGGCTTACGACCTGGAGAACTTCGTCCCCAGTGGGTTCGGCGGTTCCGTGGGTTCCGGCACTGACAGGAGGTAACCAGGTGCGATTGGTGACCGCGATTATCAAACCGTTCATCCTGCACGAGGTCCAGGAGGCACTGAAAGTGGCCGGTGTCGTCGGGATGACGGTCAGCGAGGCACAGGGCTTCGGACGCCAGCGCGGCCACACCGAGGTCTACCGGGGTGCCGAGTACCGGGTCGACTTCGTGCCCAAGGCGCGCGTCGAGGTCGTGTGCGACGACGAGGACGTCGACCGGGTGGTCGAGGCCATCGAAAACGCGGCGCGCACGGGCAAGATCGGTGACGGCAAGATCTGGGTCGTGCCCGTCGAGCAACTGGTCCGGGTCCGTACCGGTGAAAGGGGGCCGGGCGCCCTCTGAGCGCCTCCGTTGCCCTCGGGGGCGGCCCCGGGTAGAGCAGAGCGCTATGCGCCGTCCTGGGCCGGGTCGACGACGACCAGGATGTCGCCCGTCCCCACCGAGCTGCCTGGGCCTACCCTGACTTCGGCCACGTTGCCCGTCGTCCCGGCGACGATGCTGTTCTCCATCTTCATGGCTTCGAGCACGCACACGGGTTGTCCGGCTTTGACCGGGTCGCCGGGCGCCACCAGCACCTTCACGACCGTTCCCTGCATCGGGGCGACAACCGTGCCGTCGCCGGCCACCATGGTGTCGGCCGCACCCGGGGCCGGGCCGCCCTCAGTCGCGCCGGCCAGGCCGGAGAAGCCCGGCGGGAGCCACACGCTCACCTCGTAGTGCCGGCCCCCCACCTCGACGTCCACGGTCTTGCGGAGCGCGCCCGGCCCTGCCACAGCCGGGCCCGATGGGGGCAGTTCCGAGAGGTCCAGCTCCGACAGCCAGGTCGTGGAGTGCCTGACCTCCGAGAAGTCGGGGTGGTCGAGGACCACAGCTTGTGCCGGCACCGTGGTCGCGACGCCCTCCACCTCCACCTCCTGCAGTGCCCGTAGGAGGCGCCGGCGGGCCGTGTCCCGGTCGGGGCCCCATGCGACGATCTTGGCCAACAGGTTGTCGTAGTGCTGGCTCACGGTGTCCCCGCTCTCGTAGCCGGCATCGGTGCGCAACCAGGGACCACCGGGCACGCGGAACCTGTCGACTGGGCCGGGCGTCGGGTTGAAGCGCCCACCGGCCGGGTCCTCGGCGTTCACCCGCACCTCGATGGCGTGGCCGGAGATCGTCACATCTTCCTGGGTGAACGCCAGAGGCTCGCCCGACGCCACCATCAACTGGAGCACGACCAGATCCATGCCCGTGACCATCTCGGTCACCGGGTGCTCGACCTGGAGCCGCGTGTTCATCTCCAGGAAGTAGAACGCTCCGTCCTGGTAGATGAGCTCGACCGTGCCCGCGTTGACGTAACCGCAGGCACGGGCCACCTTGACGGCCGCCTCACCCATGGCCTGGGCCAGCCCGTCGGGCAGGGACGGTGCCGGGGCCTCCTCGATGAGCTTCTGGTGGCGGCGCTGCACCGAGCAGTCGCGGGTCCCGAGGTGCACGACGTTGCCGAACCCGTCGGCGAGCACCTGGACCTCGATGTGGCGTGGCCACGCAAGGTACTTCTCGAGGTAGCACTCGGGCCGCCCGAAGGCCGCCACCGATTCGCGCTGGGCCGACTCGAGGGCATGGGCGGCCTCTTCTGCCGAGGCGACGACGCGCATACCCCGTCCCCCGCCCCCGAAGGCTGCTTTGATGGCCACTGGCCAGCCGTGCTGCTCTCCGAAGCGCACCACCTCAGCCGGCCCGGTGAGCGCCTCCTCGGTCCCGGGGACAGGCGGGACACCCGCCGCCGCCGCGGCCACCCGGCTGCTGATCTTGTCGCCCATCACCTCGATGGCGTGGGGGGGCGGGCCGACCCAGACGGCTCCGGCCTCCACGACGGCACGGGCGAAGCCGGCGTTCTCGGCGAAGAACCCGTAGCCGGGATGGACGGCGTCGGCGCCGGACTCCCGGAGCACTCTGAGCAGCCTTTCCTCGGACAGGTAGCTCTCGGCGGCCCGGGCTGCGCCGAGATGGTACGCCTCGTCGGCCTCGCGGACGTGCATGGCTCCGCGGTCGGCGTCGGAGTAGACGGCGACGGCGACGATACCGAGGTCCCGGCAGGCACGGGCGACGCGTACGGCGATCTCTCCCCGGTTGGCGATGAGCACCTTGCGGATCGGGCGGTTGGGCGTTTCCGGCACGATGGGGCAGTCTGCCAGGCTTGGGGTGTGCCCGTCGACGCTGTGGTGCTCGAAAGTGCCGACGCTGCCCGCCTGAGGGGGAGCCGGTTTGCCGAAGTCCTCCAGCTGGCCCGTACCACCTCCACCAACTTGGTGGCCGCCGAGAGGGCCCGGGCCGGGTCGCGCGAGGGCCTCGTGGTCGTGGCTGACCATCAGAACGCCGGGCGGGGGCGCCTGGACCGGACCTGGGAAGCGCCGCCCGGTAGTTCGCTGCTGCTGTCGGTCCTGTTCAGGCCCCGTCCCGCGGACCTGGCCCCGGTGCAGCGCCACATGGCCGTCTGGGCCGTGTCCCTGGCGGCCGTGGAGGCGGCCAGGGTTGTGGCGGGCCTGGAGCTGTGGCTCAAATGGCCCAACGACGTCGTGGCCATGGACGCCGGGGCTGTGGCCAAGGTGGCGGGTGTGCTGGCGGAGGCCGGGACAGGGTGGATGGTTGTGGGGGTGGGCCTGAACGTGTCGTGGTCTCCGCCCTCTTTGCCGGCGACGAGCCTCGAGGCCCTGGCCGGCCGCCGGGTGCCCCGTTCGCAGCTACTGGTCGAGCTGCTTCTGGCGCTCGACCGCCTCTACGGGCAGTGGCCCGAGGTGAGCCGTCTCTACAGGGCTCGCTGCGCCACGCTGGGACGGGTCGTGAACGTGCAGAGGCCGGGCAGAGAGCTGCTGGTGGGTACCGCCGTGGACCTGGGGGAGCACGGCGAGCTCGTGGTCGACCCCGGCCAAGGCGGGCGCGAGGAGGTCGTGTACGGCGACGTCACCCACGCCACACTGGGGCCGCCGGGTAGCCTTCCTACTCGATGAAAGCACTGGTCCTTTCGGGGGGAGCCGGTACCAGGTTGCGCCCGATCACCCACACGCGGGCCAAGCAGCTGGTACCCGTGGCAAACAAGCCCGTCCTGTTCTACGGCCTGGAGGCCATCGCGTCGGCGGGGATCAAGCAGGTGGGCATCATCGTGGGCGACACGGCGGCCGAGATCCAGGCGGCGGTGGGCGACGGCTCGGGCTTCGGCCTCGAGGTGACCTACATGCGCCAGGAGGCACCGCTCGGCCTGGCTCATTGTGTGCTGGTGGCCCGGGACTTCCTCGGCGACGACGACTTCGTGATGTACCTGGGTGACAACCTGCTCCAGCAGGACCTGGCCGACTTCGTCGCCCGCTTCGAGGCCCAGAGGGCGCGTGCCATCGCCCCGCGCCTGGGAGAGGAGGGCCCGATCGTGCCCTCGGCCCAGATCCTGCTCAAGCGGGTGGACGACCCCCAGCGCTTCGGGGTGGCCGAGCTCGACACCACCGGCCGGGTCACACACCTGGTCGAAAAGCCGACGGTGCCCCCCTCGGACCTGGCCCTGGTGGGCGTCTACCTCTTCGATGCCAGGATCCACGATGCGGTGGCGGCCATAGAGCCCTCGGCGCGCGGCGAGCTGGAGATCACCGACGCCATCCAGTGGCTGATCGACGAGGGCGAGGTGGTGCTCTCGGAGATCCTGGAGGGCTGGTGGATCGACATGGGCAAGCTGACACCCCTTCTGGAGGCCAACCGCCTGCTCCTCGAGGGCATCGAGCGCCGCGTTGACGGCGACGTCGACTCCGAGAGCCAGCTGCACGGCCGCGTGGTGGTCGAGGCCGGGGCGCGCGTGGTCCGCAGCCACATCCGTGGCCCCGCTGTCATCGGGGTGGGCACCGAGGTCGTCGACAGCTACGTCGGGCCTTTCAGCGCCATAGGTCCGGGTTGCCTGATCCAGCACTCCGAGATCGAGCACTCGGTGGTGATGGGCACTTCCCGGGTCGTCAACGCCGGGCGCATCGAGGACTCCCTGCTCGGCTACGACGTCGAGGTCACCCGCAGCGCCCGCCGGCCACGGGCCACGCGGCTCATGGTGGGCGACCACTGCATGCTCGACCTGCTCTGAGCACCCGCTCGGCCAGGCCCGACGCGCCTGCCCGCCCGGGTGGCCATTGGGCCGAGCCAGCCGGTTGCCATTAGCCTTCGGGGCCATGAAGTTGTTCGTGACCGGCGGGGCCGGCTTCATCGGGTCCAACTACGTGCGTTGGGTGCTCTCGCACAGTGACGACGAGGTGACCGTCTACGACGCGCTGACCTACGCTGGCAACCTGGCCACCCTGGGGGACGTCGGGCCCGCCCACCCCGGCCGCTACCGCTTCGTGCACGCCGACATCTGCGACCTGGGCGCCCTGGAGCAGGCCATGGCCGGCCACGACGCCGTGGTCCACTTCGCGGCCGAGAGCCATGTCGACCGTTCCATCTCCGGGCCCGAGGACTTCGCCATGACCAACTGCGTCGGCACCAACCTCGTGTGCCACGCGGCCCGGCGCGCCGGCGTCACCCGGGTGCTGCACATCTCGACCGACGAGGTCTACGGCTCGGTGGAGCGGGGTAGCTCTGCCGAGAGCGACCGCCTCGAGCCCCGCTCGCCCTATTCGGCGTCCAAGGCCGGCTCGGACCTGATCGCCCTGTCGTACTTCACCACCTATGGCCTGCCCGTGCTGGTGACGCGGTCCTCGAACAACTTCGGGCCATGGCAGTACCCCGAGAAGCTGGTGCCGCTCTTCGTCACCAACCTGCTCGAGGGGTGCAAGGTCCCCCTGTACGGCGACGGCATGAACGAGCGGGACTGGCTCTACGTCGAGGACAACTGCGCCGCGCTCGACCTGGTCCTGCGCTCGGGTGTGCCCGGGCAGGTGTACAACATCGGCGTGGGCGCCGAGATGCCCAACCGGGCCCTGGTGGACAAGATCCTGACCCTGGCCGGGGCCGGTCCCGAGAGCATCGACTGGGTGGCCGACCGCCCCGGCCACGACCGCCGGTACAGTGTCGACCCTTCCAGGGTGCGTGCGCTCGGCTGGCGGCCGGGCCACGACCTCGACCAGGCCCTGGAGGCCACTTTCAAGTGGTACCGGGACAACCGCTGGTGGTGGGAGCCGCTCAAGAGAGGTGCCTGATGAGGGTGTTGCTGACCGGGGCCGGCGGCCAGGTGGGCAGGGAGGTGCACGAGCAGCTCGAGGCCTCCGGCCACCACGACGTCCTGGCCCTCACCCACGCCGAACTGGACGTGGCCGACCGCGAACGTGCCCTGCAGGTCTGCGCCGAATGGGCTCCGGACGTGGTCGTCAACACGGCCGCGTTCACTGCCGTCGACGCCTGTGAGGAGCAGGCCGACCGGGCTTTCGCCGTGAACGCCATAGGCGCCCGCAACCTGGCGGAGGGGGCGCGCCTGGCTCGTTCGCACCTGGTCCACGTCTCCACGGACTACGTCTTCGACGGGCGTTCGCCCCGGCCCTATGTCGAGTGGGACCCGACCGGGCCGCTCTCGGTGTACGGGCGTTCCAAACTGGGCGGCGAGCGCGAGGTGTCCTGCATGCTGCCGGGGGCGACCGTCGTGCGCACTTCGTGGGTCTGCGGCCGCTACGGGGCCAACATGGTCAAGACGGCGTTGCGCCTGGCCGCGGCAGGGCCGGCCGAACTGCGCTTCGTCGACGACCAGCATGGTTGCCCGACCTTCGCCGACGACCTGGCCGGGATGCTCGTGCGCCTGGCACTGTCACGCCAGCCCGGGGTGTTCCACGTGACCAACCAGGGGCCCACGACCTGGTACGGCTTCGTCCGCGACGTCCTGGAGGCGGCCGGTGCGGACGCTGAGCGCGTCGTGCCCATAGCCACCTCCGAGCTGGTGCCGGCGCGGCCGGCGCCGAGGCCGGCCAACTCGGTGCTGGACAATGCCGCGCTGAGACTGCTCGGTATGCCCTTGCTCGGCGACTACCACGAGGCCCTGGGGCGCACGGTCCGCTACCTCCGCTCGCAGCCGTGAGCACCGACGTCGGTGATGTCGGTGCCGTTGTGGTCAACTACAACGCCGGCGACCACCTCCTCGACTGCGTTGCGAGCCTGGAGGCCGAGGGCGTCGGGGAGATAGTCGTCGCCGACAACGGCTCGGTGGACGCCTCGGCGTCGGCACTGGCCTCACGGCACCCAAAGGCCAAGTGGTTGGCGACCGGGGCCAACCTGGGCTACGGCAAGGCTGCCAACGCGGGCGCCTCCGTTCAGGCTCGAAGCGACTACGTGCTGGTGTGCAATCCTGACGTGGTCTTCCAACCAGGTTCGGTCGCCGCCCTGGTCCACCACCTCGAGCAGGCGCCCGCCGTCGGCCTGGTGGGCCCGCGTATCGTCGGCACCGACGGCGAGCTGTACCCCTCCGCCAGGAGGTTCCCGGACCTGTTCGAAGCGCTCGGCCACGCCTTCCTGGGTCAGTTCTGGCCAGGCAACCCCTTTTCCCGCCGCTACCGGATGTCCAACTGGGACCATGCCGAGGCCCGCGACGTGGACTGGGTGTCGGGAGCCTGCTTCGTCGCCAGGCGCCGGGCATGGGACGAGGTGGCGGGTTTCGATCCCGCGTACTTCATGTACATGGAGGACGTCGACCTGTGCTGGCGGCTCCGCGGCGCAGGTTGGGCCGTCGCCTACGAGCCCGGGGCGGAGGTCATGCACGCACAGGGCGTGTCCGCCGACCGCCACCCCTATCGGATGCTGCTGGCGCACCACGTCTCCATGTGGCGGTTCGCGCGGCGCACCTCGGCCGGGCGCCGCTGGGTGCTGGTGCTGGTGGGCCCGGGTCTGCTTGCGCGGCTCCTGGTCACCATGGCCAGACGGGCCCTCAGTGGGGCCACGCCAGTGAGCCGGGCGCAGAGGCGTCCCACGGGGATGCCCTCGGACAGGTAACCTGTCAGGTCGTTATGGCCAAAGCCTCTTCCTCCAAGAAGGTCGCTCGCGCCGCCGGCCTGGGCGGTAGCCGGGCCTACGGGAGCCGACCGCCGTGGGGTTTCTACTTCGCCGTCGTCCTGTTGGTGATCCTCGGCGTGGTCGGCGTCTACAACAGCCGCGAGTACCGTCAGAACCAGATCAACAACCAGGGCAACGGGCAGCCGGCTGTCAACATGGCGACTTCGTGGTTCGAGGGTTTCGCCGTCGACATCTGCGGCAAGTTGCAGCCTCCTGTCAAGACGAACAAGGACCCCTTCGGGATCACCACCAAGGGTGACGGGATCATCTACATCAACCCGACGGTCAAATCGGCGGCCGGCCACAACGCCACTCTGGGCAAGTTCGCCAGCGCGATCGGCATGACGCTCAACGCCGCGGAGATCCAGCTGCCCGGCGGCAAGCTCTACCAGGTCGGCGACAACTGCCAGGGCAAGCCGGGCCACGTCTACGTCATGACGTGGTCGTCGCCCCAGGCCCCGCGCGCTGATGGTGTCCTCCAGGACAAGCAGGCCATCAACACCGCCACCGGCCAGGAGGACACCTGTAGCCCCGACTGCAACTCCGGGGTGCTGCTCGCCAAGAACCAGCTGGTCACGATCGCGTTCGTCCCTGCCCCGCTCAAGGGCAAGACGCCCAGTATCCTCCAGCCCCCCCAGTCGGTCGTCTCGAAGCTGACCAGCCTGGTGGCCAACGGGGGGACCACCACGACGACGCCGGTCCCATCGTCTCCTTCCACCACGGCAGCGAGCACCAAGACAGGCAGTACGAAGCCGAGCAGTACGAAGACGAGCAGTACGAAGACGAGCAGTACGAAGACGTCCGCCGTGACGGCGACCACGGTTGCCGGCAGCACCACCAAGCCGAAGCCGAAGCCGACGTCCAAGACCACGGCGACGGGGGGCGGTGCCACTGCGGGCAGCACTCCCAAGGCGGGCCCGGGCGGTACCAGCGCGAAGAAGAAGTGACAACGACCGGCCCGCGGTCGGCGTACCGTGCGCTGGTGACGGGGGGAGCCGGTTTCATCGGCTCGACCCTGGTCGACCGGTTGCTGGCCGAGGGCCACGCCGTCGACGTCGTCGACAACCTGAGCAACGGTTCGCTGGCCAACCTGGCCGAGGCCCGTACATCAGGCGCCGGTCGCTTCAATTTCCACAATGTTGATGTCAGGTCGCCCGACCTCGTGAGCCTGATGCAGCGCCGGCGACCCGAAGTCGTCTACCACCTGGCGGCCCAGGCCGATGTCAGGCTTTCCGTCGCGGACCCGGTGCTCGATGCCGACGTCAACGTGCTGGGTTCGTTGCGCGTGCTCGAGGGGGCGCGTGCCGGCGGGGCGCGCAAGTTCGTTTTTGCCGCCAGCGGTGGCACGCTGTACGGCGACAACGACAACCTCCCTCTCAAGGAGTCTCAGCCGCACCGGCCGCTGTCGCCCTACGGCGTGGCCAAGAAGGCCGTCATCGACTACCTCGTGGCCTACCGGGAGATGTACGGGCTCGAGTTCACGGCCCTGGCCATGGCCAACGTCTACGGGCCTCGCCAGGATCCTCACGGGGAGGCGGGTGTCGTGGCTATCTTCGCAGGCCGGCTGCTCGCCGGCGAGCCGTGCGTCGTCTACGGCGACGGCAAGCAGACCCGGGACTTCGTCTACGTCGACGACGTGGTCGACGCCTTCTCCCGGGCTGGCGAGCGGGGGAGCGGCCTGCTCTGCAACGTGGGCACCGGCCGCGAGACGACCATCATCGAGCTGTACGAGGCCATGGCGGTCAACTCGGGGTCACAGCAGCCGCCGGTGCACGCTCCGGCGCGGCGAGGCGAGGTGCGGCGCAGCTGCCTGGACCCGTCCCGGGCCGGGATCCACCTGGGCTGGAAGTCCTGGACGACGATCGACAAGGGGACGGCCGGAGTGCTCGACTGGGCGCGCTCGAGGGCGCGGGCGACAGAGGCCTGACCGGAGCCGGACCGTGCCGGGCACCCCGCTTGGAGAGCCGCTCCTCGGGGAAGGGTTCAGTTGGTGCCTGCCTACGTCTCCAACTGCAAGAGCTGTTCCCGGCGCATAGGCGTCGACTGGGACGGCGACCACCGGCTGCTGCCTTTCCCGTCGACCTGTCGCTACTGTGGCCACCCGGACGGCTACGGGGATGGCGAGCTCCTGTTGGTCGGGGCCTTCGAGGTCACGTGCCGGCAGTGCGGTGACGATTTCCCGGCGGAGATCCCCTCGGCCAACGTCGACTACACCAGGCCCACGGGCCTGGTGGGGCCGGTGCCGCTCATCTGCCAGGTTTGCGGGCACCAGGATTTCTACGCTCCGGAGGAGATCGTCTGGCTCGGGCGCGGCGACTCCATGCCCCAGGCCTCGGCCCGGGCCGGCGGCCCGGGCCAGGAGAGGCCCTAGGCAGCGGGGCCCCGGTTCGGCTGGAACGGGTCAGCGAAAGAGGTCGCCCCCGTGCGCCCTCACGACCTCGCCTCGCACCGACGACTCACGGAACCAGGAACGTTCGACGCCCCTTATCACCACTGCGGGCACGCCCGAGGCCTTGCCCTTGACGAGCTCGGCCGCCGCTGCCAGCTCGTCGACGACGCACACCTGCGTGACAGCCAGCTCGCGCCCGGATGCGTCGAGGGTCCCCCGCAGGTCCACGACGGCGGCGATCCCGGCACAGCCGATGGCTACGTCGGTCAGGCCGTTGCGCCACGTCCGCCCGAAGGTGTCCGAGACGACCACTGCGACCCGGAGCCCTGTCCTGGCCTGCACGGCGTCGCGGATGCGGCGCGCACTGCGGTCGGGGTCGACCGGGAGGAGGGCGGCGGTGCCGGTGCCGACGTTGGAGAAGTCCACCCCGGCGTTGGCACAGACGAAACCGTGACGGGTCTCGGTGATGAGCATCCCCTCGCGCTCGCGCAGTACGCGCACGCTCTCGCTGAGGATGAGATCGCGCCTGGCCGACGCGTCGTCCGGGTCGACGGGGACCAAGCGGCCCTCGGCCTTCGATACGACCTTCTGGGTGACCACCAGGACGTCGTAGTCCTCCAGCTCCACCGCCTGGAGGACGAGATCCGCGACCTCGTCGCCGGGAGAGACCTCGCCGATGCCGTGCACGGCGACGAGCGAGATCATCGCCCGCCGGAGCTCGCTGTCCCCGAGGCAGCCGTCAGGACCACCTCGGCCAGCCTGGCGGACTCGTCGGGACCGCTCATGACGGTCCCGGTCACAGCGCAGGCCATACCGGCCTGCTCCACCTGGGGGCCGAGGGCGGCGTCGGCCTCGTCTATGACCAGCGTGGAGGCGATGTCGGACCACAGGCGGGCAACGCCGGCCACGCTCGCTTCGCTGCCGAGCTCGGAGAGCATCCGGTCTGCCGGCCCCTTGAGGGCCCGGCCTGCGACGATGGGCGACACAGCCACGACCGAACGACGCCTGGCGGCGACAGCCCGGGCTATCCCAGGCACGGCCAGCACCGGCCCTATCGACACCAGCGGGTTGGACGGGCACACGACCACCACGTCGGCCTGCTCGATGGCCTCGATCACGCCGGGGGCGGGCCGTGCCCGCTCTGCCCCGGCGAAGCGCAGCCCGGCAACCTGCACCGAGTGGTGCAGGCCGACGAAGTACTCCTGGAAGCCGACCTCGGCCGGAGCCCCGGCCCCATCGTGGGCGCTGGCGGTGCCGTGGTGGGTACCAGGGCCGCCGTAGGCCCCCGGCGCGGCGGTGCGGCCGAGACCGCCGAAGGAAGGGACGGGCGTGCCCTGCGCCAGCGTCACCATGGTCCTGACGGGGTCGTCGGACATGGGCAGCAGGCGGGCCGCGACCCCGAAACGGGCTGCCACTTCGGAAGCCACCTGGGACAGCGGCACCCCGGCAGCGAGGCGGCCAGTGCGGAACAGGTGGGTCGCCAGGTCCCGGTCGCCGAGGCTGAACCAGGTCAGGCTGCCGGCCCCGGGCAGGCCGAGCCGCTCGAAGTGGCCCAGGGCCTCCATGACCGCCCATGTCTCACCCTCGATGCCCCAGCCGGTGGCCGGGTTGGCGGCACCGCCCAGGGTGTAGGTGATCGTGTCCAGGTCCGGGCAGACGTACAGCCCGTGCAGGACGGTGTCGTCGCCGGTGTTGACGACGGCGGTGAGGCTGTCCTCGCCGGTCACAGCAGCCAGGCCCCGTAGCATCCTGGCGGCGCCGACGCCACCGGCGATGGCTGTGACCCGCAGGCCGCGGAAGCTCAACGCCGCAGGGAGGCGTGTGGCCGCCAGGCCTCGCCGATATCGGCCCGACGGGGGTTGGCCTTGTCCCGGGCTGAGAGCACCGGGCCCTGCACTCCCCAGTCGGCGGCGATGTCGGGGTCGTCCCAGGCAACGCCCAGCTCGTCGGCGGGGTTGTAGTAGCCGTCGACCATGTAGGTGATGGTCATGTCGGTCAGCGAGGCGAAACCGTGGGCGACGCCGGGCGGTATGAAGACACCGAGGGCGTTGTCTGCGTCGACGTCCAGGGCAAGGGTGGCGCCGTCGGTCGGGCTGCCCTGGCGCATGTCGTGCAGTACCACCCGGGCGCGCCCTCTCGGCACGGTCCAGTAGTCGGCCTGGTGGAGGTGGTAGTGCAGCCCGACGACCGAGCCGGCCTGGCGCTCGGCCCGGTTGGTCTGGACCATCTCCCGCCCCAGCGGGAACCAGCTGCGCCGGTACGTCTCGATGAACACGCCCCGGTCGTCGCCGTGGCGGTCCGGCGTGACGACGTAGACGTCCTTGATCATGTCCGATTCGCTGATGCTGGGCACGGGCCGAGCGTACAGTCGTCCGTCCCGTCGGGGTCAAGCCGGCAGGCGGGCCACCTCGGCGAAGATCGCCGGGTAGGGCGGCGGCGGTCCGAGGCGCAGCGCTGGTCGCGCCCGTCTCGCCCCGGTGCTGGTGGCTGCGGGCAGGAGGGCTCCGAGCGCGTCAGCCAGGCCGGCCACGTCGCCCGGCGGTACGAGCCGGGCGACTCCTGGCCCCAGACCGGCGAGCATTTCGCGCGGGCCGCCGGCGTCCGTGGCGACCACCGGGACGCCGCAGGCCAGGGCCTCGACCAGTGTCAGGCCCCAGGGCTCAGGGCCCGTGGAAGGGTATGCCAGCACGTCGAGGTCGGCCATGAGGTCGGCGGCCTCGGCTCCGGGGAGCGGCCCCAGCCAGAGTGCACCGGTCACCCCGGCGCGCGCCTCGAGGCCGCGGTAGTAGGCCTCCTTGCCCCTGACCTTGCCGCCGGCGACGACAGCAGCGGCGCCGGGGTGGCGCTCCTTCACCAGTTCGAAGGCCTCCAGCAGGACGTCCACCCCTTTCCACGTGTCAACCCTGCCCACGTAGCCAACGGTGGGCACAGCGTCGTCGAGGCCGTACAGGGCCCGGGCGCGGCCGGCGCGGCCGGGGACGAAGTCCTGCGGTGCGGCCAGCTCGTACGCCAGGCGCGTCGCGGCGCCTGGCAGCTGGTCGGCGACCGCTCCGGAGGCGGCCAGGACCAGGTCGGCGTGGTGGCGGCAGAGGTAGCGCTCCAGGCGCAGGGCGGCACCCGACTGGGTGACGATCTCGCGGGCGTGCCAGATGTGGGGGAGCCCGGCCAGGCGGGCGGCCGCCCAGCCGTACCAGCTGTGCAGGGAGTTGGAATGGACCAGGTCGGCCCGGCACCGCCTGGCCAGGCCGGTGAGATGGGCGACGCCCGCCGGCCACCCGGCCGCGTACGCGGCCCAGTGCCCGAGGCTGTGGCTGGTGCTGATGCGCCTCATGGGTACGACGTGGAGCGTGGCGCCGGCGCTCTCGTAGCTTGCCGCCATGGGCGAGGGCGCCGGCAGGGCGATGTGAACGTCCCACCCGGCCGTCGACAGTTGTCCGGCCATACGCAGGAGGGCCTGGTCCGAGCCTCCCTGCTCGGCCACCGGTTGGACGCACAGGACCGTTGGACGACCTGAGCGTGGCACTGCCACCGGTAACTTGTTCATCGCCCGACGACCGTAGCTGCCCTGAGGAGCCGTATTTGCGAGCCGCGTTGAACTTCGAACAGCTGCTTTCGCCCTCGCCGGGGGGGGTCGGGCGCTACACCGCCAGGCTGGCCCTCCACCTCGCCGCTCTCGGTGTCGAGGTGCTCGGCGCGGTCGCCCGGCACCCCCGTGAGGAAGTCGAGCGGGCCTGGCGCATTGCGGGCTTGTCACCCTCGGTGGCCCTCCCCGAGGTGATGGCGCTGCCCCGTCCGGTGCTCTACGACGCCTGGCACCTTCTCGGTTGGCCGGCGCTGGCTGGGGCCGGGGCGGCCGACGTCGTCCACGCCCCGTCGCTTGCCGTCCCGCCCCGGCACGGCAAGCCGCTGGTCGTGAGCGTGCACGACGCGGCACCCTGGCTTTTTCCCGAGGCGTTCGGCCGCCGGGGCCGGTGGTTCCACGCCATGGGAGCCAGGGCTGCGGCCAGGCGAGCCGACGTAGTGCTCACCGGTAGCCAGGCGGCAGCAGAGGAAGTGGTGGGCAACCTGGGCCTGGACGCGGCGCGGGTGCGGGTCGTGCCCTACGGCGTCGACGAGTTCGTGGTGCCCGGCGAGGCAGTCGTGCGCGAAGTGCTGGGCCGGTTCGGCCTGGTCGGGGTTCCGTACGTGCTCTGGGTCGGCAGCCTCGAGCCCCGCAAGGGCGTTGGCACACTGGTCACCGCCATGGCCAGGCTGCCCGCCGGTCCTGGGGAGGGCGGCCGGGTCGCGCCCCACCTGGTAATGGCCGGCTACCGCGGCTGGCACAACGAGCAGTTGGTGCCCGAGGCCGAGCGCGCGGTGCTGGGCGAGCGCCTGCACCAACTGGGGCGGGTGGCCGAGGCGGAGCTGCAGGTGCTCTACGCAAACGCCGCCGCCTTCGCCTTCC
>JAJZIY010000036.1 GCA_021828475.1 Actinomycetes bacterium
GTGCACGCGCAGCCAGTAGTTTTGAGCGCATCACGAGCAGCACCGACCAGCCACTGGACGCCGTGCCACCCGACGACGACCTCCTGTCCCTGATCATCGCCCATACCCGGGCCAGGCCGTCGGCCCCTGCCCTGATTGGGCCGGAAGAGTCGCTCGACTATGCCGCCCTGGGCCGGAGAACCGCAGTCCTGGCCGCCGGACTGACAACGGCGGGCGTTCTCGGCGGTGACCGTGTCGCTCTACGGATCGAGAACTCTGTCGCATTCGTAACGACGGCGCTTGCCTGCATGTGGCTGGGCGCACCATTTGTCCCCATATCGGTGGAGGACCCCGAGGCCCGGGCAAACCGTGCCCTGGCGGATTGTTCGCCGCGGGTCGTCGTCACCTGGGCGAGCCCCGCTGCACCGCCCACAGCTCCGCCCAGCCCGGCTTCACCGCCGTCCAGCCCGGTGCCGGGGCCCTCCTCGGCAGCGCCGGAGACGCCGGGCTCGGTCACCTACGAGCAACTGCTCGAGCTGGGAGCGGGACACGACCTCGGCTCGGAGCCTGCGACCACCTCCCCCGACCAGCTGGCGTACATCATCTACACCTCGGGCACCACCGGCGCTCCCAAGGGCGTGAGCATCTCCCGTGGCGCGATGTCCTGGTCCGTGCGCGAGGTGGCGCGTTCACTGCACTACGGGCCTGCGAGCCGCTCACTCGCGGTTTCGGCGTTCCACTTCGACGGCTCCTACTCGAACCTGTTCTCGACTCTGCGCGCAGGCGGCCTGCTCGTCATACCGCGCCGCCAGGATCTGCTGTTCCTGAGGCCGTTCTTCGACACGGTCGTGCAGCACGAGATCACGCACACGACGTTCTCACCGAGCTACCTGCGGCTGCTGCTCGCCAGCCGGCACCTGAGCCGCCTTGCGGGCAGCAGGTTGGCGGTCGTGGGCCTCGGAGGCGAGGAACTGGTCGGCTCGGACCTACGCAGGCTCTGGGCCGCCGCCCCCGGGACCAGGGTCTTCAGCTTGTACGGCCCAACGGAGTGCACCATCTCCGTCACAGGCTTCGAGATCACGCCCGAGGCGCTGGGCCGGGACCGTGTACCCCTCGGCACGCCCAACGAAGGAGTCGGCTTCCACATAGTGGACGAGGCCGGGGAGGAGGTTGTTGACGGGAGGCTAGGCGAGCTCTACATATCGGGCCGCCAGCTCATGGCGGGCTACTGGGGAGATGCTGCGCAGAGCAGGGCCGTGCTGACCCGGGGCGTCGTGCCGGGGCTCCTGTGTTACAGGACCGGCGATCTTGTCTTCAGGGACTCCGACGGCCTCTACTTCTACGCAGGGCGGCGCGACGACGTGATCAAACGCAACGGCGTGCGCATCTCGCTCAGCGAAGTTGCAGGTGCTCTCGGGCAGGTGCCAGGAGTCAGGGCGGCGGCCTGCGCCCTGTTCCGCCTCGAGGACCGTCCCGGCATCGTGGCCTTCGTCGTGGGGGACAAGACCGCCGCACAGTGCCCGCACGACGGGGCCCGCCTGCTCCAAGAGCTGCGCCAGCAACTACCCCCGACGATGATCCCCGACCAGGTGCACTTCGTTCCCGAACTGCCGCTCACGTCGTCAGGCAAGATCGACCGGCCCCGCCTCCTTTCCGAGGTCGGGCTCGAACCAGCCCGTTGAACCAGCTCAATCCTCCCGTGCGGCCAGCAGGGCGGAGACAGCCTCACCTATCGCCTCCACCGACTCGAAAGTCGCCCGGTTGAGCATCTCGGTGGGGAACTCGATGTCGAAGGTGTCCTCCAGCGCCAGCATCACGCTGACGGTCGCATGCGAGCTCATCCCCGCGCGGTAGAGGTCGGCCCGGTCGTCCAACTGGCTGATATCGAGGGCCAACC
This sequence comes from Actinomycetes bacterium, assembly GCA_021828475.1. Lineage (GTDB taxonomy): Bacteria > Actinomycetota > Acidimicrobiia > Acidimicrobiales > Palsa-688 > JAJZMF01. Next base: position 1,877 of record JAJZIY010000036.1, read on the forward strand.
CCGCGCACTCCGCCAACACTGCCCTCAGTTGCACCTTGTCGACGGCTACAGGTCCCTGGCGGCCGCCGTCCTGGCGGCGCGCTTCGCGAGCCCCCAGGGACTGCGCACCCGGCGGCAGCTTCGCGTCCCCCGTCGTCATGGTGCCCCTTGACCGGTCTGGCCGTTCAGGGACGCGAGGGCCGTTGCGAAAACCCTCGCGCCGGCGGAGCCGACGCTCACACGCAGCCGTGCAAGGCCGAGCCCGACCGCCGGCGCTCGGCTGCTCGCCTGCGTCGCCATACTGCCGTCCATACCCTCCACTTCCTCCATGTCGACCGCGTCCGCACCCAACCGGAGCACCGCGCCACGATACCGAGAGCGATGCCGCCGGCCACCGGGGCCTCTCGGCGGGGAGCTCCGGCGGGCCGGGCATGGGCAACTTGCCCGCTACGAGGCGACAACCTCGCCGCGCCCGGTCACGGTCGCCGGGGGAGGCGCGAGCCGGCCGGCGAATCCGGGCCGGTCGAGGCCACGGCGCAGCAGCTCGGCGAGGTGGTGGCCCCGCTCCATCGCCGCGGCATGACGCCCGAAGACCAGGCCGATGGTGCGACCTGGGGCGGGGGCCTCGAAGCGGGCGACAGCGAGCTTGCCCTTGCGGGTCTCGACCGGGAGCGCCGTCTCGGGCAGCAACGTCGCGCCCAGCCCGGCCGCCACCAGCTGGGCGATGGTGGTGAGAGAAGCCGCGCGGGCAGGGTGGTTGGTCGCCGCCCCCACCTGCCTGCAGATGTCGAGCACCTGCCCCGACAGGCAGTGGCCGTCCTCGAGCAGCAACAGGGGCAACTCGCGCAACGTCGAGGTCGGTACGGAGGTCATGCCGGCGAGGGGGTGCCCGGGCGGCACGAGCAGTACGAAGTCCTCCTGGTAGAGGGGGACCTCCAGGAGCCCGGCGGGGGCACCCTCGCCGGTTGGGGCAACCAGGACCGGTGCAGAGGTGGAGATCGCTGGTGCCGTGGCCGGCAGTGCCATGATGGCGGCGTCCAGCTCGCCGGCGGCCAGGTCGTCCAGGAGGTGGGCCGTCTGTCCCTCGGTGACCTGGGGGGCCAGCTGGGGTGCCCGCCTGGCCAGGATCCGCAGCACGGGCGCCAGGATGTAGGGCGCGACTGTCGGGATGATGCCGAGCCACAGTGGCCCGGCGTCTGGGGCAGCCCTCGGCGTGGCTACTTCGACCAGCTCGTCGACCTCGGCCACGATCTGGCGGGCCCGGCTGGCGACCTGCTGGCCGATCGGCGTCAGGATGACCCGGCGACTGGAGCGCCTCGCCAGTTGGGCACCGAGGAGCGTCTCGAGGGCGCTCATCGATGCCGACACCGACGGCTGGCTCACGCCCAGGTCACGCGCCGCTTCCCGAAAGCTCAGGTGGTCCGCCACCGCCACCAGGGCGCGCAGCTGAGCCATGGTCGGGCCGGGTTGCATAAGCAGAGGCTATCATTGAGGGCAGAATTACCGGTCGCAGGCCTATCGGTTGCCTACCCTGCGCCAACCGCTGGTATAACCCACTTGTAACGATTTTCCCGCCCGCTCCCGCCAACCAACCGGAGGAACGACCATGCTGACCGTAGGAGACACCTTCCCCCAGTACTCGCTGACCGCCCTCGTCCCGGGCCGCCTCGGCGACGTCAAGGCCTCGACCCCGGAGGACTACTTCACCACGATCGACTCGAGCACCTACGAGGGCAAGTGGCGCGTGGTGTTCTTCTGGCCCAAGGACTTCACCTTCGTGTGCCCGACTGAGATCGCCGAGTTCGGCCGGCTCAACGGCGAGTTCGCCGACCGTGACGCGCAGGTCCTGGGCGCATCCGTGGACAACGAGTTCGTCCACTACGCATGGCGCATCCAGCACGAGGACCTGCTCGACCTCCCCTTCCCCATGCTCTCGGACGTCAAGCGCGAGCTGGCGAGCGCCCTCGGGGCCCTGGGTGCCGACGGTGTGGCCGAACGGGCCACCTTCATCGTCGACCCCAACGGCGAGATCCAGTTCGCGATGGTGACGGCCGGCTCCGTCGGCCGCAACGTCAACGAAGTGCTGCGTGTGCTCGACGCTCTGCAGACCGACGAACTGTGCGCCTGCAACTGGCAGAAGGGCCAGCCGACGATCAATGCCACAGCGCTCATGACTGCTGGCGCCTGAGCGTGGGCATCGACGCAGTCAAGGACATGCTCCCGGACTTCGCCCGGGATCTGAAGCTCAACCTGAGCGGTCTTGCCAACGCCTCGCCGCTCACCGAACAGCAGCTGTGGGGGGCTGTCGCCGCCGTAGCGGTGGCCTCGGCCCCCTCACCCGCTGTGGCCTTGCTCGAGGCGGCCGCAGCGGAGCACCTGGACGGGCAGGCGAGAGTAGCCGCCAGGGCTGCTGCCGCCATCATGGCGATGAACAACGTCTACTACCGAGCCAAGCACCTACTGTCCGAGATGGGCGTCACGAGCTACGACAACGTGCCCGCCCGCCTGCGGATGCAGGTGATCGGCTCCCACGGCGGCGTGGCCAAGGAGGACTTCGAACTGTGGTGCATGGCGGTGTCCGCCGCCAACGGCTGCGGCTCCTGCCTCGTGTCGCACGAGCAGGAGTTGCGCAAGGTCAACATGTCGACCGAGCAGATCCACGAAGGCCTGCGGATCGCCTCGGTCGTGAAGGCGGTGTGCGCCACCCTGGCGGCCGAGGAAATCCTGGCCACCAGCTAGGAGAGTGCTGAAGTAGACCGTTCTTGAAGAGAAGACTGGCACGCGTGCGGCTGGTCCCGCCGTGCTGAGGATGGCCAGCGGGCGCCAAAGCGCCGGCAAGCCGACCGGGCCGTGGCCCTCAGATAGCCCACAGCGCGGTCCGTGAGGACCTCGTAGCGCTTGCGGGCTCCTTTGGCGCTCTCAAATGGCTGTCACGGACCAGTCGGCGCCGTCACGGCCGAGGCCGAGCACTGCCAGGCGTGCCCAGTTGATGGCTCCCGCACGCGCCCATAGGTCCGTCGACACACGCGCCACGCCTCTGGTGCGAGCTCGCCGTCCACCCCAGGGCCGGCGCACGAAATGAGCGATCTTGCGCTCGACGATTGGACGGTCGGCGCGGTAACGGCTGAGCCAGGCCGGCTGTTGCTGCTCAGCCCGAGCCTTTTGCAACAGGCGCTCTTGGGGGTGCACGCTTATCGTGCGCCCGTTGGGCGAGCGGGTGCACTGGGCGCGTAGAGGACAGCTTCGGCACTGGGCCTTGAAGCTGGCCGTGCCGGCACCGCCAGGCGCTATGACGATCTGCGCCAGTTTGGACGCCGGGCAGGTGACGGTGCCAGAAGCGAGGTCGACGACGAAGTTGTCCTTGGTGAACAGCCCCGTCGAGTTGCGCACCGGCGGGCACTTGGAAACTACCTCGAAGCCTTCGTCGGACATGGCCGCCCGGGTGGCCCCGTCGGCATAGGCCGAGTCCCCCACGACCTCGGGCTTTTGCTCTGAGCCCTTGAGGTCTTCTACGAGCTGGGCGACGGCGTCGCGGTCGGCAGTATTGGCCGGGCTGGCCACCACCTCGTCGATCATCTCGGAGTCCGGGTCGACCGAGACGTGGGCCTTGTAGCCGTCGAAGTGGCGGCGCCTCGACTTATGGCCGTGGCGCGCCTCGGTGTCGACTGTTGATATCACCCTGTCCTTGGCCACTTTTTTGGCGATACGGAACATGCCGTCGTCACCTTGTGCCACGTCTTGGCCAGCCACCAAGGCGACCAGCTCGGCGGCCTTTGCCACGCCGGGCCCCAGCTCGTGGCCTTCGAGGGCACCAAGGGCGGCCGATGCATCTTTTACCAGGGCGTCCACCAGGGCTTCGCGCGCGGCCCGGTCGTCCCAGTCACATGGCGGTTTGCCTGGCGTGGCATAAGCGTCGTCGCGCTGTAGGGCCTGGCGCACAGTGGTCGCCAAAGGGCTGGCTGCCTGGTCGAGGGCACTGAGCAACTTACGGATGCTGGCCCGTAACTGGGTGACGGTGTCCTCGGTGGCCACTGCGTCGTATATGGGCGTGGAGTCGAGCACCCGGGCACGCATCTTCATGGCCCCGGTGGCCTTGGCCATGGCCTTGGTGTCTTCGAACAGCCGTCGTGGGCGCTCTGAGGCCCTTAGGCGGTTACGTTGGCCGACCAGCGCCGTCGGGTGGAACGACGTCGCCCCCGTGCCCACCCCTGCGGCTGCCTGCCAGCGCAGGTCGAACTCCAAGCGGTCACAAGCTTCGCGGTCAGACAAGCCCTCGAAGGCTTGCAGCAGCATCACCGTGGCCATCACCCGTGCCGGCACCGTCGGGCGCCCCAGCACCGAGGCACTGTAGAGGTCGGCAAAGTAGTCGTCGGGGAACAGCACGTGGCCATGCTCGGCGAGGAGCCTGTAGATCGACCCCTCTTTCAAGCGCTCACCGAGCAACTGCACCGGGTCTTCGAAACGGGGCTGGGCCTGAGCGGTGCCAAGAGCCATGCCCCCCATTCTCGTTGGCCAGCTCAAATTTCGCGAATCGAGCGGGGGGACTACTTCAGCACTCTCCTAGGGCCCTTCCTCGAGGCCCACCACCCCAGGGCGCTCGTGCTCAGCGAGCGTTGCGCAAGAGCAACTCGCGCAGGTGCACCCGGCCGCCTGTACGCAGCACGGCCCGCCGGTAGACGCGGGCGGCGAAGATGGCCATCCCGACTGTCGCCGCCAGGCTGATCACCACCGATCCCGTGAACTCCCACCAGGTCGCCTGCCGGAGCGAGACGAGGACGGACATGCAGAAAGGTGCCGTGGGAGGCAGGTAGGCCAAGATCTTGAAGAACAGGTCGGCGTGCCCCGTGCTGACCACGGTGATGGAGAAGATGTAGGCGAGCAGGACCGGGATGCTGAGGGGCAGTGCCAGCGTCTGCACCTGGTCCTGGCGCTCGGCCGTCGAGCCTGCAGCGGCGTAGACCCAGCAGTAGAAGGCATACCCGAGCACGAGCCACAACAGCTCCGCCAACAGCACGACAGGAGCGGTACCTTTCAGCAGGTCCGAGCCCACCGCAGCGCCCAGGGCCAGCGCGAAACCGACGATGAGCGCCGCCTGGCCCAGCGCCACCAGGCCGATGCCGAGGACCTTGCCACCCAGCAGCTGGATCGGTCGAACAGTTGCCAGTAGGACCTCCACGACGCGGCTCGACTTCTCCTGCATGACGCCGATGAGGATCCAGGTGTCGTACTGGGTCAGCATGAAGAACAGCAGGACCAGACCGATGATCCCGGTGGAGCGCGTTGCGCTCTTCGAGCCCGGTTGCAACGCCCGCACAGGCGCCGGGGCCGCCCCGATGACCAGGGCGGCCTGGCTCGGCGTCAGCCCTGCGGTCCCAAAGGCCGCCAGGACGCCGAGGTACCTGGCCACTCCTTGGACGAGGGCGGGGTCCGCGGGCGAATTGGCGGCGCTCGCCGGCTCGTCGAGCAAGAGGAGCTTCGCGTCGACGATGGCGAAGTCCGCCTTCCCCGAACGCAGGGCGGCCTTCGCCGCACCGACGTCGGGCTCGTAGAACAGCTTCACACTGTCGCCGTTCCCGGAGGCGACGGCGCGCACCAGTTGGCGCGCCTCGACAGGGAACCCGCCGACCACAGCCACCGTCTGCTGGGTCCTACCGGTCGGCCCCTGCAGGGTCGGGACCACGATGGCGGCGCCGATGACAACGAGCATGAGCAGCGTGCCGACACGGAATATCCGCCCCCGGACGCGCTCTCTCACCTCCCGCGCCGCAATGACGCCGACATCACCGAGGGAACGCTCCACGGCTGTCAACAGCCCGGCGGCGGTACCGCGTACACCGCCCCGGGCCCCTCCCGGACCTGCAGCGCCCCGCGCGGCGCCCGGCCACACGGCCCGGGTGCCAGCGGCACCTGCACCCTGCGTGCCCGGCGCGGGGCCCGACCCTGCCCGGCCACCACGGCGCGCCCGCGAGAGCGCCAGGCGCACAATCAGGGCGACGACCACCACGGCGATGACGTAGACCGGCTTCACGACTGGGGCCCCGAGGCCGCCGCCACTGTGGCCTCCCTGAACACTTCGGAAAGGCGCCTGCGCCCGAAGGAGAACTGGGTCACCCGTCCTGCTGTCATGGCCGCCCTCAACACGTCGTCGCTGTCGACCCCGTCCTGGAGCACCAGTCGGGCGGCGCCACCGTGCATCTCCGACACGCTGACCCCAGCCAGGCCCTCGGCCCAGTTGCCGGTCCGTTCACCCTCGACCCGGACCACCAACCTGCGCTCCCCGCTCGTCGCCAGCTGGTCGACGGTCCCGGCTGCGACCAGGCGGCCGTGGTCGATGATGGTCACCTGCTCGCACAGGTCCTCGACCTGGTCGAGCTGGTGACTGCTCAAGAGCACGCAGCAGCCGGCCCGAGCCTGTTCGACCAGCACATGGCCGATGGCGTCGATGCCGATGGGATCCAGACCGGACAGGGGCTCGTCCAAGACCAGGACCTCCGGGTTGTGGACCAGCGCCGCAGCAAGCTGCACCCGCTGCTGGTTGCCGTGCGAGAGCGTCTCCACCTTGGAGCCGGCCCGCTCAGCGATGCCGAGGCGCTCGAGCCACCGGCCCGCCGCGGCTGAGGCGCCCCCTGCACTCAGGCCGTGCAGCCGTCCCAGGTATTCGACCTGCTCGCGCACGTACATGCCCGGGTAAAGGCCACGCTCCTCGGGCATGTACCCGAAGCGCCGGCGCTCGGCCTGGCCCACGGGCACACCGTTCCAGCGGACGCTCCCAGAATCGAGGTCCGTGAGACCGAAGATCGCCCGCATCGTGGTCGTCTTGCCTGCGCCGTTCGGCCCGAGGAACCCCGACACCTGGCCGGCAGCCACGTCGAAGGACAAGTCGTCCAGGGCCGTGACCGTGCCGTACTTGCGGCACAGGCCCCGGACTTCCAGCAGGCCGCTCATCCAGCGGCTCCGAGGGGGCAGCGCAGGCCACCGACGTGGTGCCCCGCCCCCGCAAGGCTCTTCGTGGCGCGGTACAGCACCCCGGCCGCCGGGCACAACGGTACCCCGGCATGTACCCCCGCCCGGTGGGCTGGGCGCACGCACTCCCACCCACGGATGGCGGTAGCAAGGGTCACGGTCCTGGTTGGACCGTAGCTGCGCTGCCGTGCTCCGTCAACCGCGTCCGGGGCAACCACCACCGGAGCGCCCCTGCACCACCGGGTCCGTCCGTCATGGCGCTGCGGTGGCGGGCCGGCCAGTCTGCAATCCCCCGAGGGATTGCGGGTGCCCCCCCGGCGGGCGCCCTTTCACCGGGAAGCCAATTATGGCATCCATTCGTCTGTGGCAAATGCCACTTTCGATGTGCCGGCCGGCACAGTACATCATCGCGAAAGATCGCAGTTATCGTAATAAAGCGTGGAACAGATAGCCTTCGGTGACCGTTAATAGAGACATGACAACCAAAGAGCACCTCATCTGCCTCATAGTCGGCCATCGCGCTTACGACCCCGAAGTGCTCGCTACGCGCCCGTGGGAAGACCCTGATTTCTACCAGTACAGCCAGGACGATTTCCGCGAGCCCAAATGCCTGCGTTGCGGGGAGCCCCTCGGCCAGGTGGCCGCCTGAGCTCGCTTAGGAGCCCTCGCAGGCGCTCTCGGCGACCTGTGCTCCGCTGAGCAGGTAGTCGACGACGTCCGCCGCCGTATAACTGCTCTTCGACTTCGTGAGCACCGGGAGGAAGGAAAGATCCTGGCCTATCGTCGCCACTGCCGGCTCCGTTGCGGAATCTCGGCGTCTTTGACCGAGCCCGATCGTCGCCAGGAGCCCATTGCACAGACATAACCTGCCTACCGTGTCCTCGGACTGCCCGCCCTTTCGCACGTAGTCCCTGACCGGCTCGGCCGGGCACCGGTAGCCGATCCGCCCGTCGGGCGTCCGGTAGGGAGTACGCAGGTACCCCAGGTCGCACACCCGCCTGCGGCCGGCAGCGACATCGCTGTCCGCGAGAGTGCCCGGGGCGGCGGCCAGTTTGAACGGGAAACCGGTCGGCGAGGCCCTCAGGTCGGACCGGACGTCGAGGGTGCCTGCGAGAGCCTGCTCGACGAGCTCCCGGCGCAGCTGAGGGTCGAGGTTGGACTCCTCGCACAGGGCGAACGCAGAGCCGATCTGGATCCCGGCCGCCCCCGTGCCCAGCGCCACAGCCAGGCATCCAGGGTTCGCCTGGCCGCCGGCAAGCCAGAACGGGAGGTCGAGCGCGCACATCTTGGCCAGGTCGACGACGTCGCGGGGGCCGTAAACGGGCCGCCCGTCGCCGTCGACGACCAGCGCCCCACGCGGTCTGGCGCTGTGGCCCCCAGCAACGTGGCCTTCGACCACGAAGCCGTCGGGCCTCGTCCTGGGGTCGCGCGCCAGGTAGGCCGCCAGCATGTTGGACGAGACGATGGCCAGGAACCGTGGCCGGGCAAGCTCCAGGGATGCACCGAGCACCGCTCCGGCATCGAACACGAGCCGCTGCGAAGCGTCGCTGGCGCCCTGTACCTCGATCGTGAGCTCTCCAGGTGCACCGGCGGCAAAAGCATCGAGGAGCGCAGGGATTTCCGTGGGTATGCCGGCCCCCATCATCACGTAGTCGACCCCGCCGAGCACGGCGCCGTAGAGACCGGCCGGGGTGGCAGCCTGCAGCTTTTCCATGTAGTTGACACCGACAAGCCCGTCGTGGCCCTGCTTGGCAAGGAACACTTCGACGAAATTGGCGGCGATCGCCAGCTCGGCCTCCGTGCGGCGCGGATCGAGCGTCACTTTCGGCAGCAGCCTGAACGCAGTCCTGGCCCCTATGCCGCCCTCCACGTAATAGCGGTCAAGGACGCGCTCGGCGACGCGAGGGAAGGGAAAGTGGCCGAGCGCCTGGCGGATGTGCCCACCCGGGTCGCCGAGCTGGAGACGGCGGGCCATCAGTGTGTCGAGTGCCACACCGGAGATGACACCGAGCTGTCCCGTCGAGGCGACGGCCCTGGCCAGGCGCCACCCGGACACTCCGACGCCCATCCCGCCCTGGATGATCCACGGCAAGTCGCCCGGTGCCCGTGAGGTCCCGCCCTCACCGGCGGGACGGGGGTCGTGCGCTGAAGGATACCGGGGTACCTGCGAAGGCCGGCCCTCTCCTGTCACGGCCAGGCCGTCCCCTCGAACACCACGTGCCGGGCTGTTGTCGGTCAAGGGAGGGCTCGCCGGCGCACTTCGGCACCCGGCTGACGTGCTCTGTCGTCGCCCCGCCTCGGCGGCATGAACCTCACGGACCCGAGTATAGTCAGTGACTTCACATGTAGTGAGAGACACGACTTCGACCTCGCACTGGCGGGGGGTCGGCCCAGCCCGAGCCGGGTTGCGGCCGTGCCCGGGCCGGGACGGCTCGCGTCGGGGCTGCGACGGCGCTGCCCGAAGGCTCGTGCCTGGTCGTGCATGCCCGGGTGCTGGCAGGGGGACACGACCTTGTTCGCGCCGGCCCGGTAGAGGCGGTCAGCGGTGTGGTCGTGCGCCGCCCGTAGCACGGCTTCCCGCTCAGGAGAGCGCCGTCAGGCGGCTCAGTCGGTCGCCTGGGGCGCATCGCTCCACGGCTCGCCGGGCGGGGGCTGAGCAGCAGCGGCGGTGGCGACGTCCTTGGGATAGTGCCGGGCGGCATGGAACAGGTAGACGGCACTGGCCGTGAGCGGTGCCAGCATGATCACGAACGTCCAGTACAGCCCGTTGGCCCCGCCCCCGAAGATGTTGACCGATACGGCCCCGAAGAGCAGCGGCGCCAGAGCCTGGGCCGCCGTCCTCACAAATGTGCGGACACCTTCGGCACGGCCCCACAACCAGGAGGGCACGATGTCGAGGCGGGCGGCATCTATCGGAGGGTTTTGCCCCGACAGGCCCATCGTGGCGATGACGATGTACGGCAGAGCGGCCAGGGCGCTATGGGTCATCAGGGCGGGCACCAGGAACACGACCGCAATGGAGGCTGCGACCGCCGCGACCATCGGCCGGCTCGACAACCGGCCCCTGCGCAGCAGAGTGTCGCCGAGCGGTCCCGCCACGACGACGCCGATCACGGCGCCCGAGCCCACCACGACGAGCAGCAGGTTGGCGACCACCGGGGAAATCCGGTAGTGACCGGAAACGAACTCCACCCCGAACGTCTCGACTCCAGCGAGGAAGTAGTAGCCGCAGGCGCCGGAGATTATGAGCGCCACGTTGGTCCGCACCGCCAGCACCCAGCGGACGGCTCCGACGAAACCCATGTCCGGGCGCGCCCGGTCCACGAGGACCGGGTTGGGAAGGATGCCGCGCTCCAGTGCCAGGCGCTGAGCGTCGGTCATGCGCGCCTGTGCGGGGTCGGGAGCCGGCGCGGACGGCTGGCGGGCGGCAGCCTGCCAGGGGCGGGTGCCGGGCTCGGGCGCCAGGACGCCGCGCCCACCTCGTTCAGGCTCTTTCAGGCGCACCACTGCCCAGGCGAGAAAAGCGGTGGGGAAGGCCAGGATCAGGAACGCAGCCCGCCAGGACAGGGCCGCGATCTCCCCCGTCAGTGCGAAGCCGGCACCGGCGCCGAGCAACTCGCCGGTCAGGACGAAGCTGTAGATCTGGCCCCGCTCGCTCGATCTGAACCAATCCCCCACGAGCGAGGCGACCGTCGGGCCGGCGACCGCCGATACGGCACCCAGCGCCAGGCGGGAGACGAGCAACTGGTGGAACGACCCGGCGGTCGCGCTCCAGACCATGGCCACGCCCCACGTGAGCACTGCCCCACCGAGCAGCCAGGTCCTCCTGACCCGGTCGGCGAGGACACCGAAGGGCAGCGAGAACACGGCCGCAACCACAGAGGTGACCGCCACCAGTAGGCCGACGTCGGTGTTGCCGATGTGGAGGGAGCGGCGCAGCTCGATGGCCGCCGAACCGACGGTGGCCGTATCGGCGCTCGACAGCGCCAGGACGGCGGCCAGCACCACGATGACGCGGGCCCGCTGCCTACCTCCGAGCATCGGCACGAGGTGCCGGCTGGGGGAGAAGAGGCCGCCCCCCTCGGCGCCACCGAGCGCCACCTGCGTCTCAGGTGTCCGCCGGGCGTCGCTCACGTAACCATCCTCGCCCGCGCCGGGCGCTCCGCGTTGGCCCATTGTGCGCTGTCCTCGGACGGGTAGCGCTTCGCTGTCGATGGCCGGCCCGGGCGGGCGGCAGGCACCGGCCGCCACCGGCCGGAGCATCCCGAGGTCCTCGGGGCCCCGCATTGGTGACGAGTGTCACCCGGCATGGCGCGCACTGCATGACAGCAGCTCAGGGCGGCTGGATGGCCGGGAAGGCGCCGGGCGACGGGCCCCGGTGGTCGCTCGATCGAAGTCAAACCCTTACGTCAACGTCAGAGTTGACGGTAGTCTCCTCGACAGGCTTCACGCAGGAGGCAGGATGGCAGCAACGATGACCGGTGCGGGCAAGGCACCCGGCCGCGACACACACTACAAATGGATTGCCCTGTCCAACACGACGCTCGGCGTCCTGATGGTGACGATCAACCAGTCGATCTTGTTGATCTCGCTCCCCGACATCTTCGACGGGCTCAAGCTCAACCCGCTCACCCCCGGCAACACCTCCTACTTCTTGTGGGTGTTCATGGGCTTCATGCTGGTCACGGCCGTACTGGTGGTGAGCCTTGGGCGTGTGGGCGACATGTACGGCCGGGTCAAGATGTACAACTTGGGTTTCGCCGTGTTCACGGTGTTCTCGGTCCTGCTCTCAGCGACGTGGATGAGCGGGCAGGCGGGCGCCCTGTGGATCATCGTCATGCGGGTCGGCCAAGGCGTAGGTGGCGCCTTCCTCTTCGCCAACTCGACAGCCATCCTGACCGACGCCTTCCCCATCGACGAGCGGGGCAAGGCCCTCGGGATCAACGGAATAGCCGCCGTGAGCGGTTCTTTCCTCGGCCTGATCCTTGGCGGCGTGCTGGGCCCGTTGCAGTGGCACCTGGTGTTCCTGGTTTCGGTGCCGTTCGGCCTGTTCGGTACGGTCTGGGCCTACCTCAAGCTGCGGGACAACGGCATCCGGGTCAAGGCCAAGATCGACTGGGTCGGCAACGCCACCTTCGCGGTCGGCCTCATCGCCCTCCTGGTGGGCATCGTCTACTCCCTGCTCCCCTACGGTGGGCACCCGACCGGCTGGACCAACCCCTGGGTCCTGGCCGCCGTCTTCGGCGGGCTGGCCATCCTGGGCCTGTTCGTGTACATCGAGACCAAGGTTCCCGAGCCCATGTTCCGCCTGGGCCTGTTCAGGCTGCGGGCGTTCACCGCCGGCAACATCGCCGGCCTGCTCGGTGCCCTCGGCCGGGGCGGCCTGCAGTTCATGCTCATCATCTGGCTCCAGGGCATCTGGCTGCCCCAGCACGGCTACAGCTTCGCCCAGACGCCACTGTGGGCAGGCATCTTCATGGTCCCGCTCACAGTCGGGTTCCTCGTCATGGGCCCGCTGTCCGGCATCCTGTCGGACCGCCTGGGAGCCCGGGGCCTGTCGACCGTCGGGCTGGTACTGAGCGGTGCCTCGTTCCTGCTGCTAGAGCTGCTCCCGATGAACTTCAGCTACGTATGGTTTGCCCTGCTCATCTTCCTGTTCGCCATCGGGATGGGCATGTTCTTCTCGCCCAACCAGGCGTCCGTGATGAACTCTCTGCCACCCGACCAGCGTGGCGCCGGTGCCGGCATGCTCAACACCTTCCAGAACTCGGCCCAGGTGCTCTCGATGGGGCTCTTCTTCACCATCGTGACGCTCGGCCTGGCTTCGGCGCTGCCGACGCACCTGTACGCGGGCCTCACCCATGCCGGCGTCTCGCCGTCGGCGGCAAGGCTGGTGGCAAACGAGCCCCCGATCGGCAGCCTCTTCTCGGCGTTCCTCGGTTTCAACCCGATCCAGCAGCTACTGGCCCCAACCGGGGCGCTCGCGCACCTCAGCCACAGCCAGGTGGCCTACCTGACGGGCCGTTCGTTCTTCCCCAGGCTGATAGCGCCGCCGTTCGCCAGAGGCCTCCACCTCGCCTTCGACTTCGCCGCCGGCGCAACGGCTATTGCCGTGGTGGCCAGCGCGCTGCGCGGCAAGCGCTACGTCCACAAGCCGGCTTCGCTCGGCCAGGAGCTGGCCGAGGGTGCGACCGAGAGTGCCGTGTCCACAGGGCTGGCCGAGGACATCGAGAACGAGGTCGTCGCAAGGTGACAGGGCGCAGTCCCGGCCCGAGGTCGCAGGCGCCTCCGGCCGGGGGCGCGGCTGCAGATGTGACCCCTGTGACCAGGCCCCCCGGTGAGCTGCTCAGCATCGGCGCTGCTGCCCAGCTCCTGGGCATCTCGGAGAGGGCGCTGCGGTACTACCAGCAGCTCGGCCTGGTCACGCCCTGCGGCACGACGCCAGGAGGGATGCGCCGCTACTCCGACGAGGACCTGGCCAGGGTCGCCCGCATACGCGAGCTGCAGAGCCTGCTCGGCCTCAACCTGGACGAGATCGCCGTCGTGCTGCGCAACGACGACCGTGCGGCCGAGATCAAGCAGCTCTACCACGACGAGCGCACGGGCGCAGACAAGCGCACCGAACTGGTACGCGAGTCCTTGCGGATGCAGGAGCAGCTGCGGGCGACGGTCGAGGCCAAGCGTGCGTCGCTGGACCAGTTCCTTGCAAGCGTCGACGAGCGCATCGCCCGGCTCGAGGGTGCGCTCGAACGTGAGGCAGGCAGCACAAGCAGAGCCACCGACCGCACACATCAGCAGACCGGGTAACACCCGCCGATGTCAAGGGCGCCCCGCGCCCGGCTGGGCCGCCGCGATACCCCTCTGAAGGGCTGCGTAAGTCGCCTCGACGAACGCCGCGCAGTCGATGCTGACGAGGTCGCCGTCGCCAAGGCGTTTGCTGCCCGGCACCCCATGGACGACGGCGTCGTTGAGGCTGGCACAGATGACCCCGGGTACGGCCGGTCTGCCCAGGACGGGTGGTAGCCCAGGAAGGCAGGCCGCGCCCCCGCAGCGCTGACCCCGCCTGCCGCACCTCGTCGAGCTCCCTCGACCTGGTCCCGACCCTGGCCTCCCGGCGGACAGCCTCCAGCGTGCGGGCCACGACGCGCCCGGCTTCGCGCATCGCGGCCACCTGCTCCGCCGTCTTCAGCTGGACCACGGCGTCACCTCATCGCCGACCTGGGCCTCCGGGAGCAGGGGCACGGGCGGGCAGCCTCCTAACCCGTTTGCCGCGGCGTCACCCGTCGAGGCGCAGGCTGGTGACGACGGGAAGCTTGCCCTCTTCGGTCGCCGGCTTGTAGGTGACGATCACCCTCTGCTTGGCCCTCAGGCCAGCAGCGAACTTGCCGGGCACGAAGAGCCGCTGCCCGCCCTGGGTCTCCACAAATGCTATGCCCTTGTCGGTCACCACGTTCACCACGGTGACCCTCACCTCCCCGTGCCTCAGAGCAGGCAGCACCGGCGACTTCACAACCGGCTTGGTCGCCGGCTTGACCAGAGACCCTCCCGGCATGGCGCGAACAGGTGACCCGACAGACGGAGCGCCGAGCTTGGGCTCCGACGGCGGGGTGGACGAGACGACCGACGTCCACGGACGCGAAGACCCGGGGCTGCCCGACGACGAGGGTGAGGGGACCGGCTCGGACATGTGCCCTCCCCGTGAGCTGTCGCGGCTCTCGGCCTTGCCCAGCTCGACCTCGAGCGGCTTGACCTTTGCCATCAGCGCCTTGAGGTAGGCGGCCTTTTTCGGGTAATCGGTGAGGATGTGCAGCTTGTCGGTACGGCCGCCGGCTTTCACGTAAGCCACGAGAAGGCGCTCGATCTTGTCGTCGTAGGCGCGACCGCTGTTGGCTTTCATCACCTTGCTCGTGCGCCCCTCGCCGAACAGGACCTCCTCGCTCGGCTCCACGTCCCTGAGCGCCGTGGCGTACTCGGGATGTCCGGTCGGAGCGAACTCCTGGCCGTAGACCAGCGTGACGATGTAGCGCTCCAGGAGGGCCGTGGCTCCCGGCAGCTCGGGAGATCCGCTCTCCACCGCCCTCAGCACATCGTCGAGGTCACCAGTACCGACCTCGTCGGTGAACTGGTAGCGCAGTTCGTCGACATGCTCCGGTGACGGGAGACCCTCCTTTTGCCATACGCCCCGCTTCCCGCCCTCGGCCGTGTACATGCCGCCGAGCGCGGTCTTGGTCTGTCGGATATGCGAAAAAGTCACTACGTCGCTGCGAGTCCCGTTGAAGAGCACGAACTCGACGGGAAGGCCCGGGTCGGCCTTGAGCGCCCTGCTCAGCACTTTGCTCACAGCCGCCAGGAGGGGCGGCCGGCCACCCTCTTCGCGGCGGAAGTGCTTGTCCTCTTTGGACCCCTTCATCTCGACCTCCAGGCGCAGCGGGTGGCCCGTCGCTTCGTGGTAGGTCCTGGCTACCGGGACGACCATATCTATCAGCGCGGCAAGGGTCATGAACCCGCTCCCGGGGTTGCCGGTGCGCTGCATCGCCACGAGAGCTTCGGCACCCATGTGACGCACCTCGGTGTGCTCGCCGACACCCTGGGCCCGAGCCAGCTGCTTGCGGGCGTCGTTGAGCTGTTCGAGCACCTTGCCCTCGTGGCTCAGCATGGCCACCCCGTCCTTGGAGAGGAACACGTCGCACTCGACCCCGTCGAGAGCGGGCACCGGGGGCGCCTCGGTCAGGGAAGGCCTGGTCGTCTCGGCCAGGGCGGCCTCGAAAGCCTCGGGGGAGTTTTCCGCCGGTCTCCTCGTGCGCCTCTGGTCGGTCTCCTGCACGAGACCGCCCATCGTGCGGTTGGTCGGGCCAGCACCGCGGTGAGCGACAACACTGGCGGTGTCCCTGGCGGCCATTGCCTGGCGGATATCCCGCAAGACGGCAAGGTTGTCCGTCTGAATGGAGGACAGCCTGTCGTTGCCCTGGACCAGCAGGTGGCCGAGAGGGCCGAAGTTGCTGAGCGCGCTGTAGGCGAGCCACATCCCCCTCGGCCCGACGGTGGAGACGCAGTCGCGGAACTGCGCCAGCACCCGCCGGCAGACATCCACGGTCTTTGGCGCCAGAGCCATGTCAGGTGCCATCCTCCGCACTGCCTCCAGGCCGTCCAGGATCTCCGCCGGCAGCTGCTCCGGGCCTGTTGCCTTGGCCTGCTGCGCCCGCAGCAGGGCCAGCTTGGCCTCGAGCTGGCCGACGATGCGGTTGAGCTTGCGGTCCCGCGACTTGGGCGTGACCAGGCCGGGGAGCGCCCTGAGCCGCTCGCGCACCGCGTCGGCCAGGTCCTCGGGCGCGGCGTAGACGATGTCAGCGCCTTCGCCGAGCTTTCGCAGGAGCTCCTTCTGCTTTTCGGGGCCGGCCGGGCCCAGTGCACCCAGCTTTCCTGCCTTGCCCAGTGCCTCCCACACCTCGTCCGGTCCGACCGGTACGGGCGGGCCCTCGCCCGGCTTCTGGAGGAACCTGCGCTGCAGCCCGGCTCGACCCCGCACCGCGCTCAGCGCAGCACGGTTACCTACCGCTCTCTGCAACGCCAGGTACCCGGCCGCCGGCCCCTCCAGCCCGGTCCGCTCTCGCCGCCCTTGCACGCCCGCCTCCGGCTTCGAGGCTTTCGGTCCGGCGACCGGAGCAACCGGAAGCGACGATCTCTCTGGCATGGCTCTCAGTCCGTCAGTTCGAACCGGTACTTGTCGTCAACCGGTCCGATGTAGTGCGCGGACATGTTGAAGCCCCCGTAGCGGACAGAGTACTCCTTGCGCTCGCGCTGCCTGCCCTCCTGGAGCGCCTGCTCGTGCTCCTTCTTCTCCTGCTCGAGCTCCGAGGCCTTCACGGGGAGATAGGTGACGCCGTCGCTCACGACGTCGAGCGTCACCAGTACCTCGTCCCCGGCGACGGGCGCCTTGCCTGTTGCCTTCGGTTGGGCGAGGACTTCGGTGGCCGGCTTGGACAGCAGCGGCGCCCACACCTCGGCTCCGCTCCTGTACTTGTCGGCCAGCCGCTGGCCCATCCCCTGCTCCTGGGGAAAAGCCTGTACCTGGTACCTGCCGTCGGGATGGACGGCCTGGCTCGCGAAGAGCGAGCGCCTCGCCTCGAGGACCTTGGGCTCCACTGTATCGCCCTTGTTGCTGGGCGTCAGCGCCACTTTCAGCTTGGCCGTGAACTCCGACAGCGGGTAGCTGCTGTCCCGCCCCATGTCCGACGCCAGCGTCGTGGTGCCGAAGAAGCTCTGGTAGATACGGCACTTCCCGCCACCGACCTCGACCACGAAGGCATGGCCACCGCCCTCCACCCTCACGTACCACGGGAGGCCCTTCTCCGTCGACTCCCGCGTGCTCGTCTCCAGCGTCTCGACAAGCGCGCCCAGATCCTTCTGCGTGCCCACCTGATCGAGCGTCGAGGGTGACACGATCCCGTGCACCAGCGCTGCCGTCTGCCCGCAGCTCTGGGTGATGACCCCGTACCGGAGCAGCAACCGGAGCAGCCCCTCGAAGGTCAGCTTCTTGATGCTCTCCA
The DNA here is from genome assembly GCA_021828475.1 of Actinomycetes bacterium. Lineage (GTDB taxonomy): Bacteria > Actinomycetota > Acidimicrobiia > Acidimicrobiales > Palsa-688 > JAJZMF01. The sequence goes on from JAJZIY010000036.1 coordinate 19,366, forward strand.
CGGTCTGGTCGTCGCAGTTGCGGCTCTCCAGGTTTTCCAGGATGGTCTCTGGCGACTCCCCGGCAAGCGACTCGGCCGTGTTGCCCGGGTCGGTGAGAACCTGCTCCAGCCATGCCACGTCACCCCCGGCGTGGGTGCCGGCCACCTCGCCGATGGCGTCCTTCAGGTCCTCACGCTGCACGGTGGACGCCAACCGCGCCCGGGGCGGGGCAGGCAGTCCGGTAACCATCTCGGCGACGGCCCGGTTGCCGGCCAGGTGCTGCAGGCGCGCAAGCCCCGTCCGGGCCAAGGGAGCAGGGACTGCCCGCCAGGCGGTGCGGGCCGCCACGATGCCGGCGGCGGCACCGGTAGCGGTCTCGACGGACGGGGCTCCCGCCGAGCGGCGTTGCACACCGGCGCCGGGCGCGGCCGTGACGCTGCCCCGCCTGCAACCGTCGCTGTCGGGGGCGGCTTGGCCCTGCTGCCTCCCGTTGGGCACGCTCTCACCTCGCACGATGTCTGTGGGCCGATATGCGGCCGGGGACAAACCGGGCAACCTCCCGCCACCATAGCAAGCCAATCGACCGCTGTGGGTGGGCAGTACCATGGGCGGCGTGGGCGAGGTGGTGATCGTGACCGGGCCACCCGGCTCGGGAAAATCGACCGTCGCCCGGCAACTCGCCGGCCTGCTGGAGCCGAGTGCTCTTGTCGTCGGCGACCAGTTCTTCGGGTTCATCGCCCGGGGCTTCGTCGACCCGTGGAAGCCGGAAGCCCACCGCCAGAACAGCGTCGTCGGCGCCGCCGCTGCCGCTGCCGCAGGGCGCCTGGCGACCGGCGGCTACCAAGGTGGTCTATGACGGCGTCATAGGGCCGTGGTTCCTCACGTCGGCCCCGCGTACCCAAGGCGCCCAGATGTCCTCATCGATGCTCGGCGGCGCCGTCAGCTCCAGCAACCCCGCGACTTCCAACCGAGATCGCACAACGGGCTCTTGGCTCTGCCCACAGCGGCCTGGAGCGCCTTACCCGGGCCGTCGCCGAAGGGGTAGATCGCAGTGGGGACGAACAGGGCGTCGCACTCGGCAACCGGCATGCCGAGAAGGTAGACGAGAGCCTGGTGGATGCTCGGGTTGCTGATCCCCGAGGAGGGTGAGAAGCAGCCTCAAACGCCCCCCGTCTGCGATGACTGCACCAGGCGGAGCATACTGCGCGGGCCGCCGGCGGCTGGCGCACCACTTCAGCCGAGGGAGGTCATCGCCCGAGCCGGCGCCCGGCGGGCGCTCACGACGAGGGGCGCCCCCACCCCGGCGCAGGCCACCACCGCGACCAGCAGCGCCGCCCATGCCGCCGACCACACCGAGATGGCGCTTGCAGGCAGGCCGCCTATGGACGAGCTGGCCGCGCCGAGCACGATACCGCTCAGCGGCACGCCCGCTGCCAGCGCCAGTGCGGCCGCCGGGACGGTCATGACGGTGGCCACCACCAGGCCGGTGGCAACCGTCCGCCCCCTTCCTGCCCCGACCGCCCGCAGCAGGCCGTAGGTCGGTGCCGTCTCCCCGGCGGTCGCCAGGCCGCTGTAGAGCCCGGCAAGAGCGGCCAGCAGGACGAAGGCGATGAAGAGGTCGTTTGTGACCGCCGCCACGGACCCGCCGAACGGCAGGGCCATTTCGTCGGCGGCGCTGCTCACCGCCCAGGCCCCGTGGTCCGCCGCCCGCAGGCGCGCGCCTACGGCGGCACAGTCGGCCGGGCCGGCGCACTTCACAAGCACTCCGGTGCCGTTGAGGTCGGGCAGCAACCGGCGTGCCAGCGCCGGACTACCGAGGATTATGTCGCCCTGGTCGAACAGATCCTCTACGGTGCCGGCCACGCTCAGCGCAACCTTCGCCCGACCCGCCCCGAGCACCAGGCGCCCTCCGCTGCCCGCCAGCGGGGCCACCTGCTGTCCCACCTCGACCTGGTCCGCCCCCTCTACCCGGTGCCCGGCCACCAGCCTGGGCGAGAAGAACGCACCCTCCACGAGCATCAGCTGACCGCCACCCTCCGTGCCGGCGACAGCGGCGTTGCCGAAGTAGACGGGCACGGCCGAAGCGACACCCGGCACCCGCCGTACAGCGGCCAGCGCCGCTGGTACCTCGGCTACGAGGGCACTCGGCGAAGGTGCCCCAGCCGGCGCCGGCAACTGCACCTCCCAGTCGAAGCGGATACCCCACATGGCCGGATTGTGCCCCACCTGCGCTGCCACAGAGGACAGCGAAGTCCCCAGGACCGCTATCAGCGCAGCCAGGAACGTGACCAGAGACACCGACAGGGCCCGGCGCTTGCGGCCCGCGAGCATCGCAAGACCGACCCGCACCGAGGCCCCGCCCCGGCTCAGCCGGCCGGCCCGGCTCACGGGAGGGTCGGCGCTGACGGCCCGCAACTGCTGGCTGATCGGGAGGTCTCCGATGCGCCGGGTCGCCACCACGGCTGTCGCAACGGTGGCGACGACCACGATGCACACGACCGCTGCCGCTGTCTGCACCCGGTCGGGCAGATAGGGCGTCGCGCCGAAAAGGCGCGTCATCGGGAGCGCGACGGGCGTGGCCAGCACCGTGCCGGCTGCCACCCCGGCCACGCCCCCGAGGACGGCCACCGGCGCCCATTCCAGGGCCAGGGCCCAACGCACTGACCCCGCCGTCCAACCCATGGCCCGCAACTGGCCCACCCATCGCTCACGGCGCAGCAGTTCGAGGTACACCATGGCCGCCACAAGGAGCACCAGAGCCAGGAGCGCAGCCAGGGCGAAGACCACCAGCAGGCCGACGATAAGGTCGACGATGACGGCGAACTGATGGGGGACGCCGGACAGCGCCTCCCACCGCCCGTCTGGCCCGAGCAGCGCTGACAGGGCGCTTCGGGCCGGTCCGCCGGGCCCGGTGGACCACAGCCCCAACAGAGCGCTCACCCCGGGCCGCGGCCGCGCACCGAGACCGGGGGCTGCGGCGACGTCGACGACCACGCTTGCGGTGGCATGGACCGGGTACTCCCCGTGGGCCAGGTCCCCGAAAGTGCCGGCCACTCTCAGGTCTTGCACACCGAAGGCGGTGTGCACGGTCACGACCGAACCGGGACGGGCGCTCAACGCCGCGGCGGCACCTCGCTCCACCCACGCGACAGGGCCTCTCGGCCGGGCCGTGCCGGACAGCAGGTGCGCCCAGCTCGGCAGGCCGGTAGCCACGAGCACGGAGGCCGGGAGATTGCGCCCGGGCGCCGACAGGGTGCCGGGCATCTCCAGCACCTCTGGGCCGAGCCGCGTGAAGGCGCCCGAGCCGACAAGGCCTCTGGCGACGCGCCCATAGTCCTGGGACGGTACCTGGGCCAGGTAGCGGGGCGCTCCGATCGCACGCTCCAGTGCGGGCGCCGAGGCGTTGGCCGCACCCTGAGCCAGCCAGGCGGCGCTGAGGACGGCCGCAGCCACGAGCGCCACCATGCCCACCAGGACTGCCTCGGCCGCGCCGGTCCTCCAACGCCCGGCCAGGACGAGGCCCAGGGCGCGCCGGCGGCCCGCCGCCTCCTCAGCCCTGGGCGCGGCCATCCAGGAGCCTCAGGTGCTGATCGCCCGCCTCGGCGATCTCGGGGTCGTGGGTCACCACCACGACCGTGCAACCTTCGGCCTGGACGCTGGCGATGAGATCCATCACCTGGCGGCCCGTTGCCCGGTCGAGGTTGCCTGTGGGCTCGTCGGCCAGCAACAGGCGGGGCCGGTTCATCAGGGCGCGCGCCAGGGCGGCACGCTGGCGCTGGCCAACCGAGAGCTGGGCCGGGAACCGCTCGGCGCAGCCGGCGAGACCGACCCGTTCGAGCAGGTCGGCCGCCCTGCGAGCCGCCGCAGCCCGCTCGGCGCCCGCAAGCAGGCCGGGGAGAACGACGTTGTTGGCGATGCTGAGCTCACCGACGAGAGGGGCGTCCTGGAACAGGCAGCCGACCACGCGCAATCGGTACTGCGCCCGTTGCCTCTCGCCGGCAGCGACTATGTCGGCACCGTCCACCCGCACCGAGCCGCTGTCGGCCCGGTCGAGCGCGGCCACGACGTTGAGCAGGGTGCTCTTGCCGCTGCCGGAAGGGCCGCTTATGGTAACGAAGGATCCGGGAGCCAGGCGGGCGCTGACGCCGAAGACGCCCGCCGCCGGGCCGGCCGAGGCCGGGTAGGTGCGGGTGACGTCCTCGATCAGGACCTCGGCGCCCTCAGCAGAAGACACCGCTCGGCACGAAAGAGGAGGGGAAGGGCAAGCCTCCCTGCGTCATGAGGGCACCATGGGGCGCGACCGGCGGCACGAGCGCCCACTGTACCGGCCGGCTCCCGGGCCCTGCCCGCGGCCCTAGTCGGATGCCTCCACATGCGGGACGCAGGGTAGTTCGAAGCCGATCACCGCGCCGCCGTCGGGATGGTTGCCGGCGAACGCCCGGCCGCCGTTGGCCTCCGCCACCTGGCTCACGATAGCCAGTCCGAGGCCCGAGCCGGGCTTGCTCCGAGCCGCCGCCGACCTGTAGAAGCGGTCGAAGACCCGGGGTACGTCCTCAGCGCCGAGGCCGGTCCCGTGGTCGCGCACCTCGGCGCGGCCCGACCGCACGCTGACCTCCACGGGGCTCGACGGCGGGCTGAACTTGAGGGCGTTGTCGACAAGGTTGGACACAGCCCGGGCCAGTGCCCTCGGCTGGCCCGTGACGGCGCACGGCTCAGCCTTCAGCGTGATGGGCCGACCGCTGCGCTGACGGGCGCGCTCCACCACTTCCTCAGCCACTTCGTCGAGGCGGACCACCTCCACCGCCTCCTCCTGGTGGCGGTCCGCGTTAAGCTCCACCAGTTCGTTCACCAGGGCGGTGAGCTCGCTCAGCTCGGAGTCCAGGGCCCCGAGGACGCGGGAGCGGGTCGCTGCCGGCAACGTCTCGTGCCGGCGCAGGATGTCCACGTTCGTCCGCAGGCTCGTGAGCGGGGTCCGCAGCTCGTGGCCGGCGTCCTCCGCCAGGTGCTGCTGCTGGGCACGGAGCTCGGCCAGGGAGCCCAGCATGACCGAGAAAGCCTGGCTGAGCCGTCCGGTCTCGTCGGCGGAGCCAGTTTCGACCTGGACGTCGAGGCGGCCGGTCGAGGCCACCCGCTCGGCGGCCAACGCCAGATGCCGGAGAGGGCGCACGAAGCGCCGGGCGAACAGCCAGCCGACAGCAGCGGCCACCAGCACGATGGTCAAGTCGAGCAGCCCGAGGCGCCAGCGCAGCGACCCCAGGAGGGCGGCGTCCTCGCTGGTGTCCCGCCCGAGTTGCACCGCGCCACCACCGGGCAGGGGCTCGGTCAGCACGCGGTACTCGCTCTGGCCCACGGCCTCGCTGCGCAGCCAGGCAGCGCCTCCGGAGCGTGCGATGCGCCGGTCGCGCCCCAGGACGGGCAGGGGGACCTGGCCCTGCACGGAGACAAGGTGGCCGTCGGGGCGAAGGTACTGCACGACCACCAGGCCGAGGGCGCCCAGGGGGCCTTGGCCGCCCATCATCTGACTGGCCATGGGCGCGCTGCCCGCCTGGCCCATCATGGCCGTCCCCGGCCCCATCGCCGAGGACGCAGACACGACCCTGGCCGCCGCCTGGGTCAGCGACTGGTTGACCTCGGAGGCGAGGCGGCCCGATGTCGACGCGTAGGCAATGGCTGCCGCCGTTGTCGCGGCCACGGCCGAGAGCATGGCCAGGGCGACGGCGAGGCGTGTCCTGAGGGTCACGGCGCTCGCAGGCTGTAGCCGACGCCGCGGACGGTGCGTATGAGCTGGGGTGCACCGTCGTCGCCCAGCTTGCGGCGCAGGTAGCCGATGTACACGGCGAGGTTCTTTGAGTCAGGGCCGAAGTCGTAGCCCCATATCTGCTCGTAGATCGAGCCTTGGGCCAGGACGACACCCGCGTTCCTCATCAAGAGCTGTAACAGGTCGAACTCGGTCTTGGTCAGCTCGACCTCTCGTTGGCCTCGCCAGACCCGGCGCGCCGTCTCGTCGAGACGGAGGTCGCCCACGACCAGCGCGCCGCTCGGCTCCTCGTACCTGGTACGGCGCAGCAGCGCCCGCAAGCGGGCCAGCAGTTCGTCCAGGGAGAACGGTTTGCCGAGGTAGTCGTCTGCGCCGGCGTCCAAGCCCGAGATGCGCTCGGAAATCTCCGAGCGGGCGGTGAGGATCAGCACGGGCGTGCGGTCCTGGCGCGAACGCATCCGCCTGCACACGGATAGCCCGTCGACTTCGGGCATGCCGATGTCGAGCACGACGGCGTCCGGGCGTCTGGCAGCAACCTCCTCCAGCGCCATGGCCCCGTCCGGCACGGCGACAGCCCGGTACCCCTCGAGCTCGAGAGCGGTGACGAGCGAATCGCGCGTGGAACGGTCGTCGTCGGCCACGAGGATGAGCGGAGCCTCGGCTTGTGCCACCAGCCCATTGTGCCTGACAGCGGCAAGAGCCGGGTGGGAACTGACCGCACCCCGGCTGCGCCGCTCAGGTTCTAACCGGGCTCTTACCGCTGCCAGGCGGCGCCCTTACCGGAGAGCCTTAGCGTCGTTGACAGAAAGGAGCTGGAGAAATGAACAAGGCAAGGTTGAGAAGGAAACTGGCAGGTTCGGGGCTCGTCCTGGTGGCGGCATTGGCAGGCGGGGGCACGGCGGCGGCTTTCCTGGCCGGCACCCCAGGCGCGCTCGCCGCTACCATCGTCCCCGCCGCCACCACCACTACGACTGCTTCCGGAGCCGGCTCGGGCGTGAACAGCACCGCGCCCATGACCTCCGCCTTGCAGAAGCTGGTCGCCGACGGGACCATCACCCAGGCTCAGGCCACGGCGGTGCGCAATGCCCTCCTGCAGGACATGCGCGACTGGCGCTCGACTGGCGGCCCTCAGATGAGGGAGCGTGGCGGCATGTGGGCAAGCGCCCTCAGCCAGTTGGTCAAGGACGGCACCATCACCCAGTCGCAGGCGACGGCGATCACCAAGGCCATGGTGGCCCAAGCCGAGGCCTTCTGCGGCGCAGGGTCGGCTGACAGGACGGGTTACGGGATGATGGGCGGCTCTGCCGGCTCGATGATGGGCGGCTGGGGCGGCGCCACGACCGGTTCGGCTTCGCCCACGGCCCGGGGTGGCTTCTCGATGATGTGAGATGGCGGTCTTCGGCGCCCCGTCGCCACCTTCGCTGCGAGGCCCGCAAGGCATGGCCCCCGCCTCCCCGGCGGGGGCCATGGCGTTGCAGCGGCTACCCGACCGGCCCGAGCACGTAGGCAAGCCTGCGAGGAACGGCCCTACCCCCCTCCGGGTATCGGGGACGACGCTGGCGGACGTGGTCGGGACGAGCGCCGAAGGGCGGTGCGGTGAGCTCCCGGGCCGTGGGCGCAGGGGACGCAAAGTCGGGGCCGCTCAGCCCGCCCGGACTTTCCCGCCCGCACTGTCGAGCTCGCGCCGCAGCTTGCGCTCCGAGAGGCGGCCGTACGAGAAGAGCCTGCCCTCGAGCAACACGCCCGGCAGGAAGGCGACGAAATGTTCTGTCAGCAGTGCCACCCCCTCCTCGCTCTGGTCCGCCACGACCCTGACAGTAATGTCGTAGTCCAGCGCCACGCGCCTGAGGACGTCCTCGGCATGCTCGCAGAGCTCGCAGTGCGGTGCGGTGACAAGGGTCACCCGCACCGGGGTCACAGGGCCTTCCCCCCCGAACCGCCGGCGCGCATCTGGGCGAGCAGGTCGGAGTCCGGGACGAACATCGTGTAGTTGGGAGCGCCTCCGTAGTCCGCTCGCCATTCGATGCGCCCGTCAGGCCCCACCACGACGAAACTGTGCCCGTCCTGGTCTGCCATGCCGGCCATGGCGTACGACGTGGTGCCGTAGGTGCTGGAAACCCTGACGTTCGCGTCCGCCAGAAGGGGGGTCGTGATCCCCTCGTCGGCCACCTTCTGGCGGAGGGCGTAGAGCGGGTCGGTGGTGATGCTCACCATTTCGTCTATGCCCAGGGCACGGAATTGAGCCCAGTCGGTCTGGATGTTCTTTATCTGGGTCCAGCAGGGTTCGCAGTCGACGCCCTCCTGGAAGAACAGCAGGACCGTCTTGCCCCGTTGCGCCGAGAGGCTCCACGTACCTCCCCTCGTGGAAGCGAGGCTGAAGTCGGGTGCCGACGCCCCCGGGCCTGGCCGGCCGACCGAGTAGGCATAAGCGCTGGCGGCCTGGCCGCTCCCGCCGTTGCTGACCGCGTACAGCCCGCCGACGGCGGCGACCACCACGGCAGCGCTGCCGGCCCAGATCTTGTGCTGACGGGACCGGCGGGCCTGGGCCGCGATCTGCCTGGCCGTCTTGTTCCTTGCCCCTGCGGGCCGCTGCTGGCCCGGGCGGGCCGGGTCTGCGGGCCGGGGTGCTCCGGGCCTTGGGCGCGGGGGGACTCTTGCCGTCATCGACATCCTCCTTGGGGAACGGTTGCGGCACCGGGAGCCATGGCGCCGGTCTCGACCTGTTGTTCGGGCAGCCCTCCGGAGCCGGCACAGCAAGGCTCGGCGCCCGGTGTCGCGACCACGGGCGAGCCGCTCGCACCGAGGTCTTCGAGGCTCTCCGTGCCGTCGTCGTCCTCGCCGGGCTCTCCATGGGCGGTCACGGCGGAGGTCTGGTGCACGGCGAGCCGGGCCAGCAGGGCCAGCGCTGTCAGGACCACGAGCGCCGTGGTCCATCCGGGCACGTGGCCGGCGAACGTCGTGAGGACGTGTGCTACGTGCTGCAACGTCGTCGTCATCCGCAGCTGCCATCCGCTCGTTGCACTGCCTGGGCCGGTCACGGCGATGACGGCGGTCATGACCGACATGGCGATCAGCAGGAGCCCGCCGACCAGGCTGGTGAGGGGCACGTAGCGGCTGTGACCCCCGAGCGAGAGCCGAACCGCCCTGGCTCGCAACCAGCTTGTCTGCCCGAGCTTGCGCCCGTCCCAGACCAGTGCGACGGCAAACAGCGGTGCCACAAGGCCGAAGACGTAGGCGACCGAGATGCCGAGAGAGGTGACGAAATCAGAGCTGGCACCGGCCAGGATGACCGCGCCGGCGAGTACGGGGGCGCAGCAGGCGGTGGCGACGCCTGAGAACACCCCGAGGAGGTAGGCGCGGCTCGAGCCCCCGCCGGGTCTGGCCCGAAGCCCGACCATGGGCAACGACATGCTCCGGCCCAGGAGCATGAGGATGCCGAGCACCGCCATGGCCGCAGCCATGACGGTGTAGATGATCGGGTGGTACTCGTTGATGAGCCGGCTCACGGCGGTGACACCGAAAGCGATCGGGACGATCACCGTGGCCACCCCGGCGGCGAAGACGAAGGTCATGGCCACAAGGGCGCTGCGGCGGTGGACACCGGTGGCCAGGTATGCGGGCAGCATGACCGAAATGCAGCAGGGCGCGAACAGAGCGACCATGCCCGCCAGGAAGGCGGCGATGACGGTCGTGCCCTGGAGGAGCTGGGACATGTGTGCGAGGCTCTCCTGTGTCGTGGTTACCAGCAGCGGGTGCAACCCACGCCGGCTCAGATAGCCGGCATGGGTTGCACGTCGAGTGTGCCCGGCGGGGTTTCAGCCCTGGTGCTCGTGCATGTGCTCCTGGGACGAGACCGCATGCGCAAGGGCGGGCACCAGAGTCGAGGCCTCGCTGCCGCGGCGCGGCCGCTGCACAGAAGGGCTGACGGGGGCCTGGTCCGGGCGGCGCACCTCGGCGACACGCCACCACCACGAGTAGCGGCGCTCGAGGTAGTAGTCCAGGCTGTAGGGCGACGGCCCGGCGTAGTAGCTGAGGGCCAGCAGCCCGAGGAACAAGATCGCGTAGATCACCGCCGTGCCGATGTCCGAAGCGCCCGAGGTGTAAGGCCCGCCAAAACCCTCGGCGGTCGCCCAGATGAGCACAGAGAAGATCGCAGCGGAGACGTAGGTGAGCTTGCGGGCCACGCCAGCGATGAGGGCCAGGGCGATCAGGGTCTCCACTACGGCGACCAAGTAGGCGAAGAACATCGCGCGCGGGTGCTGGAGGTCGATCCAGAAACGGAACCACGGCTTGAGCCAACCGGGCTGGCCCTGGGCGATGCCCATTATCGTGGACATGTAGGACGAGCGGAACCCCGGTAACCACTTGAGGGCGGCATCGACGGCCCATATCAAGCCGAAGACGATCCTGAGCGCGCTCATCGGCCATGGCGACAGACGGCAGGTCGTTGGGCCCTCGTTCGTAGCGGGCACATTTCCTCCTTCCGTGGGCCGGACCGGTGCCCTGCCCACTTCATCGACGTTCACCTGCACCACACATCAGCCCTGGGACCCGCTCCGGCTATCCCTTCGGGTAGGACAACGCCCGGTTTTGGCCTTCGTTCGTCAGGATGCACCGGCAATAGGGGTGGGGGGTAGGGTCATGCGTTGCCTTGGGGCCGGGACCTGTGGCCCTACCCCGGGGGGGTAGGCTGCAACTTGGAGCCGCGCCTGCGGCACCAGGGCCATCGGAGCGGTGCCGAGGTGACCTAAGGCCCTACCCCCCAGGGGTACTAACGCCGAATGCTGGAGAAGGCCACCGGCGCCAGCCGCCGGCGGCGAGGAGGTCCGACGATGATGTTCTGGTACGGGGGTCACTGGGGTTGGTGGCAGAGCGCATTGAGCCTGTTGGCAATGCTGGGCTTTTGGGGCTTGGTGGCCTGGGGCGTCTACGCCGTTGCCCGAGGCCCGCACCGGACGCCGCCGCCGAACGACCGGCAGGACGCTCTCGGGATTCTCGACGAGCGCCTGGCCCGGGGTGAGATCGACCAGGAGCAGTACAGGGAGATGCGCGAACTGATGAGGACCGGGCGTGGCACGGCCGCAGCGGGCTGGGGCCAGCCATGACGAAGGCGAAGCGGGGCACCGATGTCGCCCAGGCGGGGAGCGGGCACTGCGCCGGGCACGCCGCCGCGGCGGCGGACGGCCCCGGGCAGGTCCTGCGCCCTGTCCGGGGCTACGCCTCGGGCAAGGACGACTACCTGTCCCGGCTCAAGAAGATCGAGGGCCAGGTGCGCGGGCTTCAGCGTATGGTCGAGGCCGACAAGTGGTGCCCGGACATCGTCACACAGGTCAGCTCTGCTACACGGGCCTTGCAGGAGGTCGCCGTCGGGCTCCTGAACGACCACCTGCACCATTGTGTACTTGGGGCCGCCAATGCTCCCGACGGTGACCCCGAGCGCCTCTTGGACGAGGTGGCCGGCACCATCCGGCAGGTCGTGCGGCTCTGAGGGCCGCAGCCGTGCGGCCATGAGCGACCTGGACCTCAACAGGCGGGTGGTCGTCGTGGACGACGACCCCTCGGTGCAAGAGGTGGTGCGCGCCTACCTGGAGCGGGACGGCTTCCTCGTCTACGTCACGAGCACCGGCGCAGACGGGCTGGCCACGGCAGAACGCGTCCAACCGGCCCTGATGGTGCTCGACCTGATGCTGCCGGACAGGCCGGGCGAGGACGTGGCCAGGGAGATCAGGGCGCGCTCCGACGTACCCCTGATCCTGCTCACAGCGAAGGCCACCGAGGACGAGCGCATCGGAGGCTTGGCCCTGGGCGCCGACGACTACCTGACGAAGCCGTTCAGCCCACGGGAGCTCGTGGCGCGAGCCCACGCCGTGCTGCGGCGGTCACAGCGCGTGGAAGTCCCACTCGTCGAGGTGCTCAGTTACGACGGCGGTGCGCTGCAGATAGACACGGTCGAGCACGAAGTGCGCCTGCGCGGGGAGCCCGTGGAGCTGACGCGCGCCGAGTACCGGCTGCTCACAACCCTGGCCCGGTACCCAGGCCGGGTGTACACCAGGGCAGAGCTAGTCCACCACGTGCAGGGCTACGACTACGAAGGCTACGAGCGGACCATGGACGCGCACGTGAAGAACCTGCGCAAGAAGATCGAGCCCGACCCGCGCCACCCCCGTTACGTCGAGACGGTGTTCGGCACGGGCTACCGGCTCGCCCGCTCGTTGGCCAGGACCTAGCCCGCCCATGAGATGGCTCGGCATCCGGGCGCGGCTGGCTGCGTCCCTGGTTGCCGTCGCCGTCACCGCCGTTGCGCTGGCCGCACTTATCGGCAACCTTGGCCTCGGGCCGCGGCTGAGCCAGGCGGCTCGTGCCAGGCTGGCCGACGAAGCCTCTCATCTGGCGTCTGTGGCGGCCGCCGTCTACGAGGGTTCGGGGACCTGGGACGCCGAAGCCAGAGCTGAGCTCGCCCACCTGGCGGCGCTGGACGGTCTGCGCGTCGAACTGGAGGTGCCGGGACAGCCGGCGCACCGCTCGGTCCCCGTCCCGGCAACTGCGAGCGCGCTGGCCAAGGTGAGGGTTCACCATGACGTGGTGGCGACGGTGGTGGTCTGGGACACCAGTGGGCGCCTTCTCAGCGCTCAGGACAAGCAGCTGCGCGGGTCGCTCGACCGTCTGCACCTGCTGGCCGCTGCGGTGGCCGCGCTGGTTGCTCTCGTGGTCGCCCTCCTGCTCGCCGGGTCCCTCTCGAAGCCCCTGCGACGTATACGCGCGGTGGCCGAGCGCCTCGGGCGTGGCGAGATGGCAGCACGCGTCGGTCCTGTCGCAGAGCCCGAGGCGAGCGCCGTCGGACGCGCTCTGAACCGTCTGGCCGAGACGCTCGCCCGCGAAGAAGAGCTGCGCAAGGAGAGCGTGGCCGACCTCGCCCACGAGCTGCGAACCCCGGTCAACGGCCTGCTGGCGCGCATAGAGGCGGCCCAGGACGGTTTGCTGCCCACCGACGGCAACCTGTCAGCCATGCATGCCGAGGCCGTGCGCCTGACCCGTCTGCTCGACGACCTGACCCGGTTGGCCGACGCAGAACGCCCCGGGTTGCTCGTTGAGATGGTCGCCCTCGACCTGGCGGGCGTGGCAGCCAGCGTTGCGACGGCCTTCGAACCGCGCTTCGCTGCTGCCGGTATCGCGTTCCGTCGTCAGTACTGCCCGGCATGGGTCGTCGGCGACTCGAGACGCCTCGAGCAGGTCGTCGCCAACCTGCTGGCCAACGCGCTGGCCTATACCGAGCAGGGAGGCCAGGTCGCGCTCGGCGTCGGGGTGGAGGCTGCAGGAGCGTACGTCGAGGTCTCCGACACGGGAGTCGGCATTGCGTCGGAGGATCTGCGCCACATCTACACGCGCTTCTGGCGTGCGGACCGATCGCGCTCACGCGCCAC
>JAJZIY010000099.1 GCA_021828475.1 Actinomycetes bacterium
CGGGCACCGGCCCGCCCTCCGGGCACCGGCCCGCCCTCCGGGCACCGGCCCGCCCTCCGGGCACCGGCCCGCCCTCCGGGCACCGGCCCGCCCTCCGGGCACCGGCCCGCCCTCCGGGCACCGGCCCTGCGTCAGCCTGCCAGCTCAGGTGCCGCTCGCTGTAGCCGCCGCCGCTCCCGCTCCCCAGAAGAGGGCCTTGTGCTGGGCCAGAGCGGCACGGTAGGGGACGTACTGGTCGGCCAGGACACGCCAGTGGCGGCCGTACCATCCGACCAGGACCTGGTCGAAGTAGTTGCCGGCGGGCGCTGCCTGCGTCGCAGCCGGGGTGTAGGTGAGCAGCCCGCCCCCGGGCGGCACCAGGGCGAAACCCTCGCCCAGATAGCGATAGAGGCTGACGTGGCCGGCAGTGTCGACCACATTTAGGTTCCGGCCGAAGCCGGGCCGGTCCACCGGGGTGACGAACACCAGGTAGGGCGGGCTTGCCCGCCGCAAGCGGACCGCCCACAAGCGGGTGAGGTAGCCGGACGGCTGGAAGGTGTGCACCAGCGCAAGGGACCACTTGTCCCCGGTCCGCCGCCAGACGAGGTCGCGCTCCTGGGTGGCCAGGGCGCCGCGCTCGCTCTCGACGATGCCGGCCACCTCGCCCCCGGGGCCCTGAGCCGTGACGCAAACCCCCGTGAAGCCGCCGTCGATGAGCTTGTGGCAGTTACTGGTGTACGGCACCCTGGTCGGGCTGGTGGGCGGCCGCATCGCCGTGCCGATGCCTGAGAGGGCGATGCCGAGGTCGCCGGGGTCGGGCGGGGCCCCCGGGTAGTACCGGTCGGGCGGCGTGGGTTGGCGGGGCACCGCTGCGGGCGGCCGGCCGGGCCCGCCCACCCAGAATGTGGCCAGCGTCAGGGCCAGCGACGCGACCGCGCCCAGGGTGCGTGAGCTTCGACGCCGGCAAGGCATGTCCTCCATGGTGGCGCCGGGCTGCTGTCTCGGCCAACCACCGGGGTTCCCGTCTCGGCCGGCCTCCCGGGCCGCCGCCCCTTGCCAGGGCGCGCCAGGGCCTCCGCCAGGGAAGACACGGCCGTTGCCGTGACCATCGCAAGGGAGCGCCGTTGCCCGGGGCCGGTGACCGCCCCTGCTCTTGGCAGGGAGCGCCATGGCGTTGGCCGGGTAACGTCGTGGCCGAGCCTGGCGCGCACCACGTGCTGCTGTCCCGGCACAGCCCGCTGCCCGCTGCGCGCTGCCCGGCGCGCAGGGCGGCCGGGCCCAGGACCTAGCCGACGATACGGAGCCACATGTCACCCGACGAACAGCCCCACACCACCGAGGAGCCCTGGAGCGAGGAGCGCTGGCGCCTCGGTGCCCTCTCGCCCCTGGACGGCCGTTACGGGCGCCAGTGCGCACCATATGCTGCAGCCTTCTCGGAGGGCGCCCTGATCGCCCAGCGCTTCGCCGTCGAGGTGGAGTGGCTCGCCCACCTGGCCGCCATGCCGGGCGTCGGCGAACTGTCCCCGCTCACCCCGGCCGAGCAGGAGGTGCTCGCGCGGTGGGTACGCGAGTTCGGGCCCGAAGACGCTGCCGCGGTCAAGCGGATCGAGAAGCGCACCAACCACGACGTCAAGGCCGTCGAGTACCTGCTCAAGCAACGGCTGGGCGGCGAGCTGGGCTGGAGCGCCGAGCGGACCGAGTTCGCCCACTTCGGGGCCACGTCGGAGGACATCAACAACCTCGCCTACGCCCGTATGGTCCGGGAGGCCCTGGCCGGCGCGTGGTTGCCGGCAGCAGAGGCCCTCGTGGACGACGTCCGCTCCATGGCGGTCGGCCTCGCCGGTGTACCGATGCTGGCCCGCACCCACGGCCAGCCCGCCACGCCGACGACGTTGGGTAAGGAACTGGCTGTCTTCGTGGCCCGCTGGGAGCGCCAGCTGCGCAACGTGCGGGCAGTCGAGGTGCCGGGCAAGTGGGGCGGCGCCACGGGCACGCTGGCGGCGCACCGGGTGGCGTACCCCGATGTTGACTGGCCGGGTGCGGCGAGGGCCTTCGTGGAGGGCATGGGCTTCACGTGGTCCCCGCTCACCACCCAGATAGAGCCCCACGACTGGCTGGCCGAGCTGTTCGCCGCCATGAGCCGGTTCGGAACGGTGCTGGTGGACTTCTGCCGGGACATGTGGGCCTACGTCAGCCTCGGCTACCTGCGCCAGCGGGTCGTCGAGGGCGAGGTCGGCAGCTCGGCCATGCCCCACAAGGTCAACCCCATCGACTTCGAGAACGCAGAGGCAAACGCCGGTGTGGCGGGGGCCCTGTTCGGGCACCTGGCAGCCAAATTGCCGGTGTCGCGTCTGCAACGCGATCTTTCCGATTCTTCTGCTTTGCGCAATATCGGTAGTGCGTTCGGTTACTCGGGGCTGGCCGTATCGTCGGCCAGGCGTGGCCTGGGGCGCGTAAGTGCAGACGAGGGGGCCATGGCGGCCGACCTCGACGGTGCATGGGAGGTGCTCGCCGAGGCCGTGCAGACGGTGATGCGGCGCTACGGCGTGCCCGAAAGCTACGAGAAACTAAAGGCTTTCAGCCGGGGGAGAGCGTTGACGGCGGAGGACCTCGACCACTTTGTGCGCGATCTCGGCCTCCCAGAGGAAGCGGCTCGGCGGCTTTCGACACTGAGGCCGTCCGGGTACACCGGGTACGCGGACGACCTTGCTAAGTTGATCGCCGTCCCTCAGATGGGCACAAAGAAGTTCGATAATCGTTAGGCCGTCTTTGGTGGGGAGGTTTACCCGGGGTGAACGGCGAGAGCTCAGTCCACATCGACCGGGGGCGGTGGCTCTACCGCTTCGCCCTCGACGCCGGCAACATCGCCATATACCGGTCACGGAGGGCGGGCCAGGGCCTGGTGCCGGCCGAGGTCTGGAGGGCTCTGGCCGTCGTGGGCGTCTCCGACGCCTTCATCGTGCCGGTGACCGGGGGTTGGGCGCCTTTCATCGAGGTGGCCGAGGGTCGCCAGCGCTGGGCTCTGGAGAGGCGCCCGACGCTCGAGCAGGCCGAGATGGCCACGCGCCACTTGCTCGGCTCGCTGGCGGACGCCATTGCCCACTCGCCACAACTGCGTCCGCCGAGCCTGGACAAGGACTCAGGGGAGGGCAAGGCCCTCAGGCCGCCCGCTCCCCCGGCTGCGCCGACTGAGGACGCTGCAGTGGAGGATGCCCTGGTCCGGGCTCGGGCCGCCCGCGAGGCCGAGGGGTGGGAGCTGATCTACAGCCGGCAGCGGGCCAGCCGCTGAGCTTCAGCGGGCCAACCGCTGAGCCTGGCAGTGGGTGTGCGTTCCACTCGCGGTGTGCCACTGTCCAAACAGGACCGCTCCGGTCAGATCTGGTCGGGGTTGCCCGCTCCGGGAGGGGGCACCTCGACCGGTGCCACGCGGGTGCGGGATGCTCCGGCTGGCATTGCCGCCCGTGCGGGGGGCGGACCGGTGGCATCGCAGCGCGTGCTGTGGGCTGCCGCCGCGACGACTGCCGGCCGCACCCGCACGGCGTACACCAGGGCGGCGACGGTACCGACGCCCAGCGGGGAGCCGACGCCCATGACGGCGACCCACGTCGTCCGGCTGCGCCCAGTGGCCTGCCAGTCCTCGGACAGGTGGAGGGTGGCGTCCACCGCGCCCCACAGAGCGGAGCCCACCACCGCGGCTATGCCGAGGGCGATGGCCAGGCCGGCGTAACTGGTTATGAGCAGGGCCAGGCCGGAGGCGCTCAACATGACCACCAGGACAGGCCGCACGATGGCCTCCGGTGCCCGGCTGGAGATGCGGGCGCCGATGTATGCGCCCGGGATGCTGCCGAGGACGAGGCTGCCGGCGACGTGGAGGTCGATGTGGCCGAAGAGGGCCTGGCCGATCGTGGCGGCGATGACGAGGGGAATGGCCTGCACGAGGTTGGTGCCGACCTGTACCCGGGACGACAAGCGGGGGTAGAGCATCATGAGCAGCACGATCACGAGCGACCCCGAGCCGACGGAGGTCATGCCGACCATGAAGCCGCCGAGCAGGCCGACCGCCAGTGTCGGAACGGGCTTGAGCCGCCATGGCGCGAGGTTTTCGGCCAGCCCACGCCGGCGGAGCCGGGCGCTGAGCGTCGCCCTGGTAGCCATGCTCGTGCAGGCCACGACCAGCGCCCAACCCAGGAGCGTCTTGAGGTGGGACTGAGCTGCATGGTTGTCCCCAAGCTGGTTGAGCAGCCAGGCACCGAAGAAGGCTGCCGGTACCCCGGGCACCGCGAGCAGGCGTACCAGCTTCCAGTTGACGCTGCCGTGCAGGGCGTGGACGGCGCCCCCGACCGGTTTCATGGCGAGGGAGTTGACGAGGTCGCTTGCGATCGCCACACGCGGGTCGACGTTGAAGAGCAGCACGAGCACCGGCGTCATGAGGGCGCCACCGCCCATGCCTGCGACCCCGACGGCGATGCCTCCCAGGAGGCCGGAAAGGGCGAGCAACCAGGTGGAGTGGTGGGCCACTGCGACCACCGGGTGGTAGGCGGCCGTCCCGATCACCCGGATGATGGCCGTCCCGGCAACGCGGCTCAGGGCCGTCCCGGCAGGGTGGGTTGCGCCGGCCAGCACCAGGTCAGCCATCGCTCAAGGCTAGCTGGCATCCCGGTTGGGGCCGCCCCCGCTCACGTGCCGGTAGGGTGCGTCACCGTGAGGAGGGCCGTCCGGCCGAGGTCCGTGGGGGTGTTGCGGCGTTGATCTGCTACGTCGTCCTTGCCCACAGGCTGCCGGCCCAGGTCGCTCGATTCGCGTCCCGTGTGGCTCCGTCGAGGGTGTTCCTCCACGTGGACGCCAGGGTGCCACCAGAGGTGTGGGAAGAGTTCGCCCGGACCGCCGGTCGCCACGACAACGTGTCGTTGCTGGAGCGCGTCCCCAGCCCGTGGGCCTCCTGGGGCTCGGTGCGTGCCCAGCTCGGAGGGTTGCGGGCTGCCGTCGAAGGTCGTTACTCCCATGCGGTGCTGGCCAGCGGCCAGGATTACCTCTTGCGCCCGGCAGAAGAGGTCGATGCGTACGTGTCTGCGCGCCCCGAGGCGTCCTGGCTCACATGCGCTCGTGTCCCGGTGGCCTGGATCGGCGACAGGGACGGGGGCATGGCCAGGTTCACCTCCTGGCACCTGCCCGTGCGGGGCCGCAGGGTGCGCTTCCCCCTGCGCCGCCGGTTGCCGTCCGGCCTGGCGCCTCACTACGGCCATGCCAACAGTGTCGTCTCGACTGCGCTGGCTGGTTGGGTCCTCGAGCAGATGCAGGAGCGCCCCGAGCTCGAGAAGTACTTCCGCCGCACCTGGACCCCGGACGAGCTGTTCCTGCCGACCATGGCGATGGCGTCCCCCTATGCGGACCGCGTGGTCAACTGCGACGTGTACTACACGGACTGGTCGGCGGGCGGAGCCCACCCGAGGACGTTCCGCACCGGTGACATCGACGCCCTGGTGGCGGCAGGCCGCGGGAGCGCGCAGAAGATGCCGGGCGGCACTACCAAACTCTTCGCGCGCAAGTTCGACCCGGGCGTCGACAGCGCGGTGCTCGACGCCCTCGACGAGCAACTTCTCGGGCTGCCCGCGCCGGCAGCGCGCGCTCCCGAGGAGACTGGGTAGGCTGCGCCGGTCCGTCGAACAACGAGGAGCCCCGAGTGCAGAAACCCGACGTGCAGATCCCAGGCAGCCAACCACCGGCCGACCTCCATGTCGAGGACCTGGTCGTGGGTGACGGCGCTGAGGCCCAACCGGGCCAGGACGTGTCGGTGCACTACGTGGGAGTCGCCTGGTCGGACGGCTCGGAGTTCGACTCGTCGTGGGACCGCAACGAGCCGTTCGAGTTCGGGTTGGGCCGGGGCCAGGTGATCAAGGGCTGGGACCAGGGCGTGGCCGGTATGAAGGTCGGAGGCCGCCGCCGCCTGACCATCCCTCCCCACCTCGGCTACGGCAGCCGGGGCGCCGGTGGGGTCATAAAGGGCAACGAGACGCTCGTTTTCGTGGTGGACCTGCTCGGCACCCGCTGAGCAGGCGCCGCCAGGTCCACCCGGACCGGGCACCGGGCAACGAAGTGGAGCAACCGCCGATCCGAAGCGGCCGGAGAGCGCTGACGACGTGACCGCGTCCCGGGCGCCCCGTTGGCCTGCCGTCCCTGGTGCCCTGTTGGCCCTGCCGGCCCTGGTGCCGCCGGCCGCCAGGGTCACGGTGTCGGTCGCCGAGGCGGTGCCCTCGCCCTGGGCGTGG
>JAJZIY010000100.1 GCA_021828475.1 Actinomycetes bacterium
GTGCGGGTCCGCCAGCGCGCACACGCCGGCGATCGACTTGGTGGCCAGCTCGGCGGCCAGGGAGAGGTCCCCCTGCCTCGAGGCAAGGGCCGCGGCCAGGCTGGCGGCCTCGAGCGCCGCGCTGACCTGGCCCGACTGCTCGAACAGCTCCATGGCGGCCAAGGCGTCGGCCAGGCTCCGGCCACCGGCCAGCTGGTTGGAGCCGGCCTGGGCGCGGCACATCAGCAGAGCAGCGCGCTCGACCGGGCCCGGGGCGTGCCCCAGAGCCAGCTGTATGTCCAGGCTGAGGGCTGCCCGGTCCGCTGCCCCTGAAACGGTACGAGCGCGCGCAAGCAACGCCTGGGTGCCGGGACGCTGGCCGGGGGCGGGGCTCACACTCGTCTATCGGCCTGCACCAGGCCGGGAGTTGAAGAGCTGTGCGATACCGGAGCGGGCCGGCCGGCGCTGGCGAGACCGGCCCGGCACGTCACGCCTTGGCCTCCGCCCAGCTGTCGCCCCATGAGAGGTTGACCTCCAAGGGGACACTGAGCTGGGCGGCTCCGCGCATCGCGTCGAGGGTGAGCGCCTTGGCCTCGTCGCGCTCGGACGGTGGCACCTCCAAGATGACCTCGTCGTGCACCTGCAGGACGAGGCGGCTGCGCATGGCTCGTGCTTCCAGTACGGCATCCAGCTTGACCAGGGCGACCTTGAAGATGTCGGCTGCCAAGCCCTGGATACCGGCGTTCATGGCCTGGCGCTCGCCCGCCATGCGCACGCTGTACTGGCTCGAGGAGAGCTCTGGGATGATGCGGCGGCGCCCGAACAGCGTCTCCGTGTACCCCTTGTCGCGCGCCTCGGCGACGACCCGGTCCATATAGGAGCGGACGTTGGGAAAGCTCTCGAAGTAGGACTTGAGGATCTGGGCTGCTTCCTCCCGCCCGATCCCGAGCCGCTGGGCAAGGCCGTAGGCCTCCATGCCGTAGGCGAGCCCGTAGGAGACCATCTTGGCCTTGGAGCGCATGGCGATGGTGACCTCGGCCGGGGCCACGTCGAAGATGCGGGCGGCGGTCATGCGGTGGATGTCCGAGCCGTTGTGGAACGCCTCCACCAGGCCGGGGTCCTGGGCCAGGTGGGCTATCACCCTCAGCTCGATCTGGTTGTAGTCCGCTACGAGGAAGCTGGTGCCCGGTTCGGGCACGAACACGCGTCGCAGTTGGCGGCCCTCCTCCGTGCGCACCGGGATGTTGTGCAGGTTGGGGGCGTCCGAGGACAGCCGACCGGTCCTGGCCACGGTCTGGTTGAAAGTTGCGTGGACCCGGCCGTCCGGGCCCACCTCGGCCAGCAGGGCCTCGGTATAGGTGGAGCGCAGCTTCTCGACTTCGCGGTAACGCAGCACGGCCGGCACGATCGGGTGCTCCTCGCGCAGTTTCTCGAGGGTCTGGCTGTCGGTCGAGTTACGACCCGTACGGGTCTTCTTGGCCGGGACAAGACCGAGCTTGCGGTAGAGGATCTCCCCGAGCTGCTGAGGTGAATTGACAAGGAAGCTGGTGCCGGCGAGGTCCTGCACGGTGCGCTCCAGGGCGCGGGCCTCGTCCGCCAGCTCGCGGCCGAGGCGGGCCAGCTCCACGGTGTCCACCCGGACGCCCGCCAGCTCCATGCGGGCAAGCACGCGGACAAGCGGCCGCTCGACCCCGTCGTACAGGGCCGACATGCCCCGGGCCTCCAGAGCGCTGGAAAGAGGTGCCACCAACCGGGCAACGGCTGCCGCCCGACGGGCGGCGACATCGTCCGGTGCCGGTGACGAGCCGGACAGGTCGAGCTGGCCGGCCGGTGTAGTGCCGGGAGGGGCCAGCGCCACACGGGCATAGCGCGCCGCCAGCTCCTCGAGCACGTACTTGTCCCCGGCCGGGTCGACCAGGTAGGCGGCAACGGAGGTGTCCAGCTGCACCTGGGTGAAGTCCACGCCGAGCAAGGCCAGGCCTCGCACGAGAGCCTTGGCGTCGTGGGCCGAGACCCAGGCGCCCCCGGGCCCGAACAATCGCGCCAGCGCGGCCCGGGCACCCGGTCGGCAGAGCAGGCCCTGTCCCACCCAGTGGGCCTGCGCCGTGGTGGGCGCCTCGTCGCCGGGCACTTCCACCAGGGCCAGTCCCTGTAGCTCCGAGCGCCCTTCGGGGCCCTCCCAGGCACCCGCGACGGCCAGCTGGGCGCCCTCGCCCGCCCAACGCTCGCAGAGGCCGACGAGATCACCCTCTGCCCCGACCTCGCTCACCGCCACGGCCAGCGCCTCCGCCGGAGGCGCCTCGGGCCCTGCGTCGGCTCCCCTGGCCGCCCCGGTCGCATCGACGAAGCGGTCCCAAAGGGTGCGGAACTCGAGGAAGTCGAACAAGCGGCGCAGCTCGCTCTGGTCCCAGCCGCCAAGGGCGGCCTGGCCCCGGTCCACCTCGAGGGGAAGGTCGCGCACGAGTGGCGTGGCCGTTGCGTTGCTGCGCACGACCGCCTCACCCGAGCACAACGACTCCCTGAGCTTGGGCGTCAGCTCGTCGAGGTGAGAGAAGACGCCGTCGATGCCCCCGTAGGCATTGACCAGCTTGGCGGCCGTCTTCTCCCCCACGCCCGGCACACCCGGGAGGTTGTCCGAGGGGTCACCCCTCAGTGCGGCGAACTCCGCGTACTGGCGCGGCGTCACACCGGTACGCGCCACGATGCCCGCCTCGTCGTACAGGACGTAGTCGGACACTCCGCGCCGGTTGTAGAGCACCCGTATGTGAGGGTCCTCCACCAGTTGGTACGCGTCCCGGTCGCCGGTGACGACGATGACGTCGTCGCCGTCTGCGGCGGCCCTGGTAGCCAGCGTCGCCAGCACGTCGTCGGCCTCGAAGCCGGGGGCTTCGACCACGGGCACGCGCATGGCTTCGACTACCTGGCGGACGATGCCCATCTGCTGGCGCAGGATGTCGGGGGCCTCGGAGCGCGTCGCCTTGTAGTCGGGCACCAGCTTGTGGCGGAACGTGGGCTCCGGCCTGTCGAAGGCCACCACGAGCATGTCAGGTTTGTGGTCCTTCAGCAGGTTGACCAGCATGGACGTGAAACCGAAGACGGCGTTGGTGACCTGGCCCGAGGCCGTTGCCATGTCGCTCGGCAGAGCGAAGAAGGCGCGGTAGGTGAGCGAGTTGCCGTCCAGGAGCATGAGCAGGGCCACTGCCTAGAGTCTGCCACCCGGCACGGTCCGTCCGGGGCCTGGCCACGCAGGGTGGGGCGTCGGTGGGGCTCCGAAGCATGTCCACCCCGATTGCGGGGAACGGCGCCGGTCAGGGGCCGGTAACCACACAGCGCAAAGGTGTTGAACGGAACTGTTCGTGACGGCCGGTGGCGCTACTCGATAGGGACGTTCGCCCCCCCTAAAACGAGCACAACGCCCGTGCGACACGAGAGGCTCAGAGCGTTAAGTTCAGCACATGCCAATAAACGGAGACCGGCCCGGAGCCCACCCTCCCAACGAACAATACCTTGAGGCGATCTTCAACCTCGAGGAGGAAGGCAACCAGGTCATCCAGGCTCGCCTGGCCGAGCGGGTGGGGCACTCGGCCCCCACCGTCTCGGAGATGGTCCACAGACTGAAGGAGGCCGGCTACATCGAGGTCCACGGGCGCACGCTGGCGCTCACGACCGCCGGCCGTGAACTGGCCACAGGTGTGATCCGCAAGCACCGCCTGGCCGAGCGCCTGCTCACCGATGTCATCGGCCTGCCATGGCACAAGGTGCACGCCGAGGCCGATCGCTGGGAGCATGTCATATCCGACGAGGTCGAAGCACGCCTCGTCGAGATCCTCGGCAACCCGGCCACCTGCCCGCACGGCAACCTCGTGCCTGGTTCGGGGCACCAGCCCGAAGCAACCAAGCCGCTGGCCGACGCCCGGGTGGGCGACCGTGTACGGCTCTCGCGCATATCGGAACTGCTCGAGTTCGACACCGACGCCATGGCCTATCTCGAGGAGCACGGGTTCATACCCGGGTGCGTCGCGACCGTGAGCGCGCAGGGCCCGGACGGCAGCCTGGTCCTCGAAACCGAGGAAGGCCCCCTCGTCCTCGGGGCGACCTTCGCCCAGCTTCTCTTCTTCGCCGTCCTGGCCAAGGAGCCTGTCGGGGCCGTGTAGCCGCCCGTCCGCCCCTGCGGGCGCATCGGCCGGTCCAGTCGTCCCCCAGCCGGGCCCCCGGGCCCGGCTGGGGCACGTCCTGCCGCGCTCTCAGCTCCTCTCGGGCCGCAGGTCCCCGGCGATGACCTTCTCGGCCACTTCCTTCATCGTGCAGCGCTTGTCCATGGCGGTCCGCTGCACCCACCGGAAGGCCTCGTTCTCCTTCATGTCGAGGGTGTCCATGAGCACGCCCTTGGCCCGCTCCACCAGTTTCTGGCTGGCCAGGCGCTCCTCCAGGCTCTTGTTCTCGGCCTCGAGGGCCCGCATCTCCTCGAAGCGGCCCATCGCCAGCTCCATGGCGGGCAACAGGTCGTTGCGCTGGAACGGCTTGACCAGGTAGGCCAGCGCTCCCGCCTCCCTGGCCCTGTCGACCAGCTCCCTCTGCGAGAAGGCGGTCAGGACCAGCACTGCGGCCAGGCGCTCGGAGGTGATCTTGGCGGCGGCGCTGAGCCCGTCCTCGCCCGGCATCTTGATGTCGAGGATGGCGAGGTCCGGGCGCTGCTTGCGGACGAGCTCGACCACCTCGTCGCCCCGGCCCGTCTCGCCGACGACCTCGTAGCCCTCCTCTTCGAGGGTCTCCCGCAGGTCCAGGCGGATGAGCGCCTCGTCTTCAGCTATGACCACCCTTGCGCCCACTGCGCGTTACCTCACCCTCTCGTCGGCCAATGTCAACAGAGTCGCCCAACAGCGAGCCAGCGGGCAAACCGGGCCGCACGGCCCCGGCACCGCTCCGGCGCGGCTCACGCCTCCGAAGGCTACCGCGGGCGGCCCGGCGCCCACCCTGTTTTGTCAGGTGCCGGGCAGCAGTTTGTCGAGCAGCTCGTCGACCTCGGCTTCCATGCGCTTGACCTGGGCAGCGAGGCTGTCCCTCGCGGCCCCCATCGCCTGAGCGTGACGCTGAGCGTCGTTGCTCTCGCGGGCGGCCAGCGGCGTCTCGGACACCAGGGCGCGCACCCTGGCATCGTCGGCGGCCTCGGCGAGGGCGCGGAACTGCTCGTCCGCCACGGCCAGCTCCTCGCGAGCACGGCGCAGTCGCTTGGACAGCTCCATCAGGCGCCGTTCGACCAGGTGCTGGGCCACGGGCCCAAGTTACCGCCCTGGCAGTAACCTCGGGATGCGGGCCGCCGGCAGGCTGTGGGAGTTCCCACGTCCTGTTCAGCGGGCGTTCAGGAGCAGGCGGCACAGTTGGCCATTGAGGAGGCCCGATGAGGGTGCTGGTGGTAGACGACGAGCCCGCTGTACGCCAGGCGCTGGAGCGCGCCCTGCGCTTCGAGGGTTACACGGCCGAGCTTGCAGAGGACGGCATGGCCGGCCTGGCGGCCCACGCCGAGAGGCCGGCAGACGCCATCGTCCTCGACATCGCCATGCCACGCATGGACGGCCTGGAGATGTGCCGGCGGCTGAGGGCAGCCGGTGACCGCACACCGGTACTCATGCTCACCGCCCGCTCCTCGGTCACCGAGCGTGTCGACGGGCTCGACGCCGGAGCGGACGACTACCTGGTCAAACCATTCGCGCTGGAGGAGCTGCTGGCCAGGCTGCGGGCGCTGATGCGCCGCACTTCGCCGACCGCCGACTCCGAGGTGCTTCGCTTCGGTGACCTGTCTCTCGACCCGGGCACCCGGGAGGTGCGCCGCGGGTCGCGCCTCATCGAGCTGACACGAACCGAGTTCCTCCTGCTGGAGCTGTTCCTGCGCAACCCCAGGCAGGTGCTGCCACGCGAGGTCATCTTCGACCGCGTCTGGGGCTACGACTTCGGCCTCAACTCCAACAGTCTCGAGGTCTACATCGGCTACCTGCGCCGCAAGACCGAGACGGCAGGCGAAGCCCGCCTCATACACACCGTACGCGGAGTCGGCTACGTGATGCGCCTGCCGGCCGAAATGCGCACTTGAAGAGCACGACGACGTCACTGGTGCCCAAGCTGGCGGGGCCCGGACAAGTGCGCGCTGCAGTGCCCGTCGCCCGGAGAGCGGGTTGAACTGGCGACCGCTGCCTGGCAGGGGCACGGCCGGCGCCGGGCCCGAGGGCGCGGCCGCGCCCGTGTGGCCG
>JAJZIY010000101.1 GCA_021828475.1 Actinomycetes bacterium
GTGTGAGCCCCGCCCCCGGCCAGCGTCCCGGCACCCAGGCGTTGCTTGCGCGCGCTCGTACCGTTTCAGGGGCAGCGGACCGGGCCGCCCTCAGCCTGGACATACAGCTGGCCCTGGGGCACGCCCTGGGCCCGGTCGAGCGCGCTGCTCTGCTGATGTGCCGCGCCCAGGCCGGCTCCAACCAGCTGGACGGTGGCCGGAGCCTGGCCGACGCCTTGGCCGCCATGGAGCTGTTCGAGCGGTCGGGCCAGGTCAGCGCGGCGCTCGAGGCCGCCAGCCTGGCCGCGGCCCTTGCCTCGAGGCAGGGGGACCTCTCCCTGGCCGCCGAGCTGGCCACCAAGTCGATCGCCGGCGTGTGCGCCCTGGCGGACCCGCACCTCGAGGCCGAGGTGGGCAACCGCCTGGCCGTGTTCTGCAATGCGTTCCTCGACTACGACCGCGCCGTCGAGCAGTTGAGGCTGGCGCTGGTGGCTGCCGAGCGGACGGGGGACGAGTGGCAGGTGATGCGCGAGCTGCACAACCTGGCTGATGCGCTCTTGCTGGCCGTGCGCCAGGAGCGCGCCGCCGGGTGGGGCGACGGTCGGAGGTCCGCCTCCGGGCGTGACCGCGTGCGCGACGCTGCGGCGGTGGTGGAGCGGATGCTGGCGGAGGGCTCGGTGGAGACGCTGCGGCGCCTGGGGGTACAACGGCTTCAGGCCGAGCTGCTGATCGAGGACGGGCGCCCGGCCGAAGCGCTCGAGCTGCTGAGGGCCACGTCCGGGCACGCCGGCGAGACGGTCTGGGCCATGTCCGGCTCGGCGCTGGCACTCTCCGAGGCCCGTGCCCTCAGGGCACTGGGGTGCTCCGACGACGCCGTGGCCGCTGCCCGCCGTGCCCTGGACCTGGCCGCGCCGGGCGACGACCCGCACCACGCCATGCACGTGCTCGACGAGCTCGTCGGGGCCCTGCACGACAGCGGGGCCATGGCCCAGGCGCTCGCCGGCGCCCTCGAGCTGAAGCGCCGGATGTGGGCTGTCTACCGGGACAGGACGGCCCAGCTCGTCGAACAGGTGTGGGCCAGGGCTGCGCTCGAGTACGAGCGCAAGGCCCTGGAGGCCCAGACGGCAGCGGCGATCCGCTCGGCGGAGGAGGACGCTCTCACCCGTACCGGCAACCGGCGGCTGCTGGAGCGGTGCCTGTCGGAGCTGGCCGCCATCAAGGCCGACGTGTCCCTGCTCATGGCCGACATCGACCATTTCAAGGACATCAACGACACTTTCGGCCACGAGGTCGGTGACCACGTGCTGCGCGCCGTCGGGCACATGCTGGCGACCGACGCCCGCACCGGCCAGTTCGTGGTTCGCTACGGCGGGGAGGAGTTCGTCTTCGCACTACCGGAGGTCGACCTGCCTGCAGCCCGGGACTTCGCCGAACGTATCAGGACCAGGGTCCGTGCCTACCCGTGGGAAGAGCTCGACGCCCGGCTCGGGGTCACGATAAGCATCGGCGTGGCGCAGGGCGGGGCGTCCAACTGGCGCTCGGTGCTCGCCTCCGCCGACCGGGCGCTGTACCTGGCCAAGCAGAAAGGCCGTAACCGCGTGGAGGTCGCCACCCGCTCGGCGCGCCGCACGGCATAGGCGCCGGCTGTCGGCGTCTCACGCCTCGCCGGGGACCGTGCCGACATGACCCGAGGCGATGTCGGCGAAGGACGGCAGGTGCTTCCACGAATAGCTGATGTAGGGCCCCGGGCTCTGCAGTGGAGCCTGCCCGAGCAGCCACTCGACCCACACAACGAGCTTGGCCTGCCCATCGGGCGTCCAGGTGGGCACCGCCGGCGCTTCCGGAGCGACCACCAGCTCGCTCACACCCAGGCTCTGCATCTGGCTGGCCACCGCATGGCGGGTGGCGAGAGTGAGAGGTGGCAGCGCCACGTTGTTGTTGCCCAGGTTGAACAGCGCCGTGGGTGGGCCCGAAGTGGCGCGGCTGGACCCGGTCATGCCCTTGTCGCTCGGCATGACGAAACAGAAGTGCGCCTCGGCCTGCCAGCGCAGGGCGAGCTCGTTGTCCGCCGGGAGCATCAGTACGACGGGCGGCAGGCCGGACGGTGCCGGCGTCCCTCGAGGTGGGCAGGAGAAGCCGGTGTCGAAGGCTGCGTAGAGCGGGCTGGCGGCTGCCGGGTAGTTGGTGATCGGGAAGAGCGCGGCGAGCCCTGTGCACACGGCCAGCCACGGCACCACCTTGGCCCCGGTGGGCCACCGGTGCGCCCTGCCGACCGCCTCCAGGCCCAGGGCCACCAACCATCCGACGCCGAAGGTCATCATGGCGGCGAACCGGTCGGGGAGGAGGTTGTGGAACACCGGTAGGGCTTGAAGCGCCTTGTCCGGCAGGGGGAACTTCGTTACGTGGCCGTCGACGTGCAGCGTCGGTCCCATGGACAGCAGGGCGGCACCGACGGCGGTGCCGGCGGCGACCCAGGTGACCCGCCTGCGCCTGCCGACCACGACGGCCAACACGATGAAGGCGAGAAGGGGGAGCCCGATGTAGGCGCCCTGTTCCGAGCCGTTGCCGGTGAAGTGGCTGCTCACGGCCAGGGCCGACGGCGGCGCCAGCTTGGTGATGTTGGTCGGGACCACGAAGTTGAGCAGGTCGCTCACGTACGCGTTGCCCGGGTGAGGGTTCTGTACCCGGTCCGGGCCGAGGTACTGGTAGGCGAGGAACGGTGCCGAGAGAACTACCGCCACACCCGCGGCCACCACTATGCCGGTCCTGGCCCGGCGGAGGTGGTCGCGAACCTGGGCCCGGCCCACCAGGCAGAGCACCGCCAGGGCCACCAGGGCGGTGACCGCCTCCATCGCCAGCACCTCCTCTCCGGTGAGCAGCTGGGCCCAGGCCAGCAGGCCGAGGAGGAGGCCGTCGAGCCACGCCCTCCCGCGCTGCACCACTAGCAGGCGGTCGGCCAACACCATCATCAGGGGGGCACTGAAGATCAGCGTCTGTGCCAGATGGCCCACCGACTGGGACACCATGTAGGGCGAGAAGCCGAAGACGAGAGCGCCGGCCAGTGCTGGCAGCCGCCCCGCCCAGCGCCGGAAGGCCCAGTAGCCGAACAGCACGTTGAGAGCCGGCGCCAGGGTGAGCGCGACGTTGTAGCTGAAGGCCGCGCCCCAGATGAGCGTGAGGGGCGAGAGCAGGAACGCGGGGAGCAGGACCGAGGTGTTCCACATCATGTTGACGCCGTTCGGGTAGCCGACGTAGTGGCTCACCAGCGGGTTGAGGCCGTGACCGATCGCGAAGGGGACCCAGGAGAAGAACCACGAGTACTCCTCGGCGTCGCCGTTGGCCCCGACCTGGGAGCTGAACGGGTGCTGCCATGCCTGGTGGAAGAGCGCGAGGGCGCAGCCCAGCCCGATCAGGGCGACGCCGGCCAGCTCCCACGACGTGCAGCGCCTCCTGGTGGAGTGCCGGGGGGCTGGCGCGCGAACCGGCCTGACCAGTGGCCGGGGCCGGGCCCTGGCAACGGCCGGTGCCGGCAGGCCTCCCGGCTGGGGATCTGACCCCTGGACGCCTTCTTCGCCCGCTTCCTCCGCCACCTCCGGCACTGCTGTCCGCACGGCACCGCCCGGCCCCACCACTGCCGGCTCCGCTCCCACCGCTCCGGGCGCGTCCCCCGCCTTCGGCCCGTTCGCGCCGGCGGTCCCGCTCGCCGGCGCCCGGCCGGGCGGCGGGGACGCCACCACCTGCGAGGCCTCCCTTGCCCGGACGTCGGGGCCCCAGGCTTCCACGAGGTCGTCGAGCTCCGCCGGCACCGGGTCGTCACCGGCCGCGAGGTCCTCCGCCAGGACGTCAGCGCGCGCCGGCCGGGCAAAGTGGCGTCCGCGGTCGCGCCAGCGGGCGCGTCGCGTGCTGGGCTGATGGTCCACAGTCAAATTGGCCGGTCAGCGCCTTCCCGGGAGCTCGCGCCGAGCGGGGCCGACATATGACGACAGCGGCCTGATCAGGGCGTTGTTGGCCTTCTGCTCCATGATGTGGGCCGTCCAGCCTGTGACCCTGCTCATGACGAATATGGGCGTGAACGTGGGCGTGTCGAAGCCCATGAGGAAGTAGGCCGGGCCGGTGGGGTAGTCGAGGTTGGGATAGAGGCCCTTGGCGTCGCGCATCGCCTGTTCGAGCCGGTCCGACACTCCAAGCAGATGCCTGCCCTCCTCGGTACGACGGGCGATGACCTCCAGGGCCGTTCTCATCGTCGGTACCCGGCTGTCGCCGTGCTTGTAGACCCGGTGGCCGAAACCCATCACCTTCGTGCCCGAGGCCAGTGCGCCCTCGAGCCAGGGCTCGACGTCGGCGGGCCCTTCGAGCTGGTCGAACACGCCCATGACAGCCTCGTTGGCACCGCCGTGCAGCGGTCCCTTCAGGGCGCCGACCGCGGCCGTCACCGCCGAGTACAGGTCGGAGCCAGTGGATGTGACCACCCGTGCTGCGAAGGTGGAGGCGTTGAAGCCGTGCTCGGCGTAGAGGATGAGGGAGATCTCGAAGCTGCGCAGCACTTCCTGGTCGGGCACCTCGCCGTTGCACATGTGGAAGAAGTTCTCGCAGTACGACAGCGACGGGTCGGGCGGCACCGGTGCCAGGCCGCGGCGGCGCCGCTGTTCGGCGGCGACGACGGTCGGGAGCTTGGCCCACAGGTCCACGGAGGCCTCCAGGTCGCCCCCCCCGGCCGTGCCCATCGCCCCGAGCATGCTGACAGCCGTTCGCAGCACGTCCATCGGGTGGCAGGTGACCGGCAGCGAGCTCAGTGCCTGGACCACCGGCTTTGGCAGCTGACGCCGTTCTCTCTCGGCGCGGCCCAGTTCGGCCAGGTCGGCCTCCTCGGGCAGCTCGCCGTGCCATATCAGGTAGGCCACCTGCTCGAAGCTCGACGAAGCGGCCAGGGCAGGCACGGGGTAGCCGCGGTAGAGGAGCTGACCCGCCCCCTCGTCGACAACCGACACGGCTGTCGTGTCGGCCACCACTCCTGCCAGTCCCCGCTTCACTTGCGGGCCCGGCCCGCTGCTCGTTGCGCCACTGGTGCTCATGTGCCGGCCACCGATCTGTCGAAATCCGTGTAACTGTCGTAGCCGAGCAGGTCGTAGAGCTCTGCGCGGCTCTGCATGTCGCCTACCAGGGCCGCCTGGCTGCCCTGGGTCGCGATCTCCCGCAATCCTCTCTCGGCCGCGCCCATGGCCAGGCGGAGCAGGGTGACCGGGTAGATGGCGACGTTGATGCCCAGGGAACCCAGGGCAGCGCTACTGAGCAGCTCAGTCTTCCCGAACTCGGTCATGTTGGCAAGGAGCGGCACGTCGACGCTGCGCCTGACCTGCTCGAACTCCGCCGCTCCGGCGAGCGCTTCGGGGAAGACCATGTCAGCGCCGGCGTCCACGTAGGCGCGAGCTCTCTCGATGGCGCTCCTCAAGCCCTCCACGGCGCGGGCGTCGGTGCGGGCGCATATGACGAAGCCCTGGTCGCGGCGGGCGTCGACGGCGGCCTTGATGCGCCGGCACATCACCTCGACGGGCACCACCTCCTTGCCGTCGAGGTGGCCGCAGCGCTTGGGGTTCAACTGGTCCTCGAGGTGGCACCCGGAGGCACCGAGCTCCTCGAGCACCTGGACCGTGCGTGCCGCGTTGAGTGGCTCGCCGAACCCGGTGTCGGCATCGACCAGGACAGGCAGGTTGGTGACGCGGGAGATCTCGTGCGCCTTGTCGCCGACCTCGCTGAGCGTCGTCAGGCCTATGTCGGGCAGGCCGAGCGACGCCGACACCACCGCTCCTGAGACGTAGACCCCCTCGAAGCCGGCCCTCTCGATGGACATGGCCGACAGGGGGTTGAAGGCACCCGGGAAGCGCAGGAGGCGCCCGGAGGCCAGACCCCGGCGAAGGGCCGTGCGCCGTTGAGCGGCGACGGTTGTGCTGTGGAGCATCAGCAGAGGCCCCTACCCGCTCCGGCGGTGCTCGCCGCCGCGGGTGCCCGGAAGGTGCACCGGCGGACTTCGGACGGCAGCAGGGCCTGGAGACGGCCGGCCAGTTCGACGAATTGCTCGCGGTCCTCGTCGAGGACGATGCCCTCGCTGAGCCGGGTGAACTTGGCCACGTAGTCGCGCCGCCCGAACGGCCTGGCCCCCAGCGGGTGGGCGTCGGCCACGTCGACCTGCTCGACGATGCGCCGGCCGTCCTGCATCTCCACCTCCAGCCGCCCGCCGAAAG